>JBAUEH010000073.1:0-51838 GCA_049678505.1 Candidatus Acidiferrales bacterium
GGTTAGAGGTTAGAGGTTAGAGGTTAGAGGTTAGAGGTTAGAGGTTAGAGGTTAGAGGTTAGAGGTTAGAGGTTAGAGGTTAGAGGTTAGAGGTTAGAGGTTAGAGAAAACCGAAAAGCCACAGCGAGATCTTTCGGTGGCAGGCAGGCTTCGGTGCGCGAAGGCCCTGCGTACGTTTCGCAAAATTCACTCCAGCAAACGGGATAGAAACCAAAAGCTTATCAGCGGAAGCGGGCGACAATAACGGTCATGTCGTCGGCTTGCTCGGGAGTGCCGGCCCACTGCTCGACGGAGGAGAGCAAGCCTTCGGCGAGGCGCTCGGCGGGAATGTCGCGCAGGCGAAGTACTTCGCTGGCAAGGCGTGCGGTACCGAATTCTTCGCCGTAGACGTTTTCGGGCTCGAGCAAGCCGTCACTGAAGGCGACAAGCAATCCACCGGGATCCGCTTGGATGGTTCCCTGCTGGTAGTCGGCGTGATCGAAGAGGCCGACGACAGTGCCGCCTTCGTCGAGTTTCTTCACATTTCCGCCAGAGACAAAAAAGGGCGCGCAATGGCCGGCGTTGGTGTAGCGAAGAGTGCGGGAGAGAGCGTCGTATTCGGCGTAGAAGAGAGTGGCGTAGCGGTCGTCGGAAGTGTTCAGGAAAAGGTGGCGATTGAGAGTGGCGACGACATCGGCGGTGGAGCGATGGCCGTCGAGGATGGCCTGGCCGCGCAGAGCCGCTTGCAAACTGGCCATCAGAAGCGCGGCGGAGATGCCCTTGCCGCTGATGTCGGCGATGGCCAAGCCAAGCTTGGACTCTCCGAGCTTCAGGAAATCGTAGTAGTCGCCGGAAACGACGCGGGCGGCGCGGCAGACGGCGGCGAGCTCGAGGCCGGAGAACGAGGGAAGCTCGCGGGGGAAAAGCTGGGTTTGCACTTCGCGGGCGATGGACAGCTCGTTTTCCAAGCGGTAACGGATGCGCTGCTCTTCGATCAGCTCCGCGATGGAGCCGGTCATGGCGTTGAAGGATTCGGCGAGGACGCCGAGCTGGTCGCGGTTGCGCACATGAATGCGATGGCGAAAATCGGCCTGGCGGACATGGCGAGTGGCTTCATAGAGATCATCGACGGCGATGGTGATGGTGCGCGTGAGGACGATGCCGGTGGCGAGCGCAGCGACTTCAAGCGCGAGGAAAAAAATGCCGATGAGAATCAACGCGATGACGAGCGGATCGCCGAGCGCGCCGAGCGATGTGAAGAGGCGATGATTCAAATGCCAGGGCCTCATGGAAAAAGCGGCGACGACCGGCACGATGCTCGCGGTGGGGTGGTCTTTGTCAGCGAGAACCGCGTCGAGAGTTGACCCGCCGGAAATTTCAAAATCGTACCAGCCATGCTTGGGAGGCAGCGGACGGACGCTCGAGATCTGGGCGGCACGAACCAGGCGCTGCCCGTTGAAATTGAAAATTTCCGCGGGCAGATCCGTTTGCGTGGCGGGGCGAAAAGTGGTGAGTTGGACGGGGCCGAGGTCCGGAGCGAGACTTTGAAGAAGCGCTGTGGTGACGGGGACGCGGACGAAAAGTTCGTCTTCATCGGTGACAGAGCTCGCGGCGGACTGGCCGCGTGAACCGGAGCCGAGGCCGAAATGACCGGGCACTACGGCCTCGATCCAAAGTTTTCCAGAGGATTGCACCAGGCCGGAGAAGTTTTTCACCGGGCGGGCATTCGAGGCAACGGGAGTTTGCATGGAAGACGTATGGACTTCGAGGCCGGGCAGGTATTGGCGCGCGCCGTCAAGCAGGGCTGAAGCGCCCGGGGCCGCGAGCACGTCAGACAAGCTTGCCGAAGTTTTGTTGGCCTGTTCGCTTTGCAGGGTGCGAGCCAGAGTGTCGGCAACGCTGGCGGTGGAGGCGATGCGCTCGCCGAGATCGTCGCTGAGAAGATGCGCGCCGAGCTGGAAGTAAAGCAAGTACGCGGAAACGCCAGCCAGCGCGAGCAGGAGCACGATGGGAACGACGGCGATGAAAACGTAGGCGACGACGAGGCGGTTGCGCAGGCCCCAGAGAAGGCGCTTGCGAACCCATTGCGCGAAACGAACGAGAATAAAACCGATGGCAATCAGGAACAGAATTACGAGCCAGCCCTTCATGAACGAGAGGTAACGACCGAGAGAGGTGGTCCAGGCCAAAATGCAGAAGAGCAGCGCGGCGGTGGCGGCGCGGTCGAGATGCGAGGTGGTTCGCCAGAAGGCACGGAAGCGGTGCAGAGATGGCATGGAGAGACGATATGACAAAACAGCGGCCTTTCGCTAGTCAGAGAGAATCGCCAGGCGCTACCCGGCTCTTTCTAGCGGATGCTTGTCCAGCGGCGAGTTCTGAACTGTTTTGGAGCGAGCTGTTCAGAATATCCTGAAAGTACTTTGGAGTTTTCTTCAAGACATCCTGTAACTGCTCTCGAGTGTTCGAGCTTGCGGCCACGCCGGCTTTTCGCGCAGGTCCGAAGACAGTGGTAGTCCTCACAGCATTGTTGAATACATGCATGGCAGGGAGGACGTACAGATCATAAAAGCGCTCGTGGAGCATCGCTGAATTTTCGAGGAAATCCCGTTCCGCTTCTTGAAACTTGCCGGTGAGGACCGCCAATCCTACTTGGAGAAGTTCAACGCCAATCGTGAGCGCCCATGCCTTGGCCTCGTTCGTTACCAGTCCCTTATCGACAAGGACGAGTGGAAGAGGCGCCGAGGCAAGGACGAAGCCGATCACGCAAAGGAACCTGCGGATTAGTTTTGCACGGAGAGGACCCATAATGAGTTGGCTGTATTTCAGAAAATCCAAGAGAAGATCAGGCTCTTGCGCATCAGGTGAAAACGCTTTTTCGGCAGTGATATCGTTCAGACCATCGCGTAGTTCCTTAACGGTATCAATCTTTCGGAATTGCGCAAATAGCCTACCTCCGCCGAAAACCACTGTGGCCAAGGCAACAACTAATTCTGACGCTTCAATCCACACGTGTTATACCCCCTTTGACCGTAAAGCTTTTGGGGCCTTGTTATAGACCTCACGCGGATTTACACCACGGTTCCGGAAAATTTGATGGCAAGCTCGGGGCCCACTCCTTGCCAGATGGACGGCGATGGTACCACGAAGCAACAGATTTGCGGCGAGCAGACGCAATCCCAGAACGGAGATGGCAGATGCGCTTGAACAGGCGAAAGGCAAGCTTACGGTTCTAGGGGGCGGGCGGGTGAGACGCGGCGCGCTGCGAGGCGGCGCGGGCGATGTCGAGCTGGACGGTGCTGTGTCTGCGGCTGTAGCCGAAATAAATAAACAGGCCTACGATCAGCCAGATGATGAACCCGATCTTCGCAGGCGAAGTGCCGGTGACCATCAGGGCCACGCAGACAATTATCCCGAGAATCGGCACAAGCGGGACCATTGGAGTGCGGAAAGGGCGCGGCACGTCGGGGCGCTTCACGCGCATAACCCAGACGCCGAGGCAAACGATGGTGAAGGCGAGAAGAGTGCCGAGACTGACGAGTTCTCCCAGGAAATCGATGTTGAAGAATGCGGCGAGGAACGCGACAAGCACGCCTACGGCAATCGAAGTGAGGTAGGGGGTGCGAAAACGTGGGTGGATTTTGCCAACCCATGGGGGAAGGAGACCGTCGTGCGCCATAGTGTAGAGGACGCGCGATTGCCCGAGGAGCATGACGAGCATTACGGAGGCAAGGCCGGCAATGGCTCCGATGTCGATGACGACGATGCCCCAGCGGACGCCAATGGCAGCGGCGCCGTCGGCAACCGGGGCGGGACTGTTCAACAAAGTGTAATTTTTCACGCCGGTAAGAAGGCCGGAGACGAGAATGTAAAGGATGGTGCAGATGATCAAGGAGCCGAGGATGCCGAAGGGCATGTCTTTCTGCGGATTTTTGGCTTCCTGCGCGGCGGTGGAGACAGCGTCGAAGCCAATGTAGGCAAAGAAAACCACAGTGGCGCCACGCATGATGCCGGACCAGCCGTATTGGCCAAAGCTGCCCAAGTTTCGAGGAATGAAGGGATGCCAGTTGACGAGCATGTGTGACCAGTTGGCAAAGGCGAAGTTGGCGGCAAGGCCGATAAAGATGAGTACGACGGAAACTTTGATCATGACCGCGGCGCTATTGAAGTTGGCGGATTCACGCACGCCGATGACGAGAATGGCGGTGACCACGATGATTGCCGCCAAGGCGAAAACGTCCACTTTCGCCGAAATCGCGTGGCCGAACAGAGAGAAGGAAACGGCAGGCGTTGGATTGAATGGAAGTTTCACGCCGAAGAAGCCGATTATGCTGCTGACGTAACCGCTCCAGCCAACGGCGACGGTGGCCGCGCCGAAAGCATATTCGAGCACGAGAGCCCAGCCGATAATCCAGGCGACAAGTTCGCCGAGCGTGGCATAGCCGTAGGTGTAGGCGCTGCCGGCAATCGGAATCATCGCGGCGAATTCAGCGTAACAGAGACCGGCGAAAACGCAGCCGATACCAGCGACCACGAACGAAAGCACGACGGCCGGCCCCGCATATTTCGCGGCAGCAACGCCGGTCAGCGTGAAAATACCAGTGCCGATGATGGCGCCGATGCCGAGGGTGATGAGATTGATCGGCCCGAGCGAGCGGCGCAGTGAATGTTCGCCCGTTTCTGACGCTTCCGCCATGATCACGCTGAGCGGCTTTTTGGCTAAGAGCTGACTGGCCATTCGTTGCCTCCGTTGATCCAGTGCGGCGTTACTCGGTTGTCCGTTCCGTTCGATTGCCGGAAAAGAGCCGCCAGAGCACGTAGACAGGGACGCCGAGCAGCACGATGATCAGCCCCGGCCACGTGTTTTGCGGCTTATAGCGCAGTAACTGTATCTCCAAAAAGACCGCCATGACGATATAAATCGCGGGAAGCACAGGATAGCCGAACGCGCGATAGGGACGCTCCATGTTGGGACGCGTGCGGCGCAAAACGAAAAGCCCCAAGAGCGTAAGGATATAGAAAATCAGTTCGGCGAAGATCAGAAAATCGAGGAGCTGGTTGTACGTACCGGAAAGACAAAGGACGGAGGCCCAGACGCATTGGACGATGAGAGCCACGCCAGGCGCATGCCTGCGGTTGACGGTGCCAATCGAGCGGAAGAGCAGCTTGTCCTTGGCCATAGCGTAGTAAATGCGCGCGCCGGCGAGAATCAGGCCGTTACTGCATCCGAAGCAGGAGATCAGAATGGCGAGCGCCATGACAATCGCGCCCACGGGACCGAAAAGGAGCTGCAAGGCCGCCGTGGCGACGCGCCCATCGGCGGCGAATTGAATGCCGCGCGAAAGAATGGAGGCGCCATTGGGATCGCCGGCCATGGGCAAAATGCGGAGATAGGCGAAATTGGCGAGCGTGTAAAGCGTGGTCACGATGAGAGTGCCGAGGAAGAGTGCGAGCGGGAGATTGCGGCCGGGACGCTTGACCTCCGAGGCGGTGAAGGTGATGTCGTACCACGCGTCGGAGGAGAAAAGAGCGCCGACCATGGCCACGCCGACCACAGTGGCGGTGGAAATTTCCCATGTGCCCACGCCGGGAGGATAGGCATGGTGCACGGAAAGGCCGGCGTTGCGCCAGAAGTTGTGAAAGTTGGCGGCGATGGCGTTCGCACGCGAAAAGATGACGCCGACGACGACGAGCGCGGCGAGCGTCACAATCTTCACACTAGTAAACGCATTTTGGACGATCTTGCCCAAACGCAATCCGCGGAGATTGATGCACGTCAGCACAATGATGGAGGCGATGGCCAGCGAATTCTGGCGATTGAGGCCCAATTCGTACGGACCGAGCGTGCCGAACGGGAATTTCCAGGGGCCGAAGGTGCCGAATTTCAAAACCCAGGCGGTTGGCGAAAACCACGACGGAGCAAATACGGCGGTGAACTTTGCAAAAGCGATAGCGACGGCTGCTATGGTGGCCGTTTGCACGACAAGGAGCATGGTCCAGCCGTAGAGAAATCCCCACAACGGGCCGAACGATTCGCGGAGAAAGACGTATTGGCCGCCGGCGTGGGGCATGGCCGCGGCGAGCTCGCCGTAGCTCAGGGCACCGATCAGCGTCATCAAGCCCGAGGCAAGCCAGACCACAATCAAGAGCCCGGGACTTTGCACTTGGTTGGAGATGTCCGCGGAGACGATATAAATTCCGGAGCCGATCATGGAGCCCACCACGATCATCGTGGAATCAAAGAGTCCGAGGCCTTTGACCAGTTCGGGAGTTGCGGCCGGACGGACGGTGGGAACGTGTTCAGCCATTGTTGCGGCCTCCCGGAAACGGCGAGTGGTTTTGCGGGCGGGACGCGATATGGGACTGCGCAGCCACCGCAAGGAATTCGCGCGCACGAGCGGCTGGGTCGCGCGCTTCGAGAAGATCGCGAATCACAGCGATGGAATTCGCGCCCGCGGCAAAAACTTCGGGTGCGCGATCGAGCGTGATGCCGCCGATGGCGACGATCGGTTTTTGAGTCAGCTTGCGCGCCTCGCGGATAAGAGACGTGCCGACGACGGGGTCTGGTTTCTTCTTTGTGGAAGTGGGAAAAATCGGGCCGACGGCGATGTAATCGACCGGAGCATTTGCGGCGGCGCGGACCTGCTCCAGATTATGCGTGGAAACACCGACCCAGCGGCCCGAACCACAGATCTTGCGGGCATCGCCGGGAGCTAAATCGTCCTGGCCGACGTGAACGCCGCCCGCGCCAACCATTGCGGCGATATCCGTGCGATCATTGATGATGAGGCGGGCTTTGGCGGTGGCGAGAGCTTCGGCCAAGCTGGAACAGGTAACAAAATACGCGCGGGGCGACATATCCTTGGCGCGGTACTGGATGAGTTCGACGCCAGCGGCCACCAGATCCTTCGCGCACTTCACCACCGGCGTTTTCATCAAGTGCTGATCGAGAACAGCATAGAGTGGCGGAAACAAGGGTCGCCTTTCTCCTATTCGGGCTCCTGTCCAGGAGCCTATTTGGCCGCGACGGTTTCGTAGCGGTCCAGGAAATGAGTGTCGAGCCTGCCCGCGATGAAATCGGGGTCGTCGAAAATCTTCTTGTGCAATGGAATGGAGGTCTTAATGCCCTCCACCACAAATTGGTCGAGGGCGCGCGACATACGCGCAATGGCTTCGGCACGATCGTCGCCCAGCGCGATCAACTTGGCGACGAGCGAATCGTAATACGGGGGCACGACCGCTTCGGAATAAACGGCCGTGTCGACGCGAATGCCGGGCCCGCCGGGAACGCGAAATGCGGTGATGCGGCCGGCAGATGGAGCAAATGTTTCAGGGTCTTCGGCGTTGATGCGGCACTCGATGGCGTGGCCGTGGAATCGCGGCTTGCCGACAACGGCGGCGAGCTTTTCGCCAGCGGCGAGGCGGATTTGCGCTTTGACGAGATCGACGCCAGAAACCATCTCGGTGACGGGATGCTCGACCTGGATGCGCGCGTTCACTTCGATGAAATATAAGGCTTGCGAGGCTTCGTCGCGCAAGAATTCGACGGTGCCTGCGTTCGAATAGCCAATCTTGGCCAATGCCTTAGCGACGCGGTCGCCCATTTCGTCGCGCATCTTGGGGTCGAGCGCGGGCGAAGGCGACTCCTCGATAATTTTCTGATGGCGGCGCTGGATGGAGCATTCGCGCTCACGCAAATGCATGACGTTGCCATGGCGGTCACCGATGATCTGGAATTCAATGTGGCGCGGACGTTCGATGAGCTTCTCGAGATATACGTTGGGGCTGCCGAAGGCTTGCTGGGATTCATGGCGGGCGGTCTGAAAGGAGGAGAGCATCTCTTCTTTCTTGTGAACAACGCGCATGCCGCGGCCGCCGCCGCCCTCGGCGGCTTTGATGAGCACGGGGTAGCCAATTTCCGAGGCGAGTTTCAGCGCAGTGTCTTCGTCGGGTACGATTCCCGGACTGCCTGGAATGATCGGAAGCCCGGCAGCGGAGAGCTCGCGCCGGGCGCGGTCTTTTTCGCCCATCATGCGAATGACTTTGGGGGAAGGGCCAATGAAGGTGATGTGAGAAGCCTCGCAGACCTCAGCGAAATTGGCGTTTTCGGAAAGGAACCCATAGCCGGGATGGATGGCGTCGACATCGGTGATTTCCGCGGCGCTGATGACGTGGGGGATGTTCAGGTAACTTTCCGAGGAGCGCGCGGGGCCGATGCAAACGGCCTCATCCGCGAAGCGCACATGGAGCGAATTGCGATCCGCCTCGGAATAGACGGCAACGGTACGAATTCCGAGCTCCTGGCAAGCGCACAGGACGCGCAATGCGATTTCTCCGCGGTTCGCGATCAGGATTTTACGAAACATTTTTGCAGGTTGAGCTTCCCAAGCCCCAGTTACTGCTTCCGGCTAGGATGAACCGCGAATAAGGGTTCGCCATACTCCACAGGTTGCCCGTTCTCCACGAATATGCGCATCACTTCGCCGGCTACATCGGCTTCGATTTCGTTCATCAATTTCATGGCTTCAATGATGCACAAGACCTGGCCTGCGTTGACGTGGTCGCCTACGCGCACGAAGGAATTGGCGCCGGGACTCGGGGCAGAATAAAAAGTGCCTACGATGGGAGATTTGATGACGTGAAGATCGGCGCTGGATTCCGCGGCGGGAAACTGAGGCGCGGCGGCCGGCGAAGAACTCGTCGCGGGCGGCGGCGCGGCGACAAATATTTCAGGAGCAGGCTGCTGCGACCGGAAGGCATAACCGCCGTGCGCGGGGGCTTTGCGGAGGCGCACGCGCATCTCGCCATTCTGATATTCAAATTCCTCAAGAGAGTGCTGCTCCATGAATGCGAGGATGTCAGAAATTGCGTCCAGGTCGGGCGCGGAAGTGCGTTTGCGGTCTGAGCGGCTCTTGTTGTCTTTGGCTTTGCTCTTGGCCTTCATCCGAGTTCGATCAGCTCCCGATTTGCGTCGGTCAGATATTCAGCGCCGTCCTGCGTCACCAGGGCGTCGTCTTCAATGCGAATGCCGCCTTTGTCTTCGACGTATACGCCGGGCTCGATGGTTACCACCACGCCAGCGCGGAGAAGCCACTTTTCGCCGCGCGCAAGACGCGGCATTTCGTGAACCTCCAGGCCAAGTCCGTGCCCCGTGCTATGGACAAACTGCTTGCCCAAGCCAGCCCGTTGGAGGATTTGTCGCGCTGCGGCGTCCACTTGTTGCGCGCTGACGCCGGGCCGCAGGACGTCCCGCGCCGCCTGCTGGGCCTCAAGCACCGCGCTATACCAGCGCCGGATCTCCGCAGGGGCGCGTCCCACAAAAACGGTGCGCGTTAAATCGCTTGAATATCCGCGGAGTATAGCACCGAGGTCAAACACGACCAACTCGTTTTTCCCCAGGGCGCGCGGGCTTGCGTGCGCATGAGGCAATGCGCCTCGCGGTCCGGAAGCGATGATGGTATCGAAGGCCGGACCGCTGGCCCCTTTACGCCGCATGCGGAATTCCACTTCCGCAGCGAGCTCGGTTTCAAGAACGCCTGGCTTGACCAAGGGAAGAATCTCCTGCCACGACGAGCAGGCGATCTTTGCGGCTTCGCGCATGACACTCAATTCGTCCGCGTCCTTCACAGCACGGGCCACTTCAATCTTTCCATCCCATGCCACCCAGCGAACGCGCGCGCCGGCGGCTTTGTCGAGCAGCGATTTTTGCGCGACGCTTAGCCGCGCCGCTTCAAATCCCGCGCGGCGGACACGGCGGCAGGCAAGATGTTCGGCTGCGGCAGCAATAAGAGAGCGGCGAGTGATCTCTACACGCGCGCTCCGGGCTTCCTCTCTGGCTTGCGCCGTGTAGCGCGGGTCGCTGAAGAGGGTGGCGCCTGCGGGCGTGACCACAAGCACGGCGGCGCTGCCTGTGAAACCTGACAAGTAGAAGACATTCGGAGGGTGGGAAACGACGAAGGCGTCCAGGCGCACCACTTCCATTTCCTGCTGTAAAAGAGAAAGGCGGGACGCCAGTGTCGCGTGGCCCGCCTGTTTGAATTCCGTTGGCGCTATTCGCGTCTTGCCCTTCGTCATCTTTCCATTTTACACGACCATCTTACATGGGAAGAATGCGAGGGGTGATAAAGAACAGCAGTTCCTGGGAACTGGTGCTGATCGTGGTGTGACGGAAGAGCTGACCGACGACCGGAATGCTGCCAACAAAGGGAACTTCATCGATGCTGGTCTGCTGGTTGGAGACGATGATGCCGCCAATCATGATGGTCTGCCCATCGTTCACGAGAACACGCGTATCCTGGGCCTGAGTATCGAGAGCCGGGATGCCCTGAATTCGCGGAATCGACGGATCGATCTGGGTGTTCTCCACGTGGATGCTCAAGAAAATGGTGCCTTGGTCAGTGATCTGCGGAGTCACTTGGAGTTCCAGCACCGCGTCGACGAACTGCACGGAAATGGTGTTGTTGATGACGGTCTGAATCGGAATTTTAGTTCCCTGCTTAATGGTGGCCTGCTCGTTATTCTGAGTAACTTCCTTCGGAGCGGAAAGCAGCTTGCCGACACCCTTCGATTCCGCAGCCGAAATAATGTAATCGAGAGCAAAGTTCGCCGAGGAAAACGCATACGACACGCCGCTGGTCGGTACAGCCGTGCCGAGATTGGTGACAAGCGGCATATTCACAGCCGTCGGAGTGGTTGTTGTTGGCGCGGTGGTTCCGGTAATGACAGGAGGAGCGGGCAGCGGCGGAACAAATCGGCTGACGGGGCTGGTTCCCACGGCCTGAGTGCCGCCGAAGATGTTCTTTCCGTTGTTGGCGGACCCGGCAAACGCAAACTGCGATCCGAGTTCGCGCGAGAACGTGCGGTTGGCAGCCACGACGCGAGCTTCGATTTCCACTTGCTGGGTTCTCTTATCCAGCTCGCGAATCAGGTTATCGATAACTGGAATGACAGTCGGAATGTCACTGATAATCAAAGTGTTCGTGCGAGGATCGGCCAAGACATCGCCCCGGGACGTGAGGAACTTCTTGATGGTTTCCGTGAGGTCGCTGGCCTTGGCATAGTTAAGTACGCGCGTGGTGGTGATTACGTCGGCGGCTTCGATCTGCGCCTTGGCCAATTCCTTGGCTTCGTCGGCCTCTTTCTTCATGGTTTCCTTGGTGGCGATGCGCAGCACATTGCCGTCCAATTCCTTATCGAGGTCGTTATTTTTCAGAACGATGTCCAGCGCCTGGTCCCACGGCACATTGTCAAGCACGAGCGTTAGAGTGCCTTTAACGCTGGGATCCACAACGACGTTAAGGCCGCTGATTTCATGAATCAGGCGGAAGAAATCTTGCAAATCCACGTTTTTGAGGTTTACCGAGATCGGCGACCCTGAGTACCTGGCGCTTGTTTGGTCACGAGATATCACCGCCACGGGACTTGGAGTAGCCGGCGCTGCTGCTGGCATGACGGCTGGCGCGATCTGCACGGGCGTTGCCGCCTGAGTAGAGGCTTCTTGCGACAGCGCGGATTGCGTGGCCTGGCTGCTCTGCGCGGGCGGCTCAGCGGCAGCGGCTTGTGCCGGCACCGGAGACGGAGACGCAACGGCAGGAGCGTCGGGCGTTGATGCCGACGTGGTTGCCGGTTTCGAAGATGGCGTTGTTGATTGATCCGCAACCGTAGAATCGAGTGCCGCAGGTTTCGGCGACTGCTGGGCGGCAGGCGCAGACATTGGCGCGGTGGGCTTGGAGAAGTTTGCGGCTGATTGTGAGTCCGCAGCGTTCTCCGTATTCGCAGGAGGAGTTGAGGGCTGGGCCGCCGCCTGCGATTGATTTGCCACGCTTGTCTCGGTGGAAGTCGATGACGATGCCGATTGCGCATCGGCGCTTGCCGCAGCAGAGGAAGAAAATGCTATGGCAACGCCACCGTCAACGTGCTTCACGCTGTAAGGCGAATCCTTAGAAAGATCGATGACCACACGGGCTACTTGGGGCGAATACTGTGCCGCGCGAACGTCGCGAATCGGTTCCACTTCGCTCGCGACTTTCTTGGACGCGGCCATGCGCTCGCTATTGAAGTCGAGGACCAGGCGCGGCGGGTTGCTCAAACGCAGCTCCTGGTAATTCATGGAGCCGGAACCAAGGACAAGCACTTCGGGAATTTCTCCGTCTTTGGCAACGGAAATCTGCCGGATGACGGCGTTAGCTGGAGCGGGCGCGCGAAGCGCCGCATCCACAACCTGAGGCTTGTCTGCAGATTCGGAGCCAGCATCGATGACGTTATTCTTGGACACGACGATCTGCAAACCGTCGCGCCCTTCGCGAGTGATTTTCGGAGTGGCGCCATCACCGAGGAGGAGCTCAAGGCGCGAGACGGTGGTGTCGCCTGACTGGTACTGCTCCAGCCGGTAGCTGCGAACGATGTCCGTGCCGAGCACTTGGGCTGCGGCGGTGGCGGAAGCCGACACGCCCGTCAGATCGATGTAATAGAGATCCGCGCTGGGGTGGTGAATCACATAATCGAACGGGCCACTCGCCTTCGCATTGAGGCGGACGACCCCTTGTCCGACCGCAGACGTGACCCGAACCGAGGGCTCGGGATCAGCCTGGACCGCGCTCGTAATGATCAGCAGGCTAGCTGCCACGAGGCAGACAAGCCCAAACGGCCACCAAATCTTGCTCATTGCGCATCTCCTGCAATCGGATAGAGTCGCTTGGCCACATCGCGGTCAACTGTGCGGCCAAACGCATCTTTGCTTTCTTGACGGAATGTAATGTCGTCGATATCAATCTTTTCCACCACGCCATCGTAAATATGATCGCCGTCATGGAGGAAATAGACGCTGTCCTGCGGATTTGCCACTACGGCAACGATGCCGTCCGAGGTTTTGACCATGCCCTCAAGCCTCACGGTAGCTACCTGCAAACCGGCAATCCCCGGAGGCAGGTTCGAATGGCTGTCGCCCGGATCGGAAGCTCGAATAAGGGCCGCGAACGGATCTCGTCCATGTCCAGATTCCGGAAGCACGGGCGTCTGAGCTGCAAGAGCAGCGGCAGAAGGAATAGCCTGCGCGGCCACGACACGAAGCGCTTCGGCGGCCTTTTCTGCAGCAAGATGCCGCGCTAGAGGTCTATTCACGGGTTTCGGTCTCATGCCCATTTTTCCGCCAGCATGTGCCATTGGATGCGCGTGAACCGCCCCTGCGGTTGCCGGGATGTGTTTCCCGAGCGGCTTGGGCTTTTGCCGCTGTGCCGCTCGCACAGATGCCATGCACCAAAACATCAGCACCGCCAGAGCTAGAAGCCTTGCGAAAATCTTCAGGTCGTTCATCGTTCTGCGCCCCATGTTGCTAACGCCTCACCGTTCTCGCCGCCGTGTTTACAGCTGCGGGAGCTTGAGCGGCGGGTTGCGTAAAGAAAGTGGTAATAGTGAATTCGCCGGTGACGGTGGTTCCTGGCGCCATGCGAAACTGCGAGCCCGAGCTATCCCCAGGCTTGACTTCTGTCAGCTTGATGTCGCCCACGTTGATGATTCGCGAAAGGCGTCCCAGACGGGTAAAGAAGTCGAGGACCGAGTAGTACGGGCCGTCCGCGGTGAGTTTGAAAGGCATTTCCGAATGATATTCACGCGGCACGATGGGCTCGGTCTCAAGCTTCCGGATGAACACTCCTGAGCCGGATGCCGCGCCCTGCACCATGACGATGAATTGGTCGACTTGCTTATCTTCCGGAACAATGGCCTGAAGGGTCGCCAACTGTTTCTGTAAGGCTTCCATTTCGCTCTGAAGCTCAACGCGCCGTTGCTGAAATACGCGCAATGGCTGCACTTGATTTTCCAGCTTTTTCAGCTGTCCATTCGCTTCATCCACGGCGACGCGTTCGGTGGCCACAGGAGACATGGGCAAGTACAGGCCCGCGAGCACCAACACTATTGCTAGGAATAGAAACGCCAGTGCCTGTACGGGCCACGACATTTCACGAAACGAGGTTGCCATTGCGCCTCCCTAGCTCTTTCCCGGCCGTGCCGGTGGGGCTGTTTCCGTACCACTGACATTCGCTGGCTTGGCGGGCGAGATTTGCGCCGTCATCGTGAATGCATACGTCTGCGCACCTTTGACGATGTCGTTCTCGGCCGCTTGTTTCATTTCGATGGTGCCGAAATACCCGGAACGCTTCATTTGGGTCAGGAAATTCGCAATGGCATCGATCGAAGCCGCTTCGCCGGCAAGGTCCAGCGAGTCGCCGGTGCGCGTCAGCGAGGTAAGCCAGAGCGAGTCGCTATGTTCGACGGTGGTGGCGACCATTTGAAGCAATTGCTGCCCGCCGGCACGATTCGTTTGCAGCGTTTCGATCACGTCAATGCGTTGCTGCAAGATGGTTTTCTGCTGTTCGTATTGCTGCACGTCGGCTTTAACCTGCTGCAGACGTACGAGCTCAGACTGCAGGCTGCTGACGTGACTTTCAATTCCTGCAAGCTCGGTTTGCTTCTGGTGATACATGGCATACAGCACCACAAATGCCACTAGGAGCGAGGCCACAAAAAGAATCAGCCGCAGCGATGATTCCAGCGGAATCGCCGGACCACGGCTGGTCTTCGGCCTGTCCTGACCAAGAAGGTTGATCCGTATCATGGTGTGTCGAAACTCCTTAGCGCTAAGCCAACAGCGATCGCCAGGCGAGGCGCCATTTCACGAATTCGCTCTTCATCATGCTTAGCGGGGTTGACGGAAATCTTCCGGAAGGGATACAGCTCTTCCACCGGCATGCCGAACTCTTCGCGAAGCAAGTCGAGCAACCCCGGGACGCGGGCCGTGCCGCCGGCGACGACGATGCGGCGAATGTTTTCGCCGCTCGCTGTGGCGCGGAAGAAGTCAAAGGTCTTCTGAATTTCGAGGATGAGAATGTCCGATACGGACCGGAGAATCGAAGTGCGCTGCTCTTCGGTGACGCCGGGGAGAGTGCCGCCCATTTTCAGGCGCTCGGCATCGTCGAAGTTCAAGTCAAGTTCCTTCTGTAGCGCGTCGGTATACTGGTTGCCGCCCACCGAAACGTCGCGCGTAAACAGAGGAGTCCAGCCGCGGACGATATTGATATTCATGACGCTCGCGCCGATATTGAGAAGGGCCACCACTTGCGCCGGGTCAGGGTCGTAATTCACCTCGAAGCAGTTTTCGAGGGCGAAGGCGTCAATGTCCACAACCACGGGAGTCTTGCCGGCCTGCGCCAGGACATTTGTGTGGTTCAGAATTTTATCTTTCTTAACGGCGACAAGCAGAACGTCCATCTGGCTGTCATTGGACTCAAGAAGCTGATGGCTTAAGTTAACGTCAGCGATATCGAAGGGAATGTGCTGGCTGGCTTCGGCCTGTATACGATCGTACAGTTCGTCCTCGCCCATCACTGGCATCGGAACGCGCTTGACGATGACCGAATGCCCGGAAACCGAAGTGGCGACGTCTTTGAGCTTGATTTTCTGCGTGTCGAAAATGGAACTGATGCGCTCGGCAACTGCGGGAGCGTCCATAATGGCGCCATCCACCACAGTGTCCTGGGCCAGCGGCTCGATTCCAAAGCTGACGAGCTCGTAGCCTTCTCTCGTCTTTTTCAGCTCGACTGCCTTAACGGAGCTCGATCCGATGTCCAAGCCGATGAGCGCCTTCGATTTCTTGCCAAACATCGTATCGTCCTCGCTAACTGCCTTGGCTCACACGGGGGTTGGGCCAAAATTCGCCACGGGGCCCGTGCTTTTGGGTTGTTTTTTGAAATCCGCCGTCGCTAGCTACGACCACCCCATCGAACCAGCGACCCACCCTAGGTCTGCCCTTACCAGTAGTTCTATACCGTTATGTCACTCGGCCTGTTTCAGTGTCAACGCCCCCGCCTTCACTGGTGTTCAGTTGGTAATGGCTTTGGTGGCTTGGCACATGGAGATTAGAAAATAGGCGGGAAGCTAAGTCCACAGCGATTGCCGCGAGGCGTGCGAAAGGGAAACCTGTTCGCAGGGACAGGAGTCGCTGTTACTTCGGGCGAGGAAGGTCAATGCCCAGAGTTCCCCACAGGGCGTCCACGCGCGCTTTGGTGGCCGCGTCCATGCGAATTTCATCCGGCCAGCGGCGCGCGAAGCCCTCGGAAGGCCATTTTCTTGTGGCGTCCACGCCCATCTTCGAACCGAAGTCCTGCAGGCGAGAAGCGTGCTCGAGCGTGTCGACGGGACCAAGGACAAATTCGATGTCGCGCTCGGGGTCGATGGCGCACAGTGTTTTCCAAGCTACTTCGCTCGGGTTCTGAATATCGACGTCATGATCCACGACGATCACGACCTTCGTAAACATCGCTTGCCCGAGCGACCAGATTGCGTTCATAACCTTCCTCGCGTGCCCCGGATATGATTTTCGAATGGCTACAACCATCAAGTTTTGAAAGATTCCCTCGACCGGCATGGCTACGTCGACAATCTCCGGAAACTGCATTTTCATCACGGGAAGGAAAATCCGCTCGATGGCATGACCCATGAAAAAATCTTCCTGCGGCGGGCGGCCGACAATGGTTGTCAGGTAGAGCGGTTCCTTGCGATGGGTGAGGCAGGTCACGTGGAATACGGGGTACTCGCCCTCGAGGGAATAAAAGCCGGTGTGGTCGCCGAATGGACCCTCGGTCCGCAACTCGCCAAGGTCTACATAGCCTTCCAACACAATTTCGGCATTAGCAGGAACTTCCAGGTCCACGGTTTCGCACGCCACAAGTTCGACGGCATCTTTTCGCAGGAATCCGGAAAACATGAACTCGTCCAGGTCCGGCGGAATCGGCAGGATTCCCGCCAATGCCGTTGCAGGGTCCGAGCCTATGGCGACGGCTACCTCCATTTTCCCGTTGCCGTCACGCGCCCGCGCGCTTCGAAAGTGCTCCGCGCCGTGCTTTTGCGTCTGCCAGTGCATGCCGGTGGTCCGCTCGTCGAATACCTGCATGCGATAGCAGCCCACGTTGCGCTTCCCAGTTTCGGGATTCTTGGTGATGACCATAGGCCAGGTGATGTAGCGGCCTCCGTCCTGCGGCCAGCACTTCAGGATCGGAAACTCCCCCAGGGAGAAATCGTCTTTTCGGATGACCTCTTTGCAGGGGCCGGACTTGACGGTTTTGGGGAAAAACGAACCAAGTTCGGCCAGCTTCGGCAGCATTTTTATTTTGTCCAGGAAGCCTTGAGGAGTTTGGACGTCCAGGAACGCGCGGACGCGGCCGGCAACTTCATCGAGATGGTCGACTCCGAGCGCGAGGTTCATCCGGCGCTCGCTGCCGAGCAGATTGATGACGAGAGGGATGCGCGAGCCTTTGGGACGCTCGAAGAGCAGAGCCGGTCCGCCGCTTTTCGTCACGCGGTCGGTAATTTCGGTGATTTCCAGCACCGGGTCTACTTCGGCGCTGATACGCTTCAGTTCGCCTTTGCGCTCAAGTTGGGCGACAAAATCCCGCAAATCACGATAGACCACTGCGCCTCCCAGCAATCAACAATCTGATAAGTTCCGGGCGCCAATGTAGCACGGAGAAGGCCTGGAGCGAAGTTCCACGCGTATGGGCTTGAAACCGCCGGGCGCTATTCTGCGTCCAAATGATAGACTGCGGAAAGCGCACCCGCCAGGATGCACCTGCCGGTAAGGTGTGACTAAAACTACCTGAGGAAAGAAGCGAACCATGCCCGTTGGAGAGTGGTACGGGAAGCACAAGCGTCTCAGTTGGATTGTGATACTCGCGGTGGCCGTACTGATTTCTGTGGGCGCGGTGATGAAAGGGCGCTCGAAAGACGTGCGCTACATCACTATGCCCGTGCGGCGCGGCAACCTCACCGCGATGGTTCAAGCAACAGGAACGATCAATCCGCTGACAACGGTGCCTGTGGGTTCTTTCGTCTCCGGCACTGTACAGTACGTCTTCGCTGACTTCAACACGCGGGTTCATGCAGGCGATGTGCTGGCGCAACTCGACCCTACTATCTATGAAGCGCAAGTCACCACGGCGCGAGGCAATCTCGCAAACGCTATCGCTAACATCGAGTACATTAAGGCAAACATCGTGGCTGACCAAGCAAATGTGGACAAACTCAAAGCCGACGCTCGATATGCTGAGGTCAACGCGAAACGCATTAGCGACCTGACCAAGCAGGGAGTGATTTCGCAGGATCAGGACGACCAGACGCAGTCAAACTACGGCGCTGCCGCCGCTTCCGTCACGCAAGCCGAAGCGCAGGTGAACCAATCGAAGGCCCAGCTTTCGCAAGCTATCGCGCAGGTGGAGTCCGCCCAAGGCAATTTGCAAATGGCGGAAACGAACCTGGAATACTGCACGATCGTTTCTCCCGTTGACGGTACGGTGGTGGCCAGAAACGTGACGGTTGGCCAATCCGTCGCTGCGTCCCTGCAAGCGCCGAACGTCTTCACGATTGCGCAGGACCTAACGCGCATGCAGGTCTATGCCGCCACCGACGAATCGGACACGGGGCAAATTCACGTGGGACAGCCCGCGACTTTCCAGGTGGACGCGTATCCGACCGAGACGTTCCAGGGACGCGTGAGCGCGATTCGACTGAACGCCTTCACCGTGCAGAACGTCGTCACGTACGACACGATTATCGATTTTGAGAATCCCGAGGGCAAACTTCTGCCCGGCGAGACCGCTTACGTAGTTATTCCCACAGGCCATGCAAGCAATACACTGATGGTTCCGAATATCGCGTTAACCTTCACACCGCAGATGCCGGCGCCGGAGCTCCAGGCGCTCTACAAAAAATACGACATTCCGCTGCAAGCAACGGTTTCGCATATCGGCGGATGGCAGATCGTCTGGAAGCTGGATGCCAACCAAAAGCCCATGCCTATCACCATCAAAACGGGCCTGACCGACTACACCAGCACGCAAGTTCTTGACGGAAACATCCACGAGAGTGACGCCCTCCTGACGGGAGAGCAACTGCTTGGGTCTAACCAGCCGAATTCCCCGTTTGGCGGGCGGAGATAAGATGGAAATCGGAGAAGTCCTCCGCGTTTCGCTGCGAGCCCTAGCGCGCAATAAAATGCGCACCATTCTGACCATGCTCGGCATCATCATCGGCGTGGGCGCGGTGATTTGCACGGTGGCCATCGGCCAGGGCGCGGCCAAGCAGGTGCAGGATCAAATTGCGAGCCTTGGAGACAACATCATTTTCATTTCCGCCGGCAGCATCAAGACAAGCGGCGTCCACCTGGGCAGTCAGGCGACAAAATCCCTGACGGCGGAAGATGGCAAGGCTATTCTGGCGCAAGTGCCGTTCATCAAGTGGGTGTCGCCTAGCGTGGGCTACAGCGCGCAGATCGTCTACGGCGCCAACAACTGGTACACGCGCGTCAATGGCGTAAACCCCGATTACATCAAGATCCGCCACTGGCCATTGGCCGCGGGCGGCATGTTTTCGACGATGGACGTCGACGATGCTTCGGACATCTGCCTTCTTGGTGAAACAGTGGAGAAGAGCCTCTTTTCGCCGAGCGATGATCCAGTGGGCCAAACGATCCGCATCTCGAATCTGCCGTTTCGCGTGATTGGTATCCTTGCCACGAAAGGCAGTTCTCCATTCGGCGGAGACGAAGATGATGTCATCATAATGCCCTTCACTACGGTGCAGAAAAAACTTTCGGGCATTAGCTGGATTCAGTTCATGATGGCTTCGGCGGATTCGGCCAATGACATTCAGCCCGCGGAGGACCAGGTTGCCGCCATTCTTCGCCAGCGCCATCATCTGCGCCCGAATGAAGACGACGATTTCATCATCCGCAGCCCGACGGATTTCACGCAGGCGCAGACGCACGCCAGCAACGTCATGACCGTCTTGCTAGCGAGCATTGCTTCAGTATCTTTGCTGGTCGGCGGCATCGGGATCATGAACATCATGCTGGTCAGCGTCACGGAGCGGACCCGAGAAATCGGCGTGCGCATGGCGATTGGCGCGACGGAATCCGATGTCCAGCGGCAGTTCTTGAGCGAGGCGATGGTGCTGAGCCTTCTCGGCGGGCTGGTGGGAATCGTCCTTGGAGTTTTCAGCTCGGTCGCCGTATCTGATTTGTTTCACTGGGTGACTCTTGTTTCTCCCGCGTCCATTGTTATCGCCGCGGCATTTTCGGCAGCCGTGGGCATTTTCTTCGGATACTATCCGGCGCGGCGTGCCGCGCAACTCGATCCCATAGAGGCTCTTCGCTATGAATAAAGTCCTTATCCGTTTGCATTTTTCACGGTTGGCCGCGATGGTCGGCGCGCTCTTGCTCGCGTTGGCTCTTTCCGCTCCGCTCTGGGCGCAAGCCAATTCCAAGGGCGAGGAATTTTTCATGATTTCATCGGTGGATCAGCAGACTCATCAAGTGGTGCTGATGCGCCCGACGCAATTGACGGTCGCCGCCAACTTCGGCCCTCAAACTGTGTACCTGGGAGAAAAGGGGCAGAAGATGACGCCCAGGGACCTAAGGGCTGGCGACACTGTGTGGGCCATCATCAAAACCGGCAAAAACGGCGTGGTGAACGCCTTGCGGATTCGCGAAGGTGCGATGACCGAGACGGAACTGCGCCAACTGTATCTGCATTATTCGACGGGCAGCTCAAACCAGCCGCCCATCGCGCCAAAGCCGCTGAGTCCGGCTCCGGAGAGTGGCAGCATGCAGACGCCATCCGCCGTTGCACCCACCGTGCCCTCTGACGCCACATTGCAGCACGCGCATAAGCCGGGTCATGGCAACCACCATCCACAGGCAGGTAATTCTTAAGACCCTCGCGCGTTGAGACACTGCAACTGACTGCTTCTATTTTGATCCTTGCTGCGAATCGCTGGGCGCAGTGGGCGCGATCGGAGGAATATTCGCGCGCCGAATCTGCTCGTTGAGCGCAGGCAGGTCTTTCGCCTCGATGTCCTTCCACTGCGCGACCAGCTTGGTCACTTTGCCGCTCAAATCTTGGTAAGCGGCATAATCCGCGGCAGTCGGCGCGTTGTCCGAGCCTTCCATGAATTCGGCGATGCCTTTCAATTGATCGTTGATCTCATCCGGATAGTTCAAGTCCTCTTCGCTGGCCTTCATCTTGCCTTGCCAAAGCTGATCGTCGATGGGCTGCATCTTCTTCTCGACCGCATCTCCGGCATCGACGATGGGCTTCTGTTCGGCATTTGAGCCAATGCGCTTCTTCAGCGCGTCAATCTGATCGCGCACGGAAGTCATCTGGTTCACGGTGTCGTCCGCCAAAGTGATCTCATCGCGAATTTTGAGCGACAGATCAAATTCCTTTTGCAATGCCTCCGGCGCGACCTTCACACGAGGATCGAGTTTCACCGTGAGTGGCTCGGTCAGCGTTTGCCCATCGGCCGTCAAACGCACCTGATACGTTCCGGGCAGCGCCAGCGGCCCTTTCGGCGTATCCGCGCTATCCCAGACTTGCCCGGGAATGAGCGTGGGCGTTTCGTAGCGCAAATCCCAAACGAAGCGGTTCATCCCGGCCTTTGCCGGAATGGCCACAGGCGGCTGATATTCATCGCCCCCTTCTGCGGGCTGCTGATCCTTTTTCTGCGACTCGTTCGTGTACTTGCGAATGACTTTGCCTTGCGCGTCGAGAATCTCCAGCGTGACTTTGTCTTGCGGGGTCTTCGGCTCGGCTTTCAAGTAATAATCGATCACCGCTCCATCGGGAGCGTCCTGCCCAAGCCAAACGAAATAGCGAGGATTCATGTCACCAATGCGCGTGCGCCAGGCAACATCCGGCTTATAGAGGTGCGCGTCATGGCTGGCGATCTCCGCATTAGCCTGCCGCAGCGGGGCGAGATCGTCCAAAATCCAGAACGAACGCCCTTTCGTTGCAACCACCAAATCATTGTTCTTCACAATCAGATCCGTGATCGGCACAACCGGCATATTCAATTCGAGCGACTGCCAGTGCGCTCCATCGTCCGTCGACACGAATATTCCCGTCTCCGTTCCGCAGTACAGCAGGTCCTTGCGCACGGGATCGACGCGCACCGCGTGCACATAACTTCCCGATTGCGGCAATCCGTCGGTGATTTGCGTCCATGTCTTCCCGTAGTCGGTTGTCTTGAAAACATAAGGATGAAAATCATCCAAACGATGACGGTCCGCGGCCACATACGCACTGCCTGCGGCATACGGCGAAGGATCAATCAGCCCGATGCGCGCCCACCCGGGCAGCCCCTTTGGCGTGACGTCCGCCCACGTTTTTCCACCGTCGCGAGTGACGTGCACCAAACCGTCGTCGCTGCCCACCCAGATCAAGCCGCGCTCGACGGGAGATTCCGCGATGGAAAAAACGGTGTCGTAGTATTCGACGCTGGTTTCATCAATCGTCAGCGGGCCGCCCGACGGCGCTTGTTTGCTCTTATCGTTGCGCGTCAAATCCGGACTGATCGCCGTCCATGTCATGCCGCCGTCCGTTGTTTTGAAAAGTTTTTCCCCACCGATATAAACCGTGTTGGAATCGAACGGAGAAATGGCAATCGGCGCCGTCCATTGAAATCGGTGCGGCAATTCGCCGGCGCTCCAGCCGCTGGGATTTACCGGCCAGACGGTGACGTCCTGCACCTGTCCGGTGTGCCGGTTGTAGCGCGTGATGATTCCCCAGTTGCCGCCTGCATAAACAATGTCGGGATCCTTCGGGTCCGCGACAACATAGCCGCTCTCGCCGCCGCCCACGTCATACCAATCCTTGTCGGTGATGGCTCCTTCGTTTGTGCGGCTGGCAATGGCCACGGTGGAATTGTCTTGCTGCGCTCCGTAGACGTAATAGAAAAACCGATTGTCCGTGCTGACGTGATAGAACTGCGCCGTGGGCTGATTGTCCTCGGAACTCCAGATTTTGCCGCCATCGACGGAAATCGTTGTGCCGCCGTCGTTGCCTTCCATCAAACGGTTGGGATCGGTGGGATCAATCCAGAACGCGTGATCATCTCCGTGCGGCGCCGGAACCACCGAAAAGTGCGCGCCGCCATCGGTGGAGCGATACGTTCCGGTATTCAGGATGTAAAGTGTGTCGGTGGCCTTCGGGTCCGCGAAAATGTGCATGTAATACCAGGCGCGCTGCAGGAATCGCTGGTCGCCGTTGATGAACTGCCAGTTTTCCCCGCCATCATCGGAGCGATACAGCCCGCCCTTTTTTGCTTCAATCAGGGCATAGACGCGACTGGAATCCGCGCCCACAGCCAGGCCAATGCGCCCGTAAATTCCATCCGGCAATCCATTGCCGGTGAGTTGCGTCCACTTCGTGCCGCCATCGATGGATTTGTAAATTCCGCTTCCCGGTCCGCCGCTGGTGAAGCCCCACGGCGTGCGAATCTCCTGATAAAGCGAAGCATACAAAATATGCGGATTGGCCGGATCGAAGACCAGGTCCACGGCTCCCGTCTTGTCATCCTTATAGAGAACTTTCTGCCAGGTCTTCCCGCCATCGGTGGAACGAAATACGCCGCGCTGTTCATTGGGCCCGTAGGCATGGCCAATCGCGGCGACGAAAATCGTGTTCGAGTCGTCCGGATCGATGAGCACCTTCGAGATGTGCCGGGTATCATCGAGTCCGATGTGCGTCCACGTCGCGCCGGCGTCGACCGATTTGTATATTCCGTCGCCAAAGGAAATATTCCCGCGCAGGCATGGCTCGCCCGTGCCAACGTAAATTACGTTCGAGTCGTGTGGGTCGATCGCGATCGCGCCAATCGAAGCGATGTCCTGTTTATCGAATATCGGATTCCAACTGAGGCCCGCGTCGGTGCTTTTCCAGACGCCACCGGCGACCGCCCCGAAATAGTAAACTTTAGGATTTCCAGGGATACCGACAACCGCTTCGACTCTCCCGCCGCGAAATGGGCCAATGGATCGCCAGTTCATTCCGGACCACAAAGTCTTGTCCAGCGTCTGCGCGTGCACAAGTCCGCTACCAAGCAGACTGCAAACGAGCACGCCAAATGCAAGCAGCATGACACCGCGCCGGAATTGTTTCATTTTGAAAACCTCCATGACTACTAAGCCCTGTAGTAATTGCAAACCGGCAATCCTAATACGTTTGCAAGCCTAAGTGTAGGAGTTTGTGACCGCAAATAGTCTGCGGAAAGACCCGCGGTGAACGAAGCTTTGCTCCAGTTTGCTCCAGAACGGCACGCGCGTAGCACGTCGGGGCACATGCGCCGTGCCGGGCGCTTCGTGGCAAAGTACTATGCAATTTTTTCAAACGCTTGCGCCTCATGCAAAGACGCAACATCTGTCCTCACCGTGAAAAATATCGCTAGTACTCTGCCACGCTGCTTAGGGGATTCCGTAACTTCATAGCGGTCCTCAGCTTGCAGTTACATTCTTGCCTGGACGCGTGACTCGCATCCTATTCACGCACCGGCCCAAATGACTATGACGCCCGTTGACTACAAAGATTCGGTTTGGTGGCTACACAGAAGCTTGCCACTCATGATTGGCGCTTGGCTGCGCTGTTCGTGGGCATACAAACTAACCCAGTTCCCGGAGGAAGGCCGTCTCGCCACAGTTCGCGTGACGGCCCCATACATACAATGATTCCCGCTTTCATGCTGATGTTCTCGTGCGCGGCGCTCGGGCAGTTCTTTATGTCCTACTGCCGCTCGATCCTCGCGACTTATGCACAAGTCGAACTCTCAGCCACGACGCGCGAGCTCATCGGAATACAGTCTCCGAATATCGCCGGAACGCAGTTCCATCGTTTGCTTGGACTGGTGCGCCTGGCGCCCAATCCGGGCGATGATAAATGGGACCTTCGTGTCGTTTCCGTCTATTATCGCGCTGTTCGGCTTGCCGGCTTTCTCACCAAGCCGCTCGGCTCGGTCGCGCGCAGTTGGGTGGAGCATCAATCCAGCCTTTGCGCCTATTTTGCGGCAGCCACGTTGGACCGTCGCATCGCTGCGGTCACCGCTCGCTAGTTTCGCGGTTCGCGTGCGGCTCGCAATCAGCGAGCCTTTTCTGGTAATCACAACTCCCGAAATAAGGCTTCTGTTTCTCCGCTGAAATTGGCAAACTGAGCGCGCTCTCGCCGTGGCGCGCTCCGAGGCCCGCGATGTCCGCCGACACACCACATTCTTCCGAGCACACCGCACTTCCCCGCTGGCGTACCGGCTTCTGGTCGCTGATCGTCACGCAGTTTCAGGGTGCGTTCAGCGAAAACGCGCTCAAAAACCTTGCCATTTTTCTGGTCTTCAGCTTGGGGCTTGGTGAAACCCAAAAAAATCAACTTGTCCCCATAGTAATGGTTGTGTTCGCTATGCCTTTCATTGTTTTTTCGATGGTTGGGGGCTACTTCGCCGATCGTTTCAGCAAACGCTCAGTAACCATCGGCACGAAGCTTTTCGAAATCTGTTCCGCAGCCTGCGCGCTGGCCGGATTAGCCCTGAAAAATCTTCCCCTCGAATTCGCAGCCATCTTCCTGCTGGACACGCAGGGCGCGGTTTTCGGCCCTTCGAAATACGGCCTTTTGCCGGAACTTCTCTCCGAAGAAGAATTATCGTGGGGCAACGGCATCATCGAGCCCGCAACTTTTCTGGCGGTCATTTCCGGAACCATCGCGGGCGGATACTTGTCAGACACATTCCGTGGACGTCAGCAATGGTCGGGCATGATTTTCATCGGTCTTGCTGTTTTTGGAACGCTCACCAGCCTGGGAATTTCGCGCGGTCCCGTGGCGAATCCCGGCCGAAAGTTCCACGTCAATTTCGTCACCGAAGTATGGCGAGAGATGCGCGAAATCAAGAAAGACCATGTGCTGTGGCTCGCCGTCTTGGGCAACACTTATTTCTGGTTCTTGGCCTCGTTACTCCAGCCGATAATTATTCTATACGGGAAGGATGTTCTTCACCTCAGCGACACGCATAACGGATTTCTGCAGGCGGCGTTAGCCATAGGTATTGGTGCCGGCAGCTTCGCGGCCGGGCATTTATCCGGCGGCAAAATTGAGTATGGATTGATTCCTCTTGGAGCCGTTGGCCTGACGGTGTTTTCGGTTACCCTTGCCACAAGCCACCTGACATTCACCGCAGTTCTTGTGCTCCTAGCGCTGCTTGGATTCTTTGGAGGCTTCTTCGCCGTCCCTATAAACGCACTCATCCAATATCGCCCTGAAGTCGAACGCAGAGGCGCGGTGCTCGGCACAGCAGGCGTGCTTTCGTTCATCGGAATCGGGCCAATCGCCGCCGGTGCCTATTATCTGCTCACCGTGACGTTTCACTTGAGTGCGCCCGCGGTCTTTATGATCGGCTCGGGTCTCACGCTTGTCGCCACAATTTCAGCTGTGGTTCTCTTGCCCGACTCTCTTCTCCGCTTTGTGCTGTGGATGGCCACGCATTCGCTGTACCGCATTCGCATCGAAGGCCGCGCCAACATTCCCGAGCGCGGCGGCGCGCTTTTTGTCGCCAATCAGGTGTCGTTTGTCGATGCGCTGCTGCTCACTGCGTCTACCGACCGGCACATCCGTTTCCTGATGAACGGGGACATCTATGAGCATCCGGTTGTGCATCCGTTTGCGCGCATTCTCCGCGCCATTCCGGTGTCTCCGTTGCAGCGCCCCGGCGAGCTGCCGAAGCCCCTGCGCGAAGCGACCAACGCCATCCGCTCCGGCGAAGTGGTCTGCATCAGTGCCGAAGGCGAGATCGCGCCTAAGGGACAGACGCCGACATTGGGGGACTGGAGACGTGAGCAGGAGGACCTCGACGTGCCGGTTGTCCAGGTGGATTTGCGTAACACGTGCGGTCATATTTTGAGCTTTGCGCACGGCCGTCTTCTTTGGAGACTCCCGCGGCGCATTCTTTGCCCTGTGACCATCAATTTCTCCCCGCCTATGCGCCCGATGCCGCCAGTCAGCCGTCTCACAGCCGGTAATTATGTTCCATAAGTCCGGCGAATTTGGATTGCTTCATACGAATTGATTCAGCGCACCTTGAAAACATGGGCTTGCCACACAGGCTTAGTCACAGCGCGCTTGAGCAGGTCTGCGGTGAATGCTATGCTTTGATGGTTCAGAGTTGCGGCGGGAGTGGTTCAGTGGCAGAACGCGAGCTTCCCAAGCTTGAAATGAGGGTTCGATTCCCTTCTCCCGCTCCATCGAAATCATTCAGACGCGCACTACCGTAATATCCCGCCGATTTGACACGAAACGCGCCCTTTCGAGGTATCATAGCCGGGCTACGCGTGAGAGCGAAACCAAGGAGAGAGTGAAATGTTGATGCCGGACCAGCAGAGCAAAAAGAAATCGTGGTACTTCCTGTTTGCAGTGGCGCTGATTTTGATCCTTGCAGGTTACGGGACGTCCCACGGAGCGGAAGACGCTCCTCCCGCCGTCGGAACGGTGGCCCCGAATTTCACATTGGACTCGCAGGACGGCACGCCCGTGAGTCTAAACGCATTCCGCGGAAAATGGGTCGTGCTGTACTTCTACCCGAAGGATTTCACCAGCGGCTGCACGATCGAGGCGCACAATTTCCAGCGCGATCTCGCGCAGTACACTGAGAAGAACGCGGTGATCCTCGGAGTCAGCGTGCAAGACGCGGACTCTCACAAACAGTTCTGCGCGAAGGAAGGGCTGAACTTCAAGCTCCTGGCCGACACGAAAAAGGAAGTGTCTGCAACCTATGGCTCGGTGATGAGTTTCGGAGTGATGAAGCTTTCCGCGCGCCACACTTTCCTGATTCGTCCGGACGGCGTCATCGCAAGAGAATATATGAAGGTCGACCCCACCAAGCATAGCGAGGAAGTGCTAGCCGCGCTCACCGAGCTTCAGCAAAAATAAGCGGCAACGTAACTAAATTCTTTTGACCTGTGGCCGCGGAACGAATGCGCGCCGATTCTGTCCGCGGCTGCTCTGCGCCGAAGGCCAGGACGGCTTTACCTCGCCCGCGGCGTTCCAGGAAAGTGAGAGCATAGTGTCAAGGGTGCGTGCGAAGGCCGTTCCCTCCGTGGATGTCAGCATTTGTTAACCCCGCTTTAACGAGATGGGCAAACTCTCCCGGCATCATGGGCCGGCTGAACAAATAGCCTTGTCCTTCTGCGCAATGCTGCGCCTGCAGATATGTTCTCTGTTCTTGCGTTTCGATACCCTCGGCAATGACTTGGAGATTAAAGCTTCGCGCCATGTCGATTATGGCTCGGATGATTGCAGTGTCCTTTAGATTGGCGGATATCCGATCGATAAAGGTTCGGTCAATTTTTAGGACATCCAAGGGGAACTGCTGAAGATAGCTCAGGCTGGAATATCCGGTGCCGAAATCATCGACCGCAAGGCGCAGCCCCATTGTTTTCAGCTCTTGCAGTGCGTTATCCGTGGATTTGACATTCTCCATAAGCCCGCGTTCAGTGAGTTCGAGCTCGAGATATCGCGGTTCCAACCCAGTTTTCGAGAGTATTGCCTTGACCCCTGTGACAAAGCCCGGATTGCGGAAGTCGGCATCGCAAACATTCACGGAAATAGGCAAGGGCGACTGCCCCTGCCTATGCCAGGCCATCGCTTGCTTGCATGCTTCGCCCATCACCCAGCGGTCGATCTGGATAATCAGACCGCAATCCACGGCGACGGGCACGAACTCGGAGGGAGGAACGAGACCTCGATCGGGATGCTGCCAGCGTACCAGCGCCTCGACGCCTGTGATTTCACCCGTGTCGAGATTTACCTTCGGTTGATAATGCAACAAGAACTCTTCTCTCTCGACAGCGCGCCGCAAGCTCGCTTCGAGAGATTGGCGCTTGACCGCCTCCCGATTCATTTCCGCCTTGAAGAACTGGAAACAATTGCGGCCGGCATTTTTGGCGCGGTACATTGCCGCGTCCGCATTTTTGATCAGCGTTTCGGCGTCCTCTCCATCTTTCGGGTAAAGGCTGATACCGATGCTGGCGCCGATATAAAGGCCGCCCCCTGCGAGGGAGTGGGGGGCATTGAGTGAAAGGAGGATTTTTTGCGCACTGGCAGGCGCGTCTTCCTCGCAAGTAAGATCCGGAAGCAGCATCACAAATTCATCACCGCCCTGACGGCTGACCGTATCGGAACGGCGCAGCACGTTTGTTAATCGCTTGGAAACGGACTGAAGAAGCCGATCGCCCATGGCATGTCCCAGTGAATCGTTAATGTTTTTGAACTTATCCAGGTCCAGAAAGAGCACGGCAATCGGCCTCCGCTGGCGGCGAGCCAAGGCAATCGACTGAGTGATCCGGTCGTTGAGCAAAATGCGATTCGGCAGGTTCGTGAGGACATCATACTGGGCAGCATGAGTCATTTGGAGCGACATTGCCCGCGCCGCGCTCACATCATGGAAAACGATGACTGCCCCAATAACGCGGCCGGCCCGGTCGTGTATCGGGGCGGCGGAATCTTCAATACGAGATTCAAATCCATCCCGGCGGATGAGAATACAATTCGGCGTGATTCCTACCGTTTTATTTTGACTGACGGCCATTTCCAAGGGGTCGCGAACCGTCTCGCGCGTGGCGCCATCGATAATACAGAAGACCTCCGAGAGCGGTTTGCCAGTGGCTTCGTCGCGGCCCCAACCGGTCATGGTCTCCGCAACCAGATTGAGATAAGTGATTGTGCCGGAACTTTCTGTACAGAGAACAGCATCGCCAATCGAGTTGAGCGTGACGATGGCGCGCTCTCTTTCCGAAAACAATGCATCCTCGACGCCCTTGCGTTCGATCGCGCTCTTCAGCGCGCGCGGCAAGGAATAGCTGTTCAGATGGTCCGGCAGGAGATAATCCTGCGCGCCCCGCTCTACGGCTTGTTTCGCGAGCATTTCATCGTCATTGCCTCCGGCGATCAGAATCGGAGTGCTCGGCGCGGCGGCGAACAGCTTGTCAAACGTCTCGATCCCTCCACTATCGGGTAACGACAGCCCGAGTATGACAGCGGCAATTTCGTTTTTGCCCAGGCGCTCCAAACCCTCGGAAAGTGTACGGACCCATTCCACATCGAACGAGGCGGCATTGGAGTCGGCAAGTGCGGCCTGAGCCGCGTTGGCAATGGTCAGATTATTGTGAATGATGAGAATCCGGTGGTGCGGAATATTTGCAGACAATGTTCAACATGCTTTCTGGAAGGGGGGAACTGCAGGTACAACTAACCTTAGGCTATTTCCGTTTCTTGCAGAAATCAAGTGGGATTGTCGGTGGTGTCCTGATTTGGACACGGCTGCTAGGTGCTGTGGTTACATGGTACTTCCCGACCCTGATCTTCTCCCGCTCCGTTCCGTCCGAAATACTATCGCGCCGCGTTTTTCGTGGGGTGATACACTCGCGCTGCTTCAGGCGCTTCAGCGCCGAGCACGCAAAACTCAGAGGGACAGGGTTATGTTCAAATCGACGTTCTGCAGGAATTTCTTCACCATTATTTTCTTACTCGCCTGCGCCACCACGCCGCTTCCCGCGCAAACAACACAGCAGCAACAAGCGCCATCCTATCGGCCGCCGCAACCTGGAGCGCCTCCCACGCAGGCTCAGATTTTGCGCGGCGGATACGGTCCGTATCGCGTGAACAATCATCTGCTCTTCTATCATCTGGATTTTCGCGTCGACCCGCAGAAGAAATTCATCAGCGGCAAAAACACAATTCGCTTCAAAATGCTCCAGGACGGCACGCGCATTCAGCTGGACCTGACTCCAAATCTCAACGTCGACAAAATCCTTCTTGGCGCCACTCCGCTCAAATACGAACGCCAGTTCGGCGCCGTCTTCGTCGACTTTCCCGATACGCTCCGCGCCGGCAAGACCTACTCAATCGACTTTTATTATTCCGGCCATCCTGTAAGCACTGGCCGCTTCGGCGGCTTCACTTTTGGCGAAGACCCCTCAGGCCATCCCTGGATTTACACCGCCTGCGAAGGCATCGGCGCCAGCATTTGGTGGCCCAACAAAGAACAGTGGCGCGACCGCGTGCAGAGCATGGAAATCAGCGTTTCTATTCCTAGCGGTCTGGTCGACGTCTCCAACGGAAAATTCATGGGCAAGACCGATCTTGGCGACGGCTACACCCGCTGGGATTGGTTCGTCCACTATCCCATCAACAATTACGACGTTTCGCTCAACGTCGGAAACTACGTCCACTTTTCCGATCATCTCGGCAGCTTGCCGCTCGATTTTTACGTCCTGCCCGAAGATCTCGATAAAGCCAAGGCGCAATTTGCGCAGGCCAAGGGCATGCTGGAAGCCTACCAGCATTATTTTGGCGAGTATCCATTCGCAAAAGACGGCTACAAGCTCGTCGAAGTGCCTTACTCCGGCATGGAGCACCAGAGCGCCGTCACTTACGGCAATCACTTCACCAACGGCTATCTCGGACGCGATTGGACGGGCGTGGGTATCAGCCCGAAGTTCGACTTCATCATCATCCACGAAAGCGCCCACGAATGGTTCGGCAACAGCATCAATGCAGCCGACGTATCCGATATGTGGATTCACGAAGCATGGGCCACTTACCTTGAATCTCTTTACGTGGAATACCGCTGGGGCCATGAAGCGGCTTTGAAGTATCTGAACGGTTACAAATCAAAGGTCCGCGATCAACGCCCGATTGTTGGGGAGCGCGGTGTTCTCTACGATCCGCCCGAAGACCAGTATTTCAAAGGAGCCCTCTTCATCAACACGCTCCGCAGCATCGTCAATAACGATAGGCAGTGGTTCGCGCTGCTGCACGATTTTTACCAGCACTTCAAATATCACTCCATCATGACCGAGGATGTCGTTGCCTACTTCAACCACCAGACCGGAATGAACCTCACGCCCATCTTCAATCAATATTTGCGCCACACGGCGATCCCGCTGCTGCAGTTGAAGTTCAACGCTGCGGATGGCACCGTGGCGTATCGCTGGAAAGTGGATGAGCCGGACTTCACGATGCCCATTCGCGTCGGCACATCCACCGAAGCAGAAGACCACTGGCAGATCATTCACCCTACCACCGAATGGCAAACCATGAAGACCCCGCTCACAAAGGACCAGTTCGACGTGGCCACGGACCTCTATTATGTCGACGTCAGCAAGGAATAAACAGCGGCAGAAGAGCGAGCTGCGGCTTCGTGGAATCACAGCGATGCCGTAGACTGCCTTTGTTCGTAGGTTGGCGGGCAAAATGGTTCGCGCGGGACGGCGAAGGCCTTGGATTTCAGGATTCAGTTCACTTTGCGGGCATAAGGATTGCGTGACGGCTTTTGCCAGTGCGCGTCCCGGTATGCTGCGAGGTCCATATCTGTGACCGAGTAGGAGGTTTCCACTGGACTGTTGTCACCCGCTAGCTCATTCCTCAGCTTAATCGAGCAAATCGACGGGGCATCTTGAAAGCGCGCGCGATGGGCATCAAACGCTTCATTGGCGATCATCAGCGTGAAAACCCGCACGTCACCGCCAGTGATATGTACATTGAAACTATATCGCCGAAAGAGCGGCATCACTTTGAAGCCTACGTATTGCACGAACAAATTTTCCGTCATGAGGTCTCCCCGTTTACCAACAAACATCCAAAATCTCTCTGCCGTAACCGGCAGTCTTGTTGCAGTTTCTGACGACGATACCTTTAGGACCGTCTCCGTCCACCGCCGGAACCGCCCCGGTCGCGGTCGCCTCCGCCGCGATCTCCGCGGTCGCCACCACGTCCTCCTCCGCCTCCACGCCCGCCGCCTCCGCCGTGTCCCCCGCGCCCGCCGCCGCGGTCAAACCCTCCACGATTGCCGCCGTCTCCGCGTTGAGCCTGCGGACGCGCCTCGTTCACTTGCAGCGCCCGGCCTTCGAGGCTCGCGCCGTTCAGTTGCGAAATCGCCCGCGCGGTATCGTCATTCGGGCCCAATTCAACGAATCCGAATCCGCGTGAACGGCCGGTACCCATGTCACGCACAACACGCGCGGACTGCACGTCAAAGCCTTGGCTCGCGAAAAATTGGTGCAGACTATCATCCGTAACAACAAAGGGCAGGTTCCCAACGTAGAGTTTCGCCATGCGCTCACTCCTTGGGGAATGCAGTTAGGCTGTGGCGTAATTTCAGATGCTCGCGAGAGCCCGCCGGTGGCAGGCCCTCGCTTGCGTTTGGTAGGTCAGAGGCCAGTGACGTTGGCAGCTTGCAAGCCCTTGGGGCCGGACACGACGTCGAACTCGACGGCTTGCCCTTCGTTCAACGACTTGTATCCATCCGACTGAATCGCCGAAAAGTGGACGAAAACGTCCTCTCCCGACTGACGCTGGATGAAACCATAGCCCTTGCTCGCATTAAACCACTTCACAGTTCCTTGTTCTTTTGACACTTGAGTGTTTCCTCTTCTTTATCTTTAAGCTATTTGCGTCTCGCCACGCCTCCAGCCGTACATCAAAAAAGGCTGCAAGTTTAACTTGCAGCCCCTTCCATCGAATCTAAAGGTTTTACAAGATCAACAAACGCATAGTTACCTTACCATACTTTCCCCTCCGGCGCTAGCGCAATTTTTTCCCCAGCCAGAGGCGACCGCTCCGCGCTCCTTGTAACAATCTGCTGGCTTCAGACTCAATTCTGAGGCAAATTTCTCCGTCGCCATCAATCCAAGCGAGGAATGCATGTCCCTTCGAGTCCATCATTGCGCCGTCACCGTCGCCTGTTGCTTCGCTCTAACGGCACTTGCTCCGTTCGCGCGGGCGCAGGTCCCCACATCCGAGCAGCTCAATGCCATTTTTCCTGGGATTGCCTCTCCGCAGGAGCCCGGCCTCGCCGTGCTGGTCCGCCAGAACGGCCATACCCTCTTTGAACGCGAATATGGCATGCGCGATTTGCGCTCGGCGCTGCCGATTGATGCGCGCACCAATTTCCGCCTCGCTTCTTTCACCAAGCAGTTCACGGCGATGTCCATCATGCTTCTGGTCCACGATGGCAAGCTGCATTACGACGATCATCTCACCGACATTTTTCCGGACTTTCCCGCCTACGGTCGCACCATCACCGTCCGCAATCTGCTCAATCACACTTCGGGTCTCATCGCTTACGAAGATCTGATGGACAAGAAATACGCGGGCAAATCCTGGGAAGAAATCCCGCAAATCACCGACGCCGGTGTCCTCGCTCTCGCCGAGCAGCAGACCGGCACAAAATTTCCTCCGGGAACCAACTGGGAATATAGCAACGGCGGCTACTGCATTCTCGGCGCGATAATCGCGAAAGTCTCAGGAATGTCCTACGCGGACTTTTTGCGCCAGCGCATTTTCGCGCCGCTCAAAATGGACCACACCGTCGCTCACGTGTACGGGAAAGATGAAGTCGCCGATCGCGCTTACGGCTATACCAACGACGCCGGCGTGTGGCTCGAAACCGACCAAAGCCCAACGTCCGCCACCCTCGGCGACGGAGGCATCTACACTTCTCTTGACGACCTTGCCAAATGGGACGACGCTCTTCGCAATCACACTCTGCTCAGCGCCGCGGAATTCCAGCCGGCAATCACGCCCGAAAATTCCGCCGCCGTTTTACCGTCAGCCGTCGACGATTTGCCCAAGGCTGCCAGCGCGAAACCACTCGCCTACGGGTTCGGTTGGTTCCTCGATCCTTATCGCGGCCACGCACGCATGTGGCATTACGGGAGCACCATCGGTTTTCACACCGTCATCGAGCGTTTCACCGAAAACAACCTGACCATCATTATTCTCGCGAATCGCACTGACCTCGACCTCGCCGCCCTCGCCCTCAAAGCCGCCGATTTGTATCTACACTAATTCTCGCGAAAAGCGAACCCAGGATAGCTGACTTACTGTGGATTGTCGGAAGGCTGTGACTCAGATGATGGAGGGGCCGATAACGGAACCAGTGCGCGCTTATCAGATTCAATACCACCGGAAACAACCAGAAAGTACTGCCGGTCCGGAGGAACATCAAACGCAACATTGCCGCGCTTTGACACGCCCGGATTCAGCCCTTCGAGCACCGAGAAGAACCCGGCGCTAAGCGTACCGGCCGAACTCTGATCATATGTTCGGCCATCCTTATCCATGAGTTGGAAAGGCGGCAGCGTGCTCGAGCTGGTGTCGTCATTTCGAGCGGTGATATCGATAACAATAAATTCCGCATTGGCACGTTCCATCGCATAGGGATCCGAGCCAAGCCATGGAGTCCAAAAAGCCCTGTTGCAAACGTAAGACCAGTAGCCGACCGAAAAGGGCTGACCGATATTGTAGGTAGGGGGAGTACTTTTGGCAGCCTGATCACCTGCAGAGGAATCCGCCGGGGCGGTCTGGGCCGGCGTCTCCGCCATTACGCTCGCGGCCTGGGCATCACCTTCGCCGGTGACCGAAACACTGCTCCGGTCAGAACTTTGATCAACGTAAAAAATTCCTCGCAAAATTATCACTGCGAAGAAGATTGCTATAACGCAAACGACTACGCGAACAGCTCTAGATCCCTTCTGTTTCACTGGCGTCAGCGGCGCTGAAGCTAAAGCTCCGCCGCAGCTTACACAAAATCTCTGCGATTCGCTGACCTCAGTCCCGCAGTGCTGGCAAAATTTCACTTGAATTCTCTATTGGAATATTGCGCAATAATGCACCGCGTTTCTCAGGTAGTCAAGGCGGCTAATTCTATGATCCCACCAGAAACTTTGCCAATTTATGTTTCCGCAGCCGGGTGCCCCATCCTTCGCGGTATCTGCGAAGGGTGGGAACTCAACTTCGTTCGCATCGTCAATGCGCAACCCTACGCCAGCGCCTTGGGAATCGACGCTTCCCACTTCCCTTGCGCCTTCAAAATCAATTCCACCACTTCGCGCGCCGGCCGGGTGCCCCATCCTTCGCGGTGTCTGCGAAGGGCGGGAACTCACTCTTGTCGTTCGCCACTTGTTCTTATCGGCCTGCTAAATTGCTGCAATAAGCCGCCAACTCCCCACCACTGATCTCCACAATCTCCGGCGGATTCACATTGTAATTGCTGTACCGCATCCACGTTGGCCGCACGTGCACGTATGTAATGTGCTCCCACTTCAAACGCTCCCGCCCATCAGGAAATTGTCTGAAGTAAATCTCTTCTTGCACGCGTTTGAGTTCTTCTCCGCTCGGAACGTCCGCGATGCCCTCGTACTGCACCGTCCGCTCGTCATGACTGCCGCTCTTGTACCCGCCCGCCGCGCCAAACACCACCGCAACTCGCCCGTTGCGCTGCACATTCCGGAATTTCCTTGAATTGTCTACTGTATCAAACACAAGCTCCAGTTGATCGCTGACCGCCACGCCCAATATCGCCGCTTGCGGCGCCCCATCCGGCGAAATCGTCGCCGCCGTCACCAACGGATTCGCGCGCATAAACTCCACCAGTCTGTCGCGGTTAATCATGGCCTACGCCAGCGCCTTGGGAATCGACGCTTCCCATTTGCCTTGCGCCTTCAAAATCAATTCCACCACTTCGCGCGCCGCGCCCGCGCCGCCCTTTGCCCGTGTAACGTAATGCGCCGCGAGAATTACCTCGATCGCTGCGTCCGCCACGGCAACCGCCAACCCAGCGCGCGCCAGCAGCGGCAAATCCGGCAAATCATCGCCCATGTACGCTACTTCTTCATCCTTCACGCCAGCGCGTTTCAAAATCTCCTCATACGCGCTCGTCTTTCGCGCCTGCCCTTGAAACACAAACTCGACCCCCATTTCCTGCGCGCGCTGCGTCACGGCAGGAGAGTTTCGCCCCGTAATCATGCCGCTGCGCAGGCCCACAATCGACGCCAGTTTCACTCCCGCGCCGTCGTGCGCGTTGAACACTTTCATCTCCGCGACGCTGCCGTCGGGAAACGCCTGCAGGCACACCGTGCAATTCGTCAGCGTGCCGTCCACATCCATCAGCAGCAGCCGGATTTTTTTCGCCCTCCGCTTCACCTCCGCCGAATTTTTCTTTGTGGCCATTCGTGTCTGTAGCTCACGTCCCGATGCCGTTGATCGGGACTGACGTGAGGTCTTTCGATCCTCCCATCGTCTAAAACAACTGCAGCGTCCACAAATCGTGCAAATGCACCACGCCCTCGACGCACCGCTCCGCGTCCACCACCACCACCGACGTGATTTTCTTCTCCTCCATCAGCCGCAACGCGCTCGCCGCCAATTCCGTCCGCGCCAGCGTCACCGGATTTTTGGTCATGCTTTCTGCGGCGGTCAAATCCAGCGCCTCTTTTTTGCGCTTCTCCATCAATCGCCGCAAATCGCCGTCCGTCACGATGCCGAGTAGTTTTCCTCGCTCGTCGGTCACCGCTGTCATGCCCAATTTTTTCCGGCTGATTTCGTACGTCACTTCGGCAATCGTCGCTTGCGGACCGACGCGCGGAATCGCATCGCCCGCGTGCATCACCGACTCGACGCGCCGCAGCTTCGACCCGAGCCTTCCTTTCGGATGCAGCGCCGCAAAATCTTCTTCGCGGAATCCTCTCCGGTCGAGCAGCGCAATCGCCAACGCGTCGCCCATCGCCAGCGCCGCTGTCGTCGACGCCGTAGGCGCCAAATTCAGCGAGCACGCTTCTTCTTTCACCGAAATATTAAGCGTCACGTCGCTTGCCGCGGCCAGCGTCGACCGCACATTGCCGGTCATCGTCACCAATTTGATTCCCAGCCGCTTGATGGGCTCGAGCAGCGCCAGCAATTCTTCCGTCTCGCCGCTCTGCGATATCGCCAGCACGACGTCTTCGCGCATCAGAATCCCCAAATCGCCGTGCAGTGCTTCCGCCGCGTGCAAAAAAACCGACGGCGTGCCGGTGCTCGCCAGCGTCGCCGAAATTTTCCGGCCGATCAGCCCCGATTTGCCAAGCCCTGTCACCACCACGCGCCCGCCACATCCGAAAATAATTTCCATCGCGCGCTCAAACTGCTCGTCGAGCCGCTCGATCAATTCCGCGATGGCGTCCGCCTCGATGCGCAGCACGCGCCGCGCTGCCTCGACACTGCCCATCGGCTTCGCCCGCTTTGGCGTTGCCTTCATGCCGTCTCCCATCCGCGCACCAGTGACGCGATTTTCATCAGGCGCTCCGCGAGCGAAGAAAATTTTCCCAGCGCCAGCGCGTTTGCTCCATCCGAGAGCGCCTTCGCCGGATTGTCGTGCACTTCCATGAAAACTCCGTCCACGCCCGCGGCCACGCCCGCGCGCGCCAGCGGCTCGATGAACTCTGGCTGCCCGCCGCTCGATTTGCCTTCTCCGCCGGGAAGCTGCACTGAATGCGTCGCGTCAAAAACCACCGGATAGCCCAGCTTGCGCAGAATCGAGAACGACCGCATGTCCACCACCAAATTCTGATACCCGAACGACGCTCCGCGCTCCGTCACGATGATTTTCTCGTTCCCAGTGCTGGCGATTTTTTCCACGGCGTTGCCCATCTCCCACGGCGACACGAACTGCCCTTTTTTGATGTTCACCGCGCGCCCCGTTTTGCCCGCCGCAATCAGCAAATCCGTCTGCCGGCACAAAAACGCGGGAATCTGAATCACGTCGCACACTTCCGCGGCAGGCGCCGCCTGCGCCGGCTCATGCACGTCCGTCAAAATCGGCAGCGCAAATTTCTTTTTGATTTCTCCCAGGATGCGCAAACCTTCCTTCATTCCCGGCCCGCGAAACGATTCCACCGACGACCGGTTGGCCTTATCGTACGATGTCTTGAAAATCAACGGCACGCGCAGATCTCGCGCGACGGCCGCGAGCCGTTCCGCCATCATCATCGCGTGCGTTTCGCTTTCGATGACACACGGCCCCGCAATGAAGAACAGCGGCGCGCCGCGCCCCATCGCGACTTTGCCCACAGAAAATTTGTGCATCTTCTCGCTCATTTTTCTGCGCGATTATGCCTGAACTTCGGCCAACTCCAAAGCCTATGCAGGATTCCCCGCCTTTGCAATCCCGCCGTCAGCCTCGGTTGCGCCGCGACCACATGCGCCCTGCAATTGACACCAGTGCGCAGCCGGCATATCGTTAGCGCAAAGATGAAGTAGAAGGGAAATTAACCCCAGATCGGAGCCCTCTATGCGCCTTCCAGCCCTTGCAGCGACGCTTCTCGCAGCTTTCTTCGTCAGCGGCTGTGCTTCCGCTGTTTCGCCTCTCTATAGTAAAGCCGACGCGGTCACCGATCCCGCCCTCGTCGGCATGTGGGTTGACGGCGACAAAGACGACCAGGACACAGTTCACATTGAAAAGACGAAGGGCGCTTCTTACCAGGTCACCGTTCACGACGCGAAGTCCGGCGATGACACCCTATACGAAATGCATCTCGTGAAGCTTGGCAGGGCGTCATTTGCGGACCTACTTCTGACGAACTATCGGCACGCCGGTCACAAGATTAACCTCCCGGCGGGCGCCGTCGCCTTGCACGAGATTGTAAAGTATCGAGTCGTCGGCGACGCCCTCGATTGCTCTGGGATCGACGGAGACGCGCTCGACAAGTCGGCCAAACAGCCAGGCTTTTCGCTTCAGCTACGAGATACAAAGGAAAGTGACGGAGATACCGTCATTCTTTCAACCACCGACGCGCTTCGCCGCTATTTTTCCGCGCACCCTGCCGACATTTTCGGCGAAGCAGACCATTTCAAGCGCCAGCGCTGAAACCTCGTCCGCGCGCGAAATCGCCGGCGTTACGAAGCTTTTTCGAGCGAGATCAATCCTCTCGTTGTCCGCAGCATCATCCGCGCGCCGCCCCGATTGACCGCTCCGCTAATCCGCGCTCCATCCCTGTCAACCCTGCCGCGCACGTCGTTCAGCTCCGCGCCATTCTGATTCGTCGTCACCGGAAAATCGCAATGGAAACTCGCCCGTCGTCCGCCCTGATAATCCAAGTTCACGCCCACTGTCGAAGGCATGCGCACCACGATGCTTCCCCTTTCCGTTTCCAGGTCCGCATCGCCCGCCAGGCTCTTTGCCTCAATCACTGCGTCCGCCCGGTTCGACGTAAGTTCCAGCCTTCCCTTAATGGCTACATCCGAAAGCTTCACGTCGCCTCGGTTCGTCTCGATACGAATCGCGCCGTTTGTTGACTTGATCGCAATCGGCGACCGGTTGCTCGAAATTCGAATATTTCCATCGATCGACGAGATCGCCATGTCCGGCCTGTTGCCGTCGAATTCGATGTTCGTCGCCCGCGGCACCGCGATCGTAAGATCGACTTCATCGCTCAGGTTTACGCAGAACACACAGCTCCACTCCGGATAATCCACTCTCACATTCAAATGGTCCGGCACGCTGTCAAAACTGACTTTGGTCTCTGCCATCCACTCTTGCCGGTCTTTGTCGCTTCCGCCCATGAATATTTTGTGCACGCTCACAACCACCTGATTCGTGTCCGACCCGGTCACGTGTATCGTTCCTTTGCGATTCTCCACCACCAAAGTGCCGCCTGCCTTCATCGAAAAGCTACGTTGAAAAGCTTCGCCGTTCTGCTCTTGCTGCTGTTGCGCCGCTGGCGAATTCTGCGCACGCATCGCGGGCGCTCCGAGCGCCATCGCCACTGCAAGAACCAGCCCCGCCCTCACCACCTTGCTCGATTGAATATCCATAGGGCACACCTCCCTCATCCTAAGAAACGCACCCGAGCCCCTAAAAGTTCAGCGGTGGGCCTATTCTACTTCATTGACGCGTCCCTACCGCAGGCATATCATCACTTTACAAAGAATAAGGGGTGTTTATGTCCCGCCTCGCTATTGCGGTTGCCTTGCTTTTCCTGCTCGCTCCAATGGCCGCAGCGCCCGAGGATTTTCCGCAAACCCCGCAGATTCGCGTCTCCACGCGCTTGGTTGAAGTCGACGTCATCGTTCGCGACAAGAACGGCCCGGTCGCTAATCTAACCAAGAACGACTTCACCGTGCTCGACCGTGGCAAGTCACGGCAAATCAGCGTTTTCTCTGTCGATTCCGCTCGGACGCCGCTGGAAGGGACGCAACCCCTGCCACAAAATACTTTCTCCGATTTGCCGCAGTACGGCGCAACTGCACCAAGAAGTGTGACAATCGTCTTGCTCGATAATTTGAATACGCTTTACGGCTCGGCTCCAGGCTCATTTGAGAGCACTCCGTTCTGGATCGAAGACCTTGCTCTGCAAAACGCCAGGACGCACCTAATTCAATTCCTAGAACACCTTGGACCGCAAGATCGCGTCGCCATCTACGGCCTGACCCACTCCCTGCACGTGTTGTGCGACTTTACCAGCGACCGCGCTGAACTCCTCACGGTTGTGAAGAACTACGACACAACCTCGAAGACGAGCCGCGAAATCGTCGAGCCGGGAGCGATCCATACACCATTTCCCAACGCCGCGAAGTATTTTGACCCATTCGAGAATGGACAACGTGCGCAGTTGGCGGGAGCAGCCAACGAAAATCGCGGCACGTTAACAATGGCGGCGCTCGAATCCATTGCCGCCCACGTCACTAACATTCGGGCCGCAAAAATCTCGTCTGGCTCACTGCCAATCTTCCCTTTTCCGGTGCTGCCATGGCCCATGTACTGAGTCCAGCGAATATTGCCGTATATCCCGTGGACGCGCGCGGACTGCTGGCACAGGCTACGCCGCAGCAACCCAACGAAGGGTTCATAAAGGGCGAGGATTACGCCGCATTAAATCAACGTGATAACGCCGCGCATGATAATGCCCCGGCGCAGTCGTCCCAGCCGATCGGCATCACGACCATGCAAGAACTCGCCGACGAAACCGGCGGCCAGGCCTTCGTAAACACCAACGACATCACCGGCGCCATCCGCAAAGTCGTCGAAGATTCCGCGGTCACCTACACGCTAGGCTTTTATATCAGCCGCGATGCGCTCGATGGAAAATTCCACGAGATCAAGGTAGAAGTCAGAGGCAAGGACCTGGCCATCCGTTATCCCAAGGGCTATTTCGCGTTTCCCGACACCGCTCCCACCAAAAATGAAGATCAACAAATGGTGGAAACGGCGCTCCAGAGTCCCATCGAATCGTCTGTGATTCCGCTCCACGCTACCCTTGCGCGAGTCAACCAGCCCGAACCTAACTCCCTGAGCCTCTCTTGCTCCATTGACATCCGCAATCTCCAGCTAATCCAAACCGGCAATCTTCGCAAAGGCTCGGTCATCGTTTACGTGTTCGAGCAGGACCAAACCGGCAAAGTCGTTCAGCAATGGAACCGCGGCTACAATTTCCAGATGACCGACGCCCAATATGCCGCCTTGCTGAAATCCGGCATGGTGTTCCGCCAAAATGTGCATCCTCATGCGGGCGCTACCACCCTGCGCGTGCTGGTTGAAGATCCAAGCACCAGCCAACTCGGTAGCCTCATCATCCCGCTGTCTCAAGTCAACTGAGCCAGACCCTTGATGGTAGGTCAGTTTGAATTTTCTTGATCGTGACACAAAGAGTCAAAATTCAAACTGACGCATTACCAGACCTGCCGTTAACCTCCGCTTTTGCGCTTCTGACGGCGCTCGGCGACGGCTCGACGCGGAATTCTTTACACTCGTGAGATAATGCAGATAGGTTCATATCGGATGAAGTTGCTACGGCACCTCGCGCGCCCTCTTCGCACCCCCTTGGGAGTCCAGCAAACACCAAGCTCAATTTCTAATCGGGACAAGAAATTATTAGAAACGGGCGTAAGTTACACAAAACAAAGAGCCGCATCCCGTTCTAATCGGTACAAAATGCGTGTTTTGTTTGCCGCTCACAAAGGCACGTCTCTCAACCCATTGCCTGCAAATGATTTAGCGTTTGTGATCCCCCCATTTTCTAATCGTCAACCGCCGAAATTAGAAATCGATTCAACTCACACAAAAAACGGCACATCACATTTTCTAATCGATAATTTTGGAAGGCTTTTCAGCCGAGCGCACGCAGCAAATTTCCTACGTGGAAGGAACCTAATTTCGTGAATGACACCCCCGAACTTCGCCGCTCTGAAGCGGAAAGAATGTCCCGGCCGCTGGCCGAAGTGGACCCGGAAGTCGCCGACGCGCTAAACGACGAGGTGCGCCGCCAAGCCACAGGGCTGGAACTGATCGCCTCGGAGAATTTCATCTCCGAAGCCGTGATGGAAGCGATGGGCTCGGTCTTCAGCAACAAATACGCTGAGGGCTACCCCGGCAAGCGATACTACGGCGGCTGCGAAAACGTCGACAAAGTGGAGCGCCTGGCCATTGAGCGCGCGAAACAGCTTTTCGGTGCCGAGCACGCCAACGTTCAGGCGCACTCGGGAACGCAAGCCAACATTTCCGTGTACATGTCCGCGCTGCAGCCGGGCGACACCGTTCTCGGCATGAACCTCGCGCACGGCGGGCATCTGACGCACGGCCATCCGTTGAATTTTTCCGGCCGCACCTACAAATTCGTTCCGTACGGCGTCACCAAGGAAACCGAACGCATCGACTACGATGAAGTCGAGCGGCTGGCGCGCGAGCACCGTCCAAAAATGATTGTCGCCGGCGCGAGCGCCTACGCGCGCATCATCGATTTCGCGAAACTTGCCGAAATTGCGCGCGCGGTCGATGCCCTGCTGTTCGTTGACATGGCGCACATTGCCGGCCTCGTCGCCGCGGGAATTCATCCCAGTCCCGTGCCGCACGCGGATTTTGTTTCCACCACCACGCACAAAACTCTGCGCGGCCCGCGCGGCGGCATGGTGATGTGCCGCGAAAAATTCGCGAAGGAGCTCGACAAGTTGACGTTTCCCGGATTGCAGGGCGGCCCGCTCGAACACATCATCGCGGCGAAGGCGGTTTGTTTGAAGGAAGCGATGGAGCCGGGTTTTCGCGAGTATCAAAAGCAAGTCGTCGCCAACGCGCGCGCTCTCGCTGCGGGAATCGCTGCGGCTGGTTTTCGCATCGTTACCGGCGGCACGGACACGCATCTGTTTCTCGTCGATCTGCAATCGCGCGGCATGACCGGACGCGACGCGGAGCTGGCGCTGGAACGCTCCGGCATCACCGTGAATAAGAATGCGATTCCCTTCGACACGCAACCGCCGATGAAGGCTGGCGGCATCCGCGTGGGGAGCCCGGCAGTCACGACGCGCGGCATGCGCGAAAAAGAAATGGAGCAGATTGCTCGCTGGATCGCCGAAGTACTGAGCGAAGTCCTGTCGCAGATTCAAAGCGCGGCCGCTGCTGCCCCGAGTGCGGCAAAACTTCCGGTCGATACGTCAACAGCCAGCTTGGCGATGGTCTCCGAAGGCGGGCCAGCGAAGGCGCCCGAAACTGCGTCAACGGGCGCCTCTAAAAGCGCCGCGCCGCCTGCGAGTGAAAAAGCTCCGGTGCAAGCATCCGTCACGGAGCGGCGCGTGCGCGCTGAAGTTGCGAAATTCGCCGCGCGCTTCCCGCTCTACGCCCGCCGTCTCGCCGAAGCCGACGCCGCGCAGCACGCGCAACCAACGTCAGCCAGCGCGTGAAGTTCACCAATGACTCGTTGGAAGTTTGTCATTCCGAGCGAGGATGCGATCAATGGCAGACGTGACAGGAGGAAACGGATGTGAGAGATCCGTCTGAGTTCATCAAGATCAACATCGCGAACATGCACTTTACTGCGCGGCTGGAGCGCAATCTTTCGCCTATCACGTGCCAAAAGTTTTGCGCCGTTTTACCTTTTCGCGCAAAGGTGATACAGGCCCGCTGGAGCGGAGAAGCGGCCTGGATTCCTTTGTCCCATTATGATCTAGGAGTTGAAAAGGAAGGAATCACAGGAAGTCCCAACGCAGGGGAGATTCTTTTCCATCCAGCGGACCATTCCGAATGCGAGATACTCATACCCTATGGAAAATCCGCGTTTCGCTGCAAGGACGGAGATCTGGCCGGCAATCATTTCCTGACCATAGTTGAGGGCCAGCAACTGCTCGAAAAGCTAGGCGAACTCGTCCTTTGGCAGGGGAGTCAAAACATTGAATTCTCGTATTCGTCTTAACTCTTCTTCTATGCTTAGTTTTGCGGTGAACCATCGGGTTTCGTACAGGCGATGCCCTGAACCGCGGACCCAATCCTGGACGTTCGCAGAAGTGGTTCATACGAAAAGGAATTTCGGCTGGTTGGCTTGGGCCCCATCACGGAGTTTCGATTTTCAGCTCGGTGACCTGGCTATCGCGAATCGAAAAGGCGCGCACCGGCTGGGGCGCATCCGGCAACGGTGAAAGAATAAAGTACGGCGTATCCGGATAGAACGCGCGCTCAACGTCGCTCCGCGACGGCCGATTCTCTCCCACTGGATGCGAATGGTAAATTCCCATCATGTGCAACTTCGCCGCACGGATTTCTTTCATCACGCGAAATAATTCTTGCGGCGCGATTTCATACGCCGTCGCGCTCGCCAGCGCGTTCGTTGCGGGGAAAATGTGCGTGATGATTTCATCGCGTCCAGCAAGCACGCCGCAACATTCGTGCGCTGGCGTTTTCGACGCTTCTTCGCGCATCGCGGAGAGAATCTCGCGCCGGATTCGAACGATGGAGATCATGTTAAGTCAGACCGTCAGTATGTCACGCGTCCACCGCTAGCGCGTCTTAAGCAGGAGAAATGTCAGACGGCCACCGAAGGGTTCGAAGCTGGCTCCATATTCCACGGCCCGTCCGCCCTCGCGGCCCTGGAGTGTCACTGTCCAACTCGGGGAAGCGCAAGGCCCGTCGTTCTCTACAAATCGATCCACCACGAACTCCGCAGATTGTATAGTCAGGTGGACGCCGATTGCATCGCTGAGAGCATCGAGAGGGATGTGATGCAGTAAGGCCACTTTCTGGCTCGCACCGAACCTTGCTCCTGCTTTCTCCAATGCCTTAGCTATTTGAGCATCCGTCCACCTCGTATGCAATTCGGAGCTTTTTTGGAATTTATCGTTAGCCTCAGAGTTCGCCCAGAAGCCAAGGATGTGTGCGCGCTCCAGACGCCCGGAGGGATTGATGGTGAGGACGCCGCTAAGCAAAGGCCCCTGCGTGAAGGCCTGACCATAGATGATGTGTCCCTCATAGTCGTGAGGGATGAGCTCACCTTGAATCTCCACGCTAAAGTCGCCATGCGGTACGGGCAGATGGTCGAACGGAGAGGTTTCGCTGATGGTCCATAATGACCCCTTCGGCAGGTCAGGGTAGGCTGCCAGAAGGAATTTGCGCATAAAGGCATAGGTCTGTTGCCAGGACGGCACAGAAGACCCGCGCTGCGACGGAACCGCAGAAGCCACGGCGACTGTCAGCACGGCGACGACGGAGAACGCTGTCAGCGAGCCGAGTCTACGGAATCGCGGCATTCTCGCCTCCGAGCACCAGCGGGGTTCATATTCGCCAAGGCAAGCAAACTCCGCATAAGAGGCGCACGACAATTCATGTGCAGCGCCTCAGTGAGTTGATGTGGATGCGCCGCTAGGCCTTTGCGGCTTGGCGGCGCAGGAAAGTCGGCACGTCCAAATCGTCGGCGGCGACTTCCTGAATCACATCGGTGACGTTGCGCGCCACTTGCGACACCACGTCGGGATGCTGCGGCTCAGGCGCGCGCTCCGACTTCCACGTTTTCGGCAGATACGACGGCCGCGTATGCGTCTTCTTGTTGGCCACTTCGCGGAAGCCCGCCGCAATCACCGTGATTTTTACGGACTCCTTCATGGCATCGTCCATCACCGCGCCGAAAATAATGTTGGCATTTTCATGCGCCGCTTTTTGGATGATCGACGAAGCCTCGTGCACTTCGTGCAGGCTGAGCGTCGACGAGCCGGTGACGTTGATCAGAATTCCCTGCGCGCCCTGGATGCAATTGTCTTCGAGCAGCGGGCTGTTGATGGCGCGGTTGGCCGCGTCGATGGCGCGATTCGAGCCCGTGGCAACGGCGGTGCCCATCACCGCGTAGCCTTGGCCGGACATGATGGTTTTCACGTCGGCGAAGTCGCGATTGATGATGCCGGGAATGGTGATGATGTCGCTGATGCCCTGAACCGCCTGGCGCAAAATATCGTCGGCGATGCGGAACGCCTCGAAAAAGCTGGTACCGTGCTCGACGCATTCCATCAGGCGCTCGTTGGGAATCACGATGACCGTATCGACACAGCCGATGAGCTCGCCGAGAGCTTGCTCGGCTTGCTGCATGCGGCGCTTGCCTTCGAAGGCGAACGGCTTGGTGACGACGGCGACGGTCAGCGCGCCGAGTTCGCTCGCGAGATTAGCAACGACAGGGGCGGCGCCGCTGCCCGTGCCGCCACCGAGACCGCCGGTGACGAACACCATGTCCGCGCCGTCGAGCGCTTCGAGGATTTTTTCCGTGTCCTCGAGCGCCGCCTTGCGCCCCATCTCGGGATTCGCGCCCGCACCCAAGCCCTTGGTGAGCTTGGTGCCAAGCTGCAACTTGAGCGGCGCTTGCGAAAGCTTCAACGCTTGCAAGTCGGTATTGGCCGCGATGAATTCCACGCCTTCGACCTTGGCGCGAATCATGCGGTTCACGGCATTGCAACCGCCGCCGCCGACGCCAATCACTTTGATTCGGGCGCCGTTTTGTGGTTCCTCACTGAATGAAACGCGAAGTCCTGCATCTTTAGGCGTCATGCTTCCTCCCCTCAGTTCCCCGTGAAAATTTAACCGCTCAATTCCCAGCAAAAAGACTTTTCAATTTTTCCGTCCAGCCGCCGGAACGTTGCGCCGCGTGCCGGCGCGCGCGCGCGCCGTAAAGCACCAGGCCGACGGCAGCCGAGTATTCGGGCTGAGAAACCCCCTCGGTGATCTCGCTCAAGCCGCGCGGCGAGGCAAGCCGCACGGGCAGACGAAAAACTTTTTCCGCAAGCTCGACGAGCCCGCGTAGCCGCGCACCGCCGCCCGTGAGCACAAGGCCCGCGGGAATCTGCGAATCGAGACCCGCACGGCGCAGTTCGTCGCACAGCATGGTCAAAAGCTCTTGCGCGCGCGGCTCAACAATCTCGCAGAGATTGCGCGTGAAAACCGTGCGCGGCGGGCGGTCGCCGACGCTGCCAATTTCGATGGGCGTGTCCACGCCCATCATTTCGCGCCACGCGCAAGCGTGCCGGCGCTTGATGCTTTCGGCTTCCGGAATCGGCGTACGCAACCCGACGGCGAGATCGTTGGTGAAATGATCGCCGCCGATGGGAACAGCCGCGCTGTGGCGCACCATGCCACCGGAAAAAGCAATCATCTCCGTGGTGCCGCCGCCGATGTCGAGCAAGCAGCAGCCGAGCTCGCGTTCGTCCTGAGTGAGGCAAGCTTCGGCAGAGGCGAGCGGTTCGAGCACCGTGTCGTTGACCACAATACCCGCTTTGTTTACGGCGGTGACCACGTTTTGCGTGGCCGTGGCCGACGCAGTGACGATGTGCACATCCACTTCGAGCTTTTGACCGACCATGCCGATGGCATCGCGAATGTTGTCCTGCGAATCCACGAAGAATTCCTGCGGCAAGACATGCAAGACTTCGCGATCCTCGGGCAACTTCACGCTTTTCGCCACCTCGACGGCGCGACGAACGTCATCCCGATGAATGTCGCGGGGCCGCTGCCCCAGGGCGATGCCGCCGCGGCTGTTCACGCCGCGCACGTGGCTGCCAGCGATTCCAATCAACGCGGATTCCACCGGAACGCCCACAATATTTTCCGCTTCCTCGACCGCGCGACGAATGGAGCTGACAGCCAGCTCAAGATTCACAATCTGCCCTTTGCGCCAGCCCTTGGACTCCGCCGCGCCAAGTCCGGCAAACTTTACGCCGCCCTGTTCCTCGATTTCACCCACGAGCGCGCACGTCTTCGTGCTACCGATATCCAGCCCTACCAAGTAACGATCCTTTTTCCCCAAAACTGCTGCTCCCCTCAATTTCGTGAAAAATAAATTGCGGCCAGCAATTAATTAGCGACGTGTCTCTTCGCTCGGTGCGCTGACTTTGATGCTGGCTTCGATTTTGTTCTCGCTCTGGACTTCACCTTCGATGCTGCCCTGTGCACGGCACTCCGCGCTTTTGGCTTGGCCTCAGACGCAAGCCGAGGCTCGAACGCGATCCGAGGCTGCGGCGGCGGGGCCACAACGGGCGTGGCCTCCGCGACAGGCTGCAAAGCCGGCGAAGGGTTCTCCGGATTCACAACAACTTCTTTTTCGAATCGCAAATCCACCGACGCCACGCGGCCCGCCGCTTGTTCCCATTGACCGATGTTGTTCAACAGAACTTGAAACTTGTCGTGAAAATCGCCGTTGCCGAAGTGCACCAGAAGCGCACCCGGTACCGCGGCGTTGGCGCCTTGCAGGCCCGCAAAGGTCGCCTGAACGTCACTGGCGTCGGAGAGATCAATCTCGCTGACGGAATCGCCCGCATCCGTCCGAACCTGGCGAATTTGGTTCATGAAATCCGACATGAGCTGCATGCGGCGGGCACGATCCTCGCGAGGCATGGCGGCAGTGATGCCGGTGACCACAGGAAAGCGAAAGTCGGCCGCGAGCGGGCGATCCAAAATCATTCCTTGACTGTCCACGAGAAACAGATCCGCTCCGTCGCGCAGAAAAGCGATCGGCGTTCGCTCCACGATTTCCACTTCGATGCGATTAGGCAGCGCGCGGCGCACAGTGGCGCGCTCGACCCACGGAAGCGCTTCGATTTCGGCGCGGCGCTTGGCGAGCGGCACACGAAGAACGCTGCGGCCACGATCGGGCGAAAAAATCTCCAGCACACTGGAGCGCGCGACGAAATGATTGCCGCTCAGGTCCACCTGGCTGGGACTCGCCAGGGCCATTGCGGGAGAAGTAAGCAAAAATTCTCCGATGGCGAAAAGCGCGCCTGCGCATGCGACGACGAGAACGACAATGAACGCAACGTGGAAGTAACCCTTCCATGCTTTCTTGCCGAACTTACGCCGCTTGATCTCAACCGGCCTTTGCCGGCGGAGATAGCGCGGCTCTTCCTCCGCGAGCGCCTCCTGCGGATAAGCTTCCGTTTCGATTTTTTTCAGCTTCGCCAAACTATATTCCGTCCTCTGGCAACTTTCACGTTTGCAGCACTAGCCTCAGGGGTTAAAACCCCTTATTTTGCTGCTTTGTTCGGCACGGTTAAAACCGTGCCCTGACGAAAACCGTCTCGACTCACGCGCTGCTTACGGCGTTACGCGCGTCTTGGGCTGTTCGGTGCCAAGCAACAATGCCAGTTCATCGAGCGAGCGATTCACCGTGCCGGCACCGATGGCCAAAATCGCGTCGCCCGGCTGGGCTTCACGTAAAAGAATTTCGACTCCCTTTTGCAACGTATTTGAAAACACGACATTCTTATGACCCGCGGCGGAGATTGCTTCCGCGAGCTTTTGGCCGGTAACGCCATCGATGGGCGCTTCTCCGGCGGCGTAGATTTCGGAAACGACGAGGACGTCGGCCAAATTGAAGGCGCGACAAAAATCGTCCCAGAGATGCTTGGTGCGTGTGTAGCGATGGGGTTGGAACAGCACGAGGAGGCGTTTGTAGTTGCAGCCGCGCGCGGCTTCGAGCGTGGCGCGAATTTCCGCCGGGTGATGGCCGTAGTCGTCGATCAACGTGACGCCTGCGAACGTGCCCTTTATTTCAAAGCGCCGGCCGACACCGCCGAACTTGTGGAGGCCTTCGCGAATCAGGTCCGCGGGAATGTTGAGATAAAGTCCCACAGCAGCAGCGGCCGCAGCGTTGCGAACGTTGTGAATTCCCGGCGGCGAAGGCAGATGGAATTTTCCGAGGTCGTCTCCGTGATAGGTGAGACGGAAATGGCTGTCGAGTCCGGCGAGCTCGATATCGCTGATGACCAAATCGGCCTGGTTCGAAACACCATACGTGACGATAGGGCGTTTGACGCCGGGCAAAATCGCTTGCACGTTCGGCTCGTCAAGCGAGAGCACCGCGGCGCCGTAAAACGGCACGCGATTCACAAACTCGAGAAACGTGGATTGGATTTCTTCGAGCGAATGGTATTGGTCGAGATGCTCGCGGTCGATGGTGGTGACGACAGCGACGACCGGAGCGAGCAGCAGGAATGAGCGATCGCTCTCGTCGGCTTCCACAACCATGTAATCGCCCTGTCCGGCGCGCGCGTTGGTTCCGGCAGCGTTGACGCGCCCGCCGACGACGAAGGTGGGATCAAATCCCGCGGCGGCAAGAACGGACGCGACCAGCGAAGTAGTGGTGGTTTTCCCGTGCGCTCCAGCGACGGCGATGCCGTATTTCAAACGCATCAGCTCCGCGAGCATTTCGGCGCGTGGAATCACGGGGATTTTCAGTTTGCGCGCTTCGACGATTTCCGGATTGTCAGGACGAACCGCAGAGGAAGCAACGACGACTTGCGCGCCATGGACGTGTTGCGCTTCGTGGCCATCGAAAATTCGCGCGCCAAGATTGCGCAGCCGCTCGGTGGTGGTGGAGGGCTTGATGTCCGAGCCGGAGACGGCGTAGCCGAGAGCCAGCAGGACCTCGGCGATGCCGCTCATGCCGCTGCCGCCGATGCCGATCAAATGAATGCGCTGAAAATTTCCGAATGGAATGGTCATTTGTGAACAACCCCCTCGATGATGTCCACGATGTCAGCGACGGCTCGTGGACGTCCGAGCGCGTGCGCGCGCTCTTCGATTTCTTCGATTTTTGGGGGCTGGCCCGCCACAGCGGTCTGGTCCAAAAGAGAAAGGATCTCGTTTGCCAGGCGCTGCGGTTTCAACTGGTCCTGCGGAATCACGCGCCCGGCGCCAGATTGCGCCATGAACTGGGCGTTGCGAAGCTGATGACTGTCTGTGGCAGCACCGAAAGGGATGAAGATGGCGGCACGCCCAGCGGCGGCAACTTCGGCCACCGTGATGGCGCCTGACCGGCAAACGATCAGGTCGGCCTGCGCAAACCTTTCCGCCATATTCCCGATGAAGGGACTGACCTCCGCATTGAATTCGAGGCGAGCATACGCTTCGCGAACCGCATTATAGTCGTGTTCGCCGGTCTGATGCACGACGAAAAGCTGATTTT
>JBAUEH010000074.1:0-4778 GCA_049678505.1 Candidatus Acidiferrales bacterium
GCCACCGGCGTGATCAGCTTCACTTCCACACTCACGTTGTCTCCCGGCATCACCATCTCCACGCCAGTCGGCAGCGCTACGTCTCCGGTCACGTCCGTCGTCCGAAAGTAAAACTGCGGCCTATAGCCCGTGAAAAACGGCGTGTGCCGCCCGCCCTCTTCCTTCGTCAGCACGTACGCTTCCGCCTTGAACTTCGTGTGCGGCGTGATCGACCCTGGCTTCGCAATCACTTGCCCGCGCTCCACTTCCTCTTTTTCCGTCCCGCGCAACAGCAACCCCACATTGTCTCCGGCAATCCCTTCATCCAAAAGCTTCCGGAACATCTCCACTCCCGTCACCACTTTCTTCATCGTTGGACGGAAGCCCACAATCTCAATCTCTTCTCCCACCTTCACCTTCCCGCGCTCCACCCGCCCCGTCACCACCGTCCCTCTTCCCGAGATCGAGAAAATATCCTCGATCGGCATGGCGAACGGCTTATCCACATCTCTCTGCGGCAGCGGGATGTTCTTGTCCACCGCTTCCATCAATTCCAAGATCGACTTCTCCCACTTCGCATCGCCTTCCAAAGCTTTCAGCGCCGACCCGCGCACTACCGGCACTTTGTCCCCCGGAAATTGATAGGTCTTCAGCAAATCCCGCACTTCCATCTCCACCAAATCCAGCAGCTCCGGATCTTCCACTGCGTCGCATTTATTCAGAAACACCACGATGTACGGCACGCCCACTTGCCGCGCCAGCAAAATATGCTCTCTCGTCTGCGGCATCGGCCCGTCGGTCGCCGCCACCACCAGAATCGCTCCGTCCATCTGCGCCGCCCCGGTGATCATGTTCTTGATGTAGTCGGCGTGCCCCGGGCAATCGATGTGCGCGTAGTGCCGGTTCGCCGTCTCGTACTCCACGTGCGACACCGCGATGGTAATGCCCCGCTCGCGCTCTTCCGGCGCGTTGTCGATCGAATCGAACGCCCGGAACTGCACCTTCGGGTTGTTCTTCGACAGCACCTTGGTGATCGCCGCCGTCAGCGTGGTCTTTCCGTGATCGATGTGCCCGATCGTCCCAATATTCAGGTGCGGCTTGCTCCGCTCGAATTTTTCCTTCGCCATGTCTCGCTCTGCTCCTCAGCGTGTGCTTGATTCCTAGTTGAAAGCCCCCGGAAACTCTCTTTTGAACTTGAACCGCTCCAGATATTGCTCCGGTTCGTCCCTCTCTATCATTTCAAAGAACCCCTGCCGGTGCTTGTCCAGTTCGCCTCTCTCCACCATTTCCACGAATTTCAGCCAGCGCTCTTCACCGAGCATGTATTTCAGTCTTTCCAGAAACTCCCGCCGCTGATTGTCCGGGCGCTCGCTCATTTGGCTCCTACCTTGCCGGTAGCCTTCGAAATCACTTCCTCGGAAACAGCCACGGGCGTCTGCGCGTAATGCGAAAAATGCATGGTATAACTGCCGCGGCCCTGCGTCCGGCTGCGCAGATCCGTCGCATATCCGAACATCTCCGAGAGCGGCACTTCCGCGCGAATTACGTGGCTGCCTGCGCGGTTTTCCGTGCCCTGCACGTGCGCGCGGCGCGAATTTAGATCGCCGAACACTTGGCTCATATATTCTTCCGGCACGACGACTTCAACCCTCATAATCGGTTCGAGCAGTTTTGGATGTGCGCGCCCACAGGCTTCCTTGAACGCCATCGAACCGGCAATCTTGAACGCCATTTCCGAGCTATCCACTTCGTGGTAGCTGCCGTCCTCTACCACCACGGCAATGTCCACCATTTCGTATCCAGCAAGCACGCCGTTTTCCATTGCTTCTTTGATTCCGTTTTCGATCGGTGGAACAAATTCTTTGGGAATCGCGGCGCCAAAAATTTTGTCGATGAACAGCAGACGATGCTCCTTGTCGAAGCGCCACTTTCCGCCCTTGCCCGCCACTTGCTTCGCCAGCACATCCAGTTCATCGGTCGAAAGCTCGCGCATGTCTTCGTGGCCCGCGTTCGGCAGCGGATGCACGGAGAGCTTCACGTGGCCGTACTGCCCGCGGCCGCCGGTCTGGCGAATGTATTTCCCTTCTCCTGGGGCTTGCTTAATGATTGTCTCGCGGTAAGCAACCTGCGGCCGACCCACATTGGCCTGCACGCCGAATTCGCGCATCATGCGGTCCACAATAATTTCCAGGTGCAGCTCCCCCATGCCGGAAATCAGCGTCTGGCCCGTGTCGGGCTCGGTGTGGACGCGGAACGTCGGATCTTCCTGCGCCAGCTTGGCGAGCGCGTTGCCCATTTTTTCCTGGTCGGCTTTGGTCTTGGGTTCGATGGCAACGGAAATCACAGGGGCGGGAAATTCGATGGCTTCCAGAACGATGGGCTTATCTTCATCACAAAGCGTGTCGCCGGTCGAAACATTTTTCAAGCCCACGCAGGCGGCGATGTCGCCGGAATCGATCCCTTCAATTTCCTCGCGCTTGTTCGCGTGCATGCGCAGCAAGCGCCCAATGCGCTCGCGTGTCCGCTTCGTCGGGTTGTAGACGCTCGAGCCGGTCTTGCAGACCCCCGAGTAGACGCGAATGTAGGTCAAATGGCCGACGTAGGGATCGGACATGATCTTGAACGCCAAGCCTGAAAACGGCTGATCGTCGGCGGCGCGGCGCAACTCCGGCTCTTCGGTATCGGGATTGATGCCCTCGACCGGCGCGACGTCCGCCGGTGCCGGCAGATAATCCACGATCGCATCGAGCAGCGGCTGAATACCTTTGTTCTTGAATGCCGACCCCGCGAGCACGGGCACTAGCTTCAACGCCAGAGTCGAACGGCGAATCGAGGCGCGCAGCTCCGCTGGCTCCAGCTTGTGTTCCGCCAGATATTTCGCCAGCACGGCGTCGTCGTGCTCGGCAATGTACTCGACAACCTTTTCGCGATGTTCTTTGTAGAATTCCGCACTCACCGCCGACGCTTTCAGCGCTGCGGCAATCTCCGGACGGCTCTTCTGAAACGCCGGATCCCACAGTTGGTCGAGTGTGATGTATTCGAACTCCGCGCCGAGCGTTTCGTCCTTCCAGACAATAGCGCGCTCTTCGATGAAATCGATCACCCCGATGAAGCTGTCTTCTTTACCGAGAGGAAACTGCAAAGGAACGGGGTGAGCCGAAAGGCGCTGCCGCATCGTTCGAATCACGTGATCGAAATCCGCGCCCGTGCGGTCCATCTTGTTGACGAACGCGATGCGTGGCACGCGGTACTTGTCCGCCTGCCGCCACACCGTTTCTGTCTGCGGCTGCACGCCCGCGACGGAATCGAAAATCGCCACCGCACCATCCAGCACGCGCAGCGAACGCTCCACTTCCACCGTAAAATCCACGTGGCCCGGCGTGTCAATGATATTGATGCGGTAGAGCTGCCCCTGCCGCTTCCATGCAGCCGTCGTCGCCGCGGAAGTGATGGTGATTCCGCGCTCGCGCTCCTGCTCCATCCAATCCATCGTGGCTGTGCCCTCGTCCACTTCGCCGATCTTATAGGTCACACCCGTATAGAACAGGATGCGCTCTGTCGAGGTGGTCTTGCCGGCATCGATATGCGCCATGATCCCGATGTTCCGCATGCGATCGAGTTGGAATTGCCGCGCCATCTGAAAATTCCCGCCTACCAGCGGTAGTGGGCAAAGGCCTTGTTGGCCTCCGCCATGCGGTGCACGTCCTCCTTCTTCTTCACTGCGCCGCCTTTGCTGTTCGCCGCGTCCATCAATTCGTCGGCCAGCTTGTCGGTCATGTTCTTTCCGGAACGCTGCCGCGCGTAGAGAATCAGCCAGTGGATCGCCAGCGATTGCCTCCGGAACGGATTCACTTCGACCGGAACCTGATAGTTTGCGCCGCCCACGCGCCTGGTTTTCACTTCCAGAAGCGGCTTCACGTTCTCCACGGCCTTCTTGAAAACCCCCAGCGCGTCGCTGTTCGTTTTCTGCGCCACGTTTTCCATCGCGGTATAGAAAATTTGCTGCGCGGTGGCGCGCTTGCCGTCATACATCATGCTGGAAATGAATTTCTGCACCAGATCGCTCCCGTAGACCGCGTCTCCGGGAATCTTGCGCCGTACAACAAATCCTTTGCGTGGCATTCCGCGACTCTCCTACTTCTGTGCGGCTTTTGGCCGCTTCGCCCCGTATTTCGAGCGTCCCTGCTTGCGATTCTCGACTCCCGCCGCGTCGAGCGTTCCACGAACCACGTGGTAGCGCACGCCCGGCAAATCCTTCACGCGGCCGCCGCGCACCAGCACGATCGAGTGCTCCTGCAAATTGTGCCCGATGCCGGGAATGTATGTGGTCACCTCGGCGGCGTTGGTCAACCGCGCGCGCGCCACTTTGCGCAGCGCCGAGTTCGGCTTCTTCGGAGTCTGCGTATACACGCGGACGCAAACGCCGCGCTTCTCAGGACAACCCTCCAGCGCAGGCGATTTCGTTTTCGTCCGCAGCTGCTCGCGGCCGTGTCGAACCAATTGTGCAAACGTCGGCACTCTTATCCTCCGAATAAATCCCGGTTTCGTTGTTTTGCGAGGCTTGCGAAGCCCTGCAAACGCGCACAAGGCGGCAGAACAGAACGGGCCCTTACGACCCCGAAGGAACCGGCAAGGTACTCCGCGCGGGCGTGCTCACAAAATCACGAACACCACCACTTCACTTGCGGAGAGCTTCAAACGGCTTTGCGGGGCAGGCGCCCCATTTCGGCCGCTCCCCAAAACCCCGTTCCTTCGTTCTCTGTTCCGGGGTAGGGGGGAAACCCCTATAAGCACAACTA
>JBAUEH010000075.1:0-2041 GCA_049678505.1 Candidatus Acidiferrales bacterium
GCCAAGCTGGAGCAATATGACGCCCCATATGCCGCACATCCTCTCCCGCCGTGACACTCTGAAACTCTTCGGAGCCGGCGCCGCCGCAGTCGGCGCACGCGCCACGCTGCCGGAATTCGCATGGGCCACGCAACAAAGCCAGCCCGCCGCCAGCGAAGTCCAAACAGAAGAACAGCAGCGCGAAGATCAATCTCGTGCCGCGCGCATGGCCTGGTGGCACGCCGCCAAGTTCGGCATGTTCATTCACTTCGGCCTCTACAGCGTTTACGGCCATCACGAATGGGCCATGGAGGAAGAAGGCATTCCCGTCGCCGAGTACGAGCAGCTCGCTCATCGTTTTCATCCGCGGCCCGGCTTCGCGCGCGAATGGGCGCGCCTCGCAAAACGCGCCGGCCAGAAGTACATGGTCATGACCAGCAAGCACCATGAAGGCTTCTGCAATTTCGCGACGAAGCTCACCAACTATTGCGTGCCGGACCAGGGCCCCGGCCGCGACCTCGCCAAAGAGTACGTCGAAGCGGCCCGCGCCGAGGGCTTGCGCGTGGGCTTCTATTATTCGCTCATGGACTGGCACCATCCTGACGGCGCGCGCTGCGCCACTGACCCGGCGGCCCGCGAGCGTTTCGTAGCCTACACGCATGGCCTCATCCGCGAAATCATGACCAACTACGGCAAAATCGACGTCCTGTGGTACGACGTGGCTTGGCCCCTCGACGCAGCGGGCTGGCAATCCGGCAAAATGAATCAGATGGTTTTCAGCCTTCAGCCGGAGATCATCGTCAACAATCGCAACCTTCTTCCCGGAGACTTCAGCACGCCGGAGCAAACCATCGAAGCCTCCGCCGAGGGCCGCGCTTGGGAATCCTGCATGACCATGAACGACAGTTGGGGTTATCAGCGCGCCGACGACGATTGGAAATCTCCGAAGACCATCGTCAGCAACTTAGTGCAATGCGCGCAGGGCGGCGGAAATTATTTGCTGAATATCGGTCCCACCGGCGACGGCTCCGTGCCGTCGGAATCCATCGCCACTCTCGAGGCCGTGGGCCGTTGGATGGACGACAACGGCCCCACCATCTACGAATCTGAACGCTGCAAAGTGGACACCTCGGAAATGGCCGGCTTCACGCGCAAAGGCAACACCCTCTACATCCACGTTTACTTCTGGCCGGGTAGCACCGTGGCCATCGGCGGCTTGCGAACCAAAGTAATTAGCGCGCGCATGTTCACCACCAAGCAGCCCGTCGAATTCAAGCAGGAGGAATTTCGCGTCCAGTTCACCGGCCTGCCCGATCATCCTCCCGATCCGCTCGCCACCGTTCTTGAAGTCGAATGCGACGGCGAGCCTGTTCAGGACACTCGCTGGGTCCGCGAAAACCGTTCGCGCCGCGCCGTCGGTATTTGATTCATTTCGGTGCGCCAAACGCTCGGCCTCACGCTTCGGGAAGCGCTGCCTGCGTCGCAGGAGTTTGCGAAATTCCCGCGGGCCGCCGCAGTAACCCGCCCGCCAGGCTCAGCACCGGCAGCGACGTGAAGAAAACCAGGTGGTACCACACCGGAAGTTTGTGCCAGATGGAAATGTGAACCGGCAGGAAGATCGCGAGCAACACCAGACCGGCCGCCGCCGACTTGACGCGTTCTTTTGCGATGAGCGCGGCGACAAAACCGGATAATTTTTCGACGAGCGCGTATTCGATCCACAACTTTCGAACGGCAATGTCGCACGCCGTTACGACCACCGTCCACACAATCACGCCGGCAATCGCGCCGAGAATAATTCTCATCACGCGCCGTCCCTTGCTGTCGTTGCCGGCGTGTGTCGCTCCGTTTTTAGTCGCTAGCGGCATGCCGCGCCTCCCGCGATTTTCGCGTTTGAGTTTTTCAAATTTCGCCTGCGAGCCCCCACCATCGCAGCGCGCTAGAACGCCACATCCTTGATGTGTGTCGCGATGAACCAGCTGTTTCCCCACGGATCTTTCACGCCCGCGCTGCGGTCACCATAGGGCTTGTCGCTCGGCGCCTCGATCGTCGTCGCGCCCGC
>JBAUEH010000076.1:0-11598 GCA_049678505.1 Candidatus Acidiferrales bacterium
GAAGGCGCGTACATTTTGAATTAAGCGGTGCGCGCGAGGAGCGGCGCCGGAAATTGCGCCTTGTGCGGAGGGCCTAGGAATTGACGAATACCAATCACAACCATAATCATCCACCGATTCTGCTGACCATTGCTGGTTTCGATCCTTCATGCGGAGCGGGCGTAGCTGCGGACCTGAAGACGTTTGCGGCGCACAACTGCTATGGCGTTGCCGCAATCACGGCGCTGACCGCGCAATCGACGCAGGGAGTGAAGTCCGTCCATCCGACGCAGGCAGCCGTGTTGCGCGAGCAGCTCGAGGCGCTTGCCAGTGACGTCAGCATCGCCGCGGTGAAAATCGGAATGCTCGGCAATAAAGCAAACGCGGTGGTCGTCGCGGAATTTCTGGACAAGAATCATTTCACGCACGTAGTTCTGGATCCTGTGATCATGCCTTCAGCGGGGAATGCGGAATTGCTCGAGGCGAGCGGAGTGAAATTTCTCCGCGACGAGTTGATGAAACGAGCGACGGTAATCACGCCGAACATGGACGAAGCGGCTCTGCTATCGGGCGTGGAAGTGAAGGACCTGGCGGGAATGAAGGCCGCGGCGCAAAAATTGGCGGAGATGGGCGCGAAAGCGGTGATCGTCACGGGCGGCCATCTGGAGAAGCCCGCTGACGTGTTGTACGAAAATGGCGAAGGCAATCCCTTCGGCGGAGACCACGCGAAGAGCGAAAACACGCACGGTTCGGGATGCACGCTTTCGTCGGCGGTGGCGGCGCAGCTCGCCCTAGGGCAGCAGCTTCGCGAGGCGCTTATTTTGGCGAAGGCGTACGTCTTCAAAGCGATCGAAAAGAGTTATGGAATCGGCAAAGGCGCGGGGCCGCTCAATCAGCTTTTCCGATTTCATCAGGAACCGCCTGCGCGCGGCATCCACGAAGTTCCCCAGCACGGAATGCATCCAGCGGCTGAACCGGCAGCTCAATAGACGCGGATTTCAAAGTCGCTGCTTGGAATAAAGTGAGCCGACAATCCGATAGAGGGTGTTTCCCCTGGATTTCCGAGACTTCTTGCGAAACGCAGGTACCCAGCGAGTTCATTGATGCCCGGAAGCCTTATTTTTTTGCGTCTTTCTTCGGTGTTGTGTCCTTGGGGTCGGCCTCGACGATAACCTCGACGCGAGCGCCTTCTTTGAGGCGCACCTCTTTGCCCTTTTCGTCGATCAGCGTGTTTTCAATGCGGATTTCGCGATAAAGGTGGTCGGCGCTTTCGACAGCGATCTGCGCTTTTTCGGGCTGGTCCGGGACCACAGGCTTGATGATTTTCTCGACGACTCCAGGCTTGGTGGTACTTGGTTTTTCGGCCATAGGTTCTCCTGAATGAGAACTTGAAAGAAGCTGAGTCTAGCAGGAAACGCGGCGGCGCGCCAATTGGCTGCGAAAGCGGTGGGAGCAGCTGCCGTTTGAGCAGGACTTGCGCGGATTGTAGTATGGTAGCCCGGCGATAGCGAAATGAGTTCAACTTCCTCGACGCGAAAAATGGCGAAGCGAACAGAGAGTGAGGCGAAGACTGCGATTACGATGGCGGATGTGTTTGGGCCGGGAGGGATGCTGGCGAAGTGCCATAGGGGATACGAATTTCGCGCGGCGCAACTGGAAATGGCGGAGATGGTGGACGAGGCTTTCGCGCGGCATCAACACGCGCTGATTGAAGCCGGCACGGGCACGGGCAAAACGCTCGCGTATTTGGTTCCGGCGATACGCAGCGGGCGGCGCGTGGTGATTTCCACAGCGACGAAATCATTGCAGGAGCAGCTTTTCGAGAAGGACATTCCGTTTCTGCGAAAGCATTTCGCGCCGGAATTGAAAGTGGCGCTGATGAAGGGCCGCAATAATTTCGTGTGCCGCGAGAAGGTGCATTTGATGGAAGGCCAGCCGGTGCTGCGCGGGATGGACGAGATCGACTGGTTCGCGCAAATCCGCGACTGGGAAAAGCTGACGGAGACGGGCGACCGCGCGGAGTTGAATTTTCTGCCGGATGACGCGGAGCTATGGAACCGCATCGATGCCCGAAAAGACACCTGTACCGGACAGAAGTGTCCGCAATTTCAGCAGTGTTTTCTGACGGCGATGCGGCAGCGGGCGCAGGAAGCGGACGTGATTATCGTGAATCATCATTTGTTTTTCGCGGACCTGGCGTTGCGACAGGACGACTTTGGATCGATTCTACCGGAATATGCGGCGGTGATTTTCGACGAGGCGCATGAGATCGAGGATGTGGCGAGCGACTATTTTGGACGGCAAGTTTCAAGCTATCAATTTGACGAGCTGGCGCGCGACGGCGAGCAAGTTTTGCGGATGGTGAACGCCGGGACGGCGGCAACGCGGCGGCCTTTGACGCAGGTTCGCGAGCGAGCGCACACGTTTTTCGAAGGTTTTTCAGCGCGGGAAGGGAGATTTCCGTTCGAGCATGAGGAGCGGCTGGCGTTTGTGGAACGGAATCGCGAGGCGTACGACGGATTGCTGGCGGCGCTGAAACGGCTGGAGACGGAGTTCGCGGCGTTGAGCTCGAAGCCAGAAGAAGTGATGAACCTGGCGCGACGCGCGGCGGAGCTGCGGCGCGAGTTGGGATTTTTGCTGGAGAGCAACGAGAAAGGATATGTGTATTGGTTCGAGCGGCGCGGGAAAGGGGTTTTTTTAGTGGCGACGCCAATTGACGTGAGCGAGATCATGCGCGAGAGGCTCTTCGAGCAATTCGACACCATCGTGCTGACTTCGGCGACGCTGGCGGTGGGCGGGCGGTTCGATTATACGAAGCGGCGGCTGGGACTGACGGCGGTGCAGGAAAAAGTGCTGCCGCAGGAATTCGATTACGCGAGCCAGGCGCTGCTGTATATACCGAAGACGCTGCCGGATGTGCGCGATGCGCGGTTTACGGAGCGCGCGGCGGCGGAAATTGCGCAGATTATCGGGTTGACGCGCGGGAGAGCGTTCTGCTTGTTCACGAGTTATGCGCAGATGAGGGAAATTCACGAGCAGCTGGCGGGAACGGTGCCGTTTCCGCTGCTGTTGCAAGGGACGGCGCCGCGGTCGGCGCTGCTGGAAAGATTTCGGGCAACGCCGGGAGCGGTGCTGCTGGCGACGGCGAGTTTCTGGCAAGGCGTGGACGTGCCGGGGTCGCAGCTTTCGTGCGTGATTATCGACCGGCTGCCGTTCGCGGTGCCGTCGGATCCGATTGTCGCGGCGCGAGTACGCGCGCTGCAGGATGACGGGCAGAATGCGTTTGCGGAATATCAGGTGCCGAAGGCGGTTCTGTCGCTGAAACAGGGATTTGGAAGATTGATCCGGTCACGGACGGATCGCGGGGTTCTGGCAATTTTGGATAACCGGATTCAGCGGATGCAGTATGGTAGAATTTTTCTGGAATCGCTGCCTGAATACGCCCTGACGCAGGACCTCGCCGAAGTCGCGCGCTTTGCAGAGCAACTTTAGCTTTGCGGGCGGCATTCGCGCGCGGCGGGACGCGGGAATTCGAAAGAAACGAGCGGGAAAGATGTTCGAAATCAGCGTGGATGAAAATTTTGCCGCGGGGCACTACCTGCGAGGATACAAGGGGAAGTGCGAGAACCAGCACGGGCACAACTATCGTGTGCGGGTGACGATGGAAGGCCGGGAACTGGATTCCACCGGGCTGCTGTATGATTTCGTGCATTTGAAACAGGTGATTCAGTCGGTGATTCACTCGCTCGACCATCGCAACCTGAACGATTTTGCACCGTTCGACAAAGTGAATCCGTCGGCGGAAAATATCGCGAAGTACATTTACGACGAAACCGCGAAGCAGATGCGAAAATCGGCGAACGGGGCGGCGATTTCGGGAATTACGGTTTGGGAGACGGAGACCAGCGCGGCGACATTCAGGCCGTAAGGAGCAGGCCGCGAGCGGCGGGTTAAATCGTGAACCGGGCGTTCTACATTATCGCGATTCCGGCGTTCATCGTGTCGTTCCTTTGGATGTACTACGGCTATGGATTGAAAATAGCGGTGCCGGTGATCCTTGCAGAACTAATTGCGGCGATCGGCGGCGTGATTTATTTGCGGCGGAGGGCGGCGCAGGCCCGCTCCGGCGGGCAAGCGGCGAACAGGTAGTTGCCAGCGAAACATGTTCATTACGGAAATATTCAAGTCGATTCAAGGCGAAAGCACATACGCGGGATTGCCCTGCGTGTTTGTGCGGCTGACCGGGTGCAACCTGCGATGCACGTGGTGCGATACAGCGTACGCGTTTCATGGCGGGAAGAAATACAGCGTTGCGGAGGTGATGGGGCGCGTGGCGGAGCTGCACGAACGGAAAACGAAAGCAGTCAAAGATTTGAGGTTGGTGGAGATTACCGGCGGCGAGCCGCTGTTGCAGCCAGAGACGCCGGAGCTGGCACGGAAGTTTCTCGATGAGGGCTACACGGTGCTGATTGAGACGAGCGGGGAGCGCGATGTGAGCGCGTTGCCGCGTGAGGCGGTGAAAATCTTGGACGTGAAGTGCCCGGATTCGGGTGAATGTGGGAAATTCAATCTTGCGAACCTGGATGCGCTGGATCAGAGGGATGAAATCAAATTTGTGATTGCGAGCCGAAGGGACTATGAGTTTGCGCGAGAGTTTGCGTCGGAGCATGGATTAGCGGGACGCGTGCATGAAGTGCTGTTTTCTCCGGTATTTGCCGATCCGGAAGGGAAATGGCCCGCGATGGATGCGCGGGCGCTGGCGGAATGGATTTTGGAGGATGGTTTGCAGGTGCGGCTGGGATTGCAGATTCACAAGTTCATCTGGGACCCGGCGATGCATGGAGTGTGAGAGCGGTTCGCGGAGAGAATGCGAAGAAAGATGAGCGCGAAGGAAAAAGCGGTGGTGCTGCTGAGCGGAGGGATGGATTCCTGCGTGACGACGGCGATGGCGAATGAAACGCATGCGCTGGCGCTGCTGCATGCGAGTTACGGGCAGCGGACGGAGAGGCGCGAGCGCCGGGCATTTGAGGAAATCGCCGCGTTTTATGGAATCAGAGAAAAATTGGCGGTGAGGCTTGATGCGTTGGGAGAAATCGGGGGCTCGGCGCTGACGGACGAGCGAATTGCCGTGCCTGAGAATTTTGGTGAAAATGAGAGAGAGATTCCGGTCACGTACGTGCCGTTTCGCAACGCACATTTTCTATCCGTTGCAGTGAGCTGGGCAGAGGTGATAGGAGCCACGGCGATTTTTATCGGCGCAGTATCGGAGGATAGTTCGGGATATCCGGACTGCCGGCCGGAGTATTACGATGTGTTTTCCGAGCTGGTGCGGGTGGGAACACGTCCGGAGACGCGAATCGAGATTCGAACGCCGGTGATTCACATGCGGAAGAGCGAAATTATCCACAGAGGGATGGAATTGAAGGCGCCGCTCGAGCGAACATGGTCGTGCTATCAAGGGGAAGAGGAAGCGTGCGGAGCGTGCGATAGTTGCCGGTTGCGGCTGCGGGCGTTCGCGGAGGCGGGATACGCGGACCCTATCGCCTATCGGGTACAAGTTGCGCGATAATGGGCAGGGCATCCAAAGTAGAAAGTAGGAGGAGTTCTCCATGAAAACATTACTTTCGAGGTTGGGAATTCTGACGCTGCTGATGGCGGCGGTGTGTACGCTGGCGCCGGTAGCGTCGGCGCAATTGACGCGGCTTTCTGGCACGGTTTTGGATTTTCAGGGGAATCCCTATCCGGGGATGGTGGTCACGATAACGAACAAGGGTAACGCGACGAAGTACACGGTGACGACGGATAAGAATGGGAAGTTCGTGCAAAACGGTCTGCCTATCGGAACGTACGACATCAATTTCAAGAAGGACAACATCGATTACACGGAAACAACGCAGATCAACGGAAGCATGGCCGACGTCGGCGCGGTTATGAACGTAAATTTCAAGGACATCGCGGCGAAAACAGGCTATGACGTGAACGCAGCGGCGAAACAAAAAGAGGCGCAAGCCAAATTCGCTCAAATGAAGACGCATTTTGATAACGGCGTTCACGCGATGGATGATGCCAATACAGTGAAGCAGCAATTGCGCACAGCGCCCGCCGATCAGAAAGGAACGCTGGAGGCAAGCTTGAACACGGATTATCAAACGGCCATAACCGAATTCGGGCAAGCGCAGCAGGGAGTGACGGAAAAAGACCCGAACTTGGCGCTGATTCTCGGCGACCTGGCGGTGGCATACGATGGGACAGGCAAGTACGACCAGGCGATAGATGCTCTTCAAAAGTCGGCGGCGATAAAGCCCGTGGGAGCGACGTACCAGCAATTGGGAACAGACCTGGCCCACGCGGGGAAAATCGACGATGCCGAGGCAGCTTGCGACAAGGCGGCAACAGCGGATCCGACGAACAAGAACGCCGGCGAGCTGTGTTACCGAAACATCGGTATTGTTCTGACGAACGCCGGAAAAATGAATGATGCAGTCGCGCCGCTGCAGAAGGCGACGCAACTCGATCCGAACGACGCAGACGCGTGGTACATGCTTGGCAACGCTCTGGTCGCGGGAATCGACACAAAGCAGGAAGGGAACAAGCAAGTCTACGTGGTGCCGCCCGGGACGGAGGAAGCCTACAAGAAATGTTTGGAACTGCAGCCAAACGGGCCACACGCGGCGGAAGCCCAACAATCCTTGCAGGTCGTAGAGCAAATGAACGGTGAAAAGGCAACGACCACCATCAAGAACAAGAAACCTGGAATGCTCTGAGACATGCGGCGGCGCTGCCGGAAGCGCCGCCGTCCTCCCATCGGGCCATTCGACCGCTTAGGCAAAAGAAAATCAAAAATTGAAATGGACGTGTGACCGCTCGACCGAGCGGCGGGACAGTGCTATGCTTCTGCGCAACGCAGACACGTTCCACAGGGGGGAGAATTGGCACAGGCAGCATCAACATACTTGGGAGAGCAGCGGCGGCGAAGCACGCGCCTGGAGCACACATCATCGTTGATCATTCGCGGCGTGGATTTGCTTGGCCAACCATTTGAAGAACGGACGGCGGCACAGAATCTAAGCTTTCACGGCTGCCGCTGTGCGTCAAAACACCATCTTCCGAAGAATACATGGATCACGCTCGAAGTGCCTTCCGGCGAATCGCGGGGAGATGCGACATGCATGCGCGCGCGCGTGGCATGGATCCAGAGGCCGCGAACGCAGCGAGATCTGTTTGAGGTCGGTGTGGAGCTGGAGAAGGGCAAGAATGTTTGGGGCGTGACGTTTCCGCCGAATGACTGGAGTGGCGGAGCGCCGGCCAGCGCCGCGGCGGTGACAACTATGACTGTCTCAGCAGAAACAGGTCCGCGCGCGGAGCAGGGCGCTGCGCTCAAGGTGGCTGAACACGAGCCCTCGCTTGAAGTTTATTTGCAAATGGCGCTGGCGCATACAAATCGCGATTTCGCCATTGCCGATGAGGGGCCGGAAACAGTTTCGGCGGAGAGCTGTACGCTCCTGGAGCAGCTTCGCCAGGAATTCCTGACGGAATCGAAGAAGATGATTGCCGATGCGCGCGCAGCCGTGGACGAAGCGGTGAAACAAAAAGCGAGCGAATTGCAAGACGACTTTGAGGGCGCGCGAGGAGCGAGCGCAGAGGCGTTCCACAAGCAGTGGCTGGAGGAGTTCGAGCATGGGAAGGTGGACGCCAAGGAAGAAATCGCTTCGGCGCTGGCGGAAAACGTGGCGGCACAGCTCGCCAGTTTTCAGGAGCAAGTGCGCGGCACGCTCACGAGCGAATGGGCGGAAAAACTGAGCCATGCGCAGGTAGAGCGTTCGCGATGGGAAGCGGAAATGCAAGCGCTGCGCGAAGAGGTACGCGCAAGCGTCGAGACAACCGTCAGGCGAAGCGATGAGCGATGGAATGAAAAACTCAAGGAGGTTTGGCGGGAGCTGGAGTCTTCGCGGATGGCCAGCACGGCGGCAGATGTAACGGCGACAGAGAGGCCATCAGCGGAGCCGGCAGAATCGGTGAAAAACCAATGGCTTGCGGAAGCCGATACGGCGCGGGCGCAATGGAATGAATTGCTCGAATCGTCGCTGGACAGCGCGGCGCAGCGCTTGAACGAGCGGCTGACCAGCGGCTCGCAGGAATTGCTGCACCGGGCCGAGCAGGAACTGGCGAAGCGACTGGCCGAGTTCCAGAAGGAAACAGGGCTGACCGCGGAAACGAGCCGCGCGACGCTGGGCGAATTGAAAGCCGCGCTCGAATCGGAAGTGGCGCAGGCAAAAACTTCGCTCGGGGAGATTGAGCAAACGGCGGGGCGTTTTTCGGAGTATTCGCGGCAACTGGAGGCGGCGAGCCAAGACAGTTTGAACGAGCTGCGGCAAAGGCTGGAGTCGAGCGTCACGCAGCAATGCGCGGGGTTGGACAGGCACGCAGTGGAGCTTGAAGGGAAGTTCAGCAAGCGAGCGGCGCTGCTGCTCGAGCAAATGAGCCGGGAAACGGTGGCGCGAAGCACGGAGGAAATTCGCGCGATGGTGGCGTCAGGGCTAGAGAGCGCGACCAGGGCGGCGGAAGAGCTATCCGCGCGCGAGGAGCAAGCGGAAGGGATTCTGCGGATCCATCGGGAGAGGTTGCGGCAAGTTTCCGAGCAAGTGCAGCGGGAGAGCGCGACGCATTTGGCGTCGGGCCTGGCGATTTTGCAAAAGGATTTGGAAGGAGTACGCGCTCAGGCACTGGCGCAGTGGAAGGCAGATCTCGAAGCGAATGGAGCGCGGGCGGCCGAGGAAGCGTCGGCGGCGCTGGCGAAGGAAACAGCCAGACAGTTGGCAGAGGCCGATGCACAGCTTCTCGTGCAAGCGGAGCGGGCCATTGACACGGCGCAAGAACGAATGCACAAGAACCTCCATGCGATCGCGGGGAAATTCCGCGGCGAGCTTGGCGAGATGGAGGCGAGCCAACTTGGAAGCGCGCGAGAGAAACTGGCGCTGGCAGCGCAGGATCAGCTCGACTCGGCGAAGAATGAATTTACGAAGGCCGCGGAAAAGGCGGCTTCGACGTTCGGCGAAGTGATCGAGGAAGCGGCAGAGAGCGCGTTGCAGGATTTTTCAGCGGCCAGCGAAGCGGAGGCCGAGCAAGGGCGCGCGCGGCTGGTGGCCGCAGCAGAGAACGCGCTGCAAGGGATCCAGAGCCACGCACAGAGTTCCTTCGAGCACTTTCAGGAGCAGCTTGCCGTCAAGATGGAGCAGGCGTTGAGGCATGCGAGCGAAACTCTGGCGCATCAGTTCGAGGCGTCGCTCGAAAAATTCCGGGCACAAGGCGAGGCCAGGCTGGAGGATTGGTCGGCGAAACAGGCATCGCTGAGCGAACAGGCGCTCGAGAAGCATGATGCGCAATTGCAGGGAGCGAGCGGGTCGTGGGTGGAATCAACGCTCGAGCAGCTTGATGCACGGAGCGAGGAACGCGTCCACTCGGCAGTTCGCGCGACGGAAAACGCGGTGCGGCAGGCGTGCGCCGATATCTTCGACAGCGTGGCGCAAACGATGAAGAAGCAGTTGCAGGGGACGCTGGAGATGCGTCACGCAGCCCCAAGCGGGGAAACGAATCCGCAAGAGCATTTGCAAGAACATCCGCAAGAACATCGCGCTTCCGCTTAGGGGCAATGTTTTAGGGTTTCGAGCGCGAGGCGTAGCAGCTATATCGCTGCAACGTAAGTTCCCTATGTGTGTCCGATAATTTCGCGTAGCGATTCGCAGACGTAGTCGACTTGCTCGGTGGTCAACTCCGGAAATATAGGCAACGCCAGCGCTTGCCGGCAGGCGCGCTCGGCGTGAGGAAAATCGCCGGGTTTGTAGCCCAGGTGAGCGAGCGCTTTCTGCAAGTGAAGAGGCAAAGGATAATGCACGGCAGTGCCGATGCCGCTGTTCTTGAGTTCCGCCTGGACGGAATCGCGATTTTCGACGTAAATCACAAAAAGATGGTAAGCGCATTCGTCACGGGAGTCGTCTTGAGGAAGAGCCAGGGCGAGCCCGGATAGTTTCTCGCGATAGCGCTGGGCGATGGCCCTGCGGCGAGCAGACCAGTCGTCCAGATGACGCAGCTTGACGCGCAGCACCGCACCTTGAAAACCCTCCATGCGATAGTTGTATCCGATGAAATCGTGAAAATAACGGCGGATTTCGCCGTGGCTGCGGGCGGCGCGGCCATACTGGGCGACGCGATCGTCGTTGGTGACGAGCGCGCCTGCTTCGCCATAGGCGCCAAGATTTTTCGAGGGATAGAAGCTGAATGCGGCAGAGGCGCCGAGAGCGCCGACGCGGCGTCCGCGGAACCGAGCGCCGTGAGCCTGCGCGGCATCTTCAATCAGCGTGAGCTTGTGAGCATCGGCGAGCTTCTGGAAGGCGTCCATATCGGCGAGACGCCCGTAGAGATGAACCGGAAGAATGGCTTTGGTGCGTGGAGTGACGGCAGCTTGGGCCAGACGAGGATCGAGATTTGCGGTGCGCGGATCGATGTCCGCAAAGACAATTTTGGCGCCGGTGTATGCGATAGCTTCGGCGGTAGCGATGAAAGTATTGGGAGTAGTGATCACTTCGTCGCCGGGGCCTATGCCTGCGGCCAACAGCGCGAGATGCAGGGCGCTGGTGCCGGAATTGAGAGCGACGCAGTGTTTAGCCTCGCAATACGAAGCGAATTCTTTCTCGAAAGATGCGACCTCGTCGCCGAGGCTGAAGGCGGCGTTGCGGCAAGTGCGGTCGAGAGCTTCCAGAATTTCCGAGCGAAGCGCGGCGTACTGCTCTTTTAGGTCGTAGTAGGGGACTGCGGTTACGGTTTTCACTCTATAACTTTACTGTTTCGCGCGACGCCACGCAAATGCCAGGGGAGATGAGCTTTTCTATCTGAGCACAAACGGCTCGTGATAATCTCTTGCAGGAGCGACGCCCGTGGTTCCCTCTCGCACGGCAGAAAAGAAACGGCAACCCGTTTTGAGGAGGCGGCTCCGGAAGCCGCGATGACGGCGAAACCCCAGCTAACGCTATCGATCATCATGGCCGCTTACAATGAGCGCCAGTTCATTGAAGAAATTCTGCGGCGCGTGCAAGCGGTAAGCCTGGTGCACGAAATCGTGGTTGTCGACGATGGCTCGAGCGATGGCACGCGTGAATGGCTCGCGGAGATGCACCGGCGGCAGCAAGGCGGCGAGACCGAAGCGGAAATCCTCGATGGCGAGGCGCTGCTGAAGCTGGGGCAGATTCGGTTCCTTTTTCAGGAGCGCAACCAGGGAAAAGGCGCGGCGCTGCGGCGAGGATTTGCCGAGGCGCGCGGCGACATTTTGCTGGTGCAGGATGCCGACCTGGAATACGACCCGCGGGACTATGCCAAGCTGCTGGAGCCGATTCTGGACGGGCGCGCGGACGTGGTCTATGGATCGAGATTTCTGGGCGGCCCGCAACGAGTTCACTTCTTCTGGCACTACGTGGGAAACAAGTTTTTGACTCTGCTGTCGGACATGCTCACCAATCTGAAAATCACGGACATGGAGACTTGTTATAAAGTTTTCCGGCGCGAGGTAATCGGCAGCATGCGGCTGCGCTCGAATCGATTTGGCTTCGAGCCGGAAGTCACGGCGCG
>JBAUEH010000077.1:0-24806 GCA_049678505.1 Candidatus Acidiferrales bacterium
CCACCACGCTGCTGCACGAATTGCGCCGCGACTTGCCCGCCGCGGCGGGAAAAAATTCTGCCGCCAGCCAGCGCGGGCTGGCAACGCTGTGCGTCTCCGGCGGGCTCGGCGTGGCTCTGGAAATCGAAACGGTTTAAAGCACGACAAACGAAGAGCAAAAAAACGGGCGGACCATGGGAAATGGCCGCCCGGCTGCGTTTGTGGAAATGGAAGTCAGGATTCGCGGTCGACGGTGAGCGTCACCGTAGCGGTGACGTCGCGATAAAGCTTGATGGCGATGGGATATTCACCGACAAGCTTGATCGAATCGGTGAGCTGGATTTTGCGCTTGTCGATTTCGTAGCCTTGCGCCGCGAGCGCTTCGGCAATGTCGCCAGAAGTGACCGAGCCGAAAAGCTGGTCGTTTTCGCCGGCCTTGCGCGACAGCTTGAGCGTGACGGAGGCGAGCTGCGCGGCTTGCTGCTGCGCGCTCTCGCGTTCGGTCGCTTCTTTTTTCGCGAATGCGGCGCGCATTTTTTCCAGACGCTTCATGTTGGAAGCGTTGGCGGGAATGGCCAGCTTCTGCGGAAGCAAATAATTGCGCGCGTAGCCTTCCTTGACGGTTACCACCTGGCCGCGAGTGCCCAGCTTTTCGATGTCTTCCTGCAAAATGATTTCCATAGCTTTCACCTTCGCAAATTTTTTGGCGTTCTCACGCCATTCTTAAAGCGATCCCCTCGCGCGGATAAAACGCGCGAAAAGAAAAATATGATCGACTCTTCTTGCGCCGGAGCTAAAGCTCCGGCCTCCTCAACGGCAAAAACCGCAGAATTTCTGAGGAACGAAACTCTGCGCGACCAAAGCATCACACTACACGCCGTAACAATCCGATCCCTCACATCTCCGATGAAAACGGCAGCAGAGCGATGTTCTGCGCGCGCTTAATGGCGACGGTGAGCCAGCGCTGGTGGCGCGCGCACGTGCCGGTGATACGCCGCGGAAGGATTTTCCCGCGCTCCTGCACGAAGGACTGGAGTATTTCGGGCTTCTTGTAGTCGATGAGGTCAACCTTATCGACGCAGAAGCGGCAGACTTTCTTCTTGCGCACGTAGTTGCGCTTGCCGCGGCGATGCGGGCCAGGGGGCCTGCCACCTGGTCCGGACGGACCTCCCGAGGGCCTGCCGCCGGACGAAGACGACGAATGCTGCGACGGCGGTCGCGAAGATGGCGAATGCGATGGCGGTGGTGCTGGTGCGGATGTTTCTTCAGGCATCGATTTTCTCCCTATCCGTTTGCCGCGGCCTGCTCAGGGGCAAGAGACGCGGGAGCCGCAGCCACTGGAGCGGCCGGCGCAGCGGGCACGGTCTTGCGCGGACGGCGCGCGGCGCGGCGTTCACGGCGCTTGGTGAATTTCTGCTGACGCTTGATTTCTTCGTCGAGGCGAACCGCTAAATACTTCACCACGGCGTCGGAGACGCGCAAGCGGCGTTCGAGTTCCTTGAGCAATTCGCCGTGGCTGGAGCGCAGCACCATGTAAACGAAAAAGCCTTCGCGCAATCTTTTCACACGATAGGCGAGACGGCGCGTGCCCCACTTTTCCACCTTTTCCAGCTTGGCCTGTTTTTCCTCGACGGCGTGCTGGAGCGTGGCAATCAATTTGTCGATCTCCGGTTCCGGCGTGTCGGGCCGGCAAATGAAGATCAGATCGTAAAGTCTTTCTTCCATGTTTCCTCTTTTCCTTCGTTCCCTTTGCAATTCATGTGCGACTTCAGGCCACCGCCGAAGAGGCTGCGTCCCATCGATGCCGCGAAGCCAAAAAACTGGCGGCGTAAAGCCGCCGCTACATCTACGTTTCGGCCGGCTCGCCGGGCGTGTTCTCGGGCGGCGTGTCGCGGCGGTTGAAGCGCGACATCACGCGGCCAACGCCTTCGGCGAGAATGGCCTCGACGGCATCGGCCGCCGTCGCAACCGTTTCCGCCGCTATTTCGCGAACGTCCTTGCCCATCGGAGCGAGGACGTAAGCCGCCAAATCCCTCGGCGAAAATTCCGGGCCGACACCCAGCCGAACACGCAAAAACTCATCGGTGGCCAGCGCACCGATAATCGACTTCAGGCCGTTGTGGCCTCCCGCGCTGCCACGCTCGCGAATGCGAATCACGCCCCACGGCAAGGCCACGTCGTCGCTGATAACGATGGTCTCAGCCGAACTGGCGTCGTACCTGGCGATCAAATCGCTGACGGCATAACCGCTGGCGTTCATAAACGTCTGCGGCTTCGCGAGCGCGACTTCGTGGCCGACGATCTGGCCGAGCCCAACGTAAGACTGCGCTTCCGGCCGCGTGACGCGAATGCCAAAGCGTTCCGCCAGCAAATCAATCACATGAAAGCCGAGGTTATGCGGCGTCCACGTATATTCGCGACCGGGATTGCCAAGACCCACGATGATTCGCATCCAAGCGTCCCCGCGGCGCGAGCGTTCCAGGCGCGTCCGTTACTTACTTTTCCTTGCCCTTCTTTTCCTTTTCGGGCTTCTCGGCCTCGGCGCCTTCTTCGCCTTCCTCGGCTTCCTTCTTGCCCTTCTTGATGACTTCGGGTTCGGCCGGGGCCGCTTCCGTAGCCACCGCAGCGGCTTCCGGCGCAGCGACTTCCTCTTCCTTCTTGAGAATAACGACGTGAGCCAAAACGCGCTGTGGATCGGTGACCAGCTTTACCTTGTTCGGATCAAGAGGCAGATCCGAGGCGCGCAACTGCTTGCCAATGGTCAAGCCGCTGACATCGACTTTGAATTCCTCCGGGATGTCCGCCGGGAGGCATTCGACCTCGACTTCGCGAGTAACCGTTTCAAAAATTCCGCCCTGAAGCTTCACGCCTTCGGGCTCGCCAAAGGTGTGCACCGGCACTTTCACGCGCATGCGAACGTCCATGGCGATGCGGAGAAGATCCGCATGGAGGAGCGCACCGCTGACCGGATCGACTTGCCAATCTTTCAGCATAGCCCTTTCGTCTTTGTGGCCGGAAACTTGAACCGTGAAAATGGTGTTGTGGCCGGTTTCCGAACGAAGAATGCGCGCAATCTGGCGCGCGTTGACGGTCATGGCGACGGGCTCGAGCTTGCCACCGTAGAGCACGGCAGGGACTTGGCCGGCACGGCGCGTGCGCCGGGCGGCATGTTTGCCGCGTTCCTCACGTGGCGCGGCTTCCACGACAAAAGCTTCCATACGTCCTTCCTTTTGCTGCTTCAGAATTAAAGCCCCAACTTCCTAAAACTCAAAAAAGACCGGCGGCGTAGAACCGTTCCAACAATCCCTAAATGAACAGCTCGCTAATCGAAGTCTCTTCGTGAATCGAACGGATGCCGCGCGCGAGAAGTTGAGCGACGCTGAGTACCTTAATTTTGGGAACGCGTTTGGCCGCATCGGAGAGCGGCACAGAATCGGTGACGATGACTTCCTTGATCGGCGAGCTGCAAATGCGCTCGACGGCTGGGCCGGAAAGAATCGCGTGCGTGCATCCGGCGTAGACTTCCGTGGCGCCTTCTTTCAAGAGGGCTTCCGCGGTTTTCACGAGCGTGCCCGCCGTGTCGATGATGTCGTCGATAACCAGCGCCGGGCGGCCCTTCACGTCGCCGATGAGATGCATGACTTCGCTCACGTTTACGTCGATGCGGCGCTTGTCGACGATAGCCAGCGGAGCGTCCATTCTTTTCGCGAAGAAGCGGGCCCGTTCGACGCCGCCGGCATCGGGCGAGACCACCGTGGCATTGCGAATGCCGTTATTCTGAAAATACTCGACCAGCACAGGAGCGGCGAATAAGTGGTCGACAGGGACGTTGAAATAGCCCTGAATTTGCGGCGCGTGCAAATCAAGGGTGAGCGCGCGGCTGGCCCCAGCGGTCTCCAGCAAGTCGGCGACGAGCTTCGCGGAAATCGGAACGCGCGGGCGATCTTTGCGATCCTGGCGGGCGTACGCGTAATACGGAATCACCGCGGTGACGCGCCAAGCAGAGGCGCGCTTGAACGCGTCAATCATGAGCAGCAATTCCATGAGATGGAAATCGACGGGCTGGCTGCAGGCCTGGACGACAAAAACGTCGGCGCCGCGAACGTTTTCGAGAATCTGAAAACGCGATTCGCCGTCGCTGAACTGGCCGCGCTCCGCATGGCCACGCGGCACTCCGAGGTATTTGCAAATAGCCTCGCAGAGTGCGGGGTTCGCACTTCCGCTGAAAATCTTCAGCTTATCGTCCGCCAAAAAAGTCCTCGTTTGCGATTTACCGCGCGAGCATAGCCCGACGGTAAGAGTTTCGTGAGAGAGTCCGCGCTACAAAAACCTGGTCGTCCGGAAACGCTCGAGCGGCTCGGCGCGCCTGCGCTGGGTTTCGGAAAAATCCGAACACCGCCGACCCGCTACCCGCCAGCGCGGCTTCCGCGGCTCCTTCCTGGAGCAATCGCCGCTTGATTTGACCCAAGCGAGGATGGCGGCGAAAGACGGCAGCCTCGAAATCATTGGAAAGGCCGCCGCTCTGCCGACTCCAGCACAGAGCGCAGAAACTCCACATTTTAGGGGTTGCAGACGACATTGTCAATCGGCGATCGAGCCAGGAATAGGCGTCACGGGTGCTGACGCCGATGCTGCGAGAAGAAACGACGAGGAGGGTTCGAGCGGGAACGTCGGGAAGCGGATAAATCTCGTCGCCACGACGAACGCCCAGGGCGCGGCCTCCGAAAAGAAAAAAGGGAACGTCGGCGCCAAGCGAAGAAGCAATCTCGAGCAAGCGAGGCAGAGGCAACTCCCTGCGCGCGAGGCGCAGAACACCCCAGAGGGCCGCGGCTGCGTCACTGGAGCCGCCGCCGAGGCCGCGCGCCACAGGTATGCGTTTGGTAAGGCGCGCGCGAAATCCGTGGCGCAGGCGAAGCTCATGTTTGAGGGCATCGATGGCGCGCCAAACGAGATTGCTGGAATCGGCAGGAAGAGCAGGGTCGTTAATTTCGAGCGCAATTTCGCGCGAAGAGGAAAGCCCGAGCTCGAGCGAATCGTGGAGCGAAATGGACTGGAAGACCGTGCGCAGCTCATGGTAGCCGTCCGGAAGCTTGCCGAGGATGTGCAGGCACAGATTCACTTTGGCAAACGCGGAGAGGCGAACGGTTTTGTTCATGCGGAGGCAGCTAGAATTGGCTGTCGCTGCCGGTAGAGCGCTGCGCGACGCGACGCTTCAGATTCTTCAATTTGTTCTGCAGGTCGGCAACTTGGTTCGGCTCGTAATCAGCAGGCAGGGCTTTTTGCCAGCAGGAAAGGGCCTTCTCCCAGATTTGCTGGGCGCGATCCGGCTGTCCCATCTTGGCGTAGACGTCGCCGAGATGGCCGAGGATGGTGGGGTCGCTTGAGTCATGAGAAATGGCTTGCTGCAAGTACTGCTGGGCAGCGGGAAGATTGCCCTGCTTGAAATAGGCCCAACCGAGACTGTCGAGATAGGAACCGTTGGTGGGTTCTTGGTTCACGGCGCTGTGAATCATGGAAATGGCTTCGTCCAGGCGAACGCCACGGTCGACAAGCATGTAGCCGTAATCATTCAATACCATGGCGTCGTGTGGATTGACGGCAAGCGATTTGCGGAACATGTCCTCAGCTTGATCGTAGTGTTTCTGGTCGTTGTAAATCGCGCCGAGAAGAAACCAGGCGCTTTCTTTATCCGAAGGATCGCTGGAGAGGCCGAGAGCGGCGTTGGCGTCGCGTTCAGCATCGGTGTACCGCTTGCCGCGCTCCTCGACTTGCGCGAGGTCGATATAAGTATCGCGGTCCAGTTGGCCATTGTTGCCGGCGAGGCCGCGAAGAACTTTGGTGGCGTCGTCGACTTGGCTGTTATCGCCGAGAAGCATGGCGTAGGTGACGGCGAGGGTGGGGTCGCCGGCGTTGGCAGCGCGAGCCTTTTGAGCTTCCGCGAGGGCGCGCTTGATGTCGCCGCTGGCACGATAGGTGTCAATGAGCAAAAGTTCGCCGCGCTTTTGACTGGCGGGACCGAGCTGCTGCATATCCTCGAAAGCGTGCTCCGCAGAATCGTAGTCTCCGGCGTCGCGATGGGCCATTCCGAGCTGCTCGTAAAGAATCGCGAGCGCGCTTGGAGCAGGCTGGCCATTCTGCTGCTGCGCTTTGACTCCGGCGATGGCGTCGGAGAGGACTTCTATGGCGTCCTTGTAGCGCGCCTGAGCCTCATACAGCAGCGCTTCGTTGTACAGAACCTCAAGATCTCCGGGAGCATATTTCTTGGCCTGCATCAGAGCGGCTTCTGACTTATCGAGCTGGTTCATGTGGCGATAGATCTGGGAAATGCGCAGATAGTTTTGCGGATTTTCAGGCTCCATCTGAGCGAGGTGCTGGAACTGCTGAAGAGCGCCCGCATAGTCATCGTTGGAAAGCATCGCCTGGGCGAGGCCGTGGCGGTGGCTGGGCTCGTCGGGATCGAGAGCGACGGCGCGGGCATAGGCTGCCTGCGCTTTGGCGTTGTCGTTGGTCTTGGCGTAAGCGTTGCCGAGAAGATCGTAAAGCGCGGGATCGTCGGAGGAACCAGCGGCGCCACGAAGCAAGGCGATGGCGTCTTGCGGGCGGCCTTCCTCGATATAAAGCTGGCTCAACTGTTCGAGGGCGCCTTCGTTTTCTGGGGAGTGATTGAGCACGCTGCGCAATTGATCTTCGGCGCGCTGCGGTTGATTTTGGAAACCGTAGAGGCGCGCCAGCCAGAGCTGCGATTCGACGTCGGAAGGATCGAGGCGCTGAACTGCCTGCAATTGCTCCACTGCCGAGGCAATGGTTTGCTTTTGGGCGTCGTTCTCGGAAGTGTCGGCGAGTTGGCGAATGTAAATGCGCGCGAGCAGGCGGTGCGCGGCAAGATTATCGGGATCTTGCTGCAAAGCGGAATTCGCCAGGCGCATCGCTTCAGGGGTGCGCTGGGATTCGGCGTAGACTTCGGCGAGGCGCTCGGTGATGGCAGGATCGGAATCGAGGGCGAGGGCCTTCTGGTAGTAGCTGATGGCCTGATCGGCGTCTTCGGCTTTGCCGGAGGTTTCGAATTGGCGCTCGGCCAAAGCGCCCATCATGAAATCGGAATAGGCTTCGGCGCGCTTGGCCTGGTCATCCTGCGAGTAGAGCGAAGAGCCAGTAGAAGCGCTGGCAGAAGCGGATGGCTGCGGGACGGTCTGCGCCGCAGCTCCGCCGGCGCACAATGCTATGGCTAGAATAGTTTCGGTGAAATGCGTCTTCATTCGCGCTCCAAAGTACAGTTCATTATTGTATAGGCCGCGAGGCGCGTCAAAGCGTTCCTGGCCGGCGATTGCGTTTCGCTCAATCTTGTTTCGCCCAATCCATTAGATGCGGGAAGTCACACCATAGGTTAGTGGCGAAAATGGCGGACTCCCGTGAAAACCATGGCCACGCCGAGGCGATTGGCGGCAGCGATGACTTCATTGTCACGAACCGAGCCGCCGGGCTGAATGACGGCGACGGCTCCGGCTTTCGCGGCCTCTTCAACACCGTCGGGAAATGGGAAGAATGCGTCGGAAGCGACGACCGTGCCCGCGAGAGGAATTTGCGCCTTCATCACAGCGAGTTTCACGGAGTCGACGCGGGACATTTGGCCGGCCCCGATGCCGAGGGTTTGGCCTTCGCGCGCAAAGACGATGGCGTTGGACTTGACGTGCTTGCAGACGATCCAGGCGAAGCGCATCGCGTGGCGCTCGGCGGGCGTGGGCTGGCGTTCGCTGGCAACTTTCCATTCCGATTCAGCGACGGAGCGATGGTCCGGCTCCTGCACGAGCAGCGCGCCGCTGATGCGCTTGAGTTCGAGGTCGGCGCCCGGCGCGGCGGCGGGCATTTCCAGTAAGCGCAAATTCTTTTTTGCGGACAATATTTCGAGCGCTGCTTTTTCGAAGCCGGGAGCGGCGATGCATTCGACGAAGAGTTTTTCGAGCTCGGCGGCAGTGGCGGCGTCGATGGAGCGATTGAGCGCGATGACGCTGCCGAAAGCGGAAACGGGGTCGCAGGCAAGGGCCTGGCGATACGCTTCGGCGAGCGAGGAGTGCTCAGCGGCACCGCAGGGGTTGTTGTGTTTGATGATGGCCACGGCGGGCGAGGAGAATTCGGAAGCGAGAGACCAAGCAGCGTCGAGGTCGACAAGATTATTGTAGGAGAGCTCTTTGCCTTGGAGCTGGCGGGCGGCGGCGAACCCCGCGCGCGGTTTTCCCGCAGGCACGTAGAGCGCGGCTTGCTGGTGAGGATTTTCGCCGTAGCGCATGGCTTGCTGACGCTCGAAATCGAAATGCAGGCGAAACGGGAGGGCTTCGAGCGCGGGCGCGAGTTGCAAATGATGATCGGCGGATAGGCGTTCGAGCTGCGTGGCGATGAGGCCATCATAGCGCGCGGTGAGCGCAAATGCTTTGCGCGCGAGGTCGAGGCGCGTGGAGAGACGAAGTTCGCGCGCCGCAGCGAGCTCGGCGAGAAGTGCGGGGTAATCGGCCGGATCGGTGACGACGGCGACGCTTTCGAAATTCTTGGCTGCGGAGCGAAGCATGGTGGGGCCGCCGATGTCGATGTTTTCGATCAGTTCCTCGGCCGTGACGCCGGATTTGCCGGCCGTTGCGGAAAAAGGATAAAGATTGACGACCACCATGTCGATGGGCGCGATGCCCTGCGCGGCGGTTTGCTTGCGGTCGTCGGCGTTTCCGCGGCGAAAAAGAATTCCGCCATGCACCTTGGGATGCAGCGTTTTGACGCGGCCGCCCAGCATTTCGGGAGAACCGGTGAGTTCAGCGACGTCGCGAACCGAGATGCCGGCATCGCGCAGGAAGCGCGCGGTGCCGCCGGTGGAGACGATTTCGATACCCAGTTTCGAGAGCTGGCTCGCAAAATCGGCGAGTCCTGATTTGTCGTAGACACTGATGAGAGCGCGTTCAACCGGCACAGCCACCTCCGCGATAAAAAAGGCACACCAGTGTATGCGCTTGCTGAGGAATCGAAAAGAGAAAGAAGCGGGAAAATGCAGGTAGTCAGCTTTCGAGTGCGGTCGCTTTATCGCATCTCGCTCGTAAAGGCGCGCTGCCACTCGTGTCCGTGCAGCTCGAATGTCTTTTCCGGCACAGTTCCTGCAGGCGATACTTCTGTGACGCGAATCAACATCGCCAGCACGCCGTTGTGGAACACTTTCATTTCGCGCGCAACCTGTGCCCCATTGAAATCCACGAAGTCCGACCGTCGCGTCTCGATGCCCGTGAAATACGTCTTCAGCAGCTTGCCTTCGGCGTCAAACCAGTATGCACGCGCTTGTTCGGGATCCAGCGCGCCACTGGGGCTCTCATATCCAGCGAGCACGCGGATCGCGCTTACACCGTCGACGGTGTCTCGCTTGATCTTCCAGTCAGACTCCACGAAAGTGTCGTTGGCGGGAATTGGCTCGATCACCTTCAACACTATGCGCAGGAGCGCGACATCTGGTCCTCTCGCTAACTCGTAGCGTTTGTCGCCATGCTGAGTTCGCACGTACTCGCTGTCGCCAATGCGTGCTTCTCTGCGCCATTCGTCAGCGCTCTTCCAAGTGTCCTCATATTCGCCGTCTTCAATCTTGCCGCTCTTCACCATCGCTTGAAATGTAGCGCGCAGCAAATACGCAGGCCCGCTGCCAGCCGCCGGAAAGCCCGCGTGCCACCCGCGCTCGAAATACGTCTGGGCGCTTTCGAAGCTTTCCGTGCCTGCTGGTCGAACCGTTTTGTACGACATCGTGATTCGGGACACGACCTGCACAGGCACGCCGTTCTTCAGGTACAGACTGAATCGCATCGCAGAAATGGCATTTCGGGTTGCATCATCCAGAGCTGGGTTGTCAGAGACTATCGTTCCGACTTCTCGCACCTTTCCGGCGCGATCAACGACAACACTAGTGGTAACGGCACCTTCGAGGGGGCCATTCTGAACCGGAGGCCAAGCGACTGATTCGGTGGGCAGGAGATTTTTCCGCAAGGCAGTTTCCTCGACGATTATCGTTCTCAGCGGAGTCGCGTCGCCTCCACTTGCTGCCGCGTCAAAGAACCCCGAAGGAACGTCGCGCAAATCTTCCAACGTTGTCACCTTGGCAGTGACCTCGGGCGTTCCCCAGTTGACTGTGCGCGCGACCATGCGGCCATGAAAGTTCTGGTAGTCGTGAAATGCACCTCCCCAGCCCAAACCACCCCCGTACGAGAGGAGTCCCGTGCTGCCCGTGACAGCAATCGCGGCACCCATGCCTTTCTGCACGGTCCCGTTTGTGCTCATTTCAGCCCAGCCAAAGTAGGTTGACCCTGCCGTGCTGTGCACGTCCGCCTCATCCACTTCCTTTAGCACCTGGGGCAGGGACGGGACAGGATTGATCAACTCGGTGGCAAGCTCGCGCAACCACTCCGGAAAGTAGTCTCCTTCGTTCTTCTGCCACTCCTGAGAGCCATTCACTATGGCGATCTGGTGAAACTCTGGCGAGCGTATTTCGCGCCTCCACTCGGTCGGCGAGACCCACCATATTTCCACTTCGCCCGAGCGATTCGAACCTTCGTCCGAAGCTCGAGTTGGCGCGAGCGTTGCTTTCAGGTGAAACGGCTTCGTGCCGGGCTGATCTAAGGTGCTCCGCTCGACGGCTTTCTTGACCATGTCCGCTGGATCTTTTTCGCCACCAAGCGCAGAGAACCCCAGCAACGCTACCGCTAGCGACAAGGCCATCAGCCTGCATGTGCGCATGCGCCGAAGTATACACGTGAGTTGAGTTGTCGAAAAGTCACTAAGATACACAGGCGAGACGTCAGCCTATTGGGAAACGGGCGCTTTAGTTGTCGGAGTAGTAGCCGTCGCGCACTTGGACGATCAGGTCCTTCTTTTTCGTGGTGAGAGTGATTTTGTGATAGCCGGGCCCGGAACTTGCGTGGTCAGGCGTGTAGCCCAGGCTGTACTGGCTCCTCAGGCCCTCTTCGACCTGTTCAAATATCGCGTCGAGGGGCAGTTTTTTCGAAACTTGAAATAGCTGGCCGCCTGTCTCGGTGGAAATCCGCTTGAGTATTTCCTTGCCGTCTGTGCGCGCTTGCTGCGGATAGCGGCGCCCTCCACCGCCGGGCCAGCCTCCGCCTCCTCCTGGCCAGCCACCGTCAGGACGGCCCATTCCCCAGCCTCCGTGACGACCGTAACCATCGCCGTTCGATTCGTTATCCGTGAAAAGGATGGAGTAGACGGATGTATCGGCGCGCTGCGCTGCTTCGATGGCCGCCGTGAGGGTTTCCTTGCTGCCGCGGTCCACTCCGTCGGATAGAACGAAAATGGCTTTGCGGCCCGGCTGCTTCTTCATCTCGTCATTCGATGCAAGGTAGATGGCGTCGTAGAGCAGTGTGCCGCCGCTATTGCGCGTGCGGCCGCGACCGTTGCTGCTGCCGGTGCTGGTCGGGACGTTTTCGTCGGGATCCGTGGTGTTGCCGCCGTCGCCGCCGCCGTCGTTTCCGTTATTCCCATTGTTGCCATTGCTGAATTGCGGCTGAGGCGTCTGCAGCAACTGCAGCGCGGCGTTAAGCTTGGGACGGGAAGAGGTCAAATCCTGCAGCAGCTCGACCTGATGGTCGAAATGAATCACAAAGGCCGAATCTTTGTCGGGGCGCAGCATCTGATCGAGGAATCGATAGCTGGCGTCGCGCTCGTCGTCGAGAACATTGCGCTGGCTGAGGCTGGTGTCGACGAGTAGGCCAAGCGTGAGCGGAAGATCGCTTTGGCGGATGAAATGAGTGATGGTCTGCGGATGGCTGTCCTGGGCCAGCACGAAATCTTCCTGATTCAGCGTCGGCACGATTTTACCGTGCTTGTCGCGCACGGTGACGTAGAGATACACCAATTTCACTTCGACAGATATTTTGGGCGTGGGCGAAGTTTGCGCCGGTTGCTGGGTTTGCGGAGCCTTCTGCGGCGGCGGGATTATTGGACCTTGAGATTGCGCCTGGGCGAGACCGCCTGCGAAAAGCGCGAAGAGGAGGATGCCAATCAGAGCGAACGCGAACGATCGGCCGCATCGGGCTGCTCGCGGCCTGCGGCCATTCTTGCAAAGCGCAGTGTTGTGCCGCGGCATAGGTGTTATCAAAGGATTCGGACGACACTGTGGAGGTTGCCCGGTCGATTGAAACGAGAAGCCATGCGCGTCGGCTGTCGCCCGAACCGAGCGAATCACGGATCACTCGGAAGCAACCAGTTAACTCCCGAGTGGCTGGCGATTCGCCCAGAACATCCCGAGGCCGGTAGCGCTCGGTGCTAGCGTCGCACTACGAACACTAAAAGGCCCAGCAGTCCGGTGCCCAGCAGCACGATAGAGGACGGCTCGGGCGTGGACGAGGGAAGGGAGTTTCCAGAGATGCAGGCTTCCGGGTCGCTGCAGTACGCCACCGTGTGGTTGTCCGACTCGTAACTGCCGTCGTCGGGACTCTCAAAGACTTCTATTTCGTTGAAGTAACCGGTGGTATCGACAAAATTGACGAACGCGTAGGGCTGCGCGGAGTCCTGCCCCAGGAAGGCTGCGTTCGGATTTCCGCAATACGGATTGCTCCCGGTGCACGGACCAAGCGCGGCGATCAGGTCCGCTGGCGTGAACGTGCCGACCTGGGTGCCATTTTCTAAGAACACAAGCTCGTTGCCTGCGTCGAGCGCAGAGAGCCAATAGCCGAAATAGTTGACCCCTGGCGTGCCGCTGCTGGTGGTGAGCATGATGGTGTAGCCGGTGGTACCGCCAATGGCATCAACGAATTGCCCGGTCCCGCCTGCTCCGCCGTATTGACTAGGCGCATGTATGTAAGCGCCGTAGGAGTAGGTGCCAGTGATTGCACCACCGGTGCCATAAGTCGTGGTGAAGCCGCCGTAACCTGGCGTCTGCGTGCTGAACGTCTCGGTGCCGAGTACCGTGGCGCCCGACATGATCGCGCTGTCTGGCGTCTGCACGCCCGGAGCTCCGTAGGTAATGACAAAGTTGTCGGCCTTGGCCGCGGTGCCGAGGAGCGATAACGCTGCCAGCGCCGTTACTACAAAAGTCGCGATTCTCATGGATCACCACCCCTTCGGCCGCACATGGGCCGTAACTCTCACAGGGAACCTATTGACATTTTATGGCACGATAGTTGCCAATCTCGCTACGTTGAAATGACACGACATACCCACAGGCGCACTCAGCGCACTGCAAAAAGTTGCGGCATATTAGGCAGCATTTTGCATTTTTGTGCATAGATACGGCACCGGGCTCGGAGGCGGATCTGCGCCAACGGTTCTGGACCTCCGATCGCTGGAAACGCACGCGGGTACGCGATGAACGTGGCTAGGAGCTGATGCGGGCTTTGAGCTTGACGCGGCCGCCTTCCACGCTGACGGTGTATTCGACTTGCGAGGCGGTCTTTTTGGATTTGAGCTGCTGGGTTTTTTCGCGTACGAATTTGCTGAATTCATCAAAGTTGGGCGTGCCACCTTTTTCGCCCGTGGCGGTGCGGGCTTCGACAAGCTTCCGATAGAGCTGCTCGATTTTATCGGCTTCGCGATCGGGATCTGAAAAGGTCATGGCAAAAGAAGAAGCGCGGGGCGTGGGATGGGCTGCCGCTTCCGCTTTGGCGCGCTCGGCCTCAATGGCTTTGGCGGCGGCGCCGAAGTGGCGGTGCGTAGTGCCTTCCTCGCGCTCTTTGATCTTCTTGCGCCAGATTTCGCAATATTTGGCGAAGGTCTGCGACAGATTGGTATAGCGGAACCGTTGCGCATAGCTCATGTCCGCGCCGCGGTCGCCATAACGCTTCATCAGCGATTCAACACGCCACTGCGTGTCGGCGGGCGGACGTTTGCGACCACCCCCGAAGTACTGCTCGTATTCGATTTTCAGGGTGCGAATGTCTTTTTCGATCTGTGAGAGATCTTCTTCGATTGTGGCCATAATCTCCGCAACAGGTGGAACGGGACTATTGATTATCGTAGGGGGCCGGTGCGGTGAGCGTCAACGGGGGCGTGGAAAGCGGGTGTCCGAAGGGTATTCGGCGGCACGAAGTTGCGTGCGGTGGTGGCGTGTGCTGAAATAGCAGCCCTTGTGGCCGCTCCTGTGCAAAAAAGACTGAAGACACAAACCGAGCGAACCGCGCTCCTGCGGCAGATTCCTTCCGTCGACGAAGTTCTGCACGAAATTGCGAACGCGCCGGAAACGGCCAAGCTGATGCAAAGCGCGGGACGAAGCATGACCGCGGGAACGGTTCGCGAAGTGCTAGCCGAGGTGCGGAAAAAGGCGCGCCATGGAGCGGCGTCAGCGCTGAGCGCGGCTGACATTCATGCGGAGATTGCGCGAAAGATCGAGGCGAAACTGGTGCCGTCTCTGCGCGCGGTCATCAACGCGACGGGGGTGGTGCTCCACACGAACCTGGGGCGTGCGCCATTGGCAAGGCAGGCGGCGGAACGGATCGCCGCGACGGCCACGCGATATTCCAATCTGGAATATCACATCGCCACTGGCGAACGCGGCAAACGCGACGCGCACACCAACCGCGCTCTCGCGGAATTGTCCGGCGCCGAAGCAGCCATCGTGGTGAACAACAACGCCGCGGCGGTTTTTTTGGTGTTGAACACGCTGGCGAAAGGCGCGGAAGTGATTGTGTCGCGCGGCGAGCTGATCGAAATCGGCGACGGATTCCGCATTCCGGAAATCATGGCGGAGAGCGGCGCGCGCCTCCGCGAAGTCGGCACAACGAATCGGACGACAATCGCAGACTACCAGCGCGCGATTGGCGAAGAGACGCGGCTGCTGTTGCGGGTGCATCCGTCAAATTTCAAGATTGTGGGATTCACGAAGCGGCCGGAGCTGGAGGAATTGACGGCGCTGGGACGGAAGAAACACATTCCGGTGTTCGAAGACTTGGGTTCCGGATGCTTGACGGATCTGGCGGACGCGGGGGCCGGCGAGCCGGTGGTGCGCGCGAGCTTTGCCGCGGGAGTGGACGTGGCCACGTTCAGCGGAGACAAATTGCTCGGCGGCCCGCAGGCAGGAATCATCGCGGGAAAGAAAAATTTGGTCGAGCAAATCCGGCGCAATCCGCTGTTTCGGGCTTTGCGCGTGGATAAGCTGACCATTGCGGCATTGGAAGCGACGCTCGATGCGTACCGCCGCGGCACGCTGGAAAAAATCCCGGCGCTGCGTATGATTCGCATGAGCGCGGAAGAAATTGAGCGGCGGGCGCGTGCGTTCGTGGAGAAATGGCGCGGCAAATTGTTACAGGGCGCGACCATTGAAATTTGTTGCGGGTATTCTGTGATTGGCGGCGGCTCGACGCCGGAGCAAAAGCTGCCGACGGCGCTCGTCGCCGTGCGCAGCGGTCGATATTCTGCGGCGGAGTTGGAAGAGCGCCTGCGAAAGCCGGCGGCTGGAACGCCGGCGGTGACTCCAGTTGTGGCGCGCATTGAAAAAAAGACGCTGATGATCGATTTGCGCACGGTCTTTGAAGAAGAAGAGACCGCCTTGGGCGCGGCGCTGGCCGCTGCGCTGGCGTAATTCCCACACAAAATTCAGAGATGATTGATGCAGCTTGCCACGCAGGCCGCGCCGAAACCGTTATCTATATTCACCACGCTGATGTTCGAGGCGCAACTGTTGAGCATCGCCAGCAGCGCAGCCAATCCCGAAAAACTCGCACCATATCCCGTGCTCGTGGGAACGGCGATCACCGGAACGCTGACCAGCCCTGCCACCACGCTGGGCAGCGCCCCTTCCATTCCGGCGGCGCAGATAACGATGCGCGCGGCAGTGATTTTGTCGCGATGCGCGAGCAGGCGATGCAGCCCCGCGACGCCAACGTCATAGAGCGCTTCGGCGCGATTGCCGAGCATTTGGGCGGTGATGAGGGCTTCTTCCGCGACAGGAATGTCGCTGGTGCCTGCGGTGACGATGAGTATCAATCCCTTGCCCGTGGTTTTCTTGCTGCGGCGAATGGCGATGGTGCCGGAAAGCTCGTGGAATTTTGCCTCGCGCGTGAGCCGGCGAACCAGCGCATACACCTTGGCGTCGGCGCGTGTGATCAAAATGTTGTGAGACGATTTTGTGCGAAGCATCCCGCGAACGATTTCCGCGACCTGTTTTGACGTTTTGCCGCGCGCGAAAATGACTTCCGGGTAGCCTTGGCGCAAACCGCGGTGATGGTCGATCTTCGCGAAGCCCAAATCTTCAAACGGGAGATTCTTCAACCGTTCGATGGCCTGCTCCGAGGACATTCGGCCTTTTTGCAAGGCTTCGACGAGTTCGCGGATGTCGCTGGCGTTCATGGATGCGGAGTACCCTTAAAATCTGAACGAGCATTCTAGCATTGGGCGGCTTGACTTTGCGCAAACCCGCTGCCTAGACTCGAAGATTCGACCCATTCCAATGGCCCCTGCCGAAGGCAAGATCATTACCGTGGGAATGACCGGAGCGAGCGGCGCGGTTTACGCGCAGGTATTGTTGCGTGCGCTCGACGCCGACGCGCGCGTGGCCCGCGTGTACGTGGTGGCGAGCGACGCGGGGCTGCGCCTGATCGCTACGGAGCTGGGGATTGTGGCGCAGGAGGCCAAGAAGCTAGCGGCGCTACTGACGGGAACGGCGGCGAAGAAGTTCGAGTGCGTGCCGAACAAAGATATTGGCGCGGCGATTGCCTCGGGCAGCGCCGCAGTGGACGGCATGGTCGTCATTCCCTGCTCGGCGGGAGCGCTGGGCGCGATTGCCTCGGGCACCAGCGACGATTTGCTGGCGCGCGCCGCCGACGTTTGCTTGAAAGAGCGGCGCACGCTCGTTCTGTGCCTGCGCGAGACGCCGCTCAACCGCATTCATTTGGAAAATATGCTGCGGGTACACGATGCCGGCGCGGTGGTGATGCCGGCCATGCCCGCGTTTTATTACGCGCCGAAGTCCATCGACCAAATCGTTGAGCAGTTCGTCTATCGCGTGCTGGCGCAGCTTGGATTGCCGCAGGATGAGCAGTATCGCTGGCAAGGCGGAGCTGGGAAAGCAGGCAACAAACAATGACGCGCGGGCGCATTCGCACCGTGCTGGAAATGATCAAGTTCGAGCACTCCGTGTTCGCGTTGCCGTTCGCGCTGGTGGGAGCGCTGCTGGCGGAACGCGCCGGGCGCGCGGGTTGGCCCGCGGGGCGAACCATCGCGTGGCATATCTGCTGGATTATCGTGGCGATGGTGGGCGCGCGCTCGGCGGCGATGACCATAAATCGCATCGCGGATGTGCGCTATGACGCGGCGAATCCGCGCACCCAGAACCGCGCGTTGCCCAAGGGCGAGCTTTCGCTGCGATTTGCGTGGGCGTTCACGCTCATCTCTGCCGCAGTACTTGTAATCGCCGCGTGGCAACTGAACCGCCTGGCGCTGGAGCTTTCGCCGGTGGCGCTGGCGATTCTGTTTTTGTATTCGTACACGAAGCGCTTCACGGCGTGGTCGCACGTGATCCTGGGATTTTGCCTGGGAATTTCTCCGGCGGCGGCGTGGATCGCCGTGCGCGGCTCACTGGACGCGCGGATGCTGATCCTGTGCGCCGCGGTGACGCTCTGGGTTGGCGGATTCGACGTGCTCTACGCCTGCCAGGACGTCGAGTTCGACAAGCAAGCGGGACTCTACTCGATTCCGAAAAGATTTGGCGTGGCGGGCGCAATGGGAATCGCGCGCATCATGCACGTGGTGATGGTGCTGCTGCTCGCGTGGCTGGCGTGGAGCTTCGGGCTGGCGTGGCCGGCGTGGGCCGGAATCGTGGTGGTGGCGATGCTGCTCGCCTACGAGCATTCACTTGTCAAGGCGAACGACCTCAGCAAAATCAATGCTGCGTTTTTCACCATCAACGGCTATATTAGTCTGTTGTTCCTGATTTTCTGGGGCGCGGCCACTTTCGTCACGTTTTAGATTCCCGCGATATCGTATGGACACACAACTGCACATCTCGGACAGCCGCCTCGAGCCCATCGCGAAGAAAGTGCTCGCCGACGAGCGGCTTTCCGCCGACGACGGCCTCGCGCTCTATGCCTCGAGCGACCTGCTGACCATTGGCTGGCTGGCGAATTCTGTGCGCGAAAAGCGCCACGGCAACATCTGCTACTTCAACGTCAACCGGCACATCAATCCCACCAACGTCTGCGGCGCGCATTGCAAGCTGTGCGCCTTTGGCCGCGACAAGGAAGCCAGCGGCGCTTACACCTATTCGCTTGACGAAATCTGGCAGCGTGCCGGGCAAGGCGTCTCCGAGGGCGCCACCGAATTCCACATCGTCGGCGGCTTGCATCCCGATCTTCCTTTTTCTTTTTACCTGGACATGATTCGCGGCCTCAAGCAGCGCTTCCCGCAAGTCCATCTCAAAGCCTTCACTATGGTGGAAGTGGGATTTTATTCGCGCATCTCTAAACTCTCCGTGCGCGACACGCTCCTTGCCATGAAAAATGCTGGCGTCGATTCCCTGCCGGGCGGCGGCGCGGAAATCTTCAATCCGCGCGTGCGCAAAATCATTTGCGACCACAAGACCAGCGGACGAATGTGGCTGGACATTGCCCGCACCGCGCATCAAATCGGCCTGCACTCCAACGCCACCATGCTTTACGGCCACATCGAAACCGCCGAAGAGCGCGTCGAGCATCTGCTCCTTCTGCGCGAGCTGCAGGACGAAACCAAGGGTTTTCAGACTTTCATTCCGCTGGCATTTCATCCCGACAATACGGGACTGGATTTCTGCCCCAAGCCCACCGGCTTCGATGATTTGAAGACCATCGCTATTTCGCGCCTGCTGCTCGACAATTTCGAGCACATCAAAGCCTACTGGATCATGCTGACCCCGCGCATCGCCCAGATTGCGCTGCGATTCGGCGCGGACGATATCGACGGCACCGTCATCGAAGAAAAAATTTACCACGATGCGGGCGCGACCACTCCCCAGCACATGACCCGCGCTGGCTTGGAGCGGCTGATTCGCGCCGCCGGCCGCGTCCCTGTCGAGCGCGATACTCTCTATAATCCCGTCGACCGCTCCAAAATGCCGCCCGCGGCCGGACGCTCCGCCGACTTCATCCCCGAAGCCACCATCACCCTGAATATCTAAGAGCGAGCTGTCTCTTGCGATGCGGAGGACGACTTCGCGCGGAGGAAGCGCGTCGCGAATTATGCCGCCGGTTGCGTGTCGCTCTTCCTGCGAATCAATTCCCACCCCAGCCACGCGTAAAACGGCGCGTATTCCAGCCAAATTATCAGCGGACTCCAGTGCCATGTCCCCAGAATTCCATACCCGATGAGCACGCTATACGACAAAAATTGCAAAATCGTCAGCAGCAGCCACGCCGGATTGGGAAAAAAGCACAGAAATGGAATGATCCACGTGAAATACCACGGATACGCATTCGGCGAGAGCAGCAGAATCGCCCCAAAAATAAAATACGCAGCGCGTTCCGGCTCGACGCGCCGTGCTGCCGCCCACAACGCCAGCCCAACCACGATTCCCTCGCCGATCCCCGCCGCCCAATCGGAGTGTCCACTGAACGCACGCAGCAAAGAGAACAAGCTGGCGTTGTTGTCCTGCCAGTGCGCCGTGAAATACGCGAGCGTCGCCGGAATGTGCGGCAACGCGGCGCGAAACGGCCAAAAGCACGCCACCGCCAGCGCAACGGACGCAAATCCCGCAGCCCAGGAACGCAGCGAACGCGGCCATCCTGCGCGCCGCAGCCACAGCGGGAAGAGCATCACAGGAAAGACTTTAAGGAGCGCCGCCACGGCCAGCAGAATCGTTGACACTCCTGCCCGCGACCGTATAATCAGAACGGCCGCCAGGAGCGCGGCAATGGCCAGCGCGTCGCTGTGGCCGGTGCCCGCGAACTCCACAATCACCAGCGGATTCCACGCGTAAATGGCCAGCCGGAAGTCCCGCTGAGGGGAGTGCCGCAAGCAAGTAGCGAGCAGCAGGACCGCCAGCAGGTCCGCAAGAAAAAACGGCAACTTGAACGCGATAGTGCCCGGCAAGTAGCGCGCCGCGGCGCGGAAGAGCAGCTCGGCGAGCGGCGGATAAATATTGGGCATGTCGTGCGCCGGCAACGGATGTCCCGTCGGCGTCACGCGGGAGCCGAGCGCCAAACTGTCCGGGCTGGCAATATAGGGATTGTGACTCGCGAGTTGAATTTGGCCGTCCCAGTGATAGCGGTAAGGATCGTCGGAAAGCGTCGGCGTCAGCGGCAGTAGCGTTAGGCGAAAAAGAATCGCGCCCGCCAGCACGATCCACAGCGTGGTGCGGTTTGCATGTGAGTGGCCCGGCGCGTGCTCCAAGCCGTAGAGAGCCGCGAAATACACGATGCCCGCGCCCATTCCGACAACGATTGTGCCGATGACGTGCAGTTCCAAGTTTCCGAAGCGGTACAGCACGGCGAACAGGCCCTCAAGAATCAGCAGGCAAGTGATCGGGCCAATGAGGGCGGCCATTTGAGTTTGCTTGGCGCGCGGCGCGGAACGCGGCGCACCCGAGCGCGAATGAATCTTCATAAGAGGACAGGCGCGAAGTGAATTGTCAATGGATGCTGGCGTTGCTGTTCGCGGCTGCGGCGAATCCCCTGACGTCGTATCTGCGCAAGCTGCGCGACCATACTTTTAGCGGGATTTATCAAGCCAATGCTTTCGATATGGCCATGATGATTCCGTATTTCGTGGTGCTGGTGATCCTCGCGGCTTACGGAATTTATCGCTATGTCTTGGTTTACAACTTCTACCGCTACCGCGACAACGTTCCCGGGCCGCCGCCTGCGGTCGCGGAATGGCCCAAGGTTACCATACAGCTTCCCATCTTTAACGAGCGCTACGTGGTGGAGCGGCTGGTGGAATGCGTGGCGCAGTTCGATTATCCGCAGGACAAACTGGAAATTCAGTTGCTGGATGACTCGACCGATGAAACTCAGGCGGTGGCGCGCGGTTGCGTGGACCGGCTGCAGACGCTGGGCGTGCCCTTTCACTACATCCATCGCGAGAATCGCGAAGGGTACAAGGCCGGCGCGCTGCAGGAGGGACTGAAAACCGCCACCGGCGAACTCATCGCCATTTTCGACGCGGACTTTTTGCCGCCCGCGGATTTTCTCCGCCGCACCGTGCCTTATTTCGTCGATCCGAAACTGGCAATGGCGCAAACGCGCTGGAGCTACATCAATCGGAATTATTCCGCACTGACCGAGGCCGAAGCCATTTTGCTCGACGGCCATTTCGTCATCGAGCATGGCGCGCGCTTTCGCCGCGGCTCGTTTTTCAACTTCAACGGCACCGGCGGTGTTTGGCGCCGCACGGCCATCGAGGACGCCGGCGGATGGCAACACGACACGCTCACCGAGGACACGGACTTGTCTTACCGCGCGCAACTGCGCGGCTGGAAATTCATTTATTTGCCAGACGTCGACTGCCCTTCAGAGCTCCCCGTCGAAATGAACGCCTTCAAATCGCAACAAGCGCGATGGGCCAAGGGCCTGATGCAAACCGCCATCAAAATTCTTCCGCGCGTGCTGCGGTCGGATGTGCCGGGATACGTAAAGACGGAAGCGGTTTTTCATCTGACGGCCAACATCAGTTATCCGCTGATGGTGGTACTGTCGGTGATCCTGCTGCCGGCGATGATCGTGCGGTTCTATCAGGGCTGGTTTCAGATGCTGTTGATCGATTTGCCGCTGTTCCTGGCTTCGACGTGCTCGATTTCGAGTTTTTATCTTGCCTCGCAACGGGTGCTCTATCCGAAAACGTGGTGGCGCTCGATTGCCTATCTGCCTTTCGTGATGGCGCTGGGCATCGGCATCTCCGTGCGCAACGCGGTCGCGGTGATCGAGGCGCTGGTGGGCAAGCAATCCGAATTTGTGCGCACGCCGAAGTATCGCATCGAAGCGCAAGGGCAAGAGCACGGCGCGTGGCTCAAGCGCAAATATCGCAAGCGCGCCGGCTGGATACCCTACGCGGAAGTGCTGCTCGGATTGTATTTTGCGGCGACCGTCATCTACGCCATTCAGAACGAAAATTACATCACCATCCCGTTCCTGCTTCTGTTCGTGTGGGGCTATTTGTATACCGGGCTGATGTCGCTCGGACAAGGGCTGATCGAGCGCCTGCGCTTTGGCCGCGCGGCAGAGAGCGCGGAGATTCGGCCCGCAGCCACCGGAGTGCCGGGCTTCTGATTGGCGGCATGTAACTCGCGCGCGCCACATTCGCAAAGCGAGGAGGTCGTCATGCCATTACCCTCAATCTCACCGACCTGATGGATTACACCGCATGGGAACGGTTGAGAATCCCCAAAACCATGTTAGTTTGACAACCGATTTATCAAGCGAAGTCAGGTGAGCGCGATGCGCGGCGTGCCAATGAACCGCGACACACCACCCGGTTCGGAGGCTTGAATGGACATCCAAGACGCTCAACGCGAAAATCGGTCTGTCTACATCGGCGGGTTTTGGGGGCAGCTTGTCTCGTCCGTAATTTGGCTTGCGTCGGCGGCGCTGGGTACGTGGGTCAGTCCAAAAGCGTCTATCTTGACCGTCATCATCGCGGGATTTTTCATCTTTCCGCTCACGCAAATGCTGCTGCGTTTGTCGGGCCGCCGGGCGCGCGTGAGCAAAGAAAATTCGTTCCATTGGCTCGGGATGCAGGTCGCGTTTGTCCTGCCGTTTTCGATGCTGCTTCTCATCCCCGTGGGACTCTACAACTTGAATTGGTTTTTCCCGGCCCTGATGATCCTTTTGGGCGCGCACTATTTGCCGTTCGCTACTCTCTACGGGATGCGCATGTTCCTGTTCCTCTCGGGAATTCTGATGGGCGCGGGCGTCCTGATCGCGCATTATTTTTCGGGAACGTTCAGTCCGGGCGCATGGATCGGCGGGCTGGCTCTATTTGTTTTCGCCTGGATTGGGCGCTCCATCGCGACCGCCGAAGCAAGAACACAGGTGGCGACCGGCGTTGAACGCACGATATGAACACTGCAAACGGGGTGCTTGACCTCTTCCTGGGGGCGCCAACCTTTGATATTGGCGCAACGATCTCCATCGCTTACTCCTTTTCCTCCCGAGCCGGGAATTCAAACTGACCCACTACCTCCCGTCGCCAAACATTGACCATCTACGCCGCTGCCCGCTATAATTAAGCCTCAAACACTCGATTCGCGGGACAAGCTTCCACACGCTTCGACAAGCAGGAAGTTCCCAAACAGAATCAGGAGCCGTCCATGGTCAAAGCGACACAACTGCGCCCTGGCATGATCATCCAGCATGAGGGAGACCTTTATACGGTTTTTAGCGTCGAACACCGCACGCCGGGAAATAAGCGCGGCTCGATGCAGACGAAGATGCGCAGCTTGCGCACGGGGTCGATCGTCGACTACCGCTTCCGCGCCGAGGACTCCGTCGAGCGCGCCATCATGGATGAAATGGAATTCGAGTTTCTCTATAACGACGCGGGAAGTTTCCATTTCATGAATTCGCAGACCTACGAGCAGATTGCTCTCGACAAGGACTCGCTCGGCGACACCACCGACTATTTGATTCCCAACCTGCCGGTGAAGATCGAATTCTATGAAGGCAAACCCATGGGCGTGCTGCTGCCGGACACGGTGGATTTGACGGTCACGGGGACGGAGCCTACGTTGCAGAAAGCGACGGCCAGCGCCGTCATGAAACCCGCCACTCTCGAAACCGGCCTGGTCATCAACGTCCCGCCCTTCGTCAACAATGGCGACAAAGTCAAAGTTGACACCTCCGAAGGCCGCTACATCCAGCGCGTCTAACGTCCGCTCAGTGATCCCGGTAGGCACCGAGGCACGCTGAAGGGCGCGGTTTTCTAATCGCGGTAAACTACGAAAAAACGGCAAAAATACTCGATTAGAAATTCGGTAGTCATTGATTTTACGTGACTTACAGGAACTTTTAATTCCGGGAAAAAACTCGATTAGAATTGCGCTTGCGGAGGCGAAGTTGGGACGACTGGAGGTGAGGTGAGAAGCTAGCCGAGCCTCCACTGAGGGGCCCTTCGGGGCGCGGATGCTGAGCTGCCGACGAGGCTAACCATAGGCCACCTGTATAGCATGAGTTAACCAGATTGTCAACAGAAAAAGCCGCTTTGCGGCTGTAGGACAGCCAGGTCGGAATTAGGTTAGAATTTGAGCATAAAAGACGGTGCGGCTAGAATTGATTTAACGGAAGGGGAAGTGACCCGAGTATCGGTTGGAACAGGGCTCCGAAATCGACTCGCTCACTTCAAAGAGGAATTCACTGAAGTGGCAGGGCCGTACTCGCTTGACGAAGAGTTCTTTAACAAGTTACCCGAAGCGGAGCTTATCAAATCGCTAAAGCCACCAGCGCTAGACGCTAGCATCACGGATATCCTGCAAATAAAGGCCTGGCTGGATCAGGTCAAGCAGACTATCGATGATCTGCAAAACCTGGGAACGAAAATGCTGCGACAGTCGTCCTCCCGTACGCGACCTCATCTCTTTCTCAACCTTTCTCGACCCGAAGTGCTGGACACTTGCCAGGCGCAGGCGTGTTTGCCAGAATAAACGAAGAACAAGAATCTGGGCATCATCGAGAAGAGTCCTCAAAAAGTTGAGGGCGCAATACCCTGAGTTAACCCTTTTGGCCCTCACGCTTGTCTCTCGCCGTGGCGGTTACCGCAAAGCTGCGGAGGATTTCGCCGCGGGCGGGCTGGCAGAGGCGCGAGCGAAGATGCGGGCGAAGATTGCGTCGACGGATTTCAGTTGGCGCTGCAAATCGAAAGTGTGTTCCAGAGATTTTGCGCCGAGAAAGTTTTTGATGTTCGGATCG
>JBAUEH010000078.1:0-10078 GCA_049678505.1 Candidatus Acidiferrales bacterium
GAGTCTCGAAGCAGTTGTTGGCGCGCGGCCAGACATTGTGCTGGCGACCACTTCGATTAATTTCGCCAAAACAGTCGACGCGCTCGCGCGTTTGGGAATCGCCGTGTACACCACCGACCCGCATACCGTCGAAGGCACACTCCAGTCCATCACCGATATCGGCGACGTAATTGATTCTGCATCGCAAGCTGATGCCCTGGTTGCGAACCTTCGCGGGCGTTTGGACGCTCTGAAGGCAAAGCTGAAAGATACCGAGCCGTCTCGCGTGCTCTTTGTGGTTTGGGAGGATCCTCTGATTTCGATTGGTGACAACACGTTCATTGCCGATGCGCTCCGTTGCGCGGGAGCGGAATCCGTGATTCACACCAAACAAAATTGGCCGCAGATCAGCATGGAAGAAGTGGTGAAACTCAATCCCGATTTCATTGTTTACGCAGAAGGCCACATGGGCGCAAAAGATGACGCCAATGCGAACGTACCGCCGGATCCTCAAACGGCGATCGCGCGTCATCTCGACGAGCTGCGCGGCAAACCTGCTTGGCGCGAACTTGACGCCGTGCGCGATGGGCGCGTTGCCGTCGTCGGCGACGAAATCGAAGTTCCCGCGCCCGGGCTCATCGATACCATCGAGCAGCTCGCGCGCGAATTGCATCCGGACGTTTTCGCGCAACAAGAAAAATCCAACACCGGCGGCCATATCTCCGCTGTTTCTCACGCGTGGCAAATAATTCCTTTGGAGGGTGCGCCGTGCGCCCGCTGACACCGCGGCGAATCACGTGGATTTGCGCCGGGCTCGCGGCAATTCTGTTTGGAATCGTGGTCTTTTCGCTCGAAGTGGGAGCCTCTCCCATCGCCGTGACCGACGTGGTGAAGACGCTTCTGCGCGGCGCCATCGGGCACTGGGGCAGCATTCCTCCTTCCGATAGGCTGATCGTTTTCGGGCTCCGCTTGCCGCGCATCGCGCTGGGAGTCCTGGTAGGTGCGGCTCTCTCCGTTTCGGGCGCGTCCTTTCAAGCGTTGCTGCGAAATCCTCTGGCTGATCCGTACGTGCTCGGTGTTTCAAGCGGCGCGGCGCTCGGCGCGATTTTTTCGCTGGCCTGGTTTCCGCGCGCTCCCTGGACCATGCAGGCGCTCGCTTTCGTGGGCGCGCTGCTCACCATCGCCGCCGTTTATTTTCTGGGACGTCGCGGCGGGCAACTCGACAGCACCACGCTATTGCTCGCCGGAATCATCGCGGCATCGTTCCTCTCGGCCATCATCATGTTTTTGATGACCACCCTCAGCGGCCGCGATTTGCGCGGCATGGCTTTTTGGCTGATGGGCGACCTGGCCACTCCGCCGGCGGTGCGCCTGAGCTTTTTGTTCATCGTGTTGCTGATCGCCATAGGCGCCATTTATACGACCGCCTCGGACCTGAACCTCATTCTCACGGGCGAGCGCGAAGCGCACCATCTGGGCGTGAACGTCGCGCGCGTGAAGCTGGTGGTCTACGTCGGCGCGTCGTTGCTCACAGGTCTTGCCGTGTCGGTGAGCGGCGCAATCGGCTACGTAGGCCTGCTGATTCCTCACGTGATGCGCATGTTTTTCGGCTCGGATTACCGCCTCTTGATTCCCGCGTCCGCACTCGGCGGTGCGATTGCCGTGTGCTTGGCGGATACGCTCGCGCGCACCATCGTCGCGCCCACGGAACTGCCCGTAGGGGCCATGACGGCTGCCATTGGCGCTCCCGTTTTCATTTATTTGCTCCGCCGGAGGCTCGCGTGAACGCGCAGGAAACGGCGGCCAGAACTACAAGCCCGGGCACGCTCGCGGGTTGGGTCGAAAATCCCGTGCGCCTTGTCGTCGAACAGGCCAGCTACGCGTATTCTGCCTCTGCCGCAGCCGCTCCCAATTTCACTTTGGGTCCCATCACTTTTTCGGCGCGGCAGCGCCAGATCGTTGGCATCCTGGGGCCGAACGCGAGCGGTAAATCCACGCTCCTTCGCATCGTCGGCGGAGAGGCCAAGGCGCTCTCCGGCCGCGTCGAGCTGGATGGAAAGCCGCCAGGAGATTTGTCGCTGCGCGAACGCGCGCAACGCATCGCCATGGTTCATCAAGAAAGCAATTTGCTCTTTCCGCTGCGTGTTTGGGAGTACGTGCTGCAAGGGCGTTATCCCTACGGCCGGCGATTACGCTTCGAAAATGAAGCCGACTGCCTGATGGCCGGGAACGCACTCGCGCAAGTCGGCGCGCAGGCCCTCACGGAGCGGCGCATGGACGAGCTTTCGGGCGGCGAACGCCAGCGTGTGGTGCTGGCGCGGGCCCTCGCGCAACAGCCGCAGGTTCTGCTGCTCGACGAACCCACTCGCTATCTCGACATCGGCGGCAAAGTGGAATTGATGCGGCGCCTGCGCCGCCTCTCCGAAGAGAATCGCTACACCGCCTTGGTCGTCACCCATGAACTCAATCTCGCTGCGGAATTTTTTGACACCATTGTGTTGTTGCAGAGCGGAAAATGCGTTGCCGCGGGCAAACCGGAAGACGTTTACCGCCGCGATCTGCTCGAGGAGGTTTTCAAGACGCCGCTCGAAGTCGAGAAAAGCGCCAGCGGCCGCCCGCGCGTCATTCTCCGCGGCGAAACCGACGAGCAGGAGGCGGAAGCCGGTTCCAAAGAGTCAAAGAATGAATCCGGCGGAGCACGCACGAATTTGTCGTGACCCAGTGAAGCAGTAGTCGAATAAATTGATTCACCGGCGCCGCACCGGGAAGCGGACGCAAGCAGTCCGACGCTCGCCGGAAAAATTCACCACGAAACTCCGTGCACGGGAAGGCGGTGAAAAGCCGCCGCCGCTGCGCGACTGTAAGGCGGAAAAAATCGGGCGCGCGTCACTGCGCCGGGTGCTTCGTCGAAAGACGCGACACCGGTGCGGGAAGGCCGCGCCAGGAAGAACCCGCCGAGCCAGGAGACCGACGGAGTTTCTATCTCGCGTAGTGAAAACGCAGCGCAAAAAGCGCCGCCATTTCGCTTCCGAGACAGCCTTCACACTCCCGCGCGAGAGGGAGTCGGAGGATAAAAATGAAACTCTGCGTTCGGCAGTTGCTTCCTTTCAGTCTTCTTGTTGCATTGCTTTTCAGCTTTTCCTTTTTCACGTCAGCGCAAGCACAACAACCACAATCCAACGCCATTCTCTTCGGGCGTGTCACCGACCGTAGCGGCGCCGCCATTTCCGCCGCGCAAATTGTGGCCGAACCTTTTCCCAGCAACGGAACAACAGTCCGTGCCCATAGCGCCTCGGACGGCTCGTATTCACTCCCGCTTCCGCCGGGCACATACCGCGTGCGCGTAAGCAGTCCGCAAATGGCTGACGTCGAGCAGGAATTCACCTTGCAGGAAGGGCAGCGGCGCGAATGGAGTGTGCGCATGGAACTGGCGCCGCTCTCATCGAAGGTCGTCGTATCCGCGCAAGCCGAGCCCGCGCCCGCAAACACCGTCGCCTCGCCGGTCACGGTGCTCACGCAGCAGGACATTGAGCAGCGCCAAGCGATCTGGCTCGCGCCGCTCCTTGCTTCCACTACCGGCGCAAGCATCGCGCGCCTGGGGCCGCTCGGTGGCGTCACCTCCTTTTTCCTCGACGGCGGGAATTCCAATTTCACCAAAGTGCTCATCGACGGCACGCCCGCGAACCAGCCGGGCGGCGATATCGATCTCTCCAATCTGGACGTCACCAACATCGACAAGATCGAAATCGTCCACGGAGCTACCAGCGCCCTTTTTGGCTCGGACGCCGTCGACGGCGTGGTGCAAATTTTTACGCATCAAGGAACGACGGAAGAACCGGCTGTCACGCTTATCGGCGAAGGCGGCACGTTCCAGACCCAGCGCGAAGATGCCGATTTGAGCGGCGTTATCGGCAAATTCGATTACGCTCCGTCGATTTCATATTTTGACAGCGACGGCCAAGGGCCGGATGACCGTTTCCGCGACACGACGCTTTCCGGAAATTTTGGTTGGAAATTCAGCGACACCGATCAATTGCATCTTTCTGTGCGCAATTCCGACAGCGACGCCGGCCAGCCGGGCCAAACCCTGCTCGAGCCCCCGCTTCTCGGCCAGTCTTCCGACCTCCATGATTTTTCCGCGAATCTGAGCTGGGATTTTTCGACCGGTGCTCATTGGCAGCATCACCTGGCAGCTACGGATTCGTATTTCGACGATTTCATCATCGATGTTCCGGTTTTTACCGAGACCGATGAATTCAATCGCGCCGGCTTCGACGAGCAATCGACGTATCTGTTCGGGCCGGGCGCGGTTTCGCTGGGGTACAACTATGAAGTGGAAAATGGCTCGTCGGCGGGCCCGCACGAGCGGCGCAATAATCAAGGCGGCTACATCGAAACGCATTATCAGTTCGGCCGGCGCCTGACGGCAATCGCCGGCGCGCGCGCCGAAGACAATGCCAGCTTCGGCACGCGCGTAGTCCCGCGAACGGGAATCGCGTATCTCGCCCGCTTCGGAAGCGGATTCTGGGGTGAAACGCGCGTCCGCGCTTCCTACGGATTGGGAATCAAGGAGCCTGACTTTGAGGATTCCTACGAAAACGATCCCTGTTTTCCGGGCAATCCGAATTTGGCGCCCGAGCGCAGCGACACTTTCAACGCAGGAATCGACCAGGAAGTCGCCAACGGACGAGTGAAATTTTCGGAAACATTCTTCCGCAACGAATACTACGACATCGTCAGCTTCGCCTCGTGTATTCCCGGCGTTCCTTGCGGATTCCCGATTCCGTCCACCTGCACGTCCTCGGACGAGCAGGCCGAAGGAGGTTTCGGCACATTCTTCAACACCGACGCCGCGCGCGCCTACGGCGCTGAAACAACCATCGAGGCGCGTCCTTTACGCTGGCTCAGCATTCTGGGAAATTACACGTACGACAATACGCTCGTCTTGAAATCGCCGAACGCTTACGACCCAGCGCTCACGCCTGGCAATCGCTTGTTCTTGCGCCCACTCAATTCTGCGGATCTGATTCTCAACGCTGCTTTTCGGCGCATGGACTGGAACCTCGCAGGCTATTTTGTCGGCCGCTCCACAGACAGCGATTTCCTGGGACTGGGCTTCACGAGTAACCCGGGCTATTTCCGCCTCGACTTGGGTACGCAATTCGCCGTGAAGGGCGGATTTTCCGTCTTAGCGCATGCTGAAAATCTGCTCGACCGCCGCTATTCCGATGCCGTCGGCTATCCCGCGCTCGGACTGAATTATTTAGTCGGCGTGAAATACACCTGGGGCGGCAAATAACGTTGTTTGCGTGGCACAGGCTTTTAGCCTGTGCTTCCTAGGTTTGTCGGGTGCCCCCATCCTTCGCGCCTTCTGCGAAGGGTGGGGAATGCTGAACGCCAGCGACGGAATTATCTTTGCAGCGCAGCTTGACGCTGCTTTGCCATCCGACGCCGGCCAGCTCCGGCATCGCCTCGCCGGGCACGCCTCCCGTCGCGTCTCCCTGCGTAGGGGCGGGCTTTATGCCTCCCGCCTTTGTAGCTTTGCTTTTCGGCGGGTGCCCCATCCTTCGCGTCTTCTGCGAAGGGTGGGAATGCTGAACGCGGGTGCCCCATCCTTCGCGCCTTCTGCGAAGGGGGGGAATGCTGAACGTCAGCAACGGAATTATCTTTGCAGCGCAGCTTTACGCCCCTTTGCGTGGCACAGGTTCTCAGCCTGTGCTTCCTAGGTTTGTCGGGTGCCCCATCCTTCGCGCCTTCTGCGAAGGGTGGGGAATGCTGAACGCCAGCAACGGAATTATCTTTGCAGCGCAGCTTGACGCCGCTTTGCGTGGCACAGGCTCTCAGCCTGTGTGCCGTGGCCTTCGTAGGGGCGCTGCTTGTTTACCCTGAGGAGACGAAGGGCCCCGCCCCGTCCGCCGCGCAGCGGCGGCCAATCGTTCGGCATCGGCGCCAGACAATTGGCCGCTGCTGCGAATTCAATCAGGCGCGCCTCATAAACGGGTTCCAGGAGGTCGGAGCTTCAGCTCCGACATAAAATGGCTGGTTTGTCGAGGGCTTTAGCCCCTGAAGCTCAGGGCTTGGCCGAAAGCGATTTACGAGATAGCTCGCTGCCGCGCTACGCGCCGTCGCACCAGACAATTTGGCAGCTACGCGCCCAAGCGAAGTGTTGCGCCTAAATCGAAAGCGACCCGCGCGACGATGTTATAATCCGTGAATTCGATGACTCCATCGACTTCACGAACGGCGGCGGCGACAGCGGAACGCGCCGGACAACTCTCCGCGGAAGTACGCGCGCGCTACGAAAGCGTGATCGGCCTTGAAGTACACGTGCAACTGGCTACGGCGACGAAGGCCTTCTGCGCCTGCTCCACGCGATTCGGCGATCCGCCAAATACGAACGTCTGTCCCGTGTGCCTCGGCCTGCCCGGCGCGCTGCCGGTGCTGAACCGGCGGGCGCTGGAACTTGCAATCAAAGCGGCGCTGGCTCTGCATGGCGATGTCCAAAAGCATTCGCGGTTCGCGCGCAAGAATTATTTTTATCCTGACCTGCCGAAGGGCTACCAGATTTCGCAATATGAATTGCCGCTGGCGACCGGCGGCTGGCTTGAAATTGATTTTGGCGGCGAGAAGAAGCGAATTGGTGTCACGCGGCTGCACATGGAAGAAGACGCCGCCAAAAATTTGCACGAAGGCTTCGCCGACGCGGCGCAGTACAGCCACATTGATTTCAACCGCTGCGGAGTGCCGCTCATCGAAATCGTGAGCGAGCCGGATTTGCGTTCTCCGGAAGAAGCCTACGCGTATTTGACGAACTTGAAGCAAGCTTTGGAATATACGGCGGTGAGCGATTGCAACATGGAAGCGGGCTCGCTCCGCTGCGATGCGAACGTGAGTGTGCGGCTGCGCGGCGCTCAGAAATTCGGCACAAAAGTCGAAGTAAAGAATCTGAATTCGTTCCGTTATTTGCAACACGCGCTGGAGTATGAAATCGAGCGGCAGATCGGTGTATTGGAATCCGGCGGAACCGTCTCGCAGGAAACGCGGCTGTGGAACGTTGCAGCGGGCCGCACAGAACCGATGCGCTCCAAGGAATTCGCGCACGATTACCGGTATTTCCCCGAGCCGGATTTGTTGCCCGTGGAAATCACGGCCGATCGCAAGAATGCGATTTTGGCGGAGATGCCGGAACTTCCCGATGCCAAACGCGCGCGGTTTTTGAACGAATACGGGATCAGCGCGTATGACGCGGGAGTGCTGACGGCCACCCCCGCTCTTGCGGACTATTTGGAAGCTGCGATTCGCGCGGGAGCGGTGCCAAAATCGGCGGCGAATTGGATTCAGACCGATTTGCTCCGCCGCCTGAATGATTCAGGCAAGGAAATTTTGCAATCGCCGGTCAGCGCCGACGCCCTGGCAGACTTGCTGCGCCGCATCGAGCAGAATGAAATTACGGGCGCGATTGGGAAGCGCGTATTGGCCAAAATGTTCGAGAGCGGCAAATCCGCAGCCGAAGTGATCGCGTCGGAAGGGCTCTCTCCGATCAGCGACGTGGAAAGTGTGGAGAAGATTTGCCGCGATGTGATTGAGAAAAATGCCGCGAATGTGGAGAAGTATCGCGCGGGCAATGAAGGCGTCTTCCAATTTTTGGTGGGGCAAGTGATGAAGGAAACGAAGGGCCGCGCGAATCCGCAGACCGTCAATGAAATCCTGGGCCGATTGCTGCGCCAGAAATAGAGGGAATCCAAAATGCGAGAGCCTTTGAAAGAGGGTGAACGGGCGCCGGAGTTCAAATTGCCTGCCGACGATGGGAAAATGATTGCGCTGAAAGAGCTTCGCGGGAAAAACGTGGTTTTGTATTTTTTCCCCAAAGCCATGACTTCCGGTTGAACTAACGAAGCGTCCGAGTTTCGCGACGCCAAGAAAAAATTCGACAAACTGAATACGGTGATCTTGGGTTGCAGCGCGGACTCCGTTGAGCGGCAGGCAAAATTCAAAGAGAAATATAATTTGAATTTTGCGCTGCTCTCCGATCCGGAGTTCGAAATGATTGAGGCTTACGGCGCGCGCCGGATGAAAAGTTTTCTCGGGAAAACCTTCCTGGGCATTGTGCGCATGTCCTATTGGATCGACACGGAAGGCAAAATCCGCCGCGTGTGGGACAAAGCTAGCTCCAAGGGGCACGCCGCGGAAGTGCTCGAAGAAATTGCGCGGTCGTGACCGCATCGCGCGCCCCAAACAGCATCCACAACATCGTCGTTGTGTTTGCGACAGCGCCGCGTTACAGAGCGACAGAGAAACTTCCGCCGTGCTCGTCGATGAGCATGTTATCGATCAGGCGCGTGGAACCAACGCGTGCGGCGATGAGAAGAAGGCACGAGCCTCGCAGAAAATCGAGCGTCTCGAACGAATCCGCATCGACGAGCGCAGCATAATCGAGTTTGGCAAGCGGCTCAGCGGACACCGTCGAACGCACTGCGTCGAGAATTTCCGCTGAGGCGCGCGAACCCGCCGTGATTCGGCCGCGAGCTGCGTCGAGCGAGCGGTAAAGCACGGTGGCTGCGTGGCGCTCCCCAGGATTGAGATAGGCATTGCGCGAGGACATGGCCAGCCCGTCCGATTCGCGAACAATGGGACAGACGACAATTTCAGCGTCGAGATTCAAATCGCAAGCCATCTGGCGGATGATCCGCGCCTGCTGCGCGTCCTTGCGGCCGAAATACGCGAAGCGCGGACGCACGATTTCGAGAAGCTTCAGCACAACCGTACCCACGCCTTGAAAGTGCCCGGGGCGAACGCGCCCTTCGAATTTTTCGCTCAAACCATCCACGCGCACATTGGTGCGAAAACCGTCCGGATAAATTTCCGCGGCCTCCGGCGCGAATAAATAATCGACGCCAGCGGATTCGAGCAAATCGCAATCGTGTTCAAAATTGCGCGGATATTTTTCGAGATCTTCGCCGGGACCGAATTGCGCGGGATTGACAAAAATCGAAACGATCACGGGCGAGCACTGCTGTTTTGCGGCGCGCACCAGCGAAAGATGGCCCTCATGCAGCGCGCCCATTGTAGGCACAAAACCGATGAGACGATGCGCCGATTCGGCGGCGCGCGCGGCCTGCTCGCCTTGGCGGGCCTGCTCACCTCGGCGAGCCTGTTTCATCCAATCGATGCTGCGAATGATTTCCACGGCGCCTTGTTGAGTTTAGTTATGAGCCAGGCCAGCTTGCTCGCGGTAGAAAGCAATGAGGTCCGTGGTCAAAGGCGTCGCGCCCAACTGGCGAATCATGGTGGTGATTTGGCCGCGATGATATGTGCCGTGATTGACGAGGTGCTGCAGCATTTGCCACATGGGATTCGAAAACGCGTTGCCTTTCGTGTTTTTGTATTCGACGACGCGATCGAGATCCGTCGCTGGCAATTTTTGAATGAACGCGTTCAAGTCAGTTTCGATTTTTTGCCAGCGAGTGCGAATGGACGCAAGGTCAGGGAAATCGCCGGAAGGAAAACCCGGTGAGCGGCCGAGCCAGCGTTCGAGCCACAGCCACTCCGCCAGCATGATGTGCGCGAGCGTATCGCGCACAGTGGGGAAACTGGAAATCACATTTTGCGTGAACTGCGCTGCGCTGAGCGGCGCGCACGCGTCGAGGACGCGATGATTCGCCCAGGAATTGTAAGCGTAAAGGCGATGTACGTCGTCGAGATCCATACCTTTTTGAGCCTCCTCATTTAGTGAACTTGCGTTTTCGGCTGCCCGGCTGCCCACTGCTGCGCGTGGAACGACTCCGCGTCGGATGGAAAGCGGCCGCCATGGACATCCTCGCAAAATTCGCGAGCGGCGCGCGAAATCTCCGCGCCTACATTGACGTACTGGCGGGCGAATTTCGGCGCGCCGTTCAAGCTCAAGCCGACCAGATCATGGAAAACGAGCACCTGGCCATCGCAATCGGGGCCCGCGCCGATGCCGATGGTGGTAATGCGCAGCTCGCGCGTGATGCGCGCAGCGAGCTCCCTCGGAACGGATTCGAGAACCACGGAAAAAGCGCCCGCGGCTTCAACGGCGCGCGCGTCACGCAAGAGGCGCTCGGCGGACTCGGCGGAT
>JBAUEH010000079.1:0-2675 GCA_049678505.1 Candidatus Acidiferrales bacterium
TCCAATCCAAAGATTATCTATGTGGGCACGGGCGATTCCGCTCCCCGCAATACGGTCTTGACTGGCGAGGGGATGTATAAGTCCACCGATGGCGGAAAGACCTGGACATACATCGGACTGGGCGAGACCCACATCATCAGCTGGATCCTAGTGGATCCGAACAATCCCGATGTGGTGTATGTAGCAGCGCTGGGCCATTTGTTCGGGCCCAATCCGGATCGTGGCGTATTCAAGACCACGGACGGGGGCAAGACGTGGCAGAAGATTCTGTACGTTAACGATGACACCGGCGCGATCAGCATGGCGATGGATCCGTCGAATCCGCAGGTGGTGTACGCGTCAATGTGGCAGATGTCGCGGAGACACTGGACATTTTCGAGCGGAGGGCCAGGCAGCGGCATCTACAAGACGACGGACGCGGGGGCAAACTGGACCAACATCTCGCACCGTCCAGGATTGCCGACTGGCATCTTCGGAAAGGTGGGCATCGCGGTAGCGCCGAGCCGACCCAACGTTGTGTACGCGCTGATTCAAGCGGATTACAAGGGACAGGCGGGCGGCTTATTCCGGTCCGACGATGCCGGCCAGAACTGGAGCCTCATCAACAACAGCATGGACATCACGCAACGCGCTTTCTATTACATGAGAGTATATGTGAACCCCGAGGACCCCAATACGATCTACCTACCTAACGTCGGAGTGTATGAATCGCACGACGGGGGCAAGACGCTGGTCGCGCTGCATCCGCCGCATGGCGACAACCATGCATTCTGGATCAATCCAAACAACCCCCAAGTCTTCATTGAGGGCAACGATGGCGGCGCGAGCGTCACCCAAAATGGCGGCAAGGCCTGGAGTTCCGAGGACAATCAACCGACTGGGCAGTTCTATCACGCGAATCTCGATGATCAATTCCCTTTCCATATCTACGGCGCGCAACAGGATCGGAGTTCGGTCGAAGCGCCGAGTGCCGTGCCTGCCGGGAGTATTCCGCCGGTTTGGAGAAACGTACAAGGCGGAGAAATGAGCTGGGTGGTGCCGACACCAGGCCGACCCTGGGTCACCTACGGCAGCGGGTATTACAGCATGGAGTGGAAAGAGGATTACAGGACGGGACTGGTCACCAATGTAGCTCCTTGGCCAGACTACAAGTTCGGTCTTGCGGGGTCCGAGGAAAAGTACCGCTTTGGCTGGAATCATCATCCCGTGGCGTTCGCCCCCGGCAACCCTAAAGAACTGCTGATGGGAGCGAACGTGCTGTTTGAGACGCTCGATGAAGGCACCAACTGGAAAGCGATCAGTCCGGACCTCACGCGCAACGACAAGAGCAAACAGGGACGGCCGGGCGGCCCCATCAGCGCGGATGTGACCGGCGAGGAGATGTTCGACACCATATCCTCGATTGCATTTTCACCGCTCACGGACAATATCATCTGGACGGGTTCCGATGACGGCTTGGTGTATGTGACCACCGATGCGGGCGGCCACTGGAGCCAGGTGCGCCCGCAGGCGCTGCCGACGTGGTCCACGATCACCTGCATCGAGCCTTCGCACACCGACGAGGGCACCGCCTACGTGTCGGCGAGCCGGTATGACTGGGATGACTTTCACCCCTTCGTATACAAGACCACTGATTACGGCAAGCATTGGACGGAGATCATCGCCGGGCTGCCGGAAGACCAGTACATCGAGAGCGTGCGACAGGATCCGAACGAGTCCAATCTGCTCTTCACGGGTACCAGCGCAACGGTGTACTTCAGTCTGGATGAAGGCCAGCAGTGGCAGCCGCTGAACCTGAATCTGCCGGCAGTACGGGTGAATGATGTGGAGATTCAGCCCGAGCAGCACGCAGTAGTGCTCGCGACATTCGGGCGTGGTTTCTGGGTGCTGGACAATCTGCAGTTCCTCGAGCAGTTAGGGACTGCCCAGGTAGCGAGTAACGCGCCATACCTATTCAAACCCCAGCAGGCCTGGCTGGTCACGCGCCGCACAGGCGGGTTTGGTGGCCCACAGGGATCGGGGGGCGAGAACTTGGCGCCTGGAGTCACTGCATTCTTCCGCCTGCCGGCCGACTACGACGGCAGCACGCCGGCGAACCTGAGCTTTACCGACGCAACCGGCAACCTGGTCCGCAGCTTCACGCTGCATCTGGAAACGAAAGCCAAACCGGAGCCGCTTTCGGACAACCCCGGAGTGGCGCGAAAACAGCAGGAAGAAAGGTCGACGGCAGTCGAGCCCGGCATGAACCATTTCCAGTGGGATCTGACATACTCGGATGCGGTGGACGTGAAGGGCATCTTCAATTCATTCTTTGCCGCCGCCCCGCCCGTAGGTCCGGAAGTAGTGCCAGGTACCTACTACGTGACGCTGACCTATGGCGGCACCACGCAGAAGCAACCATTCGTGGTCAAACTGGACCCACAATTGCCAACCACGCAAGAGGAACTGCAGCAGCGTTTCGATCTGCTAATGCGGATTCACGACGCGCTGAACCGGCTCGATACCAACCTAAATCAGGCCATTGACGCCCGCGACGCACTCGAGAAGGCGGTTGCCAACAGGAGTGTCTCCGGCGATCAGGCGCAAACGGCACTGGACCACCTGAACAGTGACATAGACAATCTGGTGGATTTGAAGATCCAATCCGGTGAAGGCGCACTGGTGTATCCCGGCCG
>JBAUEH010000080.1:0-12730 GCA_049678505.1 Candidatus Acidiferrales bacterium
GCGAAGCTGCTCTTCGGCACGGCATTTTAGTCCTGATGATCCCTCCCATGCTCATCTTTGCGACCGTGTTTGGAATCCTCTACCGGCGCCGCAATCTGCACCACGATGCGTTTCATCCTGCAGCCACGACCTGTTCTGTACCCTCCGTATCTGAAATTGTCTTGCATCTAAACTAACCGGCATTTTGAGCCTAGTCTGGCGCAGTCTAGATCGTGTGTGTTGCCCTGCGGCTTCAGGAGGGTAGGCGCCAGAGATCATACTTTCCCGCAGAATGGGGCTGCGCTTCTGCGGGAAAGTGTACGAGACTCACGGACCTTGCTTTTCGTGCAGGCCCGTGCAAATAGTTACCGCCGTGGTTGGGTCAATGGCCGTTGAGTCGAAATCGATATGTTTGATCCTGCCGGTCTTGTCGATCACAAAAGTCGTCCGCCGCGCGAATTCGTACTTGTCACCCTCCATCGGATAGGTTCGGACGATTCCGTATGCGCTCAAAACCTTGCGGTTCATGTCGCTCAATAGAGGGAACGTGACGCCGATCTGTTTTGCGAACGCCGCGTTGGCGGGAGGACTGTCTATGCTAACGCCGAATACCACCGAATCGCTTGCTTCAATCTTGGCCAAATCAGACTGATAGGCCTGAAGTTCCTTTGTTCAACCGCTTGTGAATGCCAGGACGTAGAAGGCCAGAATCACGTTCTTCTTGCTCTGGAAGCTGCTGAGCGACACCGAGGTGCTTTGGTCGCTGGGCAGCGTGAAGTCCGGTGCAACATCCCCGACCTTCAGGTTTGTCGTAGCAATAGCCGGCTGCTGATCCTGGGCGCGAGCGGCGAGCGGCAAAAACGCCAGCGCCAGGAGCACCGCGCTTCCGAGCGAAACCATACGCTTCATGGGCTGTCTCCTTGAGTGGATTCACTTCGGGCAAGGTGAGATCGTACCAGAATTGCAGCGAGTAAACAGCAAGGAAGCAAACATAACCTGCTTCGTCTCGCCACGGCGGGTTTTCATTGGCCGCCGCACGTCGAATCAAGGATCTTCAAATTGCAAGTAGCGGAAGGGATCTCCAATATTCTTGCGAATATCTGTCCAGAACGCGTCGGGCTTGGTGAGAAACGCTTCTACTACGAGAGGGTCGAATTGGATTCCCGAGAACTTTCGGATTTCCTCCCGTGCAGCGCTGACTGCCAATGCTTTTCGATAGGGACGATCGGATGTCATTGCATCAAAGGTGTCCGCGACAGCGAAAATGCGGGCTCCCAAGGGAATTTCCTCAGCTTTGAGCCCCCGAGGATAGCCGCCGCCATTGTAGAACTCTTGATGGGCAAGCACGATCTCGGCAGCTTCCTTCAGGAACGGAATGTTTTTCAATACGGTATAGCCAATGTCGCAGTGCCGTCTCATCAGTTCGCGTTCGTCGTCGGTAAGCGGACCGGGCTTACGCAGAACCTGATCTGGTATGCCCATCTTGCCGATATCGTGAAGGAAAGCGCCGCGAGCGATGTGGCGCAATAGGTCTTTGTTTACTTTCATAATTCTTGCAATCACGATGGTAATTGCTGTCACCCGCTGGCAATGCCCTTCCGTTTCTGCGTCTTTGGCGTCTAAGGCGCTCCCGAGGGCCTCAAGCGTGTGATCGTATGATTGTTCCAGATTGTGCAGCGTGACGGAGAGCTGCTGTGTTCGCTCCGCGACGAGATGCTCGAGATTGCGTTGGTACGAGCGATTCTCGAGGACCAGGTGCCGGTGTTCCAGAGCGCGTCCGACGCTATGGTACAACTGGTCTTTTTCGAACGGTTTCAAGATGTAATCGTAAGCCCCTGCCCGAATAGCTTCCAAAGCGATGGAAATATCGTGCATCGCCGTCACCATAATGACGGGTATATCTTTGTCGTGTGAACGGAGCCGGCGCAGCAAACGCATTCCATCCATCTCGGGCATTACAATATCGCTCAGCACCAGGTCGTGCGCGTCACGCTTGATTTGCTGGATGGCCTGACTCCCATCGGAAACGACCGTGCAGTGATAGCCCTGTGCTTCGAGAAGTGTGGAAACAACTTCGCGTATTGCTTCCTCGTCGTCGCAGACAAGTATTTTTTCCCCAGCCAACGTCTCTTCTCCTATTACTGGCGATTATATCGGCTGCCCTTGTCTCAACGGCCGGATTGTCCCCAATTGGACGCGTACGAGTTACGTGCGCGTTCCCCGTGAGTGCCAACAAAAGGAAAGGCGTCGGGCAAACCTCGATGGGGTATCAACTGCCGGGATTGGTCTGTACTTGCGGCAACGCTTCGGTGATGTGGTCAATCCATCGTTCTACAGTCAGCGTCAAGCTGCTCAGCAACTCCGTGAGCCGGGCCAACTCGCCGTCCGGCAGTCGGTGCAGTGCCAGATGCAACAGCGTCAGTCCATACAGCAGGCGAAATTGCACGCTGATCCAGGCCCATTCCCACTCCTGCTTCCGCTTGACCTCTGGAGAAAGCGCGGCAATCAGCCGGGCTAATTGCTCGAGGCCATGAAAGTCCTGACCTAACCCTTGAATGTAAAGCCGAAGAATCCGGCGGCGCTGTGCGCGCCATTGCTTGGCGATGTGTTGCGGCGCACGGCGACGCACGAATTCGCGATCCTCAGCGGTTAAGATGTGCCGAATTTGAGGAAAATGCCCGCAATGGATCGGCAGAAGTCTCTTTATCTCTAAAGCTGCCAGCGAGAGATCGGTTTTTGGTTTGCGGTTCCCAAAAAGCAGCCATATCAGTGCAAGAAGAAGAGCAATCGAGAGCAAGAGCATGAGTGATAGGATCATTTCCACATCTCCAAGAGCCGTCCATTCAATTCACGAAGCCGAGCCGTTAGGTGTGGTGCCATGTCCTTGTATTCATGTTTCTCGAGCAACACGGGAGAAGGAGCGAGAACAGGCAGTGGCCTTCGCAACCCGATAAGCCAGAAGACAACCGCCATGTCGAAAGATATATGCCGCAGGCCATTCCATACGGAGAAATAGCTCAGCCAATGTTGAAGAAATGTGTTGTTCACAACTTGAATGGCTGAATAGAGGCCCAGCCCTAGCGCGATCCATGCAAAATAGCGCTCAATCCTGATGCTATAGTAACGACAGAAGATAAGGCCAAAAATCAGAATGCCAACGATCGCCAATTCCAAACCGCGTCCAACAGTGAGGATGACTTCCTCAATGAAGTGTGCATTTTGACGGGCCACGATGCCGGAAGTTGTTCCTAGAATTGCACCCACCGCGATCAAAACCGGCCTGCAAAGCCGCCACAGCCCTTCGTAGGGAGAGAGCAGACTTCGGCAAACTTCATAAACAACAAGAGCTCGAAGAGAAACCAGTAAACCTTGCATCACCCAAGCGACGATAAACGAGATATGGGAAGAAATACCTGTAACTCCATATACTGTCAGTGTTATCACTTCATTGGCTACGATAAGGAAAAGATATATCGTAAAAAAAGGCAGCCGGTCGAAGAGATGGCGGCGAATCGCGAGGATCAGAACCACGGCCTCGATGAAAGTTCCAAAGCCCCAATGGGCTAAACCAAAAAAGGAGAGGCCCATATGCCGGGAGCACTATAACAGTTTAGGAGACATGACGTAAACTGTAAGTTACTCCCGGCGTGAAACGGGTGATTCATGCCGAGAACGAGTTCATTGAAATCATCAAACTCGGAGGCGGTGGCGGTGGCGGAAACGGTGGCATTGGGTTACTGCCATCGGCCCAAAGGGTGGAAGAGTTTGGCGGAAACGGTGGCATTGGGTTGCTGCCATCGGCCCAGAGGTTGGAAGAGTTTGGAGGGAATGGTGGCATTGGGTTACTGCCATCAGCCCAAATGCAATTCGCTACGGTGCGGTGACCGTTTACTGCCGTTGCTAAAGAGTTGACGTTCGAACGACCCAAGATTAGTATCGCCAGAAGTAACGCGCCAGTTACAACAAACGAAGCTGCTATCTGTTTCATAGTGGACCACCTCCTGGGAGGCGCTTTTCTCAGGAGTCGGCTGAGTGGTGACGGATTTGTGCGAAGTGTTCCGAACGTGGAACAAATGCTTCAAAGCCAGCGATGAAAGATCTGGAACAAGTCCATCAAGATCGCCGCGTGATCGAAGATTTCACGTCGCGCACTTTGGACCGCATTCCAGGCGACGTATCGCGCTTGCTCCACATCGCTACGCTTCGCGATTTGGCCACTGGCTGCTATCGCCATGACGGGTTGGCAGCGATTTATTCTGAATCGGCGGTCGACCAAGCCCTGCGGGCATGTCATGAAGAGTTATTCGAGAGGATACTGGAGACGTCGCTCGAGCATCAGGAGGTTGAAATCCGTAGATGCCTGGAGGGATTTGATAGCAGTTCGAGTGAAATTGCCGGGCGCTGGCAAGAGCATGAGTTCTACAAGTTTCTTATTCCTTCCGGTGTGCCGATCTATCTAAGGCAGCTTTTCTGCTCGAACCTTGCAACGCTGTTGCAGTTGATCGCGGCAGAAGGCTCTATGAGTTGACTAGGCGCATCGACACGCCAACCACTCTCCCCATGACTTCTGCTTCGTCCGGGAAGTGGTAGTTTTCTGGCGCGCACGACGACAACGGATGTGGCTGCAACACGAGCCGGTTCCTTTCGAGGAAACACCAGCAACAGCGATAGCCGGAGCGTATATCTACCAAGTAAATGGGCCTTTCCGCTTCATTCTTCCAGCCTCCCGCTTCGATTTTCTGCCGTTGAGGGTCCACCAGCACTAACGCCCCGGGACGCAGAAGCGGTTCCATCCAGTGATCTTCATGGCCAATATAGCCGTAATGGTAGCCATGTCCATTTCTCAAGGATACCGCTTCGAAACTTCCCCAACTCTGGATCATTCGCGTCAGGTACGTCGTACGCTGCGGATCGAACGCGGGATCGAAATGAATCGGAAGATGAACGGCGCGGGGCGGCGCCGTCAGGTGTGTCTTCGGCCCTACAAACGACATTCCCTCAACGAAGATGTCGCTGAGTGGAACGTCATACCATCTGCATACTTCGTCGGGGTTGAGGTGATAAATGGTGCAAAGACTGAATAGCTTGTGCAGTCCAGGGACCACGCTGCTGTTCTCCAAGTCTGCCAGTCGGCTGATGTGGATAATAAATTCGGGCCGGCCGTGGCGCTGAGCGACCTCATAGCTTGCCTGTTCGACATCGCGGTAGGTGAGAGCCAACCGTTCTCGAATTTGGCGAAGACGAGTACCAGGAAACAAATTGTCCTGCTCCCAAAATGCATCCGTAGGTTGAGGGCGGATTATAGAGCCATATCTGTTCAGAAACCAGAACAGTCAAGTCAACTCGAGAGTAATTTATTCAAGTTAATAAATGCGCGGTGGTTTTTTGTCAGGCGGTGCATAACAGCGGCCACACCCGATAACCGAATAGCCCTAGACAAAATCCCAAGCGCGAAAAAACATGGGCCCACGTCGACCCAGCTCCATTCTGTCTCCAAGAAGTTGCAGCAAACTATTGACTTTTTATAAATTATACATAGACTGCCCTCGTTTTCGTATTCGCACTGGCCCTGAGCAAGGTCCGGGCGTCAGCGTTGTTGGACTCCGTGCGGAGGGCGCACATGATCCGAAACCGTGGATGCACGTTTCTTCTATTCGTCATTTCTCTGGTGTCTGCTGGCCCAGTTATCGCGCAAGGCACGCTCGCAGATTACCAGCGCGCGCAACGCTTTCTGCCGGGGAATGTAAGGCACTTAGTCTTGGGCGCCGGGCTGGCCAGTTGGATTGGCAAGGGCGACAGTTTTTGGTATCTCGAAAACACTGTGGCAGGTAAGCAGTTTATCGTTGTGGATGCCGCCAAGAACACCATCCGTCCCGCATTCGACCATGCGAGGCTCGCGGCAGCGCTCTCTCGTGCCGCCGGCCAGTCATACAACGCCGGCAATTTGCCCTTTGAGAGTTTTGATTTCACCGAAAACGAGAGCGCCATACAGTTCCAACTCGACAGCATAGACTGGACATGCAGTCTCACTGATTATCGCTGTAGCAGGAGCGAAGCGGCCGCCCGCGATCGTTTCGAGAGTTTATCGCCCGACGGACTCTGGGCTGCTTACGTGCAAGACCACAATTTATACGTGCGCGATACTTCAACGGGCGCAGTTGTCCAATTGACGCGCGACGGTGTTCCGGGCTGGGACTATGCGACCCCGCTTCCCGATTTGAGCGCGCTCGTACGCGCACGAGTCGAGCGCGGGGAGGACGCAAAGGAGCCGCCCGAGGTTTTCTGGTCCCCGGATTCTTCCAAGTTAGTTACATTCCGCATCGATTCGCGAAATGCCGGCCGATTCACAAGCCTTCAGTTCGTTCCGCCCGGCCAGCTTCGGCCGAAGGCCTATGACTACGTTTATCCTCTTCCCGGAGAGGCGCTTCCCACAGCGACTGTCGCTGTCTTCGACGTGCTTAGCGGGCAGCGCGTAGACGTCAAGACTGAGCCGCTGGAAATCCCTTTTCAGGGAGGCCCCGGCTACTTCGAATGGTTTCCGGACAGTAAGAGTTTCTTTTATGAACACGGTACACGAGGAAATAAAGAAACCGAACTACGCGTGGTCGATGCCAGCACCGGAGACCAAAAAACTCTGATAGCGGAGCAAGATGGACTGTATATCGATCCCGGCGAGCATTTCTTCCGTTACGTTCCGGATAATGGCGGGATCGTATGGTCATCGGAGAAGGACGGTTGGAATCAACTTTACTTATATAACCAAGATGGCCAACTGAAAAACCAGATCACCAAGGGTCCGTGGGTCGTTCGCGAACTTGAATACATCGATGCGAAGAATCATCAGATTTATTTCCTCGCGAGCGGCCGCGAGAAAAACGAAGATCCTTACCTCACTCACCTTTACCGCGTGAACTTCGACGGCTCCGATCTCCAGTTGCTGACGCCGGAAAACGCCAATCACACCGTCACCATGTCGCCCGACGGCCAATTCTTTGTCGATTCCTTCTCTCGCGTGGACCTTCCGGGCGAAACCGTCCTTCGCCGCTCCAGCGACGGTTCGGAAGTCCGTGTCCTTGAGAAAACTGACGTCAGTGCTTTGCTCAAGACTGGATGGAAATACCCCGAACCCTTTGAAGGTAAGGCCACTGACGGCTCAACCGATCTTTACGGTCTCATCTGGCGCCCGTCGAATTTCGATGCAACCAAGAAATATCCCATAATTGAATACGTCTATACTGGCCCGCAGGGATTTTTCGTGCCTAAGACATTTCCTGCGGCTCTGCGTCTCCAATCCATGGCCGAGTTGGGCTTCGTCCTTGTCATGGTTGATGGCCGTGGCACAACGGGTCGCTCGCGTGCATTCCACGAATTTTCCTATCACAATTTGGGTGGCTCTTTCGCCGACCACGTGGCCATGATCAAGCAAATGGCCGCGAAAAATCCGTACATGGACATCTCGCGCGTCGGCATCTTTGGAACCTCAGCAGGTGGTTACGGTTCTGCGCATGCCATTCTGCAATTTCCTGATTTTTACAAAGTTTGCGTCTCAACTTCTGGCGACCATGACGCTCGCCTCGACAAAGCTTGGTGGAACGAACAGTACCAAGGCTGGCCCATCGGTGCCGACTATGCCGATCAATCCAATGTCACTACGGCCGCCCAACTGAAAGGACATTTGCTCCTCATCCATGGTGATATCGACAACAATGTGCATCCCGTCGAAACCATGCGCCTGGTCGATGCTCTGATGAGCGCCAACAAGAGCTTCGACATGCTCTTTGTGCCGAACATGCTTCATGGCGACAGCGGCCCTCACGCGCTGTATGTTACTCGGCGTCGCTGGGACTATTTTGTCCAGTATTTGCTGGGCGTAACTCCCCCGGAGAATTTTCAAATCGAGGAGGAACGGCTTCCGCCTTTTGTTCGACCGCGGCGCTAACGTTTCGCTGCTGATAGTCGAGAAGACTTCGCTGTGACTGCCTCTGGCGGTGTGCGTCTCATTCAAGTTGGAAGCGAATCGTTCAGTGCCGAAATCGATCGTGGCTGCTTCGGCAAGTTTTGTAGTAGAAAGTTGATGCAGATGAGGACACGTGTGGGGAGAAACAGGATGCGAACGTCATACATTTCATTCAGAACTTTTTTGTTACTCTGGGCTGTAATCGCCGTGGCCACTGCTCCATCTTACGCGCAGCGCAGGTTCGGTGCGGCTAATGAAGACAACCTTCACTTCCGGTTCATTGGTCCCATTGTCGGTAATCGCGTAGCCTCTGTTGCCGGCGTTCCCGGAGATCCAAGCACTTATTACGCGGGCGCGGCTTCCGGAGGAGTTTGGAAATCCACCGACGGCGGCAATCGCTGGGATCCCATTTTTGATAAAGAGCCTGTCGCCGCAATCGGCGCTCTCGCCGTCGCTCCTTCCGATCCAAACGTCGTCTGGGTCGGCACCGGCGAAGCCTGGGCCATTCGCGACAGCGACGTCATGGGCGACGGCGTTTATAAATCCACCGATGCTGGCAAAACCTGGACCCACATGGGCCTTGACGCCACCGGCCGCATCGGCCGCATGGTTGTCAATCCCACGAATCCTGACATTGTTTTCGCCTGCGCCCTCGGCCGCACTACCGGCCCACAGCAAGAACGCGGCGTCTACCGCACCACCGACGGCGGCAAAAATTGGGAGCGCGTTCTGTTTGTCGACGAAAACACCGGCTGTTCCGGTTTGTCCATGGACCCTGAAAATCCCCAGACGCTTTTTGCCGGCACATGGCAGGTCGCCATGCACACTTACGGTGAATTCAGCGGCGGACCCGGCAGCGGCGTTTACGTTTCTCACGATGGTGGTGCCACCTGGAAGCACATCGAAGGACATGGTCTTCCGAAGCCGCCGGTAGGAAAAATTGACATCGCTGTCGCGCCCACCAATTCCAATCGCGTCTATGCGCTAATTCAAACTGCGAACCAAGGCTCCGTTTGGCGCTCCGACGATGGCGGCGAGAATTGGCGCGACATTAATTGGCAGCGCCCGCTTATTGGCCGCGCGGGTTACTACATCCGCATCGCGGTCTCCACCGGCGATGACAATGATGTGTACATCGCGGACAGCGGCTTTTTCGAATCGCTGGATGGGGGCCAAAATTTTCAGGAATTACCTTGGGGTGGCGATAATCACGACCTTTGGTTTGATCCCAAAGACCCTGCCCGTTACGTGCTCACCACGGATGGCGGTCTCATCATCACGACTGTCCACGGGCGCGGCTTCCATCGCGTGACCTTGCCCATCGGGCAGATGTATCACGTCGCCGTGGATAATCAAGTTCCCTACGACGTTTACAGCAACATGCAGGACGACGGCAACATGCGCGGCCCGAGCACCTCATCGGGCTTTTCGTACGGAGGCGGCGACCAGCCGGGTTGGGATCATGCCATGGGCGGCTGCGAGTCCGGCTGGACTCTGCCCGACCTTACCGATACGAATATTGTTTGGGCCACTTGTTACGGCGACGAAGTCACCGTCTGGAACGCGAAAACAAAGATGGCGCGCTCCGTAAGTCCTTGGGCGCATACGCTTGATTCGCCGCCCACCGATACCAAGTATCGGTGTCACTGGACTCCCCCGCTGGCGATTGATCCGTTTGACAACAACACCGTCTACTATGGCTGCCAGGTAATCTTCAAAACTTCCAACGGCGGCCAGAGTTGGAGCGTCATCAGCCCCGATTTGTCGACGCATGATCCAAGCCGCATCGTCTCTTCCGGCGGCATTGTCGGCGACAATCTAGGCCAGTTCTACGGCGAAGTAGTCTTCGCCATTGCTCCTTCCGAAATTCAGAAAGGCCTGATCTGGGCCGGAACGAACGACGGACAGCTGTGGTACACGCGAAACGGGGGAGAGAATTGGGCCAACGTTACGAAAAACATCTCAGGGCTCCCTACATGGGGAACCATAACCAGCATTCAACCCTCGCATTTCGCTGCTGGCGCCGCCTACATTTCCGTCGATTTTCACTTGATGGACAATCGTGATCCTTTCATCTACAAGACCACTGATTTCGGTCAGACTTGGACGCAAATAAGCGGCGGCATTCCCAAAAGTGAATTCTCCTACGTTCGCGTCGTCACCGAGGATCCCAACTGCAAAGGCTTGCTCTTTGCGGGAACCGGAAATGCCTTGTATTACTCACTGGATGACGGAGCACACTGGAAAATGTTCGATGCGGGATTACCGCATGCCACCGTTTCTTGGGCCGTCGTTCAAAAGCAGTTCCACGACCTCGTCGTTTCCACGTACGGGCGTGGTCTCTACATACTCGATGACATCACCTCGTTCGAGCAAATGGCCAAGGAAAAATCCGACGCTGATGTTCGTTTCTTCGAGCCGCGCTCTGCCTACCGGTTCATTCGGGGTAGCGAGGCCTTCCTCGATTATTCCTTGAAGTCGGCGTCGAAAGACCCAGTGCAGTTGGAGATTATCGACGCGAGCGGAAATGTAATCCGGCGGCTAAAAAACCCCGCGAAGGCCGGACTCAATCGCGCCATCTGGAACCTACGCTACGAATCGCCACATCTCGTTGCGCTTCGCACCGCCGCTCCTGACAATCCAAACATCTGGGATGAGCCTCGTTTTCGCGGCAAGGATTCGCGCCCAATCACGCACTGGGGAATTGAAGAAGCTCAGGACGGCCCGCTGGTTGCTCCCGGCAAGTACACGGTGCGCTTGGTTGTCGGCACACAGACTCTCACCGAGCCGCTCACTATTCTGCGCGATCCGCATTCGCCGGGTTCTGACGCTGACATCGACGCTTCGATCAAAGCCTTGCTTCGCATTCGCGACGACATCAGCCGCACGTCCGACATGGTCAATCGCATCGAATGGATGCGTAAGCAACTCGAAGATACGGCCGCCATGCTCACATCTGAAATCAGCGACGCTAAGGCCCAACAGAAAGATGACGCCAAGCAGGCCGATCTGCTCAAGTCGGTCCAAGCCATGGACGACAAGATGCAATCCGTGGAATACAATTTCATTACTCGCTCAGATGCCGACAGCGATGACAAGTACTACGTCAACGCTTATAAAATCTATCTCAACCTCATCTGGCTCAACGCCGAAATCGGCACTGGTGGCGGCGACGTGGCTGGCGCCGCCGATTTTGCGCCCACAGACACGGATATGACTCTTCTTCGCGTATATGAACAAGACCTCGCATCCGCTACAGCGAAATACCATGAGCTGATGGATAAGGAGTTTCCTGCATTTAACCATTCGCTCGCGGAAAGCGGAGTTGTCGCCTCGCTGCAGTCAGCGCCTGCTGCCAGCTCAACTGCCAGCGATTCCCGTCCGTAGCCCCGCGTCTTTGCTTTCGCATTTCGGTTGGTTTGTAGCGCAGACCCTGCGTTTTTCAGGGTCTGCGGCTCTTCGTTCTGTGTCCGCTGCGTCAGGGCACGGCTTTAGCCGTGCCGAAAGAGCCGCAAAATCCAACCGGTTTTAGCTGCTGAGGTATTGATCCGCGAATGGCGATACAGCTCGAATGGCAAGGGGCACGAAACAGCAGAAGCCTGAGGGGTGAGAATTATTTGCGGTGCTGCTTCACGAATTCTTTCAGCATGCGGCCGGCATTATGGATATGCCGCTCGAGCAGGTCGCTGGCCGCGGCTGCGTCCCGCTTTTGGCACAGGTCGAGTAGCATGCGATGTTCTTTCTTCGCCCGTTCAAAGGCCTGCGTAAGGTAGAGTTGCAGCCGCGTGTAGCGGTCTCCGTTGTTGTTGATCATTTTGATGATCGACATGAAATGCGGCCGGTTCGCCCGCGAATACAGAGTGGCGTGGAACTGCCAATTCAGCCGGCCCCACGTTCCCACTTCTTCTTTCATCCACAGCGCTTTTTCGTAGGTTTCCAGGATGGAATCGGCCTTTTCGAAATCAGCATCCGTTAAGTTTGGAATGGAAACCTTCAGAACTTCGCATTCAAGCAGCGCGCGAATGTCAAAGAGCTCCTCGATTTCATCCGCCGATAGCGCCGAAACCACCGCGCCGCGATGAGCCACGATCTTGATCAGGCCCTCGGCTTCGAGTTGCCGCAGCGCTTCTCGCACCGGAATACGGCTGACTTGAAAATCCGTCGCAATCGCATCTTGGCGGAGCTGCTCGCCTTCTTGAACGTCTCCGCGAATGATCATCGCGCGCAGCTTGTCCGCAACGGCGGAAGCCAGTGACAGCCGTGGGATTTCATTGTTGGAGGTTTTCGTGCCTTCCGTTTCGAGGTTTTGTCTTGTGGGCATCTGCCTATGATGGGCGTTGCTTGACTTCCAGCCAGCCGGGCCGCCTAAAGATACCATAGCGCCAATCAACCGATGCCATTACATTTTCACTCGGTTGGCGCGTTCGGCAATTTCCGATTCACGACGTCTTTCCCCAAATGTCTCCCACCGTAAAGCCCTCCGGAAACGGGTCACCCGGATCAACCACGTACTGAGAAAATCCCGTAATCCACGCGCGCCCGCTTATCGTAGGAATCACCGCGGGATATTTTCCCACTCGCGTTTCAGCGATGAGTTTGCCCGTGAACGTCGTGCCAAGAATTCCCTCATGTATGAAATCGTGCTCGAGCGGGAGCAGCCCTTTGGCGTGCAGCGTTGCCATTTTCGCGCACGTCCCTGTGCCGCACGGCGAACGGTCCAGAGCGCCGGTCCATGAGGCAGGACGGTTCCAATCGAGTTCGCCGGTCGATACAATCACCGCATTCCTGCGGCTG
>JBAUEH010000081.1:0-58836 GCA_049678505.1 Candidatus Acidiferrales bacterium
AAAGTCTCGACGGCGCGGCCGCCGTGCTTCACGGTGACCCATTCGCGATGGCGCGGCGATTTCTCCACCTTCGCTTGCGCCCAATCCTGCGCGGCAGCGAGCGGGACACAAAAGAGAATCAAAGCCAGGGTCATCACGATGCGTTTCATAAATTGTCCCTCCATCGGCGCGTTGCTTTTCGCCGGAGATGATATATGCGCGCCTGATTCCCCGCAAGCTCCCGCGCGCAAGCGTAAGGTCGCAGTGTATTTCCCTTTTTGCTAGCCCTTACCACCAGCTACTTGCGCCTCGCTTTTGTGCGACAATGCCATCGCTCGTTAAACGCCGTGGCACTCGCTCCTCGTCAACTCGCATCTCTTCGCCGCAATCTTCTCGCATGGTATCGCGCCAATCGCCGCGATCTTCCGTGGCGCCGCGGACGCGACCCTTACCGCATCTGGCTCGCCGAAATCATGCTCCAGCAAACGCGCATCGCCGCCGTGCTGCCCTACTACGAACGCTTCCTTGCGCGCTTCCCGACTGTCCGCGCGCTTGCGCATGCCCGCGAATCCGAAGTTCTGAAATACTGGGCCGGCCTCGGCTATTACAGTCGCGCTCGCAATCTTCATCGCGCCGCGAAGCAAATCGTTGCCGAGCACAACGCGCAATTCCCGCACAGCCTCGACCGAGCCCTGGCTCTTCCCGGCATCGGGCACTACACGGCCGCTGCGATTCTCAGCATCGCTTTCAGCGTGCCTCTTGCCGCGCTCGACGGCAACGTCGCCCGTGTCCTCGCGCGCCTTTTCGCGATTCGGGGGGATTTGCGCACGCCGAAAACATGGAAGCGTCTGACCACAATCGCGCAGCAACTTCTTCCACCGCAATCTCCCGGCGACTGGAATCAGGCGCTGATGGAACTTGGCGAAACCATCTGCACTCCACGCTCGCCCCAATGCGCACGCTGCCCCATCTCGCGACACTGCAAAGCTCGCGCCCTCGGCCTCGAATACAAATTGCCTGCGGCCCGCCGGAAACGCGAAACCGCCCGCTTCCGCATCGCCGCCGCCGTCCTTCTGGATCCGCGCGGCCGAACCTTGCTGACAAAAACTCCCGGTGCGCACGACTCCGCGCTTTTCTCCCGCCTGTGGCAATTCCCCGCTGTAGCCCTCGCGTCGGAAAACGGAGACGCCGCCCGTGAGCTTTCCGCGCACCTGCAAAGCGGCTTCAATCTCGCGCCGCGCTCACTTCTTCCCCTGCCAGCCGCATCGCACACCGTCACCTACCGGCAGCTCGCTCTGCTTCCTTTTCTTGCGCGCGTGAAAGCTTTGCCCGATTCTGCCGGTTGCCGCGCCGTTGCCCTGGAAAATCTGGCATCCCTCGCCGTTTCCAACGCCACGCGAAAAATCGCCCGCGCCGCTCTTGCCGTCCTGGCGGAAGCCTCACAGTAACCGCTTCGCTCCTCGCCGCCCGCTCCGCTGCGGCCTAATGCTAAAATTGCTAGATGGCGCATACTATCTCCGCCACACCTTCTCGGGCCCAGCAGTTGCCTGTCATCCAGCGCTACTTCGAAGTTTCGCTGTTCCTCCTCGTCGCCACTGCGGTCCTGACGCTTGTCGCCACGCGCAAGCTCGACCTGGTCTCGGATATCCTTGCGCCCCTGGCCCTCGCCTACAAAGGCGTACGCATCTCGCGCGGCTGCGGCCCGGAAATCTCCGGACGCACAGCCACGGCGCTGGTCCTTGCCTATTTTCTGATCTTCCCGCTCGACCTGTGGATTTTCTCGCGCGACCTCGCCGCCGGTTTGCCGAATCCGATGCTCTACGCCGGCCTTCTGGCCGCAGTCCACGTTTTGCTCTTCGCCACCATCGTCCGCCTGTACTCCATGCGCACCATTCGCGACAGTGTCTTCCTCGCAATGCTCGCTTTCGCTGCCATGCTTGCCGCTGCCATTCTCACCGTCGATACGCTTTTCCTCGCCGCGCTCGCTCTGTTCCTGTTCCTTGCCGTTTCCAGTTTCGTTGGCCTCGAGATCCGCCGCAGCTCAGAAGGCGCAGTGTACCCTTCGTTTGGCCCTGGAAGCAGACATGCGCGCCGCCTCAACCGCGCGCTGGCATTCACCTCGGCGCTCGTCGCCGCAAGCGCGCTCGTCGTCGGCGGCGTGATTTTCTTCGTCATCCCGCGGTTCACCGCCGGATACTTGAGCGCCCTCAACCTCCATCCCACGCTGATGAGCGGTTTCACCGACAATGTCGCCCTCGGCGAAATCGGCGAAATCAAACAAAGCACCGCCGTCGTCATGCGCATCCGCGTTCAAGGCGACTCTCCCCGCGCCCAGGAAATTCACTGGCGCGGGGGCGTCCTTACCGATTTCGACGGTAAGCGCTGGTTCACTCCCATGCCTCAGCCCCGTATTCTTGTTCCAAACCCATCCGGCGCATATCAGCTGGGCCTCTCGCCACTTCCGCCCAGTTCCTATTTTCTGTTGCGATACACCGTCCTCATGGAACCTGTGGCAACGGACGCTCTTTTCCTTGCCGCGGATCCGATCACTGTGTGGGGACATTTCGGCCTCGATTCGCGTTTCGGCTCTGGCCCGCGCAATTACTTGGTCCTCGAAGACACTGGCGCTCTTCTCAATCCGCTTCACAGCGGCGCGCCCGCGCACTATGACGCCGTTTCGCAAGTCCCGCTCGTGCCGCCGCAGCAACTGCGTGATACCTCCACCGCGTACCCGCCCGAAATTCGCGCCACCTACCTGCAGCTCCCGCACCTTGATCCGCGCATCCCACAGCTCGCGCGGCAAATCACCATGCACGATCCCACGCCCTATGACAAGGCTGCCGACCTCGAACGCTATTTCCACACCAGTTTCCGCTACACGCTCGATCTCTCGGACATGAATAAGCCCGACCCGCTCGCCTATTTCCTTTTCACCAAGCGCGCCGGCCAGTGCGAATACTTCGCCTCCGCGATGGTGGTGATGCTGCGAACGCTGGGCATTCCCACGCGTTACGTCACCGGTTTTCTGCCCGGCGAATTCAACGACCTGGCGCAGGACTACATCATTCGCGCCAGCGACGCGCACAGTTGGGTCGAAGCCTACTTCCCAGGATACGGGTGGATAACCTTCGACCCCACCCCGCCCGGCGAAGCCAGACGCGGCGGATTATTTTCTCGGCTCGGAATGTATTGGGACTGGTTTCAGTTCGGTTGGAACGAATGGATCATCAACTACGATTTCACGCACCAGCTCTCACTCGCGCGCGGAGTTCGTCAATCATCGCTTTCCTGGTCCGAACGCATTTCCAGCTCCTATCGCCAAAAGCGCCGCAGCGCCGTGAATTTCCTGAAACTCTGGCAGGCGCGCCTTTCCGCTTCGCCCTACGCCCTGCCGGGCGCACTTGTTTTTCTGCTGGCGCTGCTGATTTATTTTCGTGGACGCGCCCTTGGCGGCTTCTTCGCCGTTCGCTGGCGGTTGCGCTCCCGCCGCGAAGGCTCATTGCCTCCCGAGCTGGCCGCCTTCGAATACCGCCAGATGCTTCGCCTGCTCGAACGCCGCGGCTGGCGCAAATCTCCCGCGCAAACGCCTCTCGAATTCGCCGCCTCGATTCGCGTTCCTGAATTTGCCGGCCCCGTCGCTGAACTCACGCAACTTTACCAATCCGCCCGTTTCGGCTCCCAGGCCGCCGATGCCCGCCGCGTCGCCTCTCTCCTTGCCACCCTCAAGCGCCTCCACCTGACGCGCAAAGGCTTGCGCGTTTCATAATGAAATTCGCCGGCGATGCAAAACACGGCCTTCGCAAATTTCATTTGTGCCTGCCTATGGATTCACCAGTAGAGGACGTATGGGAACATCTGTGCGAGGCAAGAATCTTTCGCCGGGATGCTATTTTATTTCGAGGACTTCCTTCTCTTTCGCCGCGGACAAATCCTCCACCTTCTTCGTCTCCGCGTGGGTCAACTTCTCCAGCTCATCGAGTGCGCGCTTCTTGTCGTCTTCGCTGATCTTTTTTTCCTTTTCGAGTTTCTCCACGTGCTCTTTGATGTCGCGCCGGATGTTGCGCACCGCCGTGCGATGATTCTCCAATACTTTGTGGATCATCTTGACCAAATCTTTTCGCCGCTCCTCCGTCAGCGATGGAATCGGCACGCGCAGCACTTTTCCATCGCTCGTCGGATTCAATCCCAGGTCCGCCGTCCGAATCGCTTTGTCAATCAACGCCACCGCCGTCGGGTCCCACGGCGAAATCATAATCGTACTTGGGTCCGGCACGGACATTGTCCCCAGTTGATTGATCGGCATCGGCGTCCCGTGATAATCCACGCGTACGCTATCGAGCAGCGTCGTGTTCGCGCGCCCCGTCCGCACCCCAGCCAGATCCTTGCGGAAATCTTCCACCGCTTTTTCCATTCGCGCTTTTGCCTGCGCCAGCGCGTCTTTCGTATTCGCTACCGTTGTCATTTAGCCGCCTTGGTTGCCGCGAAAAACAGCAAACCGCTTTGCCGTTCCAAAAACACCGCCGCCTCGCCTTTCAAAACCTCTCTCGCCGCAACTCTATTCTTTTGTCTTCCGCGCTTCGATTCGCGCGTCTTTCCGTTCTTGCCTTTTCTACGCATTTGCGTGTTGCCTTTCACTTACCACGAGTCACTCGCAGCTAGCCGCTGCCTCTCACGCCGTCACCAGCGATCCGACATTCTCTCCCATCACGACGCGCCGCAGATTTCCCGCCACATTCATATTGAAGACGCGTATCGGCATCTTGTTGTCCATGCATAGCGAAATCGCCGTCGAATCCATCACCGACAAGCCCTTTTTAATGACGTCCATGTACGTGATTTTCTCGAACATTTTCGCGTCTGACACTTTTTCCGGGTCCGCGTCATACACGCCATCGACGCGCGTCGCCTTGATAATCACTTCCGCCTTGATTTCCATCGCGCGCAGCGCCGCCGCCGTGTCCGTCGAAAAATACGGATTCCCCGTGCCCGCCGCGAAAATAACGATGCGGTTTTTTTCCAGGTGCCGCGTGGCGCGCCGGCGAATGAACGGCTCGGCCACCTGGTGCATCTCGATCGCGCTCATCAGCCGCGTATGGCAGCCCAGTTTTTCCAGTGCGTCCTGCAACGCCAGTCCATTGATGACCGTCGCCAGCATGCCCATGTAATCGCCTGTCGCCCTGTCGATCGAAAAGCTCTTCTGCCGGCCGCCGCGAAAAATATTCCCGCCGCCGACCATGATCGCCGTCTGCACGCCCAGCCGGTTCACTTCGTTCAACTCTTGCGCGATTCCCGCCACTGTCTCCGCGTGAATTCCCGCGCTGAGCGGCCCTTGCAGCGATTCGCCGCTGAGTTTCAGCACGATTCGCCGATAGACAGGTTCCGTTCCGCTCGCCCGCGTACTCGCTGCCACGTTTGACGTGCTCACTCGCTCGCTTCCTCTCCGCCGTTCCGCCCGGACGTTAGACGCAAACTTCGCACGCATTCTAGCAGAGATTTTTCTCCCCGGCACATTCGCTCTTGTGGTGGCTTTCTATAACGCCTTAACAAATCGCTTCTCCTTCACTTCCGTGGCAGTACGGCCATTAAATCCTTCGCTTTTCCCTCGCTACTTATTTACCCCAAGGAACGAGTTTCGCTTTTGCCTTTCTGCCTGGGGAAAACTTACCGCAGCCGTCGCCCAAATTTTGGAAACAACGTAGCGGCAGCGCGCCGCTTTCCCACCGCAGCGACCGGGCAGGCAGGTCGGTTCATGGCAGCGCGGCCGTGGATCAAACTAAATCCCATGGAGGCCGTACGCCGTACCTGAGATGCCCAACTGGAGGCGGTATAGGAGAGGCAATAAAAAACGGACGGAGGAAACTCCGTCCGTGAAGTCAAAATGCGATTTTGAGTTAAATGCGATTATTGTGGCGAAGCCCTCTGGAAACCACGAAGCTTCAGGCTGCTACTCCTTGGGCTTTGAGGCCACCGGAGTCGGCGAGGACGAGCCGTCAGGCGTTGGCACCGGCGAAGGCACGCTGCTCTGAGATGCGTCAGATTCTTGAGCAGCCGGCTTGCCGTCCGATTCGCCGACTTTGAACCGCGAAAAGCGCCGCACAGCAACATTTTCGCCCAGCTTGGCAATCGTCTGAGCGATCAACTCCTTCACCGTAACGCCCTCGTCGCGAATGAAGTGCTGCTCGTAGAGGCAATTTTCCTCGTAGAATTTTTCCATTTTGCCGTTGACGATTTTCTCGACCACCGCATCCGGCTTCCCGGTGGCGCGCGCCTGCTCGCGATAAATCTCGCGCTCGCGCTCTAGAATCTGCGGCGTGACCTCTTCGCGCCGGAGAAAACGCGGATCCAGCGCCGCGACGTGCATGGCGACGTCGTGGCACAGCCGTTGAAAATCCTCCGTGCGCGCCACAAAATCGCTTTCGCAATTCAGCTCCAGCAGCACGCCGATTTTCCCTCCGGCGTGAATGTAGCTGCCGACCAATCCTTCCGAAGTAGCCCGCTGCGCCTTTTTTTGCGCCGCTGCTTGCCCCTTCTTGCGAAGCACCGTCACCGCGTTTTCAAGGTCGCCCTTCGCTTCCACCAGCGCATCTTTGCAGGCCGAAAAACCCGCGCCGGTGCGCTCGCGCAATTCTTTCACCAGTTGCGCCGAAACATTTCCCGAACTCTCTGCTGTGGCCATTTCTGTTTAGCGTCCCTTCGCTTCTAAGTACTCCCTGCCGTCTGCCTGCTTCACATTCAACTGCCGCGCGTACTTCTTATCCTGGGAAAGAAACGGCCGCTAGCTGCCGCCCTTATTCTCACTTGCTGCCTGCGCGGGCGCTTCGTCTGGAGCTGACTCGGGGACTCCCTCGGCAGGAACGTCTGCCACGGGCTCCTGCTCCACAAAATCGCCTTCCTGCTTTTCGTACTGCTCATAGGCGCTCATGTCGACGTACTCGGCGTTCTCTTCGCCGCCTTCCGCACCCTCCGCGGATTTCTGCTCGGCAATTTGCGTCTGTTCGTACTGCTCCCGCCCAGAAAGCACGGCGTCCGCAATTTTCGAGGTAAACAGCCGAATCGCGCGCAGCGCGTCGTCATTGCCGGGGATCACCCAGTCGACCAGATCCGGATCGCAATTCGTATCGACAATCGCCACCACCGGCACGCCCATGCGCCGCGCTTCTTTCACGGCATTCACTTCGGCGTTCGGGTCAATCACGAACATCAACTCCGGGAGCGTAGCCATGTTCTCCACACCCTCGAAATTCTGATTCAAATGCTTCAATTCGCGATCCAGCCGCGCCGCTTCCTTTTTCGGCAGCGTTGCGACTCTGCCATCTTCCACCATGGCCTTCAGCGACTTGAGCCGCTTGATCGACTTCTGCAGCGTCGCCCAGTTCGTCAGCGTGCCGCCCAGCCAGCGGTGATTTACATAAAACATCCCGCAGCGATTGGCCTCTTCCGCAATGGCCTCTTGCGCTTGGCGCTTCGTTCCCAGGAATAAAATCGCTTTGCCTTGCGCCGCGTAGTCGCTCACTTGCCGCGCGGCTTCGCGAAACAGCTTCAAGGTCTTCTGCAGGTCAATGATGTGGATTCCATTGCGTTCGCCGAAGATATACTCCTTCATCTTCGGGTTCCAGCGGCGTGTCTGGTGGCCGAAGTGAACTCCAGCCTCCAGCAATTCTTTCATCGTAATTTCGACCAACGTTCCTCCTTGTTGAAGGGGCGCTTCCGATTTCGGGAAACCAAGCTCCGGTTTCCCGGAACAGCGTCCTTTTTTGCCGGTCCCTTGCCGGCCGCGAATTTTAACTACAGTGGCGAGTGATCAGTGGACAGTGGTTAGAAGACAAGTCCGCGGGCCATCGCTCACTTTGCTTCTTACCGCAAAAAATCCCAAAAACCATAATGGCGAAAACGGGCAAAGGCAAAAACATACTTTTTGCGGCGATTAGAAACCTGACCTTGGCTTTATTTTCAATAACTTAGGACGATTTCTAATTTCCCATAGTGGCGATTAAAAAAATCATATATTTCTCGCGATCGCACCTATGTTTACCGCTTGCTGAACTGGAACCTGCGCCGCGCGCCCTTCTGTCCATATTTCTTGCGTTCTTTCATGCGCGAATCGCGGGTCAGAAAACCATTCTTGCGCAGCCCGGTACGCAGCTCCGGATTGAAGCGCGCAATGGCGCGAGAAAGCCCCATGCGGATCGCGCCAGCCTGCCCGCCTACGCCGCCGCCCTTCACCGTGGCCTTCACTTCGAGTTGCTGCTGCGTCTCGGTAAATTTCAGCGGCTCTATCGCCGACGTCAGCCACGCGACATTCTTGAAATAGTCCTCCACCGGCCGGCCATTCACGGTGAATTTTGCCGCACCCATTCGTATGTACACGCGCGCAACCGATTCGCGCCGCCGCCCGGTACCGTAGAACTGACCGTTGTTATCATCCCTGCCGTCGCCCATCGAACTCGCTGCGCTGCTCAAATTCCGCTCCTTGCCTGTTTGCTGGCGGCATAAAGCCGCCGCTACTTACTCGTTTTCCAATTTCTGTGGCTTCTGCCCCTGATGCCGCGTTAGGGCCTTGTCGCCAATGTAGATGCGCAACTTCTTCGCGCGGCTCGCCCGCAATTTATTTTTCGGCAGCATACCCAGGACCGCCTCGCGGATCACCCAGTCGGCGCGTCCTGGTAGCAGGCGCTTTATCGGCACTTCCTTCAAACCGCCCGGATATCCGCTATGGGTGCGGTAGATCTTCTGGTCGATCTTGTTGCCGGTCAGACGAATCTTTTCGGCATTAACCACCACCACATGATCTCCGCAATCGAGATGCGGCGTATACGCCGGCTTATCCTTGCCAATCAAAATTCGCGCCACGCGAGCCGCCAGTCGCCCCAACGCTTGATTCGACGCGTCCAACACATACCAATGGCTGCCGACCATCAGCTCTTCCGCTTCCCGGCCTCTCGGAATATACGTGCGCATCTCTCCTGTCCGTTCCTTTACCCTGAGGGTAAACGACAACCATACGACAGCGTGCATTTTTTGTCAACGAAGGCTTGATCGAACTCTCCAAATCATGGCCGAAAACCAGCGAAGAACAAGGGCTCATAACGCGATAGGGCCATCCAGAAACCCTTCAGGCGATGTAAGTGTGGCTGAGGCATACCCTACGCGGAAGACCGCACTATGAAATACGGTTCCCATTGTCTATGGCTGAGGCACGGTTCTTGCTAACGTGAAAACGGTAGGAAGGCCCGTGGTAACCGCCCCAGCCGCACCGAGTTCGGGCGCGATTTCCTGGCTGGACCAAAACTTACCGGCTTAGCCACGCATTACACAGCCAGACGCGCCTTAGAGGAGATGCTCATGAAGCTCGTAACAGCAACCTTCGCTACAGCAGTTCTTTTGGCGCTGGCCGACGTCGCGCCTTCCGCGCACGTGCAGGCGCAGGACCAAAAACAGCAGCAGGACAAGACGCCCGCAAAACCGCAAAAGCCTCCGCAACAGCAACAGAAGCCCGCGCATCCGCAGACATCTCGTCCGGCGCAGCATCCACAGCAACCCAAACAGCAGGCGCACCAGCAAAAACAACAGAAACAGCAGCAGCAAAAGACCGCGTCACGCCAGCAGCCAGCTCGCACGGAGCGCGCACAACATGCTGCGCCGACGCATGGCCAGCAGCGCGCTCGCGGCAATGCCCAACAAGTCGCGCACTACGAGCAAGCGCATCTTCGCCGGTATCAGCCGCGTCCGAATGAGCACGTGGTGCGCATTCCCGATACGCAGTTCAGCGCACATTTCGGCCAAGGACACAGATTCCACATGGGCCGGCCCGTCATCGTGGGTGGTTTTCCGCGCTTCCAGTACAGCGGCTTTTGGTTCGTTCTTGAAGAACCTTGGCCAAATTATTGGTACGACAGCGACGACTTCTACGTCACTTTCGACGGCGGATTGTATTGGCTGTGCGACTATAACGATCCTGGCGTGCAGATCCAACTGGTGGTGGTTACCGGGTGATTTCAGACGTAAGCCGAGTACGACGCAAGGGTCGGTCTCCGCGGAGGCCGATCTTTTTTTTGCCCAACTCAGCCTCAAATACCAAGAGGAATTGACGTATCGTTTCCGGAGGCGGAAAGAGACGCAAATCGAGGAGATCAAAGGGCTGGGCGCGAGGCCGACGCAATCTGCTACGCGGCCTCGCGGAACTTGAACGTGAGCGTGCGCTCGCGCCACGCACCCGTGCAGATTCGCGTGACGCTTGCGCGAAGGGCGACCCTTAGCTGGCCGAAACCGAAGTGGTCGCGACGCTTTTCGCGTTCGTCTTCGAGTAGGACTTGTCCAAACTGCCCGACGCGTCGCCGCCCTTGTCGATCTCGATCGAACCTTTGAAATAGGCTCCGTCTTCGATCATGATGCGCGCGGTGGTCAAATCACCCACCACCGAGCCGTCTTTCTTAATCTCGATGCGGTCGCGTGCGCGAAGATTTCCCTTCACGTTGCCGTACACGACTACTTCGCGAGCGATGATATCAGCGGTGACTTTCGCGCTGGCGCCGACGGTCAACTTGCGCTCTTCGAGGTGCACCAAGCCTTCGACGGTTCCGTCGATGCTTAGATCTTCGTTACCGGTGATTTCGCCCTTCACGTGCAAACTAGCTCCCAGCCGCGCCGTGGCGCCGCCGGACATCGATGGATGAACAGGCTCGATCGGATTCATTGCCATTGCTTTTGCCTCCCAGTTTGGCGGTGTTTGCGTCTTCGCCGAAATCGTTGCCGATTTCTCGGGCGCCGCGGACGGCACGGCCGGTTCCGGCACTTTATTGTTGCCCCACATATGACCCCTCCTCAGATACACGCATGCCACAAAAGCCTGGACCGGCCGGGGGTCTTTGAATCTATGCGCTGCGCGGGATGGAGGCAAGCGGAAGTTTCTTGCAAAGTGCCCGGAAAGCCACGGCGTTGCTGACGATATTCGCCTCACTGCGCCACGGAACCGCTTGGCTGCGCCATGTCGTGCGCGGGCAAACGCCGGGCCGCTTAAATATCCTGAGAAATAAATGTTTCACAAAGGCGTATAATCGCGGCCAAACGCGGGCCACTTAGACGGCTGTCGCTTGCAGGAGGGAGAAGGAGCAATCGCATGACCACGTCTTCCTATGCGCCCAGCGCAGCGAGTAACGCATGGCCTATGGATGTGGCCGAATCGCACGCTCGCGGATGGAGCTTCGCGCTGCGGATCGCTTTCCGGTTCGTTTTTTCATTTATTTTTCTTCTCATTTTTCCGTTTCCATTCGGGAGTTTTCCGGGAGACGTGATTCCCGCTTTTAAGCTATACGACAAAGCGGGGAGCGGACTGGTCTCTTGGGTAGCGACGCATATCTTCCACTTTCCGCCGCTTAAGCAGGCGTTCTTGGGACTCGCGGACGCGACGGCCGGATACGTGTCGCTTTTCTGTTTCGTGGTCATCGCGATACTCGCGACAATTATCTGGACGGCGCTCGACCGCAAGCGCACTGCGTATCGAACATTGCACGAATGGCTGCGGGTTTATGCACGCTACATGCTGGCGTTCACGATGCTCGGTTACGGAATGGATAAAGTGTTCGCGCTGCAGTTTGTCAGCTCGCAGCCTGGCTTGTTGCAGATGGCCGAACCATTCGGCAATTTCTCACGGATTTCCGTGTTGTGGACGTTCATGGGCTTCTCGACGGCATACACCGTTTTCACCGGCTTGGTGGAGGTGCTCGGAGCCGTGCTGCTGTTTTTCCGGCGTACCACGACGCTGGGAGCACTCATTCTTTGTGGCGCAATGACCAATGTGGTCATGCTGAATTTTTGCTACGGCGTTCCCGTAAAGCTTTTTTCCAGCAGCCTGCTGTTGCTGGCCATATTCCTCGCCGCGCCGGAAGCGAAACGGCTCACAAACCTGCTCGTCCTGAACCGACCCACTGCTGCGGTCGATCTGGAAAGCCCGTTCCGCAGGCAATGGATGAGAGTCCCGCACGCCGTTGCAAAAGCGCTGATTATCGCTTTTGCTCTTTATTGGTACGCTGGCCCGTTCCTGCGGCCCAATCGAGTATACGCGAGCGCTCCGAAGTCGCCACTTTACGGGCTGTATCAGGTGGACTCGTTCACGCAAGATGGAAAGCCGATAGCGGCAAATGACGCGAATTGGCGGCGCGTCATTTTCGATCAGAAAGCGAGGATGGCCGTCATCGCGACAGATGATTCCATGCACTACTACCCGACGGATTACGATGGAGCAAAAAATACGGTGACGATTTCCGACGCCAACAAGAAGAGTGTCCTGGCATATTCACGGCCGGATGCGGAGCATCTCGACCTGCGGGGGAACTCCGATAATCATGCGGTGGCGATTGAGCTGCGCAAGGTGGACATCTCGAAGTTCCGGCTGGTCAGCGAGAAATTCCGCTGGTCGTTTCGGTACTAGCGCCGCTCCGCGGACGCGCAATTAGTACTTGCGAAGGACGCCGATGACGCGGCCCTGAATTTTCACTTCGGCGGCAGAAACGACGATGGGCGCCATGGTGGAATTCGCGGGCTGCAGGCGAATTTTCCCCGCGCCCTCGCGATAGAAACGCTTGAGCGTGGCCTCTTCATTGCCCACCAGAGCGACAACGATTTCACCGGGATTGGCGACTTGGGTTTGTTCGACGACGACGTAGTCGCCATCGAGAATGTGGTCTTCGTGCATGGAGTCACCTTTCACTTGCAGAACAAAACTATTTGAGCCGCGCGTGAAGTCAGCGAGAGAAATGGTCTCGCGATCCTCGACGGCTTCGAGGGGGCGGCCAGCGGCGATGCGTCCGACAAGAGGAAGGCCGACGGCGTGGCGCTCGATGACCTGCTTGCGAACCGGCCTGGGAAGCTGGATGATTTCGAGCGAGCGGCTCTGATTGTAAGCGCGGCGAACAAAGCCTTTGCGTTCGAGCGTTGAGAGATGCTTGTGCACCGTGGCGAGCGAAGTGAGCTTGAGGGCGCGGGCGATCTCCTCGAAGCTGGGAGAGTAGCCGCGCTTGTCCAGAAAATTGACCAGGTAATCGAGAACTTGCTTTTGCCGCTTGGTGAGAGTCATCGCGCCTCCTGCATTTGAGCAGCATCAGTATGGGCGAATCAAAAGCGAAAAGTCAAGCGTGAGGTTGGCTTCGGCTCATTCGAGGCAGGCGGCGCGGCTTACGGCTTGGGGCGCGGAAACTCTTCGACGTGAAAGCTGCCGTTGCGGCCGAAATAAATAACTTTTTTGCCGGTGAGAAAAACCCAGTAAGAAGCGACTCCGGAGGCCATCGCGCGCTTCAAAAATTCCGGGTAACGGATCTCGTCCGCCTGCACCGCGCGGATCGCAGCAACAATTCCGGAGGCGGAGAATTCACCGGCAATTTTCGCGGACGGTATCGTCATTTTCTCGATGTGTGTCTCGCCGTTCGGCATGTAAAAAGTGTCGTCCGCCCGCACCAGATCGGCGCGGTAGGATTCCACGCCTGCATCCACGAGGATGCTGACGACTTCGCGAAAAGTCAGCCTTCCCTGCTGCGAGCCTTCCAGTGCGCGATGCATCGCTTCTGTGTTCATGGTCCGTCCTCGATTGGCGCCCCAAGTAGCATGAGCGAGGCAAAAGCGAAAATCAAGCGTCCACGCGCGATTTCGAGATTTGCGCGGGTAGGGTGCGGCGGATCAGCGGTTGAAAGGACGCTCGGATATCCAGTGGAAGCCGCGGGAGACGATGAGAAACTTCGAGCGGTCGAACAGTTCAAGCTGGGCGTGAACCTTGTGGCCGGCCATGACGCCGTCGAGGACTAACTGGCCGGGCGCAGGCTGAGTGAAAGAAAAATTCGCTTTCCAATCCTTGTCCGTGCGACTGGTAAGCGCGAGAGTTTTGGCGTTCACATCGATCTTCGCGCCGTAAAGGCGGCTGCTGTCCTCATTCATGCCTTGAATGCTCACGTATTGAGGATAATCGAAGATGAGGCGGCGCCAGCGCGCGGCGTCTGTGGTGAGCGGTGCGTGCGATTGGCCGTCGAGAGTGAAATCCTCGACATTCCAAATTCCGTAAAGCGCGGATTTTGGTCTGCCGGGACCGTAAACGTTGTATACGGAGATGGAACCATACAGATTGGCGCCCACGAGCCACACGCCAAAGAGGATCTGAACAGCAAGAGCGATGCGGTTGGCGCGCGCGCTCCGAAAAAGCGGCTGCTGCGAAGATGGAGGCGCAGTCCGATTGAGGAAGAACACGTTCGCCAGGCGTTTGGCTTCGGGCGCAAGCAGAAAAAGTGAAATCAAAATCAGATGACCCGACAACAACTTCACGGGAACATCGTAGGTCATGTTCAGCATGAAGACTTGCGTCGCGTCGGCCAGGCAGATGAGCGCCCCGAGCGTGGTGGTGCGCGGAAGAAACAAGAGAATTCCGCCGAGCATTTCCGCGCAGCCGGCGAAAATCTCGTAAGCCTGCGAAGCTCCGATTGACGACCACAAAACGCCCATCGGGGAGAAGTTACCGTAAGGTTCGAGCAAACGAGTCAAGCCCGGGAACGGCATCTGCAGAGGAAGAACTTTGGCCGCGCCATAGGTAAGCATGCTGGCAGCGAGCGAGAGCCGAACGAAAACGTAGAACCAGGAATAGAGCTTGACGTAGCTTTCGCGCTTGCGGTCCCAGAAAGACCAGATCACGGTTCCCAAGATGGCGAGCGCAAGAATGCAGGCGAGGACGATCCAGTCATAGATGCGATCGCCGCTGCCAGTCTCCCCAGTGACGATGGGATGACCAATGCGGAAAACATGCGCGGCGAGCCACACGACGATAGCCCTTGCCGTCGACGTCATGTCGAATTCAAAAGCGCCATTGTCATTGGTGGTGGCCAGCAGCAATGATGTCAGCATCTGCGTCAGTACGATGTACAGACCGAAGTAGAGAAAGCAGAAGCGAAACGCCATGCGCGTCGCAAGGCTCCAGCGCGGAACGGCCGCCTCGAACGTGCGGCGCGAGATGACTTGCGTTACAAAGGCGGGTTGGTCAGCGATGGCCACTTTTTTATTTTTCGATCGGGCAGGAGTATAGACGCCGCGGCGTCGGCTCGCAAGGCTCTGTCATTCGGCGCGGAGAGCCTAGACGGGATTGCATGGCGAGGCATTCGGAGATTTCGGATTTCGAGCGCGACACTCTTCCCGCTTTTACGCCGGCGCCGCGGCAGGTTTCTTCTTCTTTTTGTGAAGCTTGCGGTGAATGTCCGGCCAGAATTCCTTGAGTTCATTGCCAAAAGCGTCCACCGAAAGCTGCGTGCCCCAATTGCTGACCGTACTCGAAATACTGCGATCCTGAGAAGGATAATAGAGAGTCGAGATTCCCGATGCCACAGCATTGCCGGCGAACTCGGAAACGTTGAACACATTCTTTCCGGAATCCGTGCGCGACACGGCGATGCGGCTGATCGCGTAAGCAAAGCGACGGAGGAATCGGCCGTGGCTGAGTTGAAAATAACGCGGATCCGTTCGCAAGATCGACGGGAACACCCCTCCGACCATTATGTTTCCATCCACCTGATCGGCAAACGCGGCGCCATATCTCTTGTCGAAGCCTGCGGCTCCCTGCCCGAAGGCGGGATGGGCATCGTCGGCCTGGCGGATTCCGGCAAGCACGCCGACAATAAAGAATTCGTAAGGATCGAAAGTGCCCTTGGCGGTAGTTGAGAACTTCTGCTTCCACGTCAGCGGCGGAACCTTGGCTTGATTCTCGACGGTCAGGTAATTCGGCATGACGTAGAACATGCGATCGTCTTTCTTCTGCGGTGTCGTGGATTGGCCCTGGCCTTGCTGATTCTGAGGATTCTGTGTTGAAGCGCCGGACTGGGCCGCGGGAGGTGGAGCGGACGTCTGTTGTGCGACTGCCCGTATGGGAAGAAGCAAGAGGATGATCGAGAGCGCTCCGATGGGAAACGTACAGAACCGCCACTTTGAGAAGTTCTGGCAAGAAGCAGACGACTTGGTTTTCCGGGCGATGCTGATCATATCCTCCCCAATGAACTCGTCGGCTTCAATGCTCCTTTGAGTCTAACACTGCCGGACAACCATATGGGATTCGTGCGGCCGGAAGATCTTGCACAGTGACACCGCCAGGCCGCATGCTGACAGCCACAGCCGATAAGGACGGATTATTACCAGCGGTGCTGCTACTCAGCGCGGAGGGCGTCGACAGGGTTGACGTTGGCGGCGCGGCGCGAAGGCACGTAGCTGGCGAGCAAAGCCGCGGCGACCAGCCCGACGGTGACGGTTGCGTAGGTGAGCGGGTCAATCGGGCTAACGTGGAAAAGCAGCGACGACATGAGCCGCATCGCGGCAAAGGCGGCAACGAGGCCGAAGGCGACGCCGATGCCGGTGAGCAGTAATCCCTGGCGAACGAACATTCCCGTTACTTCTTTCTGTTGCGCGCCGAGAGCCATGCGAATGCCGATTTCGCGCGTGCGCTGCGAAACGGAGTAAGCAATGACGCCGTAGAGTCCAACGGCGCCAAGCAGCAGCGCCATGGCGCCGGCGATGCCGAGCATGATCAGCGTAAAGGAAGTGCGCGCCATTGATTCCTGATAGTAAAAGCCGGCGGTGTGCACGTCCGCGAGAGGGAGATTCGCGTCGACCGACCACACGGCGTGGCGAACTTCGCTGAGGAATGCTTGCGAGCCGGCGCGAGGAGTGCGAATGGAAAAAGTGACTTCGCGGCGCACGTCGAGAGGCGTGTCTTCGAACTTGGCAACGAGCGTCGGCCAATACGCCACGCTCGGAGCGGGCTTGTCCATTCCGTCGTAGTGAACGTCGCCGACAACGCCGATGATTTCCCGCCAATCATCGACGGTGGTGACGCGGACGCGCTTGCCGAGGGCGTTTTGAGGCGTGCCCCAGTAGTTGCGCGCGAAATTTTCGGAGACCAGAGCGACCGGGATTTTGTTGTAGGTGTCGGTCCAGGTGAGATCTCGCCCGGCGATGAGCGGAATGCCTAACGTGTGCAAATATTCAGGCGAAATAAAAATGAATCTGCGGAGCGGGGCCATTTCGCCTTGCGCGTAAGTGCGGTCCTGTGCGACGACCGGATCCGTCCATCCATTTCCATCCATAGGAATGGCGTTTGAAAAGCCGACGGAGGAGACGCTCGGAAGCGCGGCAATTTTTTCGGATATCCGTTGCTGAGTGCGAACCACATTCACGGGATCGGGAATACTGGTATCGGGAATATAGACGCTGAAGGTTTGAACATCCGCAGCGCCAGTGAAGCCCGGATTGACGTGGATCAGCTCGCGGAAGGTCCGAATCATCAGGCCTGAACAGATGAGCAAAACGAAGGCGAGAGCCACTTGCAGAGTGACCAGAATGTTGCGTGCGCGATGGCGCTGGCGGCTTTGGCTGACCGTGCGGCCACCTTCGCGAAGGCCGGTTCCGGCCGTTGCGCCGCGATATTTGAGAATGGGGACGGAGCCGAAGAGCAAGCTGGTCAAAATCGCGATCGCAAGACTGAAAAGCAAGACGTGCCCGTTGATGCCAATATCGGCGATGCGAGGAAAGCCCGACGGAGCCAGCGCGATGAGGAAGCGTATGGCGGCATAGGCAACCCACAAGCCCAGAGCGCTGCCGATGATACCGATGACCAGGCTTTCGAAGAGCAGTTCGCCGGCAATGCGGCCACGGCTGGCGCCCAGCGCGGCGCGAATCGCCAGCTCCTGCTGGCGGCCTTCGGTGCGAACAAGGAAGAGGTTGGCAACATTGGCGCAGGCGATGAGCAGAACCATGCCAAGGCTGCCCATCAGGACCCACAGGAGCGTTCCGATATCGCCAACGACATCCTGCTTCAGCGGATGCAGGGCCGGGGCGATGCGCGCCTTCTGGAAGAGATTGACACTGAAGCCCGGAAGTGAAGGGAAACTCCGCATGACGATGGGAAGCATGCGCGCGACGTCCGAGTTGGCTGCAGCAATGGTGACGCCGGGCTTTAGCCGGGCAATCCCTTCGAAGCCGAACCCGCCGAGATGTGTCTTGCTGCGGTCCAATTGAAATGGCACGAAGAGCGCAGGATCGATTTCGTTCATAAAGCGAAAGTTCCGCGGCAATACACCTATGATCTGGCGCGGCGAGCCATCGACGACAATTGTGCGGCCGATGGCGGAAGGCGAACCGCCGAATTTGTGCTGCCAATAACCATAGGTCAAGACGGCCGTCTTCGGCGCAGTGGGCGAATCGTCCTGAGGCGAGAACACGCGTCCGAGAGCAGGGCGTACGCCGAGCATTGGAAGGATTTCCTGGGTGACGTTGACGACGCGCACCTGCTCCGGTTCGGCAACGCCCGTGACGCTGTCGGTGTCGTCGCTATACATGCCAATATCCTGAAAAGTGCGACTCTGCTCCCGATAGATGAAGTAGTTTGAGGGCGACATATCGAGTTGGGGGATGTTGATGCCCGGCGCGGAATGCCACACGCCAACCAACTGTTCGGGATGCGGATACGGCAGGGGCTTCAGCAGCACGCCTTCGACTACGCTGAAAACCGCGATGTTTGCGCCCACCCCCGCGGCCAGCATCAGCAGCGTGAGAAACGTGAACATGGGAGCGCGACGGAGCCGACGAAAAACTTGCTTGAGCTGGACGTTTAAAAATTCCATGGATACGCCTCCGGCACAGCCGCAGGGGCTAAGAGTATAGCACGCAATGCTACGTTATTGTGCCGTCATAATGAAATACGACGACGCAAGAGAAAAAGTTCCATCGAAAAGAGTGTGTTAGTGACCGACTTCAAATTTTTGGGCGAGAGGTTTGGGAGCGGCATTGAGCCAAGCGGCCAGAACGGCGCGGCGTAGAGTGCTTTGCTTTGCGGCTTTGAGGAGGACGGTGGTGGAACCCTGGCGTCCCCAGGCGCCTTTGGCTGGAATATAAACCGACGGCTCGTCAGCAACAAAAATTTCTTGTTGATCCGGTGTCAGCTTCACCATTCCATACTTTTTATCCGGATAGCCCAGCGTCGCGAAAATCTTTCCGCGGACGCGAAAATCGGGATGGTTCTGATGAGTGGACTCCGCCGTTTCGGGAAAAGCGAGAGCCATGCGGCGAAATTGCGCGGGAGTCACGGGCATTTGTTTTTTCGGCTGGGAACGGCACAATCACGCTTCCCGCAGAGTGCGGCAAACGATACAAGAGCGCACTCTGCGAAAGCGTCAAGCGGACCAGACCGGCTGCTGTCGCTTTTGAAAGATCGCGCTAATGAGCGTCGGTAATCAAGTGGACGTCCTTCAATTCCTTGATTTCCGAGATTACGATCGTCCGCGTCCCGTTTCGCGTGTAAACCGTTCCGGTGGCGCGCACATACTTCCCCACGAAAGGCACCAGCCTCTGGCGCTGATCCGTATCGGGCATTGATGCAGACATCGGGAGATACATGTCTCCGCTATTCGTCATGATGACCAGCGGCGAGCCCTTTTTGGCGCATTCCAAGGCGCACTGCAAATTGAACTTGGTCGCGGTCGCGGCGTGATTTTGGATGGGACACGCAATGTCCCTTACCAGGCCTTCGACAGTTGTTTTTTGCTCAGGAGAACCTGCATTCTGATTGTCCTGAGCCAATACAGGAAGAATGAGCGCCGCCGACACAGCCACAACAAAAAACAACTTGAGGTGAGCGAGATATTTCATGGACATCCCTCCGCATTCGGAAGGGTACCATTTTCCCAAAAATTTCGCGTTCAAATTTTGTCCCGTTCCGAAGAGCACGCCAAGCCGCGACGCGGCATTTTTGCGCAGCGTCGCGCACCGGATAAGGCGTTAAGGTTGCGGTTCGAGGGTGAAATTACGCAATTCCACGGAAGAAAAGCGGCACTGGGCGTTTTGAGTTTTCGTAAATCAAACGCTATGCTAGGCTTATGAATTAGGCAAATGGTGGGATTTCCTCGCTGAGCGAATCCTAAGGAATGGAAGCGCCGATTGCGGCGCGGTTATGGCTGCGTTGCGATTGGATTTCTAAAAAGAGATCGAGCGGAGAACGAGTGGGATCCTATTTCTCGTGGATGATCGGCGGCCCGCAAGGAAGCGGCTTGAACGTGAGCGCGGAGATTTTTGCCAAGGCGCTGAGCCGCTCAGGCTACTACGTTTTCGGGCAGATTGAATACCACTCCAACATCAAGGGCAAGCACAGCGCGTACAAGCTGCGGATTTCGGATGAGCCGGTGGCATCGCACACAGACACTGTGCATTTGCTTTCGTCGCTCGACGAGGAAACCCTGGTCGGCGACCTTTACCACGAGTTCCCCGCGCATCGCGGGCACGCGCAGGAAGTGGCGGCCGGCGGCGCAATTCTCTACGACGCGGAACAGAAAAGATTTGCGGAGACCATTCAGCGCAAGGACATTTTCCTCTGGGAAATGCCGTACGCCGAACTGCTCGACCGCGCGCTGACGGAAGCGGGCAAGCCCGGACAGGCGCGCGCATACCGCATCATGACCAACACCCTGGCGCTGGGCGCCTCGGCGGGCGCGGTAGGATTTGATTTTGAGCCGGTGGCGACGGCGATTCGCGACAATTTTGGCGCCAAGGCCGGCAAAGTCGCCGATCTGAACGTGGATGCGGCGCGATATGCGTACGAGTACGCGAGAGAAAGATTCGCGCACCAGTTAAAATTTTCGCTGCCGGCCGCGCCGCCAAAGCGCGAACAAATCATGGTGAAAGGAACGCAGGCCGTCGGGATGGCGAAAATCAAGGCGGGCTGCGGCTTGCAGACGTATTACCCGATCAGCCCAGCGACGGATGAGAGCGTTTATCTCGAAGGCTGCCAGAGCGAACAAAATTTAGTCGTGCTGCAAACGGAGGATGAAGTTTCGGCGATCGATGCGGCAGTGATGGGGGCGCACGGCGGAGTGCGCGCCTCAACCTCGACGTCAGGACCAGGATTCGCGCTGATGCCGGAAGGCTTGGGATTCGCAGCAATCACGGAAGCTCCGGGACCGGTAGTGATGCTTTACCAGCGCGGCGGGCCGTCGACGGGATTGCCGACGCGGCAGGAGCAAGGCGATTTGCTGTTTGCGTTGCATGCGGGGCAGGGCGACATTCCGCGCATCGTGATGGCTCCCGGTGACATTGAAGAATGTTTCTACGATACGTTTGACGCGTTCAATTACGCCGACCGCTACCAGTTGCCCGTGATCGTGCTCGTCGATAAGCATCTCGCGAGCTGTTACCAGACGCTGCCGCCGTTCAAAACTTCGCATTTGAAGATCGATCGAGGAATGGTCAAGCCGGCGAACACGAACGGCGATTATCACCGCTACGCGTTCACGAAAGATGGCATCAGCCCGCGCTCTGTCCCCGGACAAGCGGGCGGAATTTTCTGGTCCACGTCGGACGAACACGACCCGCGCGGACACATCACCGAAGGCATCGGCAACCGTCTGGCAATGATGGAAAAGCGTATGGGGAAAGTTGGGCTAGCGGCGCAAGAGATTCCGGACGGGAAGAAGTACAGATTTTTCGGTCCTGCCACACCACAGAAAATTCCCGTTCTGGCGGTCTGTTGGGGTTCGACGAAAGGCGCAATGCACGACGCGCTGCGCCGCGCCGATCCGCATCACACGCGATACGCTGCTCTGCATATCCGCATGATGAATCCGTTCCCCGTTGAGCCGGTAAAAAATATTCTGGCGCGGGCGGAGCGCGTCGTGTGCTTCGATGGAAATTATTCGGGGCAATTGGCGCAGGTGATTCGCGCGGATACAGGGATTTCGATTCAGCATCGCGTGGTGAAATACGATGGGCGTCCATTTTCCGAGGATGAAATAATGGTTGCTCTCGAAGCGGCGAAGGCGGACGCTCCGGAGCGGCTGGTGATTTCGCAAGGGCGCGTGATCGAAGCCGGGCACGGGAATCGCGAGTTCGACGAAATGCTCGAGCTGCGCGGCAGCAATCCGAAGATGCTCGCTCCGATGGTGCCGCTGCCGCCGGGTTACAACAGGTAGAAGAAGTAAGGGGAAAATCGGGAATGAGCACGATCACACCGGAAGTGAAAACCATTCAGGCAGCGGATTTCAAATCGGACATTCATAACGATTGGTGTCCGGGGTGCGGCGACTTCGGCGTGGTGTCGGCGGTGCAGATGGCGCTGGCAAAGCTGCAAGTGCCTCCGCATCGCGTGGCGGTGATCAGCGGGATCGGATGCGCGGGCAAAACCGCGCATTACATGAACACGTATTCGTTCCACACGCTGCACGGACGCGTGATGCCTTCGGTAACGGCCATGAAACTGGCGAATCACAATCTAACCGTGATCGGAGTGGGCGGCGACGGCGACGCGTACGGAATCGGCGGAGGCCATTTTGTTGCGGGAGGGCGGCGGAATCTGGATATCACTTACGTGGTGATGAACAACGACGTGTATGCGCTGACCAAGGGACAAGCGTCGCCGACAATTGCCAAGGGGCAGAAGACCAAATCGATGTCGGAAGCGTCGATCATGGACGCGATCAATCCGATTTTACTGGCGCTGGCGTGCGGGTACACGTTTGTGGCGCGCGGCTACGCGCTGGACACAAAATATTTGTCAGAGATTATCGCGCAGGCCATCGAGCATCGCGGAAGCGCGCTGGTCGACGTGCTGCAAACCTGCCCGACGTACAACGACCTGCATACAAAGGGTTTTTACGCGGGCCAGATCGAAGGCCAGCCGCGGCTGTATCGGCTGGATCAAACTGGATACGATCCGATCGTGCACAGTCCGGATGACGCCGTGGAGATTGCGCAGAAAAAAGCGCAGGCGCTTTTGAAGTCGCAAGAGCCCGGCGGAAGAATTCCACTCGGTGTTTATTACAAGCTCGATGTTCCCACCTACGAAGACCACTTGAAGGCAAAAATCCCCGGCTTGCAGGAAAAGCCCCTCGCGGAGCTCGATTTATATCACCGCGACATCACCGCAAACCTCCAAGAATTAATGTAATTCGCCTGTTTGGGTAGCGCCCCATTGCAACTTTGCGAGTGATGGCTGCAACCTGCATTACGCCGCGCTTGCGCAGCCAAAATAAATAATGGACACGATGCGGGTGAACTCGAATGGCATTAATTGTTCTTCTTTAGCGGTTGGGAGAAGCGGCAGGCGGAGCCGAGGATACCGGCGCGGCGCTGGCGACAGAAGTTCCAGGCTGCCATAGCAGCGCCATTTCATGGTCGCAGACGGCGGTGAATTCGGCTCTGTCGCTGCGCGCGACCGGTTCAGACGGCGGCAGGGGCAGGCGCTCGAAATTCATGAATTGGCCGCTGCGCTCGATACGGAAATCGAGATGCGGCCCGGTGGCAAGTCCGGTCATGCCGACCAGGCCGATGCGCTGGCCTTGCGCGACATGCTGGCCGTTGCGAACGAGGATGCGCGAAAGGTGCATGTAGTAGGTTTCGTAGCCGTTCGAGTGCTGCACTTTGACGAGATTGCCGTCTCCGCCTTTGCGACCCGCAAAAATCACGCGCCCGTCGCCGATGGTTTGCACCGGCGTGCCAATGGGCGCAGCATAGTCGGTTCCCAGATGGGGACGATAAACTTTCAGAATCGGATGAAAGCGGCTATAGCTAAAGTGCGACGTGATGACGGCGGCGAACTTCAAGGGCGAGTGCAGGAAAGCCTTTTTTAACGATTTGCCGTCGGGAGTGTAGTATGCCGGAGCGCCGGTGGGATCGTGAAAGAGAACGGCGCGATAGGGGCGGCCATCGTTGTCATATTCCGCGGCGAGAATCCTACCGTAAGCGATGGTCTGACCAGTGGAGAGCTTCTTCTTTTCGACAACCACGCGGAAAGTGTCGCCGGGGCGCGGGTCGGTGTAGAAATCCAAATCCCAACTGAAAATATCGGCGATGCGCATGGCCAGCTCAGGAGATTCGCCGGCCTGGGTAACAGCGTCGAAGAGCGAACCTTGCACTTTGCCAGAAACAGCATCGGTTTCCACGGTCGAGGGAATGGTCTGAACTTCAGCATGGAACTGGCCGTTGTGAAGAGCGATGAAGAGAATACGCTCAGGGTCGATCTGGTAACTTAATTCCGCGAGCTGGCCGAAAAGAGTGCGGGCGATTTTGAGCTCGTTGTCGGCACGGAACATCCGGAAGTCAAAAACGGACTGCGCGGCGGCGACGATTTGGCCGGACGTTTGGCGGTCGACATTCATGCGCGCGAGAACGGAGGTGAAAGGCATGCCGCGAGGAACTGAGGAAGACGTGAAAACAAGCTTAGGAACCGGCACAGGAATGCGTTCACCGGCAAGTGCAACTTCGCGGGCCAGGTGGCGCTCAAACGCGAAACGAGTGAAGTAAGAACCCGTGATGGCCAGAGCGGCAACGACGGTGATGACTGACCACGAAATGAGCTTGCTGCGGCTCACGCGCCCCCTCAGGCGGCAAGATGCCGATGGAACCCGAAGAATACTCTTATCCAGGCTTGGAGCCAAAGAAGAAATGGGAGCCCTTGGTGGGCAAATCACCCTGGCCGAACGGCCGGGTGTTAGAATTCACCGCAAGACGCTTCGAGGTCTGGTCGTTTACTTTATCCAAGCTTCCACTACCGACGCACACTTAGGTATTTAATCCCGTCAACTCCGGCGAAGACCGTATTGGCCGATTCTCCATTGTGCCGCTTAATCGGTCCTGATCTTGGAGACCTGTTTCACAGAGCGGAATAAAGCTCCGGCGAAGCAGCGAGAGGGAAACGGGAGGAAGCGTCGATGAAGAAGATAGATGCGATTGCCACGGGCCCCGAACTTATCTGCGCGGATTGTGGAGTTCGCTTCCAGGCGCGGCGCGTGACGGACGGCGTGGAAGAAATCTGCGGCGCTTGCTACGAGGCGCGATTCCCCACCTTTTCAGCGCCGCAGTTGCAGCGCATCTCCCCAACGTTTCACGGCCACCTCGCGGCGGACTAAAACCTGCCTACAAAATCGTGTCGGGGATTGTTATCGCTCGGCGCCGGGCGCAGAGGCCGAGGCTTCTGCGGGCCTAGCGACAAAATATTTCTCTTCGTAAAGGTCGTGATAAATCTTGCCGGCAACATCGGCGGCGTGGGGGCCGCTGACGATGCGCGCTCCTCCTCGAAGCAATACCACCAGCACAAGCTTGGGCGGTTCCTGCCCAGCGTAAGAAGCAAACCAGCCAAGACGGCCACCTTTCAGCTCGTCATTGCATGTTCCAGTTTTGCCGAGGGCTTGTTCGCCTTCCGGGTCGTTACTCTGCCGCGCCGTTCCGTAAAGCACGGCGGCAAGCATGCCTTGCCGAAGCTCGGGCAGAAGCGGAGCGATTCCGAGTGTGCGGCGAACGCGCGGGGCGAAGTCGCGAGCGGCGTCGGTGCTCTGCGGATATTGGAGATAGTACATCGTGCCACCGTTGGCGATGGTCGAAACGATGGCCGCGAGTTGCAGCGGCGTGATGCGAATGCCCTCACCAAAGCTGCACATGCGCGCCACGCCACCATACGTCGGCGGGGCGGAAGGCAAAAGGCCGGGCTGCTCGCCAGAGATTTCATAGCCGGCGCGTTCGCCGAGGCCGAAAACGTGATCGTAATGCCAAACGGTGTCGAAGCCGAGGCGGCGGCCGAGTTCTTCGAAGAACTGATTGTTCGAGTGGGCGAGCGCTTCGGTCATATCCATGTAGCGGCGGCGGCCGATGCGGATCATCGTGTCCGGCGTGATGACGCCTTTTTCCATCGCGGCAACGGCAATGATCGGTTTCAGAGTAGAACAGGGTTCAAAGCCGGTGGAGTACGCGAGCTTCTGGCCGACGATGGCGAGGATGCGGCCGTTCGAAGGATCGACGGCGACGACGGAGCCGTTTTGGCGGCCGAGAGCATCGAGCGCGGCTTGGCGAACGATAGGATCGTCGAATTGCGAATCGTCGCCAGCACCAGGATTTGAAATATAGGTCGGCAGCCCGCGATAGCGGTGGCGATGGGTAGTGGCCTTTTTGCTAGTTCCCGCGGACGACGTGGGCAGCGGACGAGCCGATGCGTACCACGGCATCGAAATTGCGATTGCCGCGAGCAAGACAAATTTACTGAAAAACGGGTAAGGCCGGGCCGGGTTTCGGGTCATGGAGTTCCTGCGACTGCCCCTTGGTTGTGCTTTTTCGAACTACAGGCTCAATTTTAGGGAATCGATAGGGCAGGCGCAACTCAAAATATGCGAAGTGGTGAGGCGCGTGCCGAAAGCGCCACGCCGAAAGAAAAGTACTAGCTGTCCCGCCGAACAGTTGCCGATTCCCTTTTTGTTCGCAACCACGCCGTAACAAAAGCCGCCACGATACAAAGGACGGCAGGAAAAAACCGCTCAACCTGCATCCAAAGCTGGTCCCACGCAGTTGGCGGCACAACCCAATGGCCGCGGGCGCGATAATCGACCGTATACAGTGCAGCAATGACCAGTGCGCAGAGATAAGCCTTGCGGCTCGAAATGAGGACGGTAACGAGCACGCCAGCGAGCGCGGCCGCAAGCGCTCTACCCAAAGACAGCATAATTCCCATGGCGAGACCTTCCAGTAAGTTACCGCTATATATGATTCGATTGTTTATTTGGCCGAAAAACCAGGAAAGAGGCAAACTCACCCAGAGAGAAAGCCAGTAGGCACCAAAGATAAGGGAATTATATACTTGTCTCCCACGGCGAATAATAGGCAAACAGGAAAATAATTGAAAATAGTACTTGACTCCCTCGCGGTAGTAATGTACCTTACGAGCATGGAGGGAACGCAAATGGCCGACAAATACAACATACTCGCAGTGAGCGATACGCCAGAGCACGCCGGACACGAGATTATCCAGGGCACAGCCAAGATGGGTACGGGGATGGAATGGTGGTGCGCAACATGCTCCCAATGGCTTCCAGGCAACGCCGCGCATTTCCCAGCACCGGAGATGGATTCCGCCCCTCGTCTGAATCCCATTGATGTAGGTTTCGATTTGTCGCTCCATCCCGAGATAAAAATCCGGGGGAAGAAATGAGCCGCTCGACTATCAGCACCTTCAAGCTGTTCGAACTTTTCCCCGATGAGGAATCGGCTCGCAAATATCTCGAAGGCCGTCTCTGGCCGAACGGTGTCATCTGCCCGGAATGCGGAAGCGACGAGCGAATCACCACGCGCAAGGATGGCTACTACCGTTGCAACGCGTGCAAATTCGACTTCACCGTGCGGACGGGAACCATTTTCGAGCGCAGTCACGTTCCTCTGCACAAGTGGCTCTACGCTATGTACCTGCTCGTGACGGCTCGCAAGGGCATCTCTTCGATGCAACTGGCGAAAGAGATTGGAATCACGCAGAAATCCGCGTGGTTCGTGCTTCACCGTCTGCGTGAGGCAGTCGGTAAAGACGTGGACAAATTGCGCGGACAGGTTGAAATTGACGAGACGTTCGTTGGCGGACTCGAATCGAACAAGCACGAAGCCGATAAGCAGAGGCTTGGACGCGGAGCAGTCGGCAAGGTTGCCGTTCTCGGAATGCGAGAGCGGGGCGGAAAGACGAAGGCCCTCCCACTTTTCAGCACGACACAAAACGAAATTCAGGATGCCATCCACGCGAACGTCGAAGTCGGCTCGACGCTCTATACCGATGAGCACGCGGCCTACAACGATCTGGCTGGATTGTTCTACGGGCATGAGCGCGTCAACCATTCCGCGAACGAGTACGTCAAGGGCATGGCGAGCACCAACAGCATCGAAAGTGTTTGGGCAGTTTTGAAGCGCGGACTTCACGGCGTCTACCATAAGGCCAGCAAAAAGCACCTGCATCGCTACGTGGATGAGTTCACTTTTCGTCTGAATGCTGGCAACGTGTCGCGCCACACGCTGGAGCGATTGGATTCCTTCGTTGCTCGCGTTCCGGGAAAACGAATCACCTACGCGGGGCTCACCCGATGACGGACGAATCCAAGCGCGTTCCGCCAGAACTGGACCGCGTAACTGACGCTGTTCTCGCCTACAAACCGAAGCCAAAAACGAAGGCGGCAAAGCGCCGTGCGCGTCGGAAGAAAAAGAAGCCGAATTAATGAGATAGGGAGTCATCTATATAATTTCCAAAGATAATCAGTATGTTGCGAAGCCAAGGTACAAATCTCCATTGCGGTATAGCTTCCTGATGCGGCGACGCGTGCATGTCGCCTAGCGCGCGGATTTGGCTTTGGCCGCTGCGGGAACGACGTGCGGGCCGGGCTTGGCCGATTCGGCCCCGGCTCCAGCGGCGGCAGCTTTGGCTGCTTCTTCGGGTGCCGACACGAGCTGCGCGAGGCCCAGTTCTTTGCGGAGCACAGCCTCGATTTTGTTGCGGATGTCCACGTTTTCGCGCAGGAAAAGACGGGCGTTTTCGCGTCCCTGGCCCAGGCGCTCTCCGTGGAAGGAAATCCACGTGCCGGATTTTTCCAGTATATTGCGCGCAACACCGAGATCGAGCAAATCGCCTTCGCGGGAAACACCTTCGCCGTAGAGAATGTCGAATTCGGCTTCGCGGAAAGGCGCGGCGACTTTGTTCTTCACGACTTTGGCGCGCGTGCGCGAGCCGACGACGCGGTCGCCTTCCTTGATGGCCTGAATGCGGCGAATATCGAGGCGAATCGACGAATAGAATTTCAGCGCGCGGCCGCCGGTGGTGGTTTCCGGGTTGCCGAACATGACGCCGATTTTCTCGCGGATCTGATTGATGAAAATGAGGCAGGTGCGGGACTTCGACACGATGGCGGTGAGCTTGCGCAGCGCCTGGGACATCAGGCGCGCTTGCAGGCCCATTTGCGGATCGCCCATGTCTCCTTCGAGCTCGGCCTTGGGAACCAGGGCGGCGACGGAATCAATGACCACAATATCGACGCCGCCGGAGCGAATGAGCGCTTCGGCGATTTCCAGAGCTTGCTCGCCATTGTCCGGTTGCGAGACGAGCAGATTATCGACGTCGACACCAAGCTTGCGGGCGTAGGACGGATCGAGGGCATGCTCGGCGTCGATGAAAGCAGCGATGCCGCCCATTTTCTGGGCTTCGGCGATGACGTGCAGAGTGAGCGTGGTCTTGCCGCCGGATTCCGGGCCGTAGATTTCGATGACGCGGCCGCGCGGCAAGCCGCCGACGCCCAGCGCGGCGTCAATGGAGATGGAGCCGGTGGAAATTACGCTGACCGGCACAAGAACGTCTTTGTTGCCGAGGCGCATGATCGAGCCTTTGCCATACTGTTTTTCGATCTGCGCAACCGCCGCGTCCAGCATCTTGCTTCTTTCGTCTGTCATTTCCTCACCTCGGTGATTGACGTCTCCAGCCTGGGAAACCGTGACGTGTTAATTGGTGCGTTAGCTTACCAGAGAGTGTTCTCCGCGTCTTCCCTTCCCCGCGAACCAGGAGAATATCATAAGGCGAACAAAAAGCAAACATAAAACCCCTGCGAATTGTCACTGGTATTTGTAAAAGCCGCGGCCGGATTTGCGGCCGAGCCAGCCCGCAGCGACGTATTTTTTCAGCAGCGGGCAGGCGCGATACTTCGGATCGCCGATGCCATTCTGCAAGACTGCGAGAATGTCCACGCAAACGTCGAGGCCGATGAAATCGGCCAACTCGAGCGGACCCATGGGATGGTTCATTCCCATTTTCATCACCGCGTCGACGGATTCCGGCGTGGCGACACCTTCCATCACGGCATAGGCAGCTTCGTTGATCATGGGCATCAGCACGCGATTCGAGACGAAGCCGGGCGCGTCGTTGACGGCGACGGGATTCTTACCGAGTTTTTGGCAGAGGGACATGGTAGCGGCAAATGTTTCGTCGCTGGTCTGCAAGCCGCGAATCACTTCGACGAGAACCATCATCGGAACAGGATTCATGAAGTGCATGCCGATGAATTGCTCGGGGCGGCTGGTCTTCGCGGCGAGCGCGGTGATGGAAATGGAAGACGTGTTGCTGGCGAGGATGACGCCGGGACGCAGAACGGCGTCGGCTTCCTTGAGGACGCGCTCTTTGAGCTCGCGCGGCTCGGGAACCGCTTCGATGGCGATATCCGCCGCGGTAAGATCGTTGGCGTCGGTGGTGAACCAAATTCGTTTGATGATTGCCGGCTTGTCAGCTTCGGTGATTTTCGCTTTTTTGACTTCGCGGTCGAGGTTCTTGCCGATGGTGTCGAGCGCGCGGTCGAGATATTTTTGGTCAACGTCGCGAAGAATGGTTTTGTAGCCGGCCTTCGCAAAAACGTGCGCGATGCCGTTGCCCATGGTGCCCGCGCCGAGCACGGCGACGGTTTTGATTGCGTCGATAGACATTCAGACCTCAGCAAGGAGAAATAGAAAACAAGATGCGGAGAAAGCATATCGCAGGGAGCGGTTTTCGCCAAACGGCTGAGAGGAAGTGAAGCTGCGGATGACGACTGAAAAGCAGGCAACAGGGAGCAGTCTGCGGCGGCTGGAGCGGGTGTCCGGAAATGAACGCAGAGGCAGAAAAAAATGCGGAAAAACTCGATTAGGAATGATCTCGGCTCCGTGTTTTCAGCGAGTTGGCTCAAGTTCTAATTTCCCATAGAAACTCGATTAGAATTTAGAAAGCGCATAAAAAGCGAAAAGCCGCGTTTCCGCGGCTTGCCTTAAGTTAAGTTGGCAGACTGGAGGTCCAGGCTGCCAATAGATGTGTACCATGGAGTTAACTAAGAGTCAAGAAAAAATAAGGCGGATACCTTAGCCTTCCCGCAGCACCTCCGCTGGGTTCGCCCGCGCTGCTGCCCGCGCAGGGACATAGCAGCCCGCCGCTGCCGCCAGCACCAGCAGCACAATGGCTGTGGCGATCGGCTCCGTATGCCAGCCCGAGATTGGACCCAGCCAGTGCTGCAGCAGAGGCCGCAACTCCAGCGCCGTCGCGACGCCGAAACCCGCGCCCACAAGCACCGCGAGGACTAGTTCGCGCGTCACATTCCAGGCCAGTCGGCCGGGCTGCGCGCCCAGCGCCGAGCGCACTGCAAGGTCATGCCGCCGCGCTGACACGGTTGCCGCGGCCACCGCGTACACGCCCTGGACGCTCAGTCCCAGCCCTAGCAATGCCAACAGAAGCATGCCTGCCATGCGCGCCAGCGGTCGCGTCAGCGTCGCCTGCCAGCGTGCCTGCATGGTCGAGACATCCGAGACCATCGCCGGGATCGCCATTCCGGCCAAGGCCTGCGGGGCGAGCGCTGCCGCGACTTGCGGTGAGGCAGTGCGCAGGATCACAGAGCTGCGGCACGCGTACTCCGACTGCGCCTCCGGCAAATAGATTGCCGGAACCAGATTTTGAGACCAGTAGCCGGTGAAATTCGCGGCCACGCCAACGATCTTGTAATGGTTCTCGAACTTTGACCCGACGGCGATCTGCGAGCCCACCGCCTGCCCCGGCGAGGTCCAGTTCCTCTCAGCCATTTCCAAGCTGATGATCGCCACTGGCTCGCCGCCGCTGTTGTCAGTATCGTCAAAGCCGCGACCGAAGAGGATCGGAATCCCGAGCGTCCGGAAGTAGCCGGGCGAAACCGACGCGGGCCCACTGGTTTCGCGCGCGGCGTCGACCGCATCGTCCTGCTTCCTGAAGGAAATGGGAGAACCCGAAGGCGGAAACAGGTCCGCCATGGCGATCGCTTGCGTGCCTGGCAGCCGCTCTAGCCGTGAGAGCACTTGCTCGTTGAATTCTTGTACCTGGGCGTCGGTAGGGACGAAGTTGTCGCGCGAGTAGACCGACAGCAACACCGTGTCACGCGGTGCCGGCCCGAGATTGGCGACCGAGAGTGTGGCGTAGGTCTTGGCCGTCAGCGCCGCTGCCGCCAGCAGGCAAATTCCAACGCCCGCCTGTGCCGCGAGCAGAATCAGACGCCAACGACCGGCACCGGGACTGGAATCGCTATACCCGGTGTAGCCCAGCCCACTGCCCGCTGCAGCCAGCGTACGCGACGACTCAGATGCGTCGGCGGCGCGCACGAGCAGCGCCGACCAAACCAGCGCTGCGGTCAGTGCAAAGACCGCAAAGCCGAGCAGGACGATGAGGTTCAAAGGAGGTGGATGCAGCAGTGCAGGGCCAAGCCCCGCCGCCGGCATTAATTGCGTGAACACGCGCAGCAACGCGGACGCAAACGCGACGCCCAGTCCCAGCGACAGCAGCGTGAGCAAACATTTTTCTGCAGCTACGTCGCGCCACATCCGCGAACGGTTCGCGCCGAGTACGGCGCGAATGGCGATCTCCCGGCGACGCCGCCTGCCTTCTGCGCCCATCAGAATGGCGAGGTTGACGCAGCCTACGAGGAACACCAATCCAACCCCCAGCGCCAGCAGGCCCATAGTCTTCTGCGCCGGGCCTTGCGCTATGGCCTCAAGGCTCTGCACGACTGGGATCTTATGGGCGTCAAATCTATAGCGCTGCCCAAGTTGCTCCGCTACCGCAGCGAGCGCATTTTGCGCCTGCGCCACGGTGACCCCGGGACGGAGCCGTCCCAGCCCAAAGAACACGGCTGATCTCCGCGAACGAGTCGAAATGTCCGCGAGCGCGGGGTACCATACGTCGGCCGGTTCTTGCATGAATGGCAGCGGAATACTGACACCTGGCGGAAGCACGCCGGCTATCTGTGCACCCCGCTGGTTGAGCCCGGTCTGACTCACCGCAGTCCCGATCGTCGTACCAATCACCGAGGAACTGCCACCATACCGGCTCCGCCAAAGTCTGTCACTGATCCAGGCCTGAGCCGCCGCGCTGCCCAGAGGCTCATCGTTTGGCCGGACCCCACGCCCCAAAACGGGGCGAATACCTAGGTCGCTGAAGACGTTCGCCTGGATATAGTAACCAAGAATCTGTGTCGTGCCCTTGCGGTCAAATAACCAGAGTGATGGCCCGAACGAGAAGGCACCGAACGAAGTGAAGATGCTGTGAGTTGCGCCGGCAAAATCCTCTATGTCCGGTCCCGATATCGCAAGGGTTTGCGAGCCCGATTCTGCGCGCTCCCACACCGCGACGAGACGCCCGGGATCGCGAAATGGGAGCGGCTGATTGCCCAGCGCCAGCATCAAACTCACCAGCGCCGACGCCGCGCCCATTCCGATAGCGATTGTGAGCGAGAACTGCGCCGTCAGCAGCGGACTTCGCCGCCAGCTTCGTAGCCACGTTCCTACCATGGTGCCCATCGTACCTTCGATTGCAACCGGGGTGTCGCGCTAGTCGTTAGCCACGCATGAAAACGAATCACCACCGTTGAATTGGCAGTTACATGCATCCCCCGTCCCTAAGCAACCGTTATTGGCGTCACAACTGACCGAGGAACAGAGCGGGGGCGGCCCTACGGGTCCGGCCAAGGCGGCCTGGGCGAGGACAGCACCGGCAGCTCCGATGGATAGCGCGAACAGCCCGAGAAGAACCAACCGCTGAGAGTATTTCTTCACGTTTTCCTCCTTAACCTAAGTTGTTGGTACATGAATCTTCTGACGAGACCGTCACCCTAATTGTGTTCGATCAACGACAGAACCCTGGGAATGTCGTCGCGAGCGAGTTCGCCGACATGGGACCATTGCACCCGTCCGTCACGGTCCACGAGTAAAAGTTGCGGCACCGCACGCGCGTCGTACACATACGCGACCGTTGGTGACAGTTGAACCAGGAACGCCGATTGCTCTATGCCATTTGAAGCCAGATATTGGCTTGTAAACAGATCCCGCAGAGTGTCGATGTAGATGATGCGCAGCCGTCTTGGCGCCAGCGCCTGTAATGAGCGCATCGCACGCCAGTTTTCCTGACAATAAGGACATTCCTTTGAAAATGTGTAAATAAGGGTCGGTCGGTGGTCATGCCCGTAGACTGTAGCCTGCTGGGACCCTGTCCAGTCCCGGCCAGTCAGCGGCGGCACCACGGTACCGTTTCGCGGCGTGAGCAGACCCTGGTCATAGGCTATCTCGCTGTGTAGCCTTTACATTTTGCTGCATCGCAAACACGCACGCTGCCACCAGTAGAAGGTTCGCCGCGACGAATGCGACGACCACTATCTTTGAGACTCGCACCAGAGCACCCCATTTCAACTAAAGGCCGACAAGCGAACCGAGGATGCGCAGAAACCTAGAGCCCTCTCCGATATTTGTCAATCGGTAAAATCATTTAGCACTACATAACGATGCGTATATATCTCACAACGGAAATTCACTCGATGTATATTTCGCGGGCGTTGCGATGCCAGTCGGCAGATGGGAGGTGGTCACCTATTGCGGCGGGGCGGCGCCGGTGACTTCGCGGATGATTTGCTTGGCGCGAGTTTCATCGTCAGGCAGGACGCGAACGGCGAAAACATGCTGGTCATCACTGCGTGCGGGACTGGGTCCGGGCCCGGATTCGGATTCCGGGCGGTCAACGTAACAGTTGATGCCAATTTCCGCGAGGCAAGACTTCAAAATATCAGCCATCATTTCGTCGTGGCCGGACCAGACTTCGGCGGTGGCATCTTCGGGGTAAAGCTCGCGCGCGAAAGATTCGTGGCGAATGTCGTCGGCGCCTTCATCGTCTTCGGCAGGCAGCTCGGCGCTCGTGTCGTCTTCGTTTTCGACATCGAGCACGCCCGATGCGGCGTCGTTCGCGTGCAACGGGTTGGCGAGGATGGAATCGAGAATGGGCTGCGCCTGAGGCAAATTCGCGACGGGCACCCAGACTTCCAAGTCAGCGTGCTGCGAACTGAAGACGAGGCGCGCGTCGAGTTCTTCTTTATTGTAGGGGACCTGCGCTTCGTCGAGCGCGGAGGTGAGAGCGGAGAAAATGCCGCCGCTGGCGCCGCTCCAGAGAAGCGTGGGATGGTCCATTTGCGCGGCGGTGGGCGGAGGCGCGTGGTCGATCTCTTCTTCGGGCGGCAAAGCGTCGACCAAGTCCACGTCACAGGTATTGCAGTGCGTGAAGCCGCGTCGGAATTCGTATTTGCAAGCAGGGCAGAACATTTTTAACGTTTATCGCTTTCTATACTGACTGTCGTCGGGAATCCCCGGCGGCATCTCTAATCGCTGTGCAAAATGTGCAACTGCAGGGCGACTCGAGGAGTCGCCACGGGCGGGGCAAGCCCCGCCCCTACGAAAACAACCACGTAAACCCGGGCGGCGTCAAGCCGCCGCTGTACGAAAGCTAAGAAATCGACGCCTGGAGAAAAACGGCGTCGAGCTTGCCTGCCCGCCACGGCGGGCAGGCTCGGAATGACAGCTAAAGATGCACAGGCTAAGAGCCTGTGCCACACAGAACTGAAAAGTGCGAGTCGCGCTACATGCGTTCGACGGCCATGGCGACGGCGTTGCCTCCGCCGAGGCAGAGGGCCGCGATGCCGCGCTTCAGATTGCGGCGCTGCAATTCGTAGAGCAGCGTGACGAGAATGCGCGCGCCGCTCGCGCCGATAGGATGGCCGAGCGCGACCGCACCGCCGTTGACGTTGATCTTTTCGGGATTGAGCTTCAGTTCGCGCGCGACGGCCATAGCCTGCACAGCGAAGGCTTCGTTCAACTCGATCAGGTCGATGTCCTTGTCGCGGTCCCAGCCGGTTTTCTTGAGCAGCTTATTGACCGCCTCGACTGGCGCCATCATCACCCATTTCGGTTCGACGCCGCCGACGGACTGCGCGATGATGCGTGCCATGGGCTGCTTGCCGAGGCGCTGCGCGTTGCGTTCGCTCGTGACGACGACGGCTGCCGCGCCATCGTTCGTGCCGGGGGCATTGCCGGCGGTGACGGTGCCGTCTTTTTTGAATGCGGGACGCAATTTGCTGAGGGCTTCGAGCGACGTATCTTCACGCGGCGTTTCGTCCTTGCTGATGACGACTGGCGCGCCCTTTTTCTGCGGAATTTCGATGGGCACGATTTGCGGCTCGAAGAAACACGACTTCATCGCGCGCACGGCTTTCTGATGGCTTTCGAGCGCGTACTGATCCTGCTCCTGGCGCGAGATTTTATATTTTTCCGCGACGAGCTCGGCGGTGATGCCCATGTGATAGTCCTCGTAGACTTCCCACAGGCCGTCGTGAACCATAGAGTCAATCAACTGGCCGTTGCCGAGGCGATAGCCGGTGCGCGCCTGCATGAGGAGGTAGGGGCAATTCGACATGGACTCCATGCCGCCGGCGACGAGAATTTCCGATTCGCCGGTGATGACCGCTTGCGCGGCGAGGGCGACGGATTTCAGGCCAGAGCCGCAGACTTTATTGATGGTCATCGCCGCGACATGGTAATCGAGGCCTCCCTTGAGCGCGGCCTGGCGCGCGGGATTTTGCCCGATTCCCGCTTGCACCACGTTGCCCATGATGCATTCATCGACTGATTTAGGATCGATGGCGGCGCGGCGCACCGCTTCGGCGACGACTTTCGCGCCAAGCTCGGGCGCGGTGAGCGAAGAGAGTCCGCCCATGAATTTTCCCATCGGCGTGCGCACGGCGCTGAGAATGACCGGCTGTTCGACTGACTGTCCTGATGACTGCGGCATGATGAAGGCTCCTTATCGATTGCGATGCGCTGGCATGAACACTCGATTATAAGCGGCGGGAATGGCGCGGTCAATTTTGCGACGGGCGAGACGGAAAAACGAAATGCTAGACGGCGGACTCGAAGGAGTCAGCAGACTGTACCGGGTCCGTTGCTGCGCTAAGTGGGATGGTGACTAGCACGGTTGTGCCAGCGGGGCCCGACTGGATGATCATTTCGCCCTGGAACTGGCGCAGGCGTTCGCGCATGCCTCGAATTCCCACGCCGGAGCTTTTGGATTGAATTTCGGCCAACCGTTCGGGCGAAATGCCTTTGCCCTGGTCGCGCACTTCGACCACAACCCTATCGGTTTCGCGAGTGATCCGAATCGCCGCACTCTTGCTGCCCGAGTGCCGATGGACGTTGGTCAAGCACTCCTGCACCACGCGGAACACGACCAGCTCCATATCACGCGAAAGGCGGCCGAACTCTTCCGAGATGTGGAACGCGATGTCGAGGCCGCTGCGTTCCGTCAGGCCGCGGAGATACCAGGAGAGCGCAGGGGGCAAACCGTTTTCGTCCAGCAACGGGGGATGCAGCAAATAGGAAGTGGTGCGAATTTCCTTGGTCAACTGCTGAACCACTTCGTGAATGTCTTTCGCCGAGTCAGCGACTTCGGGGATTTTGTGTCTTGCCATTTCCACCACAGAGGAAATCATCATGCCGAGCACGGCGAGCGTCTGGCCGGCGCTGTCGTGAAGCTCGCGCGCGATGTGGCGGCGCTCCTCGTCCTGCGTGTGCAACAACTGCCAGGAGAGTTCGCGGAGCTGCTGCGATTGGCGGAGAACGTCGGCGTTTTTCTCCACTAATTCCTGGGTGCGCTCGCGGACTTCCGAATCAAGCTTTTCCGAAAGAGCGCGGAAACTCTCTTCGCTTTGACGCAAGGCTTCCATAGCGCTTTTCCGTTCTGAAATATCGCGGGCGACTTTCGACGCGCCGATCACGCGGCCCGAAGCGTCCTTGAGCGGGGAGATGGTGACGGAAACATCGAAAAGCGTGCCATCTTTCCGCATGCGAATGGTTTCGAAATGGTCGATGCGCTGGCCGTTGCGGATGCGCCTGAGGATATTTGTCTCTTCGTCGTAACGTTCCGGGGGAATAATCAGAGTGATATTTTTGCCGATGGCTTCTTGCGCGGTGTAGCCGAAAATACGCTCCGCGCCTTTATTCCAGCTGGTAATCACGCCGTCCAGATTCTTGCTGACAATGGCGTCGTCCGAGCTATCCACGATGGCGGCGAGCAGGGCGGTGGCGCGGTCACCGCGGCGCCGTTCGGTCACGTCCAGCGTAACGGCCAAGTGCATGAAGCTGCCATCAGCCTGACGCAACGGGACAGCGTGACTTTCCAGATGCCTGTGAGTTCCTTGCAAACCGATAATTTCGAACTGGAGGGTGCCTCTATGGCCAGCGCAGACTCGTGCGTTGAATTCGCGGAATCTCTCGCAGTCATTCGGGGCGATCAGTTCATAGACGCTCTTGCCCGCGACCATTTCGAGGTTATCGGCCTCGATCATCTTTAGTCCGGCTTCGTTCATGTGGATCAATGCGCCTTCTCGGGTCACTAGTTTTACGCATTCCGGTGTCGCGTCGACGATGGCGCGGAAGCGCAACTCGTTCCGTTCGGCATCGAGCCGCAGGGCATGCTCACGTTCGGAGGATTCCTGGCGAAGGCGAGCGATGGCGAGATGCGATTTCACGCGGGCGAGCAACTCGCGAGCGGAGAAGGGTTTTACCAGATAGTTGTCGGCACCGGCATCGAGACCCTCAATTCGCGATTCTTCGCCCGCACGGGCCGAGAGGAGTACGACGGGAACGTTTTTAAGAGATTCTTCCGCGCGGACCGCTCGCAACAGCCCGAAGCCATCCAAGCCGGGCATCATGATGTCGGAAAGGATCAGATCAGGGCGATGCTCGCGCGCGCATTTCAGAGCCGCTTCGCCGTCGGCTACAGCGGTTACCTCGTATTGTCCAGCCAATAGGCGCTCGGCGTAGTCGCGCATGTCGGCGTTGTCGTCGGCGAGCAGAACGCGAGGACGCTGTTCGGATTCCTGCGCGGAAGCCGGGACGGATTCGGTGGACGACGGAAGAGATGCCGCCGGGACCTCGTCGCTCGCGCCCTGACGATCCGAGAGCCACCGCAAGGCTTCCTGAAGATAGGCGTCGCCGCGCGGACCGGTGGAGGCCAAGATGCGCGCACCACCAATGCGGTCCGCGGGCAGATGGTCCTTGCCCAGAGGGATCGTTACGGTGAAGGTGGCGCCCTGATTCACGTGGCTCTCGACGCGCACGCTGCCGCCGTGCAGTTTCGCCAGCTCCTGCACGAGCGCCAGACCGATTCCACTGCCTTCAAAGGAGCGTCCGCGCGCGCCCTTGACGCGATGGAAACGCTCGAAGAGTTTGGGAATTTCCTCCGGCGGAATGCCCGTTCCGGTGTCGCGCACGCTCAATTCCACGGTGGAATCGACGGCCCGCAGCGAAACGGCGATTTCGCCTTCGAAAGTAAACTTGAAGGCGTTGGACAGGAGATTGAGAACGATCTTTTCCCACATCTCGCGGTCGACGTAGACATTTTTCGGAAGACCGGGACAATCGATGACCAGACGCATGCCGGCGCGTTCGATGGCGGAGCGGAAGACGCTGGCGAGTTCTGCCGTTAGAACAGCCAGGTCGGTGGGCTCATAGGACGCCTGGATGCGGCCAGCCTCGATCCGCGAAAAGTCGAGCAGCGTGTTGACGAGCTTGAGCAAGCGCAAAGAATTGCGATGGGCCAACTCCAAACGTTCGCGGTTTGAGCCGGATAACCCCTCCGATTCGGCGATGGCGTCTTCGAGCGGTCCCATCATCAAGGTGAGCGGAGTGCGAAACTCATGGCTCACGTTGCTGAAAAATGCGGTCTTGGCGCGATCGATTTCGGCTAGCGCCTCAGCTCGTTTCCGCTCCTCTTCGTATGCGCGGGCATTGGCAACCATGGCGGAGATTTGCGTGGAGAGTAATTCCAGAAAATTGCGGTAGCTCTCGTCGAATTGAAGGCGCGCGCTGACGCCCACGACGATGAAACCTACCAACTGATGGGCAATATTCGAACGAACCGGCACGACGGCCGCGGAGGTCGGCGGGTCTGGCCACGGGCCCTGGGGCACACAGTCGAATTTGTCTTCCAGGCCTAAAACGAATTGAATTTCCTCGGTCTCCAATGCCGCAGAAAACGGCCAACTCGGAGAAGAATCCTGCGAACCCAGATTGATCGTTCGAAGAACACCTGCATCGTTCAAGTCAATGCCGGCACTGGAAACCAGATGAGCCGTTTGTCGTTTGTCGTCGAAGAGATAGAAAAGGACAAACGGAAGGTCCTGGGTATGACGGGAAAGAATCTCGGAGGCGAGGGTCAGCGCCTCCTGCACGGTTTTCGGTTCACCGGAGCGGGCACCCAAGTCCCGCAGAATAACGACGCGGCGGTCGCCAATGACCTTGGCTGTGATCTCGTGCACCGTGGCGAGCACTCCGCCGATGCCTCCCGCTGCGGTTTCGTCGGGGACCGGACTGTAAGCGATGGTGAAGTGTGTCTCCTCAACGAACCCCTTCCGGTTAATCTCCACGAGAAGGTCTTCCATCCACGTGGCTGGCCCTCCACGGAACGGCGTCTCGATGAGCGGGCTCAGAACGTGCCAGATTTCATGCCAAACTTCCTCGGTCGGGCGCCCAAGGGCCCATGGGTGCTTCTCGCCAAGAACGGGTATGTATGCGTCGTTATACAAACAGCAGAAGTGGGGCCCCCACCACAACAATTGAGGAAACCGATTGGCGAGCAAGAATGGAACCATCATTCGCAGCGCAGGCGACCATGACTCGACGGAGCCCAGGGGCATCCTGGACCAGTCCGTAGAGCGCATAATGGCGCCCATTTCGCCGCCGCCAGCTGGCCACTGTACGGTTTTACTGCCCGCGGCGGAAATGCGGTCAATGGCGGGCAAGAGATCGCGCGGAAGATCCGATTTGGCGATGAAGTATTGGACACTGACTGACGCCGCTTGTTCGCGCACCAAGGCAGGATCGTTTTGGCTGACGATTATGAACTCGCATTGAGGGAGTTCGGGGCGGATGAGGCGAATGGCTTCGAGGCCGCCCATGCGCGGCATGGACATGTCCATGAGAATCAGGTCTGGCCGGAGCTGGCGCGCCATTTCAATGGCTTCGAGTCCATCGGCGGCTTCGCCGCAGAGAGAAAGGTCCGGGCGGCCCGCGAGGAGCGACCGAACCTCACGCCTTATCGGTTCGTGGTCATCAACAATGAGTATGCGCAACGGTGTTATGGAGAGCTCCTTTTTGGCGGGCCAAACTGTGCATAATCCGTGTAAGTATCGGTTAAAGGCAACTCCCTACAAATACAAAGTTTACTGTATAAAAGGGATCGCGCGGAAAGAGGCCTGTGGCGACCGGGCAGAGCGCGCGATGCGGTGCTGCTTGGTCCGTCCGTTTGGCGCATGCAGCGAAGCGCGCTAGAATTCCAATCTCAACAGAATGCCAAGTAAACCTTCAGACGCTTTCGCCGAATTGAATGCCGAACAGGCCGCGGTGGTGGAGCACGGCGAAGGGCCGTTGCTTGTCGTGGCAGGCGCGGGCACAGGCAAAACGCGCGTCATCACGCGGCGCATCTCGCGGCTGCTGGAAGCGAATCCTGAAATTTCCGGCGAAAACATTCTGGGGCTGACGTTCACGGATAAAGCTGCGGACGAGATGAAGTCACGCGTAGTGAAGTTCGCGGGCTCGCGCGCCGAGGGCGTATGGCTGAGCACCTTCCATAAATTCTGCCTGGAGAAAATACTGCGCGAGGCCAGCCCGGGCTTGCAAGCGATCGAGCCCGTGGAACACTGGATCCTGCTGCGGAGAAACATTCGCGAGCTGGCGCTGAAACATTACACGCGCCTGGCGGAGCCCGGCGAATTCCTGAGCGCGTTCGAAAAGTTTTTTTCGCGCTGCCAGGATGAATTGGTGACGCCGGAGGACTATCAGCGCTACGCAGACGGGGTGCGCCGCGCGTATGAAGCGCAGAAAGGCGCGCTCGAAGAAGAAGCGCGGGCCGCGGAAGAAGAAAATCTGGCGCGGCTGGAAGAAGTATCGCGCGCGTATCGCATCAGCGAACGGCTGCAGCGCGAACGCAACCTGATCACGTTCGGCGGGCAACTGCTGCGGTCGGTGCAATTGCTGCGCGCGGATGAAAACCGGCTTGCGGCGCTGCGCGAGCAGTATCGCTACATCCTGGTGGATGAATTCCAGGACACGAACATCGCGCAACTGGAATTGCTGTGGCTGCTCGCGGGAGAGCGGCGCAACATTCTGGCCGTCGGCGACGACAGCCAGGCGATTTACCGCTTCCGCGGCGCATCGTTTGGAAGCTTCACGATTTTTCTGCAACGATTCTGTGGCGCCGCGAAAGAAGCGCGGATTGAGAGCTTGCCGCTGAAATCGCTCACGCGCAATTACCGCTCGACCAAGCGCATTCTGGACGTGGCCAGCGAAGTCATCCAGCACAACGAGCGGCCCACTTTTTTGCCGCACAAAGCGCTGGTGACCGAAAACCCCGCCGGCGAAAAAATCCGCATCGCGGAATTTGCAACGCCGGAAGAAGAAGCGCACTGGGTCGCAGGCGAAATCGAGCGGCTGCACGCGGCGGGGCGGGCGTGGCGAAGTTGCGCGGTGCTGTATCGCAAGCATGTGCACCGCTCGGCAATCGTCGAGGTGCTGCGGCGGAAGAACATTCCGTTTGTGATTCGCGGGCTTTCGGTGCTGTCGAGCACGCTGGTGCGGGATTTGGTGGCGTACCTGCGGCTGATTGCCGTGCCGTCGGACAATGTAGCCTGCGCGCGGGTGGTCGCGGCTCCGCACTGGCGATTTGAGCCGCGCGATTTGGTGCGCCTGGCCGAGCGCGCCAAGAAAAGTCGCTCGCTCATGGATGCGCTGGAATCGCCGCAGGGCGAATTTGCGTTTGGCTCGCAAGCGAAAGTGGCGGAGCTGCTGGCGTTCTTGAAACGGCTGCGGCAACTGGCGTCGCGCGCGCCGGCACGGACAGTGTTTGATTCCCTGGTCGGGGAGTTGAGCCTTTCGCCGCTGCCTTCGGACGCGGACCGCATGCATCTGGAACGCTTCGCGCAGTTCCTGACGGAGTGGGAAGCGAAGAGCGAAGAAAAATCGCTGGCGGCGTTCATCGAGTATTTCGATTTTTTCCTGCAAGCCAATGGAGACGTTGCGCAAACGGAAGAAAGCGCGGACGACGCGGTGCAGTTGATGACCGTGCACAACGCCAAGGGAATGGAATTCGATCACGTCTTCGTGCTGACCGTCTCCGACGGCGATTTTCCGGCGCGGCCGCAAGCGCCGGTGCTGGAGTTTCCCGCAGCACTGATGAAAGAAGAACAGCCCAAGGGCGAATTCCGCATTCAAGAAGAACGCCGGCTGTTCTACGTGGCTTTGACGCGGGCGCGGCGGCTTTTAACGCTCTCGACGCTCGTGAACAAACGCAAGAAGTGGTCGCCGTTTCTCGAAGACATTCTCGCGGACCCGCGGCTCGCGAAAGCTCACGCGGAGCAGCTCGCGCCAAAAGTGCAGTTGCCGAAGGAAGAAGAAACGGTCGGATCTTTGCCGTCTCATCCGCTGCTGCCGCAACTCTTTCCGGCGGTTCCCGAGGATTCGCGCGCCTATTCGCGGATCGCGCTGTGGGCGAAAGCGTACCATCCGCCGAGCGGCGAGCCGCTGCAATTGAGCGCGTCGGCCATCGAAACCTATCGAACCTGCCCGATGAAATATTTGCTGCAGCAAGTGTGGGGAATCCGCGGCGGGCCGCAAGCGGCGATGACGTTCGGCACGGTGATGCACCTGACGATACGCGAATTCGTGCGCGAAATCCGCAAACAGCGCAGCGTGCCGTTCGAGGAAGTCGCGGGAATCTTCGATCGCGAATGGCACGCGGCGGGATTCCAGGACGATTACCAGGAGCAAGAGTATCGAAAGGCTGGACGCGAACAGTTGCAAGCTTTCTGCGAAAGCTACGCCAGCGCGCCGGCGGACGTCCTGCACCAGGAAAAAGCATTCGAGCTGCCGCTGGATCCGAACGTGGTGGTCTTCGGGCGAATGGACCAGATCAACCGGACGGGACCGAAGAAAATCGAAATTGTGGACTACAAGACGGGGAATCCCAAACGCGAAAAGCAAGCCAAAGATAGTTTGCAGCTGAGTTTGTACGCGCTGGCGGCGCAGGAAGTGTTCGAGCTCGAAGCAGAGCGGCTGGTGTTCTACAACTTGACGACGAATGAAGCAGTGGCCACGACGCGCGACGCGAAAACTCTAAACAAAGCAAAAGGCATTGTTGCGGAAGTTGCCGATGAGATTCGCGCCGGTGAATTTCCGGCCCGGCCCGGATTCAGTTGCCGCTACTGCGATTACCAGCCGATTTGCCCGGCGCACGAACAGCTGATTTCAATTTCCAAAAGCTCCAACTGAAACACTGCGCGCGCAAAAAAAAACGGGGCGACGTTTCCGCCGCCCCCTGATTTTTCTTTTGACCGCCGGAAACGATTCCGGCTGTCGCGCATTCAACTGCTTTGGAGCTTTCTCCCTGCGAGCAAGCTGCGAAACAGAACGCGCATCCCACTCGCTTCATCTTTTTTACGTTTCGCTCAGCACAATGTCAAGAAAAAATCTCGGTACGAGGCGTGATGGTCAGCGTGGGAATGCCGCGCAATAACCCGTACGGGCGGAAACCGCAAGGCCGGGACGTTCAACGCGCACTTCAATCGAATGACAATTGCCGCGGCCGACGGTTTTCGAAGGGTCGAATCCCAGCGTGTACTGGTTGCGCGCTTCCTCGGTGAGCTTCGCGTAAAGCGGCTCCATTTGCTCCGGGCTGCTCGCGGAGACAACGTCGCCGCCGGTGGGGTTCGCGTATTGCGCCAGCCGGCCCTTGCCCTGAAACAGGAGAACGTCCGCCGGAGAACTGACGGAAAGCGCGTAGACGGAGACGTTCGAAGAAAACAGGAGCTGCAGCGTATTGTTGAAACTCCATTGATTGTGGCGATCATTGGTGCCGTCGGAAACGATGAAAATAATTTTGCGGCGGTCGCGGCCGCGCGTACGCAACATTTCCGCCGCGTAATGCACGGCATCGTCGAGATGCTTGGTCACGCCATTGTTGCTGGTGCCGAGAATGGGGATTACGGGGGTGCCGCTGACCGTATGGCCATTGATCATCGGCGGAGACATGATCGTAGCGGAAGGCGTCCCGGGAACGCGCGAATCTAGGCCGTCCTTGGAATTGGTGCGAATCTCCTTCAGCTTGGCGAAGAGCGCGTCATTGTTTGTCGTGAAGTCCAGGACGGTCTTCGGATACTCGTCGAAGCGCACCAAAGCGACTTCATCGGCCGCGGAAAATCCCGCGGCGATGCTGTCCAGGCTTTTCAGGACTTTCTGCGACTGGTTGGCGGGCAGGTCGTCGTCGAGCAGCACAACGGCGGAGACGGGAAAGGCCTGGTCCCAGAAATTCCTGATTTGCTGCTCCTTGCCATCCTGGAAGATGCGAAAGTCTGCCTGTTGCAGATCTGGAACGAGGTTGCCCATGGGGTCCTTCACGGTGACGGGAACAAGAACGACATTGGTTGTAAAGCGCAAAGCGACCGCGGTTTTTTGCGACGGCGGAGCCGGTTTCTCCTGTTGCGGCGCGGCAGCTTGAGAGCCAGCCTGAGCCGCGCCTGTGGGAGGAGTTCCTGTTTGGGCGGACGCGCACACGGAAAGTAAAAGCACCGCGCAAGCCGCAAAGAATTTTTCCATTCCCCCTGCTCCAAGCAATGGTTAAGCTTACCTCGTGAAAACAACAAACCTGCCACAAGGAGGACGCATCCGTTCGGGCCGAAGACGCATCGTAGTATCCGCCATGAAGAAGCGCAACAATTTTACGCGGGTTCTGCGAACCCTGGGAGCGTTGGCGGCGTTGCTGACGCTCGTTGCGTTTGGCCCTCACTTTAGGATGCAGCGATTCGCGACGGTGCTGTCTGCGTATGCCGCGCCGTTTCAAATTCCCGTGCAGATTCCCCCGAAGAAACCGGAGGAGCAGAGGGAGATTCCGCAAGTCGGGGGCACGACGAAAGTCAACGTCAACCTGGTGCGGCTGTATGTGACGGTGCGCGACAAACACGGCGCGATCGTCACGAATCTGCAAAAAGACGACTTCAAGGTTTACGAAGACGGAACGGAACAGAAGATCGCATTTTTCTCCAAGGACATGACCGATCCGATCACGCTGGCAATGATGATTGATACCAGCGGCAGCGAAGAATACATGCTGAATGCGGAGAAAGCGACCGCCTCGCGCTTCTTGAGAGATATTTTGAAGAAAGACGACCTCGCGACGGTGATTTCGTTTGACAGCAACGTCAACATGCTTGCGGATTTCAGCGACGATCAGCAAGTGCTGCAAAGCGCGATTGAGAAAGCGGAGATCAATGTTCCGGTGGCGATGGGCCCCACCAGCCTGAATTTGCCGGGAACCGTTCTCTACGACGCAATCGATCAAGTCTGCGCAGGACAACTTCCCAGTGAGGCCGGCCGCAAGGCGCTGATCATCACGACCGATGCGGAGGACGAGGGCAGCACGCAAACGCTCAGAAGCGCGATCGAAGCAGCACAGCAGGCCAATGCCGTGATCCACGTGCTGTTGATCGCCGACCGCGGAGGTTTCTTCGCTAGGGGCGCCCTTTATAGCGGCAGTTCGGTGGCGCACGAAATGGCGGATCAGACCGGCGGGCGCGTAATTTCGGTTCGCAACAACGACGATCTGGACAAGGCCTTCGACCAAATTTCCGAGGAACTGCGCAGCCAGTACATTGTGGCCTATTATCCCGCCAACGCGGCCGCAAACGGCGCCTACCGCAAGATCAAAGTCACCACCACTCAGGGCCTCAAAGTGCTAACGCGAGAGGGCTATTACGCGCCGACTCACGCGTCGGAATAGCAGACTCGTTCCTCAATTTTCCTCATTCCACCGATAAATATTTTCCCTGAATAAAGAAGCGTGCGGCGTTGCGCTACGGGTGCGCGGGTCCAGCTACAGTTTCAGCGGGCGTGGTGACTGGCGCGGTGGCGTAATATCCTTTGCGAGACCGCACCGTGAGTCCTTTGCGGTCCACGCGCAGCTCTACTTTGTGAAACTGGCCGTCGGCTTCCTTGTACGGTGGCGCGTAGCCGATCAGATATTGGCTGCGTAATTCGTTGCCGATATCCAGGAAGGACTGCGCGAGGTCGTCGACGCGGTACGGAAAGAACGCGCGTCCTCCAGTCTCCTCGGCAAGCTCCTTCAGGATATTGTCGCCCTCGGAATACTGAAGCTTCTGGGGGTTGCCCGTATCGACCTCGACCCAGTCATTATTGGTGCTGATGGCGTAGATGGAAACGCCGGAACGATCGGCCATTTGAATGGCATCGCTCAAGGCATGGTCGCTCAAGTTATCATCGCCGTCGCTGATGACCACGAGGATGCGGCGAATATCCGCGTTCGGGCCGGACGGCGTCGGAGCATCCATCAGGCGTTCGCTGGCCAGGTAAATCGCATCATTCAGAGCAGTGCCACCACCAGCATTCTGCTTCTGGATCACGTCGCTCAACTGGCTAACATCACCCGTGTAATCTTGAATGACCTCCGGCTCGTTATCGAAGGTCATCAGAAAGGCCTGGTCCTGGCCGCGGCGAATCACGTTGTAGAGAAAATCCGTGGCGGCGTCCTGCTCGAAGTGCAAGCGTTCGCGAATGCTGTTTGAAGTATCCAGCAGCATGCCGATGCGCAGCGGCAAGCCCGCCTGCCGGCTGAAGTAAGTGATGTGCTGCTCCCGGCCGTCTTCGAAAACTTCAAAATCGTTCTGGGTCAAATCGGTGACGAATTTGTTGCGGCGGTCCATGACCGCAGCGACCAAGTGCACCAAGCCAACTGTGACGTGCCGGCCGGGCGCGCGCGGCGGATTCGCGGGATTCTGAGGTTGCGTTGGTTTGGTTTGTTGTTGCTGCTGCGGCGGCGGTGTCTGCTGAGCGCGGGTAAGCTCAGGCGCAAGCAACAGCGTCGAGAACAACAGCACCGCTAAGATTCGTGTGGGCACGAGAACCTCAAGATTATAGGTACGGCTTGAGCGCAGCGTCAACCGCTGCACGCTGCACTCCGCCAAGACGGGCAAGCTCGTGCAAGTAGCCGGCAAGCTCGGCAGGCAGCGGCGCGCGCACTTCGATTGCTTTCCCCGTTGTGGGATGGATGAATTTGATGCGCGCGGCGTGAAGAAAATTGCGCCCGAGCAACGGAAGCAGTGCGGGACCGATCTTCGGCTGGCGAGGCGCACCATAGAGCGTATCACCCGCCACCGAATGGCCCATCGCGGAAAAGTGCACGCGAATCTGGTGCGTGCGGCCGGTGTGCAAATCGGCTTCGACCAACGTGTAGCCAGGGAGGCGCAAACGAACCCTCCAATCGGTGCGCGCGGCGCGGCCTTCCCGGCGGCGTGTGGTCATACGCATTCTACGATGCAGATCGCGCGCCACGGGAAGCTCGATGCGGCCAGAATCCTCCTGCAATTTGCCGTGAAGAAGAGCGATGTAGGTTTTTTCAATTTGGCGGCCGCTGAATTGCCCAACAAGCGCGTGATGCGCCAAATCATTCCGCGCGATGATGAGGGCGCCCGACGTTTCACGGTCGAGGCGATGCACAATCCCCGGACGCGACTCGCCACCAATGGAAGAAAGCTTGCTCCGCGCGCCAAATTCATGAAGAAGAGCATTCACGACCGTGCCGCTCTTCGCGCCCGCGCCCGGATGCACAATCATTCCTGCAGGCTTGTTGACCACGGCCACATCTTCATCCTGGTAGAGGATTTCGAGAGGAATTGCTTCCGGTTGCGCCGCACCGGCAGATGGCGCGGGGATTTCCATCACCACGGCGTCGCCGGCCTCGACGCGGTAGGAACGCTTGCCCGGAACGCCGTTCACAGTGACGCGACCGTGATCGACCAGCGATTGGATTCGCGTGCGGCTCAATTCCGGCAGTTGACCCGCGAGAAAGCGATCCAGGCGCTCGTCAGAATTCGCAGCGGCGACGAGGAGCTTCACAACGCGCGTGGGGTCTGGCGCATTCTCGGCGTAACCGGAGACTGCCGGCGCGGGATTCATTGCCACTCTGGAGCCATGCGCATGGAATTATTGCCGCGCCGGAATCACGGCGGCTCTGTGAATGACGCGCGAGCGTTTGGAGCCGCGGTACCACATCCATGCGCCGAGGAAAATCAGGGCCAAGCTGACCACTTGCATCAGCGAAAATCTGCCGCGCAGCAGCAGCGTGCGACCTGGGTCGCCGCGCACAAATTCGATTAATCCGCGCTCAAAACCATAGAGCAGGATGAAGGTGGCAAATATTTCGCCGCGAAAGCGCTGCCGCCGCGCCAGCGCGATGAGAATGAGGAAATTCATGAACTCGGCGGCCGCTTCATAAAGTTGCGTGGGATGCAGCGGGATGTTCAGCGGCGTGCCGACGAGCTCCGCCGCGCGCGTGTTGGTGAACGTCACGGCCCAAGGCAGAAATGTGGGCTTGCCGTAGCAGCAGCCGGCGGCAAAGCACCCTAAGCGTCCGATGGCGTGGCCAAGCGGCAGGCCCGCGGAATAACTATCGAGCAGCGCAAGATAAGGCATGCGCTGGAAGTGCGCGTAAAGGACAATGACAAGAAGCGCGCCGATGAAGCCGCCGTAAAACGTCCCTCCCGATTGCAAAGTCGCCAGCCCAAAAATCTCATTCTTGTGATGCCAGTAATAACTTCCGCTCGAAAGCACGAACCATATTTTCGCGCCGGCCAAGCCGGCGAGCACCATGTAAATGCCGAGATTCCACACGCTCTCCGGGTCAATTCCCGCATGAGAAGCATAATGCCGCGCATACCACAGGCCCAGCAACACGCCCACAGCAACCAGCACTCCGTAGGTGTAGATGGGGATGCCGCCCCACGGCGTCGGAATCGTTCCCAAATAAGGGTGCATGGCTAATGCGCTTCCTTTGGTCTGGTAGGACGGCCCCAGTCGCGAAAGAGTTCCATAAGTACCAAAGCCGCGCCGATGACGATCGCCGAGTCAGCCACGTTGAATGTGGGCCAGTGGTGGTTTTGGACGTGCAGGTCGATGAAATCCGTGACGCCGCGACGCGTAAGCCGGTCGAGAACGTTGCCAACAGCTCCTCCGATAATCAGCGCCATGCCAATCTGGCCCATGCGCCCGCCGGCGCGCTCCGCGGCGAGCAGCCAAAACAGAAAAACGATTACAGCCACGGAAAACAGCACCAGGAGAAACCGCACGACGGGGGATTGCGCATTCGCAAACATGCTGAACGCCACGCCCGGATTGTGCGTGTGAATCAAATTCAGTAAGCCAGGAATGACCACGCGAAAATAATCAGACGTGGTGTATGCCTCGATCGCGTGTTTTGTGGCTTGGTCGGCAACGAGCACGAGAGCGATGATCACAGCGAGCCATCCCCACGCGATGCTGCGCACGCCGGCCATGCGCTAGGCTCTCCCGTTCGTGGCGCTGCCGCTGCGCTCAATTTCCGCCAGTGCCACGACGCAGCGCTCGCAAACCGTAGGATATTCTTGGCTCTCGCCCACGTGAATTGAATAATTCCAGCAGCGCTCGCATTTCTTGCCGTCGGCGTGGCGCACTTCGATCTCGTCGACGGCCGCCGCGGCAGGCGTCGGTGCTTTCCCGTTGGCCGAAACGATGCTCACTTGCGAAACGATGAGCATCTGCGGAAGCCATGCAGCGTAATTCTGAAGCAAATCGAGCGTTTTACCACTGGCGCGCATTTCGACCCGGGCTTCGAGCGCGCTATTGATCAATTTCGAGTTGCGCGCTTCTTCGAGCTTCTTGAGCGCTTGCTCGCGCACTTCGAGCAGTGATTCCCAGTTTTGCCTCTTGTTCTGCGCGACATCCCTGACAAGCTCATCCGCCCTCGGGAACAGTGCCATGTGCACGCTTGGCGCGTCACCCGCCGCGTGCGGCAGATGCTTCCAGACTTCCTCCGCCGTGAAAACCAGAATCGGCGCGATGAGCCGCACCAGAGCGCTGGCGATGCGATAAATCGCCGTCTGCGCAGAACGCCGCGCGGCATTGCGCCGCGCAAACGTGTACAACCGGTCTTTGAGCACGTCGAAATAGAACGCACTCAAGTCCACCACCAGGAAATCGTACAGCGCGTGAAACACACGATGGAATGCGTATTCGTCGTACCATGCGCGGCACTTCTCAACGAGCTCGCCGGTGCGGTGCAGCATCCACGCGTCCATTTCCAGCAGGTTGCTGTCCGCCACGGCGTCACGCACGGGATCGAATTGGTCGAGATTTCCGAGCGCAAAGCGAAGCGTGTTGCGAATCTTGCGGTACGATTCGGCAAGTTGCGTCATCATCGCTTCGGAAAAGCGCATGTCCGTCTGATAATCCTGCGACGTTACCCACAGCCGCAGTAAATCCGCGCCCCATTTTTCGACAATTTCCGCCGGCAATTCGCCGTTGCCCTTGGACTTGGACATCGGCCGCCCTTCCGCATCCAGCGTCCAGCCATGCGTGATGATCTGTTTGAATGGCGCGTGCCCGCGAACGCCCATGGCCACCAGCAGCGAACTCTGGAACCAGCCGCGATACTGATCCGGCCCTTCCAGATAGGCGTCCGCCGGCCACAGTTCTCCCTTCAGCACCGCCAAGTTGGTCGAGCCAGACTCGAACCACACATCGAGAATATCTTTTTCCTTGCGGAATGCCGTCGAGCCGCACTTGCATTTTGTTCCCGGCGGCAGCAGCTCCGCCGCGGAATGCGTGAACCATGCGTCGGCGCCTTCTTTTTCAAACCATTTCACCACGTTGCGCAACGCGCGAAAATCTTTCAGCAGCTCGCCGCATTTCTCGCAATAGAACACTACCAGCGGCACTCCCCAAAAGCGCTGGCGCGAAATGCACCAATCCGGCCGCTCCGCCACCATCTTGCGCATGCGCTCTTCGCCCCATGCGGGGAACCATTTCACTTTTTGAATTTCCTCCAGCGTGCGCGCGCGCAAATTGTCGTGCTGCAAATCGATGAACCACTGCTCCGTGGCCCTGAAAATCACGGGATTGTGGCAGCGCCAGCAGTGCGGATAACTGTGCGTGATTTTGCCTTCGCCAACCAGCGCGCCGTGCTCTTCGAGCAGCCTCACGATGAACGGATTTGCTTCAAAAACTGTTTTGCCTTTGTACTCCGGCAAACCTTCCACGAAGCGGCCTTCATCATCGAGCGGCGCGTACGTCTCGATGCCGTATTTCTGCCCGGTATAAAAATCCTCCGCGCCGTGCCCCGGCGCCGTGTGCACGATTCCGGTGCCTTGCTCCAGCGTGACATATTCGGCCAGCACGCCGGGCTCGATGCGATCGAGAAAGGGATGCTTGAATTTCGCTCCTTCAAATACTTTCCCAGAGATCGACTCGCCAAATTTCACGAATCGCAGCGAGGTCTCTTCTTGCACCGCGCTCACGCGGCCTTTCGCGACGATGTAAACGTCGCCGTCTTCCACTTCCGCCAGCACGTATTCAAGCTCCGGATGAAACGCAAGCGCCATGCTGGCCGGCAAAGTCCACGGAGTAGTGGTCCAAACGAGCGCGTAGAATCCACCGCCGCCCGGGCGCTTCAGTTCAGGAGCTTCTTCCACTTTGTAGCGAATCCAAATCGACGGGCTAGTGTGGTTTTCGTATTCAACCTCCGCCTCGGCCAGCGCGGTGCGGTCATGCAGGCACCAATAAACCGGCTTCAGCCCTTTGTAAGCGTAGCCCTTTTCGACGAACGTCAGAAAAGCGTCCGCGATCACCGCTTCGTGTTCCGGGTCCATGGTGAGATACGGCTTCTCCCACTGCCCCAAAATACCCAGGCGTTTGAAGTCGCGCCGGTTTTGGTCCACGTATTTCGTGGCGAACGCGCGGCACATGCGGCGAAATTCCGCCGCTGAGACGCTGTGCTTCTTCCCGCCGAGGTCTTTCTCCACTTTTGTCTCGATCGGCAAGCCGTGGCAGTCCCATCCGGGAATATAAGGCGCGCGAAACCCGGCCATGGTTTTCGATTTCACAACCATGTCTTTGCAGATTTTGTTCAGCCCGGTTCCGAGATGAATGTCGCCGGTGGGGTATGGCGGCCCATCGTGAAAACTGAAAACAGGCGCGTTCTTGCGAGATTCCAATATGCGGCGATAGATGCCTTCCTCTTCCCATTGCGCCAGTTGCTGCGGCTCGCGCTGCGGCAATTGCGCCTTCATCGGAAAGCTCGTGCGAGGCAAATTGATTGTGCTTTTCAAGTCGAGGGGTTTCGCCATTGGCCCTTTTTTCTTGGGTTTTTGATGTGCAACAGGGCGGCAATCGAGCGCGCCGTCTGGAGTCCGTATGTTACAATATAAAGCTATGGGTGTCAGCCGCAGGGGCCATACATCCTTTTTTGCCTGGCCGAATCTAAATAGTTGACTGCAATTCCGGACCGTTAAGGTGTAGCCGAAGCATGGATGCAAAGCAGAACGATCCGCAACTGAACGCTCAATCCAACGCGGCTCCCGTTCCGGGCCTCGATTTAAAATACACTCGCCAGGCCGCTGCCCCGCAATCTTGGTTCAAAACGTTCAGCTCGAATCTGAAGGATTTCCTGACTGAGCGGCCGGGAAGAATGCGTGAAGGCAGCGAACCAAGCGCATTTGCATCCGTGCAGTTCGGTTCGTCATTATCCGAAAATTTCAAGGAGTTCCTGAAGCCGATTCCCCGCTCCGCGCGTGGCAAAGGCAATTCCGAACTGCTGGTCGCACAGAAGAGTTGGCTCGCCGGCTTTTGGGAGAACATTCGCGACACGGTCGCGCCGCGAAAGCTGCCTCCGCTGAAGGTCACCAGTGAGCCGGTGGATGTCCCGGAGATTTGGACCAAGAACAAGCAGTTCACTAAGGTACAGGCGCTTTCGCTGGCGATTCACGTCGTTGTGATTGTGCTGATTATCCTGCCCCTGCTGCCCGAGTTCATGTCCCCGCCGACGCAGGCCAACAATCAGCCGATCCAAACGATTGACCTTTCTCCGTATCTCGCCAAGCTGGCGATGGGCAACAAGAGGGCCGGCGGAGGAGGCGGAAGGGCCAACCTCGCGCCGCCTACTCGTGGGAAACTCCCTCCGTTTTCGATGCACCAGATCACTCCACCGGAAGTGAAGCCGCCGGAACACGCCAAGCTCGTCACGCAGGCTTCGCTTATGGTGCCGCCGAACATCAAGATGCCCAGTCCTGACATGCCGAACATCGGCGATCCGACTTCGGCCATCGTGAATGATTCCATGGGCAGCGGCAGCGGCGGCGGCATGGGGAGCGGAAACGGAAACGGCCTCGGCAACGGCTCCGAGTACGGAGTCGGCGGCGGCCCGCCGATGGCCGGCGAAAACGGATACAGCAGGCCGGACTGCCTGTATTGTCCGACGCCGCAGTACTCCGACGCGGGCTTCAAATTGAAAATTCAAGGGCCCGTCGTGCTGGATATTATCGTCGGAACGGACGGCCGCGCGACCTCAGTTCACGTCGACAAAGGGCTTGGCTATGGGCTCGACGAAGAAGCGGTCAAGTCTGTGCGCGATATTTGGCACTTCAAGCCGGCCGTCGGCCCCAATGGCCAGCCCGCCATCGTGCGCATGTTGATTGAAGTGGATTTCCGCCTCTACTGATTCATCCCGCGTAGTTCTCCCGCGCTCGAAAACGTTTGACGACGGTTGGCAACTCAGCACACCACCCAAAATGAACACGCCGTGCGGGTGCATGGTTTTGTTAGCATGGGCAGCATGAGGCTAGGCAGCCGCGCGCTGATACGGTTTGTGATTCTCGTCTTGGCGGGCTTCGTACTGGCTCTGGGGCGCCCCGCTTGTGCGCAGACGCAACCAGCCTCAATCAGTTTTACCACGCAAATCACTCCGTCTGCGGGCCTTGTCGAGCCGGTGCGCGGACTGCCCTTCTACTTGCTGCGCAAGAGTTTCGCAGGGATTCAAGAAGAGGCGGAAGCCAGCGTGGCAAAGCCCGATATGGATAAGTTCATCGATGGCCAGACCGTTTCCAAAGAATTGAAAGCCTGGATGCACAAGCACCACAGCGTGACCCTCAGCGGCCAAGAGTTCGCCAAGGACCTGACGGCGGAAGAAATCCTCAACGTCCCGGAATTCTGGAAGGCCTACGACGAGATGAATATTGGAAACGCAAAGTTCGGATTTCCCGCTCCGAAATATAAGGAAATCGATAAGGTCCGCGACCCCGTCAAATATCAGCGCGAAGTCGATGAATACCATGCACGGGTGCTGAAATACATCAACGAAAATCCGGACAGCAAGCAAGGCATGGACGCGGAACTCGATTCCATCGACCCAAGTCCCGAATGGAATGACAAAGTGGCTCAGCGGCTCACGACCATTCACGGCATGGCCCTCGGCTGGGCGCAATCGCGCTACCTGGTGGCGCAAACACAAACCGACGTGAATGGCCATGCGGAATTCATGGGCGTGCCGGAGGGAACTTACTGGATCAGCTCGCTCAATATCGAAGGGCAAGTTGGCGACGTGCGAGAGAAATGGGATGTGCCGATTGCCGTGCACGCCGGCGCGGCGATGCAGATGACCCTTTCCAATTACAATTCCGTGCCCGCCAAACCCACCCCATAACTTCGCGCGGATAGGCATTGCATCCAGCGCGAAGCCTCGTAAACTTTCTTGGTGGCCTCCACCTGGCTCTGGATCAGCTTCAGCGCGGGCCTGCTCGTGCTGCTGCTTGTCGACCTTGCCGCCTTTGGCGGAAAACCGCGCGAGATTTCGCTGCGGAAGGCCGCGGCATGGAGCGGCCTGTGGATCGGCGTCTCGCTGGCATTTGCGTTGTGGCTGTGGCTGCGCGTTGGATCCCGGCCAGCGGTTGAATTTCTCTCCGGCTACCTCATCGAGAAATCGCTGAGCATCGACAATCTTTTCATGTTTGTGCTGATCTTCCAGTATTTTCAGGTGCGGGCCGCCTATCAGCACAAAGTGCTTGCGTGGGGAATCTTCGGGGCGCTGGCGCTGCGCGGCGCGCTCATCGCGGCAGGCGCCGCGTTCATCGGCGCATTTTCGTGGTCCTTCTATGTTTTTGGCGCATTCCTGATTTATGCCAGCCTGAACATTCTCTTCCGCAAAAATAAAGCGAAAACCTTAGAGGGAAGCCGCGCGGTGCGCTGGCTGGGGAAAATCCTGCCCACGGCAAAGAGCGGTGCGGATGGCCGGTTTTTCATCCGCGAAAATGGCCGCTGGGCGGCTACATTCATTCTGCTGGCGCTGGCGGCCATCGAGATTGCCGACATTTTGTTCGCCGTCGATTCCATTCCTGCGGTCTTCGGCGTCACACGCGACCCCTTCATTGTTTTTTCATCGAATGCGTGCGCTGTGCTCGGTTTGCGTGCATTATATTTCGTGCTGGCGGGGTGGATCGTGCGGCTTCGGCACCTGGCCACAGGCGTAGCAATTATTTTGCTTTTTATCGGATGCAAGATGATCGCCGCGCACTGGCTGGAAATGCCCTCCGGCGTAACGCTGGCGGTGATTGCATGCGTGCTCACCATTGCCACGGCCGCTTCGGTTTTTCGCAAACCCGCGATTGCAGACAACGAAGCCGCGGGCAAGAAACCCAAAAGCGAAACAGAAAAAGAGAACTTGGGCGTGAACAGTCCTTCGAATGCGGAGTTTATCGCGCGCCTGGATTCCGCGGACAGCGCGTCGCGCGATGCAGCGGCGCGCGAACTCTATCGCCGCGGCCGCGAAGGCGCGGAACAAGCGATTGCTAACTGGCGGGCAAATCCGGAAATCGCTGCACTGATTTCGAATTGCGCCACTGTGGGAATCGCGGTGACGCCGGAGCGCTTTGCGAGAATTCGCGCGCGGCTCGGCCAGCCGCGCCTTGCCGAAGTCCCGCCGGATCAGGACGCCGAGGAATTCGAATGGAGCCTGGATGCCGGCAGGCACCTCGATATTTTAACGACGCGCGCGTCCGGCAAAGACGGCGCAATTTCCAAATTTCTGACGAAATTCGGCGAAGGCATTCAGCAAGTGGAATTCGTGACGAGCGACATCGATGAAGTAACCCGGCGGCTCGCAGCGCGATTGAACGTCACGGCAATTTATCCGGCTACACGCGCAGGCACCGATGGCACGCGCGTCAATTTTTTCCTCGCGAGCACAGCCGAGGGCAAAAAAATCCTGATCGAGCTGGTGGAAACGAAGAGGTAAAATCCGAAAGCCCCGGCCCTCATTCACGGAAACCATCCAACATCTATTTGCGTACTTGCATCTGAGGCAGAAAAATCCGAAGGGGTGTTTATGGCATACGTGAGTGAAGTCGAGCAAACGGAAGCATCTCCCGAACTGCGCGAAATCTACGCGACGATTGAAAAAGGCTTCGGCACCGTGCCCCATTTCTTCAAGGCCCTCGGCGCGCTGCCGGAAGTCGTTGCGGCGCAACTGCGAATGAACGCGGCCATCATGAGCGATGGCGCGCTCCCGGCGGCGCTCAAGGAACAAATCGGCCTGGTGGTCAGCGGAATCAACACGTCATCGTACTGCATTGCCATTCATATGGAATTGCTGCAGAAATTTGGGTTCGAGAAGCAATTCGCCCGCAAGCTGGCGACCGATCCTATGCGCGCAGCCGTGGACGAAAAAACGAAGGCGCTCTTTCGCTTCGCGGACAAGCTGACACGCAAACCCGTGGACATCGAGCAGAGCGACGCGGACGCAGTTTTGCGCGCGGGATGGAGCCAGGATGCGCTGCGCGAAACCGTATTGACGGTGGCGTTCTTCAACTACATCAATCGCGTGTCGTTCGGCCTGGGGCTTGTCGCGGACTTCTAACCGAAGGCTTGCGACGGCGAGGGAGTTCCGGCGCGCATTCGTTCTTCCATTTGTTTTCATCTGCGGTCGCCGCTTTGTTCGAGGAGCTTCGAGACGAGCGCGGTCCAGCCGGTTTGATGGCTCGCGCCCAGGCCCGCGCCGTTGTCCCCGTGGAAATATTCGTAGAAGAGCATAAGGTCACGCCAATGCGGGTCGGTCTGAAAAAGCTCCACGCTCCCGTAGACGGGCCGGCGGCCGTCTTTTCCGCGCAAAAAAATGTGCACCAGGCGGCGTGAAATCTCCGCCGCAACTTCCCACAGCGTTTTCTGCTGGCCCGAACCGGACGGAAACTCCACTGTGAGCTGATCTCCGTAATAGTAGTGGTAACGCTGCAATGCCTCAATGAGAAGAAAATTGACGGGGAACCAGACGGGCCCGCGCCAGTTCGAATTGCCGCCAAAAAGAGGCGTGGTGGATTCGGCCGGCTCGTAATCCACGCGGTTTTCCCGGCCATCGAGGGTCAGGATGAACGGATGCTCCTGGTGGTACTTGGAGAGAGAGCGAATCCCGTAAGGTGAAAGAAATTCACTTTCATCGAGCATGAAGCGCAGCATGCGGAGCATGCGTTTCTTGTTCACAATGGAGAGCAGCACGCGCGCTCCCTTCGCGGTTCGCTGGCTCATGTCGATGTGTTCGGGCAGATCGGGGTGATGAAGAATGAACCAGTTCATGCGCTTGGCAAAGTCGGGGACGCGCGCGAGGTCCTCAGGCTCGAACGTGTCTACGGCAAACAGGGGAATCAGGCCCACCATCGAGCGAATCTTGATCGGCACCTGCTCTCCGCTGGAAAAATGGCAGACGTCGTAGTAGAAACCGTCCTGGTCGTCCCAAAGGCCGATGTCTTTGCTGCCGATTTTGTTCATGGCATCGGCGATATACACGAAGTGCTCGAAGAATTTGCTGGCGAGGTCTTCATACGCAGGATCGGCGTGGGCCAGTTCCATGGCGATGGCCATCATGTTGAGGCAGAACATGGCCATCCAACTGGTGCCGTCGGACTGGTCCATATAGCCGCCGCCGGGCAACGGCATGGAGCGGTCGAAAACGCCGATGTTGTCGAGTCCGAGGAAACCGCCCTCGAAAACGTTCATGCCCAGCGGGTCTTTGCGATTCACCCACCACGTGAAATTGATCAGGAGTTTCTGAAACACACGCTCGAGAAAAATGCGGTCGGCGTGGCCGCGAACGCGGGCTTCGATTTTGTAAACGCGCCAGGCGGCCCACGCGTGGACCGGAGGATTGGCACTCGAAAAATTCCACTCGTAGGCGGGGATCTGGCCGTTGGGATGCATGTACCATTCGCGAAGAAACAAAATGAGCTGTTCCTTGGCGAAATCCGGATCGATGGTGGCCATGGCCACGCAGTGGAACGCTAAATCCCAAGACGCGTACCACGGATATTCCCA
>JBAUEH010000082.1:0-11972 GCA_049678505.1 Candidatus Acidiferrales bacterium
CGCGCTAGAACGCCACATCCTTGATGTGTGTCGCGATGAACCAGCTGTTTCCCCACGGATCTTTCACGCCCGCGCTGCGGTCACCATAGGGCTTGTCGCTCGGCGCCTCGATCGTCGTCGCGCCCGCGCGCAGCGCCTGCGCGTACACCGCGTCCGCGTCCCGCACGTACAGATGCAGGTGGCACGGCGACGGCTGATACTCTCCGTGAGCTTCGCTGCACTCGAGCGTCGCGTCGCCAATTCGAACCGTCGCGTGCGCCACCACGCCCGCGGGCGATTTGTGCACGCCTTCCGCCTTCGCGCCAAAAGCATTCTCCAGGAACGGAATCATCTTCTCCGCGTCGCGCAGGAACAAATACGGCTGCACACTGCCCAATTGCCCCGGCATCGGCGCGTACGTTTTCGGTGTCGCGATGAACCATATGTTCCCAAACGGATCCTTCACGCCGCCTTCGCGGTCTCCATAGGGCTGATCCGTCATCGCGTAGAGCGGAGTCGCTCCCGCTTCGACGGCGCGCGCATACGTCGCGTCCGCGTCGTCCACGTAGAAATGAAGCGCCGCAGGCGTCGGCGGATATTGCTCGTTTCCATCGCTCAGTTCGATCATCGAATCGCCGACTTTCACTTCGGCATGCATGATTTTTCCGCTCGGAACTGGAACGCGGCCTCTTTCTTGCGCTCCAAACGCTTCCGTCATGAACTCAATAAATTTCGCTGCGCCATTCACCAAAATATACGGCGTGATTGTGTGGAATCCCTCGCGTATGTACGGAACCGCTTTCGCCGATTCGCTGCTTCCTGTCTTGCTCACTGCTGGATTGCTTGCCATTTTTTCCTCCGATCTTTCGCTCCACTGGTTGAGTCGCCGCTGCATTTCCTCCGTCGACACATCTTCCTTGTGCGTGGCGATAATCCACGTGTAGCCAAAGGGATCCGCGATTTGGCCAGCACGCTCGCCGTAAAACTGATCCTCCACCGGCCGCACCATCTTTGCCCCCGCAGCCAACGCCCGCTGCGCCGTGGCGTCCACATCGGGGACCATCAGCTTGATCCTGACCGCCGAGCCGCCCAGCGTTTCCGGGCTGATCGCGCCAAACTCCGGGTACTCGTCCGAAAGCAAGATTCGCGCGTTGCCAATCTGTATCTGCGCGATGCCGATTTTCTGATCGGGATCAACCAGGCGCATGGTTTCCTTCGCTCCAAAAACGCTCTGGTAAAACTCAATCGCTCGTCTCGTATCCTTGAAGCAAAGACGCGGAATCACCGTTGGTTGCGGCTCGACTGCCGTCTCTGCCGCTTCTCCCGCCCTCGTCGCTTTCCTTATCAAATCGGCTTTCAATGTCGCTCTGAAATTCTCACCCGGCAGTCCGCGCAGTTCCGCGGCCACTCGCGCAATTGGCGCCAGTTCCGCATCCGTCGATGCAGCTGGAGCGGAGCCGCCGTACGCCAGCATCGCATCAATCGCCCGGTTCAGTTTTTCTTGCAGGCTCTCAGCCATTTCTGTTCACCAATTTCTTTTGCGCCTTCGGTTCCATGCGCGTCCGCAAGTTCCGTATCGCGCGAAACTGCAACTGCTTCACCGAACCTTCTGTCCGGCCAATCGTCTGCGCGATCTCGCGTGTGCTTTTTTCTTCCGCGAACCGCATTTCGATCACCAGCCGCTGCTCCATCGGCAATTCTTTCACCAGCCGGAAAAGCCGGCCGCGCGCATCGGCGCTCTCGAAATCAAATTCCTCACTCGCCTCTTTTCCAGGGTTCCCCTGCTCGCGCGCTTTTTCCCGCCACCGGTCAGCCGTGGCATTTGCAGCAATGCGGAAAAGCCATGCCGAAAACGGCACACCGCGCCATTCGAAACTGCCAATCTTCTCGAGCGCCTGATGAAATACCTCGGACGTAATGTCCTCGGCCTCATGCCGGTTTCCCACGCGCCGCGCCACGTACGCGTACACCCGTTCGAAGTGGTTTTCGTAGAGTTCCGCGAACCGGCCCGGATCCCTCCGCGCCGCTTCCACCAGAAGCCGTTCATCCTTTTCCTGAGATGGCAAACCAGCGCCTCGCGTTGAATTCACAGCTTAAGAGCTGCCACGACCACTTTTTCAGCGTCCCTGAGGAGGATATCGATCGAGCCAAATCCTGCAGCCCTCAGCAACCCGACCCATCCTAGAACGGATAATTTGTCGTCGATGCGGCTATCGTCACGTTCGCCGAGTTCCTTGATGTGGTCGTACCCCAGCAGGTGATTGACGCTCGACCAGAACTTGGTCCAATCATCGCTTTTGTGTTGACTTGGCTGCGTGTGCTTCCACATCGCGAAGCCCGCCGCAAACGGAGTCTCGGGACCCGCCGGTTCCATGAACAAAAAGCTGCCATTCGGGCGGAGTAACTCGTAAACATCCGCAAACAGCTCAGCCGCTCGTTTCATGCGAAACCAATGCAGGCCATTGGCGGCTACAACGACGTTATAGCTGTTCGTGAGATCACGATGCCAATTGGGGTCGAGCAGATCACGCACCAACGTCCGCCCCGGAACGCCATCGCGCTGACTGACCGCCAAACACAACGCTGTAAAAAATAGATCGCGATCCACGAAGTCAACGCATGCGTTCGGAAACCGGGAAAAGATTGCGCGGCCGGCGTCACCCGGACCGCAGCAGATGTCCAACACGCGCAGGTTATCGTCAGTGGAGAACGGAATCGCTGCCGCCATCAGTTCCAGTGAACTGCGCTTGGCGGGACCTTGCTCCGCCCGCCACAACTCGAGCCATTTGTCGAGATCCTCGCCACGGAGTTTTCGAGCGATCTCGGCCTGAGTCAGAATAGCCACTGATTTCCCCGTAGTGTCTTCCTTTGAAGTTACGCGCTCGTATCGCCGCCCGGCCCTGCGACAACCACCACATATTCGTCGGGGTCGCGAATCCATATTTCCTGTTGTCCAGAATTGGGATTGATGTGCGGCTCTTCAAGAATCTGTGCATTCAGTGAACGAACACGTTGAACCGCCGCATCAAAATCGCCCACTTGGAACCAGAGCAAGACTCCATGTCCGGCCGGTGCTGCGTCTGCGTTGATCAAATTGGGATGATCTTCCTCATCCCAAGCATGGAGTTGGAGTACCAATTGACCGTCGCACAGGATGCGATTATACGTTTCGCGGTGTTCGTGTTCCGGCAATGAGGCAGCGGCGAGCAATGTCCGATCCCAATTGCTGCTTGCTCTTACGTCCCGCACGGCGATCAGAGGCTGAGGTCTCACCTGCACCTTTGCGATTTGCCCTTGTTCACGCGCATAGCCGTCTCTCAATACCATAACGGCGGAAGGAGGCAAAGGTTACGCGGGAAAATTCGGCCCGCAAACATGCGCGTCGCGCTGCAAAATCCAGATAGTTGACAAAGTCAACTATTTTGACTACCCTCCTTCCGTGAACGCCGCGCCCAAACCGGTACCGCACGATCCTTCTCTGAAATCCCGCATTGCGGCTGTGCGCCGCTTCAATCGTTTCTACACACGCCAGATTGGCGTCCTTCGCGAAGGCTACTTGAATAGTCCTTTTTCTCTCGCGGAAGGGCGCGTTCTGCAGCAACTGTCTCAGCGGCAGAATGCTTCAGCGAACGCCATCGCGCGCGACCTGGATCTGGATCGCGGCTATTTGAGCCGCATCTTACGCGACTTCGTGAAGCGCGGCCTGGTCACAAAAAAACGCTCTGCTTCCGATGGCCGCCAGAGCATTCTCGCCCTCACCTCAGAAGGCCGCAAGTCGTTTGCGCTCCTCGATCGGCGCGCCAGCGAAGAAGTGGGCAACATGCTTCGCGAATTGCCCGCGTCCGGCCAAGCCCGTCTCATCACCGCGATGGACACGGTGGAAAATATTCTCGCTGCTCCAAGAGCGAAAAAATCAGACAGCCCGGCTTATATTCTCCGCGATCATCGGTCGGGAGATATGGGCTGGATTACGCACCGGCAGGGCCTGCTTTATTTCCAGGAATACGGCTACAACGAAGACTTTGAAGCGCTCGTCGCCCGCATCGTCGGCGAGTTCATCCAGAATTTTGATTCGAAACGCGAGCGTTGCTGGATTGCCGAGCGCGAAGGCGAAATCGTCGGCTCGGTATTTCTTGTCAAGAAGTCCAAATCGGTAGCGAAGCTGCGGCTACTCTACGTCGAACCGACCGCGCGCGGGCTGGGCATCGGCCGCCGGCTTGTCGACGAATGCGTTCGCTTCGCGCGCCAAGCCGGCTACAAAACAATCACGCTCTGGACGCAGAGCCATCTTGACTCCGCCCGCCGCATCTACAAAGACGCCGGTTTCCGCCTCGTCCACAAGGAGCCGCACCACAGTTTTAGCTTGGATTTGATCGCCGAGACTTGGGATTTTAACTTTTAATCCGGCGCGCTCACGGCGCGCCTCTTCCACCAAAGCTGCGCTCCCAGCGCAAACACCACGGGGAAACATTCCAGGACGTAGCGCGGCTCCGGCGTTTCCAGCGTCGTCAGGAACGCTGTGCGAATCACGATAAACGTCACCAGCATCATCGCCGCTGGGTCTTTTCTGCAACGCCACGCCCCGCCGAGCGCCATCACTCCGTACGCGATTCCCATCACAAAAAGCCCCAGCGAATAGCAGTATTGCGACGGGCTGTCCTCCCACCAGTAACCGAACGGCCACAACTTTCCTGATAGCGGCAGCATTTCGACTCGTGGGGTAAACCACATCGACAACGCCCTCAGGAAAGGCACTCGCACATACGTTCGCAATGGATGCCGCTCCGTCCGCTCCCGCGCTATTTCCGCGAACCGCTGGTCGAGCTCCGGAGTCATGTCCATTGTGTCGTCGTATTGCTCGAGCAAGTGCGCGACCCGCGCTCGTTCACCCGCGGAATCGAACGCCGCTGCGGGCAAATCCTGCAACTGAATCTCTGCCCCGTTCAGGTTCCACGACACCAGAAAAACGTCGCGGAATCGCCACAGCCACGTTTTCTCCCAAGAGAAAAACCCGTGCGGCGTGAATTCTCCCGGCAATTCGCTATATCGCGGCGCGAGGAATTGCACTTTGTGCAGCACTCGCCAGTTGCGCGCCGCCCATGGCAGCAGCGGCAACATCAGCCCCAAGGCCATCAAAATCGCCGCGCGCGCCAGCTTCGGCCAATTCGCCGGACGCCGCCACAGAAAAGCCAGGACCGCGCCGGCGGCGGCCAAAATCAGTGGCGCCTCCGGCCGCACCAGCGTCCCAAATCCCACCACGATTCCGCCCAGCAGCCAGCGCATTCCCGCCGGCATCCCCGCAGACGAAGCCCCCAGCTTCGGCTGCGGCATTGCCCCCAATTGTTCGTCTCGAAAAGCTTCGATGAGCACCAGCAACGCCAGCGCCGTCAAGAACGTCGCTAGCGTTTCCGTCAGCACCACCGCCGTATAATTCGACGTAAACGGACAAATCGCCGCCAGCCACAGTGCCGCCAGCGCCACGCGCGGCCGGTTTGCTTTCGGCGCCAGCACGGCCGCCATCGCCGCCACCAGGATGCATGTCAGCACATCGATTCCGGCCTGCGCGGCCATCACCGCTCGCGCGCTCTGGCCGAACACCGAATAGATCGCTGCCAGGAACACCACGTATCCGGGCGTCCGCATGTCCACCGCTGAAAGATGGCCAAAAATCTTCAGTCCATAAATACCGTGCGCCAGCCAATTGCGCGCAAGCTCCTGATAGATGGGCGTATCGCCCGCATCGTAAAATGGAAATTGCCATATAAAATAGAACCGAACGGCAAAGGCAACGAGGACAGCGCACGTCACCTCCAAGCGCATCTTAGTAGAGTCGCTCATTGACACCATTCCCGAGGGCGGCTAGCTTGGATTGCCACCATGGTAAAACGCAAGCCCATATTCTATGACGAGGAGCGTCGTCGCTGGCGACTCACTCGTCGTGTTCTGGAAATTTCGGGCGTGCTTTTTACTCTGCTGATTCTCACCTTCCTTTTCAACATTTTGCGCCGCCCCAACCTTCCAGATCTGCTGCTCCCCGAGCGCGGCCCGATGTACCGCCCAGTAACGGCGCCACCCACTCGCCATTTTGCCAAATTGAAGCGCGTCAATTATCGCCCCAGCAGGACCCGCAAAGTTGCGGCCATTGGGAGCGTTCCTGAAAAATACGATCCGCTTCGCGCTGCCTTCTACGTCAACTGGGATTCGAACAGCCTCGCTTCGCTCCAGCTCCATTATCACGATATTGATCTGCTGATTCCCGAAGAGCTCCATGCCTTCACTGCCGACGGCTCTCTCGCCGTCGACAAAGACCCCAAGCTCGACTCCTGGCTCAAGACCATCAACATCGAGCTCCCCATGATGCCCCTCTTGAACAATTACGATGGCAGCGTTTGGCAAGTCGATCCCATGGCGCAGATGCTCGCGCGCCCCGATTCGCGCCAGCGCCTCACCGCATCTCTCCTCAAATACGCCATATCTCACAAAGACTTTGGCATCGCCGTTGATTTTGAGGAAGTGCCCGACGACAGCCAGAAGGATTTCGAGGCTTTTATTCGCGAGCTCGGCATCGCTCTTCACTCCGCCGGCCTAAAGCTTATGGTCGCGCTTCCTGCCGCCGACTGGACCTATGATTACAAATCTCTCGGCGCGGATTCCGACGCCATCATCCTGATGAACTACGATTTTCACTGGCCGCAGTCGGCCGCCGGCCCCGTTGTCGATCAAACCTGGTACCTCAAGAATCTCCGCATGATTTTCAAGGCGGTGCCGCCGCAGAAAATCATCATGGGCATCGCCAATTACGCCTACGATTGGGCGTCGCCCACCAAACAGAATCCCCATCCTGTAGCCGAGGCTCTGTCATTTCAATGGGCTTGCGTCCGCGCCCTGGAATCGGACGCCACCATCCAATTCGACCCTGTGTCCATCAGTCCGTTCTATAAGTATGAAGATGAGAACAATAACGTCCACAATGTTTGGATGCTCGATGCTCTCACTGCCTATAACGAACTTCGCGCCGCCGAGCGCGCTGGCGTACAAGGCACTGCGCTGTGGCGCTTTGGCACCGAAGACCCTTCCATTTGGAGCATCTGGGACGCAACCCGGCCCACCGATCAGATCCGTTCGGAACTCACTTCCATCCCTCCCGGCTACGATTTGATCCTCGAAGGCACCGGCGACCTCTGGCGCATCACCGCCAAGCCCCAGAGCGGCGCGCGCACCTTTCACTATGATCCCGCCACCGATCTCTTTACCGATGAGGACATCACCAAGTATCCGCTCTCCTGGCGCATCGAACGCATGGGCGGCAACAATCCCAAGGAATTGGCGCTCACTTTCGATGACGGCCCGGACCCTCCCTGGACTTCCAAAATTCTCGACGTTCTCGACAAAAAGCGCGTCCCTGCCACATTTTTCGTGATTGGCGTCGAAGTCGACCGCTATCCGACCGTATTGCGCCGCGAGTACGCTGCGGGAGACGAAATCGGCAATCACACCTACACCCATCCGGATTTCGATCAGGCCTCGAAGACTCAGATCGAGTTTGAATTGAATCTCACCCAGCGCCTCATCGAAAGCGATTTAGGCGTGAAGACCCTTCTTTTCCGCCCGCCCTATGGCATCGATGAAGAGCCGGAAACCGCCGACGAAGTCGCCAATCTTCCCATTCCCCAATCCATGGGCTACCTGCTCGTCGCCGGCCATATCGATCCCCACGATTGGGGCGAGGAAGGCGGCGTGCCTCCGCCGCCTGTACAAACCATCGTCAGCCGCGTGGTCGATCAGATCGAAAAAATTCCCGGCAATGTCATTCTTCTCCACGACGGCGGCGGCGACCGCAGCCATACCGTTGCTGCTCTTCCGCAGATCATCGACCAGCTCGAAGCCAAGGGATATCACTTCGTCACCGTTTCCGAGCTTCTCAATCAACAACGCGCCGAAGTCATGCCGCCTCTGAGCCACGACGAGCGCTTTTTTGCGGACGCCGATTCCTTCATCTTTGACCTTTTCCACTGGCTGCGCCTCGTCATTGCCTTCATTTTCGTAGCCGGCATCGCCCTGGTCAGCGGACGCGCTCTCTTCATCGGCCTTCTCGCTCTCGCCGAGAAATTGCGCCCCGCGCCCAAGGATCATCCCGAATATCAGCCCTTGGTCAGCGTGCTGATTCCCGCCTACAACGAAGAAGTGGTCATCGCCGACACGGTTGGCTCGGCGCTCGCTTCGCGCTACCCCAAGCTCGAGGTCATCATTGTCGACGATGGCTCCTCCGATCACACCAGCGAGCGCGTCCTCGAATCCTTCGGCCATGATCCTCGCGTGCGCTTGCTGCGCCAGGCCAACTACGGAAAATCCGCGGCCCTCAATCACGCTCTCGCTGAAGCCTCCGGCGAAGTGGTAATAACCATCGACGCTGACACGGTTGTCGATCCCGAAGCCATTCCGCGCCTGGTTCGCCATTTCGCGGATCCGCGCATCGGCGCCGTCGCCGGCAACGTGAAAGTCATGAATCGCAATCGCTGGCTTACGCGCTGGCAGGCCCTCGAATACATCACCAGTCAGAATCTCGAAAAGCGCGCCTTCGACGTGCTCAATTGCATTCCCGTTGTTCCCGGAGCCGTGGGAGCCTGGCGCGCCGAGGTCATGCGCAGTTGCGGCGGCTTTGCCGGCGATACCGTCGCCGAAGACACCGACCTCACCCTCACCATTCGCCGCCATGGCTGGAAAATTCTCTACGACGAAGACGCCATTGGCCGCACCGAAGTTCCCGACACCATGGAGGCCCTCGTTCGCCAGCGTTTCCGCTGGACCTTTGGCACGCTCCAAGCCGTCTGGAAGCACCGCGATGCGGTTGGCCGCCGCCGTTACGGCACGATGGGCTGGATCACCCTTCCCAACGTTTTCCTTTTCCAGATTTTGCTTCCTCTGGTTTCGCCGGTCATCGACTTCCTTTTCCTCTTTTCCATTCTTCTCTGGGGACTCGCGCAGTTCCGCATCACCCACCTGCCGCCGCTGTGGACCAGCGAAGACGTGATTCGCTCGATGATTTTTTTCGCCGCCTTCATGCTCATCGACTTGCTCACCTGCGTTATCGCCTTCGCCCTCGAGAAGGGCGAAGACTGGTCGCTGCTCATCCCGCTCCTCATCCAGCGCTTCTATTACCGCCAGATGATGTACGTCGTCCTGTTCCGCGCCCTCAAGGAAGCCGTGCAGGGCCGCCCCGTCGGCTGGCGCGGCGTCGAAACCCAAAAGCCCGAACTCCCCGCCCCCGTCACCCAAACCTGACGTATTTTTCGCCGTGACGACTTCGACCGCCGAAGTCGAATTCACATGGTCGCAAGGTGGGGCAAGCCCTCGAATTCACCTGTACCACGGGACGGGTGAGCTTCGGAACAACGGCCGGCAGAATTATTCTGTTGCAAGCAGGGCGCTTTTCCTATAATAAAGACACTCCGAAAGTGGATGTAGTGGCACGGAACGAGGTGACCGAATGTGGGAAGTTTTGGTCACTATGGGTCACTTTTCTGCGGTGTGCGCGGCACCGTACTGTTGCGAAACGCCTGAAAATACGAGGGTTGCTGTATTGCACCCTTTGGAATGGCACGTGCATCCTATTGAAGCCTGAGTAGAGGGAGACGTGTCGATCGAAAACAATCTGATGCTGTTTCAGGTCAGAGGAGACGCACCGAATGAGGCGTGTCCGGCGCTTTTCTGTAACTTCTTGGCTGTTTCCAGGGTTGCGACCGAGGTACAGCTTGAATTTATTTTCTTGGATCTTAACCAGATAGCTACTACCCTCAACCAGCTAAAAGGGGCAGAGGTCGCGTCAAATCCGGTGATTCAGGGCAAAACAGTGGCGAAGGTCGTCATGCCAGCAGCTTCTTTTATTCAGCTCGAGGATCAATTTACAACAATTTTTAAGGCGCTGAAAGAGATGCTGGAGAAGAAGGAGGCCGAAAATGAGCTGCGCAACAACCGACGTGTTGGGTAGCCTGATGTTTGAGCGCGACGACGTGAACAGAGCCAGTTTGAGCATGGCCGTTTGCGATGAAGAACAACTGGTTGCGGACGCGATGGCGAAGTTCTTGCTTGCCCGAAATCAACGGCGCGGCGTCGTCGTGCAACTCGTCGCCCGCCGATTCACAGATACGGCTGCGCATTTTCTGCGCGTGACTACACCCGTCGACTGGCCGGCCGACGAGGCGACGGACTAGCTTCCCGTTAGGAAAATGGACGGATTCTATGAACCGCCCGGCTTGAAGTTCGAGCCGGGCGATATTTTTTTCAGTATTCCTTTTCTAGCTCTTAAGTACCCGCTAACATTCTTCCGACCACGCCCTAGAGAAGAAGGACTGGCCGATATATTTACACCTGCTCAGGCTAATCCTAAAGACACTGATACAGCTAAGGGATCATTACAGCATCGATCTGTAATTTTGCTGAGTCATGGCTGCGAGCTTGATGGAGTCCAGAGGGACGTGGAGGCAAAACAAGCGACTCTTGAACGCCGATATTGGTTGGCTGCGCCTGTCCAGCCACTTTCAGCCGTGACGAGCGCCGACCTCAAGGAAAGAACCCGGAACGGACAACAGCCGACTAGATTCTATCTGCCCCCGGATCAAGCTCTAGCAGACGCAGAACACTATGCGGATTTGCGGAGAATCACACCCATCAACGTGCCGTACTTTCTTGAGGCCAACAAAGCAGGCAACAGAAAGCTCACGTTGACGGAGCCCGCTAGACTAGCCTTGCAAAGTCATATAGGAATGTTTTTCTCCGGTCTTGCCTTGTACGTCCAGCCAGTTCCATGTCCTCACTGCGGTCGTGAAGTTGATCCCACGCTATTCAAAGTGCCTTCCACCGATGATGAGGAGTGAGTCGCCGCGCCTGCTGCAATCCAGCCGGAACTCTAGCCTCCTCCTCTATTTGTCAGAGGAAAGCCGTTGAAAGAATAGGTAATATATGCTATACGGGTACTCTATGGTTAGCGCATCCATCTTCGCCGCACTCAGCTTCCCACGAGGCTTCCGGTGGAGTTTCTCCGCCGCCTAGACCTTATTTCCCCCTCCAAAGTAACTTTTCTACCCAAATCTATGATTTTTTAAATCGGACACTGGAACACAAGCCCCGGATTCGTAACTCACGAAAAACAAAGGAGAAAACATTTTCTAATCGGGACTGAAAACGCGCTTTTTTCATCCGCCCGATTCGCCCAATTTACAGCTTTTCATAGCCCGTTCCCGGCCGCCTCTGATGGCCATTTCGCATCATCCGGTTCCGTCCTTATCTGCTATAATCGCGGCGTTGATGGGCTGCACCCGCTGTTCGGGGCGGCACCGGAGGTCAACATGAGCGCCATCCCTGCGGGCAAAAGTGCAGGCAACGGCAAAATCACCGTGCCTGACATTCTTCATCGCAAAAGCCCTGTCGATTCGCCAAGTTCACAGCAAAAAATTACCTGCCTCACCGCATACGACTATCCTACCGCGCGTCTGCTCGACGAAGCTGGCGTCGATATTCTCCTTGTCGGCGATTCTCTCGGCATGGTCGTTCTCGGCGAGGAAACCACTTTGCCCGTCACTCTGGACGAAATGCTGCATCATGTCAAAGCGGTTCGCCGCGGAACTGAGCACGCCCTTCTGGTTGCGGACATGCCGTTCGGCAGCTTCCATATCTCCTTGGAAGAAACCGCTCGTCACGCGATTCGCCTCGTTAAGGAAGGCGACGTCGACGCCGTGAAACTCGAGGGCGGCGAAAAACGCATGGAAGCGATCGCGCGCCTCGTTGAATCGGAAATTCCCGTGATGGCTCACATAGGCCTTACGCCGCAATCGGTTCTCGAACTGGGCGGTTTTCGCGTACAGGGAAAATCCGCCGAGTCCGCCGAGCGCCTCTTGCGTGACGCGCGCGCCGTTGAAGCCGCGGGCGCTTTTTCCGTGGTTCTCGAATCCGTTCCGAGGGAGCTCGCTGCGCGCATCACGCGCGAGCTGCGCATT
>JBAUEH010000083.1:0-63719 GCA_049678505.1 Candidatus Acidiferrales bacterium
GCACTGACCGAGGATGCAAAATTTCTGCGGTTCCGCGTTCCGGAACAGTTACAAACAGTGGGGCAGATACCGATGACCAGCAATTCGGCGCTGGCCGTGCGCACGGCGAGAGAGCGCCGGGCAGAGATCGTGAATCACTTCAACATTGTGCCGCATGCTTCCGTTTTCGAAGGGGTAAGGCTGAGCGAACAGCGCCACGAGCCTATCCAGAAAATCATGAGCGCTCCGATCGTCAGCGGGAACAAGGTATTGGGCGTGCTGCAGATTTCGCGCAAGGCGAAAATGGCGAAAGGCGCAAAGGATTTTTCGCAACAGGACCTGAAGCAACTGGTTTCGATCGCCGATCTGCTGGCGCCGGCGCTGCCTTTATGGCAAGAATAATTCCGAAATTTCCGCACGCCAGTCCGATCACTCCGCGAATGGACTGAAGTCCGAAACAAGCTTGTGAGATACTTCCCGGCTAATGACATCTGCGCGTGGATTGCCCTCCGCGGATGGCGTTGGCGAATTGTTCCGGACGCGGCGCGAGACGCGATCGTAAAGCAGGCGCTTGCCGCGGAGCAGGAGCACAACGCACCCGCGGGTGTCGCGGCTTCGCAGCGATGACGAAAGGTTTGCGACCGGCGTGAAAAAGATTGACACTGTATTCGCTTCTTGTTACTTTTTGCGCGCAGCTCATCTTCCACTCTCCTTAACGGAGGCTCGCAGCCCGGCACCGCATGGCGTTCGTCGCTAAAAAAATTTTCCTCACAAAGGGCGTGGGAAAGCACCGGGAGCGGCTTTCGAGCTTCGAGCTCGCGCTGCGGAATGCGGGCATTGCCGCCTGCAACATCGTTCGGGTGTCTTCGATTTTTCCGCCGCACTGCAAGCTGATTTCGCGCAGCGAGGGCTTGAAGCATTTGAAGCCCGGTCAGGTGGCGTTCGTAGTGATCAGCGAAAATCAGACGCGCGAGCCGCATCGTTTGATCGCCGCGTCGGTGGGGGTGGCGCTGCCGGGCGATAAGTCGATGTACGGCTACCTCTCGGAGCACCATTCGTTTGGCGAGCCGGAGGAGATCGCCGGCGAGTACGCGGAAGAGCTTGCCGCCGAAATGCTGGCGACGACGCTGAACGTGGAATTCGATCCGGATTTGTCCTGGGACGAAAAAAAAGAGGTATACCGGATTTCGAATAAGATTGTGCGCACGATGAACATCACGCAATCGGCCGTGGGCGACAAGCGCGGGCTGTGGAGCACCGTGCTCGCGGCGGCCATTCTGGTCGGCGAAGACGATTAAGTTCCCTGCCTCGGTTTCGACACTCATCGCAATTCTTGCCGTTAGCTGCGCCTTCCTTGCGGACAACCACAGTCGTGCACAGGAAACGGGCAACGTACGCGCGGAACGCAGCGTGTTCGTTGTTTTTCTGGGTACCGGAATGCCCGCCCCGAATCCGGATCGGCAGGGGCCTTCGCTGGCGATTGTGGCGAACGGCAAGGCGTACATCGTGGACGCGGGCACAGGAATCGTGCGGCAAGCGGCCGCAGCGTATCGCAACGGAATCAAGGCGCTGTGGGCCAGCCAATTGGACATCGCATTCCTCACTCATTTGCATTCCGATCACACGCTGGGCCTGCCGGACCTGATTCTGACGCCGTGGGTGATGCATCGCACAGTTCCATTGCAGCTTTACGGACCCACAGGAACGAAGGCGATGGCAGACAACATCGAAAAAGCGTACGCGGAAGATATTCGCGTGCGCATTGAAGGGCTGGAACATCAGACCACGACCGGGCATCAAGTTGTGGTGCATGAGATAAAGCCGGGCGTCGTATATCAGGACGCGAATGTGAAGGTCACGGCATTCGCGGTCGAGCATGGAAGCTGGAAGGAAGCGCTTGGGTATCGCTTCGACGCGGACGGAAAATCGATTGTGATTTCGGGCGATACGCGGCCGGTGGAGAGCGTGGTGCAAGCGTGCAACGGATGCGACATGCTAGTGCACGAAGTGTATTCAGGAACGCCGGGTGATGCCGAAGATGCGGCGTACTTTTCTTCTTTTCATACTTCCGCGCAGCAACTGGGAGAGATCGCGGCAAAAGCCAGACCCAAACTGCTGGCCGTTTGGCATTACGTGCCGCTGGGAAACACGGATCAGGCGAAAATGATGGAGGAGATCCATCAGACGTTTCACGGAACGGTTGTGGTGGCGAACGACCTCGACGTCATTTCACCGTGAAAGCACCCTCCTAAGTCTTCGCCGGACGCATCTTACTTCTGGGCACAAGCTGCGCGATTCGCACTCCGCTATCGAATGTTTCTGAGTATCCTAGACGTGAAATACGCCGTGAGATCAAAAAAGTGCAAAAAGACTGCCCAGTTGCGACCGTGAAGATTCAAGAAGGTGTTTCGCTCGCCGAGCACAGCAACTACCGCATCGGCGGCCCCGCGCGATTTTTTTGCGAGGCCATGAACGAAGAAGAAATCCGCAACGGCGTGCTGTTTGCGCGCGAGCAGCGGCTGCCGCTTTTCGTGCTCGGCAGCGGCACGAATCTGCTGATCGACGACGACGGGTTCAACGGTCTGGTGCTGAAGCCCAGCGTGATGCAGCTTGGCGTTGATGGACAGACGATGACCGCCGGCGCAGGCGTTTCGGTCGCGGATCTGCTGAAATTCACGATTGCGCATTCGCTGAGCGGACTGGAATGGGCCGGCGGACTGCCGGGGACGGTGGGCGGCGCGATCCGCGGGAATGCCGGAGCATTTCGCGGAGAAATCAAAGACCGCATCGTCAGCGTGGAAAGCTTCGACGTGGAAACGCTCGCGACCGTCATGCGCGAGAACGCGGCTTGCCAATTCGGATACCGGTCCAGCGTTTTCAAGGAAAAGAATGAGCGCGAGATTATCTTGCGCGCCACGCTGAATCTGGACAAAGGAGATGCGCAGAAAATCGCGGCGGGAATCCAGGAAAAAATCAATTACCGGCTGGAGCGGCATCCCATGGAGTACCCCAATATCGGAAGCACGTTCAAAAACGTGGACCTGGAGCTGGTGCCGAAAATATGGCACGCGGCATTTGCGAAAGTGATCAAAGTCGATCCGTTTCCGGTGGTGCCGACGGCGTATTTGATTTCCGAGGCAGGCTTGCGCGGAACGCAGCGCGGCGGTGCGATGGTATCTCCGAAGCATCCGAACTTCATCGTGAACCTGGGCGGGGCAACTGCGGCGGACGTGAAGTTTTTGATCGCCACGGTAAAAGAAAGCGTGTTCGAGAAATACGGAATCAGGCTCGAAGAAGAAATTCAGTTCGTGTAAACTTCGCGGCACACCATCGCTGAACGGGAATTCGATTCACTTCCGCCGCCAAGCCCCACAATAAAAGAAAAAACCTAGCGGCCGGCGGAGGCGCTCTTCGCCTTGTCCGCACGGACGGCCGGCACATCAACCAGATGTTCTGCGAGGAACCACACCTGCAATTCATTGGTGCGAATCACCTGGCTTACGAGCAAATCGTTCGTGCCATCGTCTTCGGCGTCCGAAGCATTGCGCGCAAACGTCCGCGCTTCCTTCAGAATGATTTCATGGGCCTCGAGAAGGCGCGAAAGCTGCACAGGAAGTTCTTCGCGGCCGCGAGGCGGGCGAGGAATCAGAGTGGTCTCCGCAACATCGGCCGCCATGGCCAAACTAATGCCGCCGAGGGTCTGAATGCGTTCGGCAATGGCGTCGACCAGTTCATCCTGCTCGCCGTGGTGCTTATCGAAGAGCAGATGAACCTGGTAAAAAGTGTGACCCGAGACTTGCCAGTGATGTTTCTTGTACATATCGCGAAGGGACATGGTATCCGCGAGGATCTGGTTGAGGTTCTCGGCGCTCGCGGCGCAAACCTTTTCGTCGAGGGCGATGGGCAGTTTGGCAATTTTTCCGTAAGGCTGGATCTCGCGGGCATGCTGGTGCAGAAGCGGCTTGGCGTGCGCCGTTCCTGCTTCCAACTGGTTGTAGTCGGGACTGCGCTTGTCATTTTTGGGACTCATGTGTTTTGCTCCTTCCAGATGTAGTTCGCTTCCTTCAGCGCGTGCTGTGAGCAACTTCGTGGTGGTGGTTCGAGCCAGCACTTTTTTTCGCGCGCTTGGCCGCGGCAGAGCGATCGAAGTAGCCGATGCGCTCGAGAACAGCGCCGACGATGAGCGGCAGAGCGACGGTGGCGTCTTCAAAAACTTCAGCGAACCTTCCGCCCTCATCGAGAGGCACGAATTTCCCCCAGGAAACGGCTTCCGTGTAGGTGCTGCCCGAAAGTCCGCCCCAATGCACAGGCTCGGGACAAACTCGCAGACCATAGTTGTAGCGCTTGAGCGGCATTTCTTCGTAGCCGCGGCGCGCGAGCAATTCCGCGTACACGCCGAATTGCTGCGACCAGTTGCGCGGCACGCCTCCTCCGACGGTGAAGATTCCCATGCGCTTGGTTGCCAGCATAGTCTCGGCGAAATGCTCGAAATCGGCGAAAGAATCGAAACGCAGCTCGGGCCGGCCTTCTTTGCGCCGCTGGCGAAGATGCAGCGCGAAATCGATGCCCAATTCCGAATCGGTGAACGCGGGGATGAAAACCGGGACGTTCTTTTCGACGGCGGATTTCAGGATGCCGCGACCGTGAGCGTGGCGAATCAAATATTCGCCGATGCAGCGATTGAGCTTCCAACTGGAAACGGTTTCCGCGGGATCCCATTTCTCGAGCAAAGCTTCGACAATTTCCTCGATATAATCGAGATTGAGCTCCGGCTCGAGCGAATCGTAGATGCGATTGTAGCCGGCGAAAAAAAGTTCCTTGTCGCCCATTTTGGGATCGTAACGGAAATGGTGCTTGCCAGCGGCTTCGACAAGGCCGTGAGCCATCAAGGCGCCCGTCGAAACAACTGCTTTCACAATTCCCGAATCGATCAAGTCGCAGAACACAAGGCCCATCTTTGCGACGGTCATGGCGCCGGAAAGCGTGAGCACAACGAAACAATCTTGGTCACGGGCCATGGCTTCCAGGACGTCGGCAGCGTCGCCGACTTGCCGCGCGGTGAAAGCGGTCTGGCCCATGGCGCGAACCAGCTCATCCACGGTGCGTGCTTTGGAGAGATCGAGCGGATAAATGGGAGTGAGCCGATCCGCAACCGGATCGTGCAGAATTCTTTCGGTCACTCCCTTTTTCTTTGCCATTCAGTATCCTCGCAGGTAATGTATCACCTCCGAAGCGTCTTTGAGGGCTATAAATAGTACAGAGCACGGCAAGAAGAAAGAAAAAAATACAAGCGAAGGATACTGCACGGTAATGCTGAAAACTTACACGGCCATGCCCGCAGAAAATTTCGGCGGAATCCCCGAAGAGAACTCACGCTACGAAAATTCGCGCGCAGTCATTTTTCCGATCCCGCTGGAGCGCACGACAACTTACGAGCACGGCACGCGAAACGGTCCGGGCGCGATCATCGCGGCGAGCCGCAACATGGAAACGTGGGATGAAGAACTCAGCGTGGAGACTTTCGCGAAAATCGGCATTGCCACGCTGCCACCCATCGATACCGGCGAAGGAACGCTCGAAAAGGTGCTGGCGGACATTCATACGACGGAGCTCGCGCTGCTCTCCGACGGCAAATTCCCAGTGGCGCTGGGGGGTGAGCATTCGCTGACACCTCCGCTGGTATCCGCCGCGGCAAAGAAATTCCCGGATCTGACGGTGCTGCAGATCGACGCGCATGCGGACTTGCGCGAAGCCTATCAAGGCAATCCGGCGAGCCATGCATCCGCGATGCGGCGCGTGGTGGAGATGTGCCCCGCCGTGCAGGTGGCGATCCGGTCGCTCTCGATCGAGGAATCGGAAGCGCTTCCGCGTTTGCGGACAAAAATTTACTGGGCGCGCGATATTGCGCGCGCGCCGCTGGAGAAATGGATTCCGCGCGCCGTCGCAGATCTTTCGCAGCACGTTTACCTGACCGTGGATTTGGACGGATTCGATCCGGCGTACATGCCAGCGACGGGCACGCCAGAACCGGGCGGCCTCGATTGGTATCAAGCGACGGCGCTCATCCGCGAGGTTGCGAAGGCACGAAAAATCGTGGCCGCGGACGTGGTGGAGTTGTTACCGCAGCATGGGGATCACGCATCTGACTTCCTGGCGGCCAAACTGGTGTACAAGATTCTGGGCTATGTGTTTTGCATGGGTTGAAGAGCGGAATAAATTTTTTCGGCGCAGTGAAGCGGCCATAAGTTCAACGACGATTCAGGCGGAGGAGCGCAATGGAGTTCTTCTACTACAGTCACGGACTGCTGGGATGGATCATCATCGGATTGATTGCAGGATGGCTGGCTGGCGTCGTCGGGCGAGGGCACGGATTCGGCTGCCTGGCCGATATTATTTTGGGGCTCATTGGAGCGATCGTTGGCGGCTGGATTTTCTACAAACTGGGAATCCGTATCGGCGGAGTGATTGGCAGCCTGGCGGCAGCGTTTGTGGGAGCCGTTGTGCTGGTGGCGATTGCGCGGCTTTTCGCGGGCGGGCGCCACGACCGCTGAGGTGGCGGCTGGTTGCGCTTTCGGTTCGCGCGTGAGGTTCGTAAAACCTGATGCCGGCGCGGTACGTCTAATGTGAAGAGAGATGAACATTGGCTGATGAACTAAAAGACAACCACAGCACAGCATTTAGCGATTTGACGCGCATGACCCTGCGCGTGCTGGCGCGCAACAAGATGCGAACTGCGCTGACCATGCTAGGCATCACCATCGGCATTGCCGCGGTGATTTGCACAGTCGCGATTGGCGAGGGGAGTTCGCAGCAGATTCGCCAGCAGATCGCCGCGCTGGGCGACAACTTGGTATGGGTGCAGGCAGGCGGCCGGAACGTCAACGGCGTGCGCACCGGCAACGACAACACGAAGTCGCTGACGAACAACGATGCGCTGGCGCTGCCACAAGAGATTCCGTTGCTCAAACAGTGTTCGCCGAATACCGACGGGCATGTCCAAATTATTTACGGGAACGAGAATTGGTACACGCACATGCGGGGCACCGGAGCGAACTTTCTGCAAGTGAGGAATTGGCCGATCTCGCAAGGAAACAACTTTTCGGATAAGGATGCTGCTACCTCGGCGCAAGTGGTGCTGCTTGGCCAAACGGTGGTGAATCAACTCTATCGCCCAAGCGAAGATCCCATCGGAACCACGGTGCGCATCAACGGATTGCCGTTCAAGGTCATCGGGGTATTGTCGGAAAAGGGCATGACGCCGTACGGCTGGGACCAGGACGACACGGCGTCGATCCCCTACTCGACGGCGCAGCGCAAGGTATTCGGGAATTACTGGCTGGATGATATTTTTTGCTCGGCGACATCCTCCGATGCGATTGGGCCGGCCGACGACTTGACGGAACGGCTGCTGCGGCAGCGGCACCATTTGCGGCCTTCGGAACTGGATGATTTCAATATTCGCACGCCGACGCAATTTCTCGAGGCGCAGGAGGAAGCGAGCAAGACGTTCACGCTGATGCTGGCGTGTATCGCGTCGGTGTCGCTGCTGGTGGGCGGAATCGGAATCATGAACATCATGCTCGTCTCCGTGACGGAGCGGACGCGGGAAATCGGCGTGCGCATGGCCGTGGGCGCGACGGAACGCGATATTCAACTTCAGTTTCTGACGGAAGCGATTATTGTGAGCCTGCTGGGCGGTGTGTGCGGCGTCCTCTTCGGAATATTTGCGTCGCGCTTGCTCGCAAGCACGCTGGCATGGTCCATGCAGATCCCGCCGTCAGCGATCGTCCTAGCCGCTGCGTTTGCTCTGTTTGTGGGATTGTTCTTTGGCTTCTATCCTGCGCAGAAAGCGGCACAACTGGATCCGATTGAAGCGCTACGATTCGAATAGCCGTGTGGCTGCGTCTAGTCCGCCCGCGCCGAACACTCCAAAACCGCTCTGTGTGATACGATAATCGCAGAAAGTGAGCCGAAACAGAACCATTGAGTAAACCTTCTTTGTGGATGGTCCCGCTTGGCGGGCTGGGCGAGTTCGGGATGAACATGATGGCCCTCCGCTACGGCGAAGACATTCTCGCCATTGACGCAGGCCTGATGTTTCCGGAGACGGAAATGCTCGGCGTCGACGTGGTGATTCCCGACATCACGTACCTCAAGCAAAACCGCGGCGTGCGCGCGCTGCTTTTGACGCATGCGCATGAAGACCACATCGGCGCGGTGCCCTACCTTCTTCCGGACCTAAACTGTCCCGTCTACGGAACACGTTTCACTCTGGCGCTGGTGCGAAAAAAACTCGAAGAGCACGGCTTGCTGGAAAAAGCGGACCTGCGCGAAATTGCGCCGGGAATGAAGGTGACGCTAGGGTCGTTTGAAGTGGAATTTGTCCACGTAACGCACAGCACGATCGAATGCGTGGCGCTGGCGATCCGCACGCCGATCGGAATCGTGATTCACACGGGCGACTTCAAAGTGGATCCCACGCCGATCGACGGCGAACCTTTCGATTTGCACCGCTTCGCGCGGTACGGAGAGGAAGGAGTGCTGGCGCTCTTTGCCGATTCGACGAACGCGGAACGCCCGGGCTATACGCCTTCCGAGCGCGCTGTGCGGCCGAGACTCGAGGAGCTTTTCCGGGCCGCACCAAAACGCGTGGTGGTTTCATGCTTCTCCAGTTCCGTACACCGCATCCAGCAGGTCATCGACATCGCCACGGAACAGGGGCGAAAAGTCGGCTTCATCGGCCGCAGTATGTCCGACAACGTGGAGATTGCGCATTCGTTGAGCAAGCTGCACATTCCCGACGGATCGGTGGTCCGGCCGCAGGACATCAAGTCATTCGATCCCCGAAAAATCGTGGTGCTCGCGTCGGGAAGCCAGGCCGAGCCGATGTCCGCACTTTCGCGCATCGCGGTCGACAATCACCGGATGCTGGAACTGCAAGAAAACGACACGGTGATCCTGTCGGCGCGAATCATTCCCGGGAATGAGAAGGCGATTTCGCGGATGATCGATCATCTGTTCCGGCGGCGCGTGCTGGTTTACTACGAAAGCGGAAGGTCGGCGCCGATACACGTCTCCGGGCACGCGAGCCAGGAGGAAATGAAGCTGTTGCTGAATCTGGTGCGGCCAAAATACTTCGTGCCGATACACGGCGAATACCGGCAGCTTTTCCAGCACGCGGCGCTGGCACGTCAAGTGGGTTCGGTTTCGGGCGAAATTCTGATGGTGGAATCGGGACAGCCGATCGAATTCACAGCGGAGGGCGCGTTCCGGCGCGAGCCGGTTCCGGTGGGGCGCGTGTGCGTGGATTCCGGGTCACTGGAAGAAATCGAGGATGTGGTGATTCGCGACCGCAGGCACTTGGCCGAGGATGGCGTGGTGGTTCCGATCATTGCCATAAACAAGCACAGCGGGCGAATGGAAATCTCACCGGAAATCGTGACGCGCGGATTTCTGCCCTCGGAAGACGGGCAGGAATTGCTGGCGCTGGCGCGCAATGTGATCCTGAAAACCATGGAACAGTCCAACTTGGAAGAGAAGGGCGATTGGAGCGTTATCAAGGAAAAGATTCGCGTGGATTTGAAGAAATTCCTGAACAAGAAGACGTCTAAGCGGCCCATGATTCTGCCGGTAATCCTCGAAGTATAAGCGCCATCCCGTTGCGGTTCTCCCGATCTATCACCTCCACTTTTGTGTTTGACATTACCGTAAGTATATACTTACAGTTAGCTGTGACTTACTACTCTAAGGAACTGGCGGCGATTGGCGATCCCACGCGGCAGGCCATGCTGCAGCGGCTGCGGCGGCGGCCGATGACCGTGGGGGAGCTGGCCAAGGGACTGCCGGTTACACGCCCGGCCGTTTCGCAGCATTTGAAAATTTTGCGGCAGGCGCGGCTGGTGACGGAACGGCGGGAAGGCACGCGCCACTATTTCAATTTGAATCCGGAGGCGCTGCTGGAGCTGCGCGCCTATATCGACCGGATGTGGGAAGACGCGCTCGCGGCATTTTCGCGCTACGTCGCGGAACAGAAGCGAAAAAGAATAGAGACGGGGCAAATGACGGCGCGGCGCTTCCCTTCCCTAGTAGGATTCTCGCTGCGACTTGCGCGCGAAGCGGACTTCGAGACGCTCTACGCCATCGACCAGGTTTGCTATTCAGCGTCGATAGCCTACACGCGAGCGGAGCTGCGGTGGTACATGAGCTTGCGCGGATCCGAATGCCTGGTGGCGGAAGCGCGAACCAGAGCGAGGAGTTCGAATTTTCGTTCGAGAATCGCCGGCTTCATCGTTACCGCGAGCCGGACGATTCACGGGCACATCGTCATCATCGACGTCCTGGAAATGTACCGGCGAACAGGCGTCGGCTCGGCATTGCTGCGGAGCGCTGAGGAGGAGATGGAGCGGCGCGGCGTCGGTGAAGTGTGGCTGGAAACAGCAACGAACAACGAAGCGGCGATTGCGTTCTGGAAAAAGCACGGATATCGTACGCATGGTCGATTGCCGAATTATTATCCGGACGGGCTTGACGCGTTTGCCATGTCCAAGCCGCTTGCGGCCACACTGTCAAATAAAAATGGAGCCGAGGAGAAATAAAAAACGATGCACCTCTACCAGGCTATTGTGCTCGCGATCATTCAGGGCTTGACGGAATTTCTTCCGGTAAGCTCGACGGCGCACCTGATTTTGTTTCCCTGGCTGGCCGGGTGGCCGGATCCGGGACTGGCATTCGATGTGGCTTTGCACACCGGCACACTTCTTGCAGTGCTGCTGTATTTCCTGCGCGACTGGATTGAGCTGATCGCAGCAGGCGTCGGCTTTCATTATCCGCGCGGCGCCAGCTACGAATACGTGGAACATCAACGGAAAATGTTCTGGTATATCGTGGCGGGTACGATTCCTGCAGCGATTGTGGGCTTTCTGTTCCAGCATAAGATAGAAGAGCGCCAGGGCGAATCCTGGTACATCCCGCTGATTGCGGCGGCGCTGATCGTTGTGGGGCTGCTGATGTGGTACGCGGAGTATGTGGGACGGTGCGAGCGCGCGATGGAAGGCGTGAGATTTGGAGACGCGCTGGCCATCGGCATCGCGCAAGCCTTCGCGCTATGCCCGGGGGTGTCGCGTTCCGGAATTACAATTACGGAAGGGCTGTTTCGCGGGTTGACGCGAGAGGCGGCGGCGCGATTTTCGTTTATTTTGTCGACGCCGGTGATTGCGGGCGCGGCAGCGGTAGAGCTGCCAAAGCTGATGAAGATGCACCACGCGGGCACGCTGCCGATCCCCATGTCCACAATTGTCATCAGCATCGCTGTGTCGGCGATCGTGGGGATGATCGTGATTGCCTTCTTTTTGCGCTATTTGCAAGTACGCACGCTGAAGCCATTCATTTACTACCGGATTTTGCTAGGTATAGTTATTCTGGCTTTGGTGTTCCTCCACATGGGGCATGCGTGATGGCGCCCGCGCATCCCATGAAGACGTTGAGGTCTTCCCCACAGCCCAGGAGATTCTTGTGCGCATATTCGAATTGACGGAAAACCGCCGCATCAATGAGCTGGTCGGATTTATCGGGGCGACGCTCGGCGTTCTGCTGGCACTGAGCCTGCTCTCGTATTCGCCGCAGGACGCATCGTTCAATGTTTCTGCACCGCCGCCGATTGGCGGCCCGGCGCACAACTGGATTGGCCCTGTAGGAGCGCACGTCGCCGACCTTTTCTTCCAGGGCCTCGGCTACGCGGCGTTCCTCCTCCCCATTGGACTGTTCATGCTGGCGGTGCCGTGGTTCCGGAGCAAGAAGATGGCGGCTCCCGTTGCCAAGGTGATCGGCGCCACGCTTTTCTTTTTTGCGCTGCCGGCTGAGTTTGCGTTGCTGGGCTTGCCGGAAGTCCGCGGCGCGCTGCCGCCAGGCGGAATGCTCGGTGAATTGGTGGCGCAAACGCTGCGCGCGGGATTCAATTCGATCGGCGCGCATGTGGTGTCGATCGCGTGCATTTTTACCGGCCTGTTCCTGACCACGCAGTTTACGTTCGCCGGAACCGCGAATTGGATGAGTGGTCCGCTCGGCAAGGACGGCTTCCTTGGCAAGCGAATTTATGCGCTGATCGACCGTGTGAAAGATTGGCGCGAGGCGCGCGACTCCGAAAAGCTGCGGCGCCGCGTGGAAGAGATCAAGATCGCGGGCCGCCCCGCCGTGGTGACGCAACTGAAGTCCGCTAAGGCGGCCGTAGTGAAAGGTGAGCAAGAAAGGATCGAGGAGCCCGAAACGGAATCGCGGCGCGCAGCGCCAACGATTACATTCAGCGAGCGCGCCGACGCCGAAACAGCGCCGCGGCGAACAGGTTCCGAGCCGAAAATCGCAAAAGGCAAAACGGCGTATCGGCTCCCTTCCCCGGGGCTGCTGCGGCCCTCCGAACGCGGCGAGCGCATGACGGAAGCAGAATTGAAGGAATACGCGCGGGCCATCGAGCAGAAGTGCGGGGAATTTGACGTGGCCGGGCACGTGACGCAAATCAATCCGGGGCCTGTGGTCACCACGTTCGAACTGAAGCCCGAAGCCGGAATCAAGTACAGCCGCATTACCGGCTTGGCGGACGATCTTTGCCTGGCGCTCAAGGCGGAATCGATTTTGATCGAGCGTATTCCGGGAAAATCGACGGTGGGAATCGAAGTGCCGAATCCGCACCGCGAGACGATTGCGCTTCGCGAACTGATCGAGTCGGCGGAATTTTCGCATTCCTCGACCAAGCTGGCGCTGCCGCTGGGCAAAGACCTCGTGGGCCACATTCGCGCGGCGGATCTGACGCAGATGCCACACCTGCTGATCGCGGGCGCTACCGGAACCGGCAAGAGTGTGTTCATCAACTCCATGCTGATGGGCATGCTGTACAAATCGACGCCGGACGAAATGAAGGTAGTGCTGATCGACCCGAAGCGCATCGAGCTGGGGCTGTACGAAGATATCCCGCACTTGTTCACGCCGGTGGTTACCGATCCCAAGGTGGCGTCGAACGTTCTACGCAATGCGACGCGCGAAATGGAGCGGCGCTTGAAATTGCTGGCGCAGCGCGGCGTACGAAATATCGATCAGTACAACCGCACGTTCGAAAAAGGAACGTCGCTCTCGCTTTTTGACGAGACGGAAGACTCCGAGCACAAGCCACTGCCTTACATCGTGATCGTCATCGACGAGCTGGCCGATTTGATGATGGTGGACACGACCAACGTGGAAGAATCCATCACGCGGCTGGCGCAGATGGCGCGAGCCGTGGGCATACACTTGATTTTGGCGACGCAACGGCCTTCGGTGGACGTGATTACCGGCTTGATCAAGGCGAATTTCCCCGCGCGCATTTCGTTCCGCGTGGCCAGCAAGGTCGACTCGCGAACCATTCTCGATACCAATGGCGCAGAATCGCTACTCGGCCGTGGCGACATGCTGTATCTGCCGGCGGGATCGTCGCGGATTCATCGCATTCACGGGCCGCTGGTCACCGAATCCGAGGTCGCGTCAGTTTGCGAATTCTGGCGCGAGCAAGCGAAGGCAATTTACAACGAAGAATTGCTCAAGCCTCCCAAGGATGAAAACGCGAGCGCGGCGGATGGCGGAACAGACGGCGGCGAGGATGTGGATGACGAACTGTATCAGGAAGCGGTGCGCGTGGTTTGCGAGATGGGCCGCGCATCCACTTCAACGCTGCAGCGTCGTTTGCGCGTGGGCTACGGGCGCGCCGCGCGGCTGATCGATTTAATGGAGAAGGACGGAATCGTTGGGCCACCGGACGGCTCGCGTCCGCGCGAAGTGCTGAAAAAGAAAGATTGGATGCGCGAGTTCGACGAATCCATGAAGTGATTGTGTTCTGCTCCGCAAGCTCCCACGATACGCTTCAGTTGATTTGCGCCAAGGGAATGATCAGGCTTCCCAGATCGCTGGTGCTCGGATCCTCCACCAACACGCGCAGCGTGGTTACGCCCGCGTGCGGATGCACGTATTGACGGAAGGCCATGCCTGATTTCAGCAGCGCGGCATATTGAGCATCAGTGATCTGAAAATTGTAGCCGCGGTCCCATTGCTGAACAGCCTTGCCGGTTTGGTCCTGCTCGATAACGTACACGATGACGGCGCCTTTGCGCACGCTGCCGCTCTGGACCAGCTGAAGATTGCGGATGTCGATGGAGCAGGAAAGACTCAACGAATTGGGTTCGGGCTGATTGACGCGAGCGAGCGTGGCTTGTAGAGGAATAACCGAGGACTCGATGGGACTTTGGACGGCGGTCATTAGCCGGATTTGATCTTCGTTCTTGGTAGGCATCGCGTCGGGATAGGCGAAATAGCCCTTGGGATAGCGCAGGATGAGACCTTTGGCGCTCAGTTTGACGTTGAGTTCATGAAATTTCCCGTCGAGGTCGTCGCGATTGATGTAGAAGCCGATGGTATAAGTGACGGCGGAATCCTCGACGGCTTTGCGAATCGCGCCAGTGATGTCGTTCGTGTTGACGAAGGCTTGGCCGCCGGTTTCGTCGGCAAGCTTTTGCATGGTGGTGATGCCGATGGGCTGAGATGATTGCGCCGGGGCATTATCAAAATGACCCGCTGCGCCGGAAACCTCATCTGCGTCGGCGTTTCCACCGATTGTGTCGGGTTGCTGAGAGAAACCTTGCGAGAGCAGGCCACGAGCGTCCACCGGATACACGGCGATATTCGCGGGACTGAGCACGTGGGCCATGGCGGCTCCGGAAAAAGGGAGATTGGCGGTGAGCCAGACGAGATTTTTGCGGCCGGGAATGTTGGCGACATGAGCGGCGATTTGCAGCAATGCAGCCATCGTCTGAGCTTCGCGATTTCCATTGATAATTCCCGCGCGAAACGAGGCGCCGGCATTCTCAAATCCATCCGCCGCGTGGCCAAAGACAGGCGGGCGCTGCGCACTTGGCTCGGCGACGGCGCGGTTGGTCATGGGCGTGGTGTCGTAGTTTTTCAAAATGGAGAGAAGCTGATCGCGGTCGCTGGTGAAATCGCACATTATGTGCAGTGAATCCCGGAGGCCGTAGATAGCGACGCGGTCGCGCGGATCGAGATTCTTTATGAATTCAATAAGGTGTTTCTTGGCGTTCTGCAAGGCCATATCCTCGACCCAAAACGGCGTGGCTTCGTACTGGCTTTCCGGAGATGAACCGTAAAGAGTATTCAAGTTATCGAGCAAAACAATGGTGACGCTGCGCGGAGTCGTGTCGCCATATTGAGGCAAATCGGAGAAAGTGTTTGGTGGCAGCGGCTGCTCAGGTCGCTGCGCGGATGCGGCGGCATCGACAGAGAAAACGCTGATTTGCCGCGGCTTGCCGCGGTCGAGGACGGTGAAATCGTTTTTGGTCAGATTGGCCACAGGGCCGTTTTCGTCGCGGACGATGACGCCGACTTCGACGAGACGGGTGGCTACGTGAATCTGGGGAGTTTGCGGGGAACCTTCTGGCGCTGCGGCGATCGGCATCAATAGCAACGCAAGCGCAATGGCGATGCGGAACATAAGCGCCCCTTGTAACTATGGCCCGATTGTACGCTCGATCGAAGCGAATTGACACGCGTGTTGCGCGCCCGTAAAATCGCAGGTTGTTCGCGTGCCGAGGTAGCTCACCGGTAGAGCGCGGCCCTGAAAAGGCCGGCGTAGGCAGTTCAACTCTGCCCCTCGGCACCATCCCAACGTATCTCTCCGAGTAAATTCCAATTCCCCGAAGCTACGTAAGTCCGACCAGTCGGCTGCATCACGATTTTCTCGACGTGCTTCACCAGAAAAGCGCGTGCGGTCAATGCATCGGTATTCAAGTAGGCGCACAGGTCACGCATCCGCTGCATGGCCTCCTCACGCAGATGCTTGATGCGGTCGCGCAGGGAATTTGGTCGCGCCGACAACAGCCGGTCGGAAATCTCCGAAATCTCCCTCTCGCGCTTGATAATCTCCCCCATTACGGTCGATGAGTGAATGCCGCTGGCAAGGCCGGTTGCCAGTCTCGCGGCTTCAGCTTCAAGGTCGGCTTTGCGTCTTCGCATCCGCTCCAATTCCCCACCGACATTTCGGAGTTCCTTCACGAGTTCCCTCTCGAATCGCTCCAAGGCGTAGTTTACGACATCCTCGCGCAACACGCGCTTCTGCAATCCGCCGAGCAGTTCCCTTTCGAGGACATCACGCCTCACGCGCAGTCGGTTCGAGCACACCGAATCGCCTCGGTGAAAGTTCATCGGGCAACCATAAGTCTGATTCGCATGATTGCGGCCGCGCCCAGCAACGATTTGCATGTTGGCACCGCACGATTGGCACTTTAGCAGGCCCGAGAACAGATAAGGCGCATTCATCGCGGAGGATCTGAGCAAACCTGTCCGCTTTCCGGCATCCTCGTACAAGCGTTTCACCAGTTCTTGCCGGTCGCGTACCGCGTTCCAAAGCTCATCGGAGATAATTCGCAGGTGCGGGGCATCTTGTCCACGGATGGGTTGCTCGCCGTCACGCACCCGGAAAACTCGCCGGCCGGTTCGAGGATCACGGATTTTGTGCTTGCGGCTCCAGATGACTTTCCCGGTATAGCGTTCGTTGTGGAGAAACACTCGAATCGTCGATGGACACCAGCTCCGCGAAATTCTTCCCGCTTGCGGCTGTGGCGACTGGATACCCTCGGCGTTCAGCCGCTTCGCAATTGCTTTCAGGCTGAGACCGTCCGCGTACATCTGGAAAATTCGGCGAACAACCTCCGCTTCCGGCTCATAGATTTTCAGCCGCTTCCCGTTCCCTTCCTCGGCGTCATGGCTTCGATAGCCGTAGCACCGTCCACCAGTATGCAGCCCGCGACGGATCAATCCTTCGAGGCCCCGGCGAACGCGTTTCGCAGTGTCGGCCAAGAACAATTGGTCAATCATGCCGCGCGCGAGCAACAGCAGTTGAAACTTCTCGTCGCCGCTGTCAATGCCTTGCGATATGCGCCGGCGAAGGTCAGGCGCTCGCACAGGTTCAGGATGTCGGACTGCTTGCGCGATAGACGGCTAGCGTCTTCGAGCAGCAACACGTCGAACGGGCGCGGCTTTGATTCCGCATCGGAAAGCAACAGGCGCAGGCCAGCGCGATCCAGTGTCGCACCGCTCACTTCTTCGTCTGTGTAAACGTGATCCTCAGAAAAAATCCACTCGTGCTGTACGGCGTATTGTCGGCACTTGGCGAGTTGGTTTTCCGTCGAAAGCGGGTTTTGTCTGTCGGTAGAGTACCGAGCGTAAGAAGCGCACCGAAGCAAATGGTTCATGCCATCTCCTCGGCGCTGCAGAGAGCGGACGCCGCAAAGTGTGCCACCACAGGGCACACGCGCGCAAGGGGCTCTTTGTCTTTCGCAGCAAGGTCCTTCAAAGCATCGCGGACCAACATCGAAACCAGGCACTCGTCGATGAACTCCTTCAGGTCTGGCTCGATGCTGATCGCCCCTGGCCGCACTCGCTCGATTTGGACAACTTTCCCCATCAGCAAGTCGCCCTCGAATCAGCTATGTACACAAACCGAACCAGCACATCCCCACAATCCTGCCAGTCGCCGACATAGTCGCGGGAAGGATCGTGCCCATCGATCCAGCTATTTTCTGGCCCGGCGACGTTCGTTCTGATCGTTATGCGCCTGCGGTTATCACTGCGGCGAGCGAGCTGCATCCTCGCCGCAGCTCGCGACTCAGGCGACCCGACGGGGAAATCTCCAGGTTTGGGCAATTCGCTCACGTCTCAAGTCCTTTCCGGCATACCGCGCATAAATTCTCGCCGTGCGCGTAAATAACCCTGTACATGTTTCCCTGCCACAAATCAGAGACGCCGTCCCAGGTGTGGAAGTTCGGCTCTTGCAAAGCTTGCTCCGGTCCGGCCCCGACACAAATAACCGCCACCCAGTGAAAATCGAGCGCCTTCTCGGCCCGTTGCAGCATGGCGCGCGCTGCCGCCCGTGACTCCGCCGAGCCGACAGGAAATTCACCTGGCAAGGGACCTGAATTTGTGTCGTGCAAAAGTGGCGATTTCGCCGGTTTATCAAACATCCTCGCCTCCCTCACCGTTACAGCCTGTGACGGATACGGTTTGCGTAAACCAGGCGGGCAATGTTCCGTCTCGCGCGTACTTCTCCAGCTCGTCCTTACTCATGCGCTCGAAGAGTTCGTTCAGGTTTACGTGCTCACTGCGGTCCACCCACAAACCTTGCGAATTGATTCCGGCGGAATTGTGTTGCCTGGGGTTGACGTTGAAGTGGTCCGTACTAACGGTGTCGCGAATCGTAGAAGTTTCTCGGGCGAAGTGGAGAGTGCTGCGACGTCAGGACGGTCACGGGCGTGGCTCGGAAGCTGCGCTTCGTCGACGCGGCAGTGACCTCAGGGACCTTGATCTTAGGGACCTTAGAGCGTCTCAGTGCCTCACATAGCGCATACCCATGTTGGCAGCAATTTGAATCGACCCCAGGCCATCGTGCGATATTCCCAAAGCAGCCCAAAAGAGGGCGCCAGGCCATTTTATGCTGAAGGAATCCCGCCGGAACTTGGCTCTTCTCGTCAAGACCGAAGCGGAAACAAAACTCTGCGCGAACCCGCTCCGAGAACCTTTTCTTTTGAACGGACAGCGATCGCGCGAACCGCTCTGGGTCTCTTCCCGTGGGAGCGCGGCTCTTCAGACTCTTGCCTGTCGAAAGCAGGAAAAACACACGGAGCATCTTCTGATTTTCGGCTTCCGTCGGACTGCCGCCACGGGACTTCCCGCTATTTCTGGCCTCATTACTCAAGTCCCGAAGAAAATCCCTCGCGGTTGCAACCTCCGCTGCCGTGTAGAGATCGAGGCCACTCTTGGACTCTGGACCATTCCTGATTCTCTTGCGAGCTTCGGCAATGGATTCAAAGGCTCGTTGGCGCAGCCAGAGGAAACGGTCGTGCCCAGTGAACTCAGTTTTCCGTGGAAGGGCAGCTCTTGATTTAGCACGGCGAGGGCTCTTACGCGAGGCCGCATTGCGCGGAGTTGTGTTACCATCGCGACGCAAGGTCATGAAGCAAATTCCACTCTGGCCCGGTCAGCAGCCGGGCCTTTTTCTTTGCGACGAAACTTTTCTAAACGAGACTCACTTCCAGTGTGTGATTATCGGGCCGCAGCTTCGAGCGGTTGCACGTCGCGCTCGATTTTCGCGGCAGTTTCGTCCTCGGCCACTTCGAGGTCATACCGCATCTGCAAATTCAGCCAGAATGCCGGGCTGTTGTTGAAGTAGCGGGCGAAGCGCAGCGCCGTGTCGGCAGTGATGGCGCGCTTTTCGTTGGCGATATCCGCGATCCGCGTCACCGGAACGCGCATGCCCATCGCCATCTTGTTCATGCTCAGGCGCAGAGGGGCCATGAACTCCTCGCGCAGAATCTCGCCCGGATGCACCGGCTTCAGTTTCTTCACCATCTTTGTCCTCCTAGTGGTAATCCACAATTTCCACTTCGTATGCGTGTCCGTCGCGCCACTCGAAGCAAACGCGCCACTGATCGTTGATGCGGATGCTGTACTGCCCTTTCCGGTCGCCCTTCAACCGCTCCAGCCGGTTTCCCGGCAACGTTGCCAAGGTCTGCACATCCGGCGCCGCATCGAGCATGACCAGCTTCCGACGGGCGGACCGCTCGATTGCCTTGAACCGGCGCACCGGCTCGCGATGAAACAGCCGCTCAGCATCGGTGCCGCGAAAAGACTGAATCACCCTGTTAGTCTATGCCGTACCGCGTTAAATGTCAAGAGGTACACGCAGCCGTAGATTTCGCTTGACACGGCAATAGAAATATACTACATGCTAGTAGCGTATGGCAAAACTCTCCACACAAGATGTTGCTCGAAAGGTGGGAATAAATCGGGTAACGCTTGAACGGTGGCTGTCGAGTGGCAAAGTCGAAGCGCCTAAGATGGTGCGATTCGGCAAGAATGAATTTCGCAACTGGACGGCGGCAGACGTGGATCGCGTTCGCAGATACAAGCAGCAGAGTTATCGCAAGGGCCGAGGCCGCAGGCCGAAGCCAAAAAGGTAGAAACAAAGCGGGCCACCGCGCAGCTCATGACTGCCCGGCAGCCCTAACCAAATCGTTCAAGGAGGAACGACATGGCTACGCAGACCATACCAGCATCATCCGCACCACTGCAATTCCCGAAAGCCATTCAAACCGTCACTCAGTGTGAACTCGACGAGCTGATTGAGTTCCAAAATCTCCGCGCCCAACTCGACGCGAGAATCTCCAGCATCGAGGACAGCCTGAAAACTCGCCTCGAAGCTGGTGCAGCGGTCGAGAGTGGCGTTCATGTTTGCCGCCTGAAAGAAAGCTTCCGACGAAACGTGGCATGGAAGGCTGTCGTGCTGCGTTTGGCCGAGAAGCTCGGTTACAACCCCGAAGCGTACGCGGCGAATGTTTTGTCACACACCGCGCCGACTCGCTCGGTCTCCGTCAACGTCCACTAAAGCCCGAAACGCCACGGTTGTGCTCACGCATGCCCGTGGCGTCCGCCACAGGCAGCAGTGTGCGCGTCGGGCAGTGGCGCTGACGAAGGGGAAGCCTGGCGCGCGAGGGAGAAAGTCCATGCAAGCACTCACTAGACTCACGTCCGTCCGCGAGATAGTTCGCCGCACGCCGCGGCCTCGATTCCGTTCGAGGCTTCGCGTCGTGACGTTGCCCAAGACGTTCGATCAGGCACTCAGTCGCGGGTGGAAGCTGGTCACCGAAAAATCGAATCTTGAAGCCGACAAGCGCCACCGCTGGGGAACGGTAACTCTCACGTTGGCCGGGCAGCCGCACCGCCTGAGCGTTTCTTACACGGCGAGCATTCTCAACGGCTACGAGTTCGGCAAACCGCAATTGATGTGAGTCCGAAACGCCCGGGCTCAAACTCGGGCGTCTGTCGCATTTTTGCTCTCGCCCGCGACACCGACGAGGAAAGGGCGAGACGAGGAGAGCAAAAAACATGGCTTCGAAGAGTGCAAGCAAAACGAATCGACACGCGCTGCCCTTGAGCCTTGAGAAGGCCCTCGATGGCGGCTGGAAAATCCAAGAGCATCTGGCGGGATGGACGTTTACGACCGCCAACAAGGTAGACGGCTTCTTGATGCTGTCCCATGCGAAGGATTCTCGGACTCTGATGGTGCCGTTCGTTGCCCTGTACGAACTGCGAAAGCCCCATTTCCTCTGATTCGGTGCTCTGTCGATGAGAATAGGGGCGAAAATCCCGTTGTCTGCCGTTGTGGGCGCAAAAGCGAAGCGCAAGAAGCGATTCAGTAGGGTACGGCAGGCGCAGCTATTTCTTGAGCGTAGAGGCTTCCACGTCGTTTCGCCGGACAAGGGAATCCATGCCCGCAAAATGCGGAAGCGCTGCCGTTGGTGCCACAAGCTGTTTTGGACGGCGAGAAAGAACGCGCACTACTGCCCGAATACAAATCATCGCTGGCTGCACTGGGCGGCGCGGCGCTCGGCGCCACGAACGATGTCGCGCCGGAAGGCCAGCATCCGTATTTTCAGACTCCGCGTCTTCGTTGGGGAAAGAGAGGAGCTAAGTCATGACTTCCGAAGTTGCCGGTTTGCTGAGCGTCTCGCATCGTCGAAAGAACGAGCAGCTCGCCCTTGGGTTTGAGAATTGGCTGAGGGGCCAGAAGGCGTCGCATTTCATGCAAGAGGATTACCCGCGTCGAGTCGCGCGCTATTTGGATTTCCTCGGCTCTGACGATGCATGCGGTGTGACACACGCCCGCGTTAGGCAGTTTCTTGTCGAATTAGCGGACAAAGACCGTTTCGGTGCGAGTACCAGGCAGACGTTCTTGTGTGCGCTCCGCCAGTTCTACCGCTTCGCGGTCCTCGCCGGCGCCGCACCATTTTCGCCGATGGACTTCATCCGAAACGCAAAGCAGATACCGCGCCGCACTCGGCGCGTCCTGACGGAAATCGAGGTTGCGCGGATGATTGAAGCGGCGACACTGCCGCGCGATTGCGCCCTGCTCGAAGTTTTGTACGGAACAGGTTGCCGCGTGTCCGAGGTCGCGCAGATGCGCGTCGAGCAGCTCGACTTTCGTCAGCGGCAAATCGTCGTTCTCGGCAAGGGACAAAAAGAACGCCTCGTGTTTTTTGGCAAGAGAGCAGCGCGAGCCCTCAAGGTTCATCTTACGGGCCGAACGAAAGGGCCGGTCTTTCGCAATCGCAGCGGTCGCCGGTTAGGAGTAGCGACATTGCAGAAGATCGTGCGTGATGCGGGGGAGCGCGTCGGCATTGCTGGCGTTCATCCGCATTTGCTGCGTCACAGCTTCGCCACGCACATCCTCGACAGGGGAGCGGATCTGCGGTACGTGCAAGAGCTTTTGGGCCACGTGAGCGTCACGACAACGCAAATCTACACACACCTGGCCGTTTCGAGTCTGACTCGCATTCACGAGCAGTGTCATCCCCACGCCGCCAAAGGAGAAACAACCGATGCGGAAAAGCCAGAAGATCGTAATCATCCCACGAGTTAGTGTCGCGGGATTCGATGACATCGAACCGGTCCGTGTCACGGCTGCTGAGCTGCTGCCGCCTGAGCCGCCAAAACCGGACGCTGATTTCTCCGACCGACTGGTACATCAGAAAGCCGCTGAAATTATCGCGAACCGCGAGGATTTGCTGTTTCGGCCGTTCTTCGACACGCAACGTGTCTCTGCGGAGTTGCGTCGCTTTCAAACCATGCCCGCACGCCGGAAATGGGCGCAGTATTTTGAACAATTCGGCTGCCTAATTTGCAGGACGAAGAAAGCCCTTCACGGTGGCTGTGGAGGCTGCTCGCGCTGTTATTATCGAACCGCGTTCCGGCTCACGACCATTCTCGTCGGGCGTCCAGCCTCGCCTACTCGGCGTTTCCATGGAGATCGCTTTCAAACCATGCCCGCACGCCGAAAATGGGCGATTTATTTCGAGATTCACTCCTGCCTGATTTGCGAGACGAAGTGCGCAAGTTATATGGGCTTGGGGCTCTGCGCAGTGTGTTACACGCGAACCGCATTGCGACTCAGGTCCATTATCGGCGAAACCGCGCATCCACGCCCTCGTCAGCGGCTCAACGGCGACCTGGCAGCGATCGCGCGAAAAGCACTGCTCGACGCCGTCAACACTTTATCGCCGACGAACGAAGGGAGGCAGTGATGCGAGCCGCGATCTACGCTCGGATCAGCACCAACGATTGCAAATGCTCGGCGTGCGGCCACAAATGGACGCCACGAACGAGCACCGAAACGGCGCAGTGTCCGAAGTGCGGCTCGACATCTCAGATCAAACGCCAGAGCGTCGATATGCAGGTACGCGAGCTTCGGCAATTCGCTGAGGCACGCGGCTGGACCGTCGCGGCTGAGTATCTGGACGAGGGTGTCAGCGGCGCGAAGGATTCCCGGCCAGAACTAGACCGCATGATGGCCGACGCCCACAAGCGAAAGTTCGACGTGGTAGCGGTGTGGAAGTTTGACCGTTTCGCTCGCAGCGTCTCGCATCTGCTCCGTGCGCTCGAAACATTCAACGCCCTCGGCGTCGGATTTGTCAGCCTCAGTGAATCGCTCGACACGTCGACGCCAGCGGGGAAGATGGTTTTCACGGTCCTGGGCGCCGTCGCTGAGCTGGAGCGCTCGCTAATTGCCGAGCGAGTGCGGGCCGGACTGCGCAACGCCCGCGCGAAAGGCAAGAGGCTTGGACGGCCAAAGATAATCGTGGATGCTTCGAGGATTGCCAATCTGCGCGCCAGCGGATCTTCCTGGCGAATTGTTTGCGAGAAAACAGGCCTCACCAAAGGAACGGCGCAGCGAGCGGCTTACAGCTTGCCCAAAAACCATGCTGTTCTTGCCCGCGCATCTGATTGATTTCGCGTTGCTCAAATAGGCGCTTCGCGGCTGCCCACAAACAGATGGGGACAGCAAGTGCTCATTCCCGCCACCTGCACCACGTTTTGCGCAGTCGCGGACTTGCCGAGTAGCACGCACAGCAGAATCAGAAATGCGAGTTTCGTTTTCATAGTAGTCATCCCTTCATGCGCTTGCTCGGCGCCCGTGCATCCTCTGAAAGAGCATCCGGTCAAGCCCGTCTGCGTTCCTGAGCAATTTTTGCTTCGCCCGCTCCATCTGTGCGATGTGCTGCTGCTTCTCTATCCCTGATAGTCTCGGCGCCGACTTGACGCGCTGCTCGGCTGCATTGATGCGCTGGAGCGTCGTCGCCATGCGCTCAAGATCGGAATGGAATAGCGCGAGTGCTGCGTTGTCCGGGTCTTGGATGAATTTGCGAGCCGCCTGCGGATCGGATTTCGCCAAGCGCGAGATGGCCGTGTAAACCTCCGCGGCTTCAGCTGCGTTGCGCTTGAGGCGATCCTCGGGGCCGTATTTGTAATTCGTGACGCCGAGATTCCCGCCAGCGAATGACGCGAAATCCACGTCACGTCCCTGCAAGATTCTGTCCAGAGCGGGAAACGCGTGGCGCACTACGAGCGAGGCAAGGTTGTCGAGCGCTTTGTTCGGAAGCACGACGCCCGGTGTTGTCCAGTCGCCCTTGCCGAATAGTTCCTTCCGGCTGAAAACGTCCTGGCGATTCGTCGCGAGGGATGCGGCGCCGGTGAGTATCGGGTTGAGCGTGGAGGCCATACCGCCCGCGCCTGAGACAAGGCCCTCCCCGGCAGCACGCACGTTGCGAGCCGGTGATTCGCCCAAGAGCTTTGACTCCGCGTAATTCAGTGCGGGCCGCTCCAGGTTGCGCGCCATGCTTTCGCGCAAAATCGTCAGACCAATGCTGCGATTGCCCACGTGAATGTTTTCGATGTCGCGTGCGTCGCGGTCGGTGTTCTGCCCAAACTGATGCAGAACCTGATTCGCAGCGAGCACAAGGAGCGCCGGCGGCACGGTTGTTTTGACCGGATGCTCGATCACCCATCGCAGGCTAGAGAGCGACCAACCAGGAAAGAGCATGAACTTTCCGACTTGCTTCTGCGTGTCGCTCCAATTCTTTCGGTTGTAATCCCCGAGCTGTGTGTTCACGGCCCGCGCGATCTGTGCGTCCGACAATTCAGGCCGCTCGGACTTCACCAGGTCCGCAACCCAGATGCGTGCGCGCTGGTCGACGCCGCCAAAGCCTCCGAACGATTGCGGATCGAATAGAACCTTGTGCCCGACGCCGGCCAGCGCGCGCAGCCAGTTCGCCGGATTCAGATTGCCGCCGATGTACTGCTTAAGCTGCTTCATCTCCTGCGGAGCAATCGCACCCTGCTTCGCCAGTTTGTCGAAGGTCGGATCATCGAGCCCCTCGATTCCGCGCGCGCGTAGCCCTTTATCGAGCGCAACCTTCCATGCATCCGCCCACGATTTTGGATTGAGCGCGCCTCCTGGCTCCGACTGTGTCACCCGGCGCAAAATGTTGAAGACGTGCGGAATCCCAAAACCGAAGCCAACGACTTGCTCCTGCAGAAAGCGATTGACCGCGCCAGGGTGCGACTCTGACTCTACGCCGTAATTGTTGAGCGCGTGGACGATCTCGCTCGGGCCGAGATACTTCTTCGCGAGATCCGTCTTGCTCGGAAACTTCAATCCCGCCGCCGCGTCGTAGCAAGAATAAGTCGGAGTGCCCTTCCCCATCTCGCGCGCAATGTCAGGGCGGTAATAGCGTGTGCCCTCGTACTCAATGGAGCGGGGCTCGGACGCATTCCAGGGAAGCTCTGTCGCCTTCGATATGAAATCCTTCGCCACGGAATCGCGCAGCGCCTGCAAATGCGTGCCGATGAACTTCGTGCCAAACGCCGGGCCGAATTCGTGCAGCCCGTTCTGGTAGTGATATTCCGCCGTGGCTTCGCGGCTTTGATTCGGGACGCGCTCAGGCCGGATCACGCGCTCAAATGGAATGCTGGCCCTGTCCGTGGCAGCCGCCTCTTTCCCCACGCCTGAGACGTGCTGCTCATAGACGCGCCGCAGATAATCCTGATCGAGCGTTGCGCCGCCCACGCCTTTGCGCGCGTTGGTCATCTCCTGCTCGATGGGCCGATACTTCCGCAGCGCATCTTGAATTGCTGGGTCGTTCACAGCTTGCCGGTATTCGCTTGGGTGATTCGCGCGAAGATTCTCTCGGCTGTCTGCGTCGGCCATCAGGCTGAAGAGGCGTTCCTGGTCGCGGGACAAATTCCCAATGGTGTCGTGGACCGCTTTCGCCGCTTTCGCACGCACATACGCTGGCGCGTTGTCGAGCGCGTGGAGTTGGTCCGCAATCTCCGGATCGGCTTGGCGCACCGCTGCGTACTTTTCGCCCAGGCCCAGTTTGCTGATGAGAGGCTCAGCGACGAATTTGCCGTACGCTTCTTTGGGAAGTTTGCCGGTGAAGACATCGCGCAGCAGTTCCGGCGACACGCCGCCCTTTTCGTTGCCGAAAATCTCACGTTGCGGGCTGGCTTTCGTTCCTCGGAACAGCGGGGATTTCGTTTCCATCTCGCCTGCGGCTGACTCGATGGAACCGAGAGGACGATTGGCTTCTTGGGTGAGTCGCTCGCCGCGGGTTACTGCAGCAGCGCGGGCTTGCTCGGCCGTGGCGTCTTCGAGCCCTGGGAGGATGCCTCCTGGGCTATTCTCCGGGCCAAGCCCATGTAAAGTCTCATAACCTTTTCCCGCTGATTCTCGTTCTTCGGCGGCGAGTTTTTCGACTTCGTGATTGAATTCTGCAGCTGCTTTCGCATCGTTGAGCCTTCCTTCCGCCATTCTAGCGAAATCATGGAGTGAATCGTAGGCTGGAAATTCCCCGTTGACGATTGAGTTGAGGTGCCCGGCCACGAGCGCAGCCGGCAAAGCCCTCTGCTCGCCGAGTACTCGACCACGGGCGAGAATCGTGCCGTTACTTGTTCGTGTCGGCTCGGGTGGAATGAGCGCCTCATCGCGCGGCCCTTCAAAGGAATTTAGGCTGTCCTCGAACGTCGGACGAATTGGCGGCAAAAGTCCAATAGGTTCGCGTCGCGCGTAGCCCTGCATCGCCGTGCGTTCTTCCGGTGGAATTGCACCTGCGCGTTCAATCGAGCCAAGCACTGACCCGCGCGGCGCCGGTGTGATGACCGGCTGCCGATAGGGCGGCAATGCTGCCAGTGGCGCGCGCTGCGCGGCTTCTGGGGTTGCGGCATTCGACCTGTCCAGCGTCTGCCCGTAATTCGGAACGGCGATGGACTGGTATCGGCCTTCAGGCGTGACGCGCGCTTGGAGCGGATTTTCCGGCTCATCAAGTCCTCTCGCGAGGTGCGTGCCAAACGCCGCGCTGAGTCCCATCTCGGTCGCGATCTGCCTGGCTTGCGCGTAATCGCCACTTTGGAGCGCTTTAGCGAGCTGCGGGGATTGACGGGCCGCCTGCGTGAGCATTTCTGCCGAGAATCCTGCCTGAATGAGTTTGTTGACGACGGGTATGCCAGCTTCGCCGACAAGCGGCTCGAGCAGCTTGGTCGCTGGACCGGCCGCCATTGCAAGGATGCTGGGAGCTGTAGTCATCCCGCCGACAAATTCTTCGAGGCCCTTCAGCGCTCCAGGCCGATTGTTCCCCGCACCAAACGCCAACACTTCGTTCTCGTGCTGTTGCTTTTCAGGATTCGCCGCCGTTTCAGTTGGCTCAAACAGCGAAGGAAAAGCCTTCGCGATTCTTGGCATTGTTTCCTGAACGGAGTGGCCGATTGCCCCTTCACGGATTGGCGATGTGATCCCCTCCCAGAAGCTGGGAGTCCTTGGCCCCATCGTTGGCGCGGCAACCTGCGGCTTTGCTTGTTGGCTTGCCGGCGGCGGGTTGTTCGACGATGGCGCAAGCGGCTTGAAGCCGAGATCGTCGTCTTGTTGTACGAGCGGGCTGGCTGCTGTCGTCATTGATTCGGCGCGACCTTGTAGCCTTTCTTCAAAGCCTTCTTTAGATTGCCGACTGGAACCGTTCCCGCAACACCCTTCGGGCTGATTACCTGAATCGTGTCGCCTTCACCCTGACCGCCGGATTTTCCTTGCGCCGCGTCCTGGTACGGCTTTTCGAGTTGGTCGATCTCGGAGAGCTTTTGCTGTTTCTCGGTGTCGTCGAGCATGAAGTCGTTTTGAACTTCCTTGCGACGACCGTCGAGGTATTTGAGCATCCTCGTGGCCTGCGCCTGTGAGCGCGCGGTATTTGCTTGATCCTGCGCGTCACCGCGATCCCCAAACATCGCCTTGTAGGCCTCAGGATCGCGTTTATACAGCGCGTAGCGTTCTTCGACCTCCGATGGGCTTCGAGACTCCGCGCCGACCTTCTTCTCGAAAGTCAGGAAATCTTGCGCGGCCTGGCGTTCCTGTGGCGTGCCATAGGCGAATGCCTCAAACGGACTCGTCGGCTCGGTCTTTTTCTCCCACGGCTTCGCGCCGGGAATGATGTCCTGAGTTTGCGGGTCGAGGTATTGTCCGGTCTTCGGATTGAAGTCGACATTAAGCGGCGTGCCTGGGTTTTTAGGATCATCGATCACGGCGCGCTGAAGATTTGCTGTTTGCTGTTTCGGCTGCCCCGCCTCTTGGGCGCGCGCAGCCGCAAGATTAGCCTCTTCCTCCGTGAGTCCGATGCGCTGATTGTTTTCCCGCTCCGCCTGCGTGTCAGCGATTTCCTTCGCCTCTTCATCGGCGGCATTCTTTTGCTGCGCGGTGCGCAAGGCGAAGTTCATTCGCGTGCTGGGGACCGCCATCATGGCCCCAGGAGCAAGAATCGTTCCGGCAGTTTCAAGGCCTTTCACCAGAGGCCCAAGAATGTGATGCCGGTCGGAAAATCTGTTTATCCCCGGGCCGCTCGCTTCCATCTGCTGCAGCTTGTCGTAAGCTGGCCGCGGTGCGAGCAAGTCAGACGTAGCCGCCGGCGCCGGGCCGAGCGGCAAAGCGGTTATCGACTTCGGTGCAGGAGTGGGCGCAAGGCTCTTCATCCCGGTAATCGAAACAGGTTGCTGTTGCTGGGGCGCGGTCCGCATAAGCGGCTGGTTCTGCCCCATAGGGGCACGTGCGAGAGTTGCAAGATCCGGCCGCACATCCCCAGCAAGAGAAGTAGGCTGCGGCGCGATCGACGCTGCCATATTCGCCGGGAGCGGCTGCGGCACAGGAGCGATGGAAGACGGCTTATTACGCTCCTCTTCGTCCTGCTCGTCCAGTAGGTCCAGATCTTCGTCAGGCATTTGGTTGCTCTCCTAGTTGGCTCTCGCCACTTTCCCGTCGCCATCGAATTGAAGTGCGCGGACCGAATAAAGATCCTTGCCGACAAGGCTGCACCGCTCAAGCTGCGCGGCGAGAGCATCGAGTTCGCGGGAAACGGCCATATTGAACTGGGTGATCCCGCGACCGCGAAGCGCTTGCATTGCTTCCTCTGCAAGCTTCACGACGGCACTCACTGCCCATGGCGACGACGCTTCTTTTGGCGGCACGAAAGGAATTACGTAGCCGCGAACCGTCACCAACATCGCCGCAATGATCGGGCCGTCCTTGCTCCGCAGAATCGTCCAGAACATCTCGCGGTCTTCGGTGACGTCGGCCTCAAAATCGCCGAGCGTTCCGGACGGAATGACGGAGCGGTAGAGATCGAACAGCTCCGCACGGTCATCTGGCGCGTAACCTGTTACGGCACCAAACTCCGGCGCTGCGTTTTCAGCCGTCAGGTTCTCAATCGATTGCATCAGCGACGCACCTCCAGCTTGCCCAAAAACACATGTTTCCGGGCAGCCGTTCGCTAATTTCCCCGCCTTGATTCATAACCATTTGCGGGTTGTCCCGCGACCTGGTTTGTGGGCAAGGGCCTTCTCTCTCGCGCTCTCTCGCGCCACAAATGCCAGCCGCATCATCGTTTCACTGGACACACCCATCCTCCGAATTTGGGCTAGGCCGCAATTTTTATTTGGAATTCAACGGTGAGACGCGGGGTGCAGTGCCATCCCTCGGCACCACTCCAAGCTTTTCTCTCGCCGCAGGTTCGGTCTGGCGAAGCGACGTTTTACGCTTCACCCTTCAGATTTCGCGTTTGACGCGGGCCGCATGACGATTTTCCGTCGCGAGGGCTTTCCGCCAGCCAGAGTGTCTAAAACCAGCCGCGGCATCCATTGAATTTTCTTCCACGGCAAATCGGACTGATTCGCGTTGTATACTCGCGGCGACCGGAGACGAATATGAACTCTGCTTCGTCCGTCGTACGCCAGCTATCTCGCGGCGCAACTCTTCTTCTGGTTTGTGCTTTCCTGCCCGGCCTCGTGGCGGCGCAGAGGCAAGCGGCAGGCGAACACTGGGTGGGCACATGGGCCGCGTCTCCGCAAATGCCTCCCACGGAGGGCGATCGGCGGGATTCCTCGGATGCTGGCTTCAGCAACCAGACCGTGCGCATGATTGTGCGGGCGAGTATCGGTGGCGAGGAACTACGCGTGCGATTTTCGAATGCGTTTGGCAGCGCGGCGGTGACGCTGGGTGACGCCCATATCGCGCTCGCGGGCAAAGGCTCCGCGATTCTTCCTGGCACGGATCGCACGCTCACGTTTAGCGGCCAGCCGTCGTTCACCATTCCGCCAGGTGCGATGGCGCTGAGCGATCCTGTGCATCTGAACGTATCCGCACTGGCACGAGTTGCGATTAGCGTGTTTCTGCCCGTAACAACGGGCCCCGCGACATGGCACGAACTGGGCAACCAGACGACATACATTTCCGGGCCGGGCGACTTGTGCGCGAGCGCCGATATGCAGGGCGCGAAGACGGAGAAATCGTGGTACCTGCTTTCAGGCATCGATGTGCTCGCCAGCGAGCGCACCGAGGCAATCGTGACGCTCGGCGATTCCATCACGGACGGCGCCTACGCCACGCTAGACGCGAATCATCGCTGGCCGGATTTTCTGGCGGAGCAGGTTTCGAAGCGCGGCGGCGCGACTGGCGCTGCGCTCGCAGTGCTGAACGAGGGAATCTCGGGCAACCGAATTTTGCACGACGTGGATGGCCCAAACGCGCTCGCACGTTTCGATCGCGACGTGCTCGCGCAGGACGGTGTGCGCTACTTGATCGTGCTCGAAGGAATCAACGACATTGGATGGCCGCACATGCGCGGCGGAAAGTACGCCGCAGATGCTGTGAGCGCCGAGGACATCATCGCTGCGCTGCGGCAGATCGCGGAACGAGCGCACGCGCACGGCATCCGCGTTTTCGGCGGCACACTGACGCCGTTCGAAGGAGCGTTTTACGAGACGCCCGATGGCGAAGCGGAACGCGAAGCAGTCAACGACTGGATTCGCACGAGCGGCGTGTTCGACGGCGTGATTGACTTCGATAAAGTGACGCGCGATCCGAGCCATCCGGGGCGCTTTTTGCCAGCGTACGATTCGGGCGACCATCTGCATCCGGGCGATGCCGGGTACGAAGCCATGGGCCAGGCCGCCGTGCAAGCGTTCTTTGCGTTGAGGCCTAAAGCAAAAACTCATCGGCCGTAATCCCTTCTTACAAAATCCCCGGCAAATTGTTTGGGTGAAACGCGGGCTCGCACTCCAGCGCACTGCTGGCGTAGAATCTGCGTGGAGGCGTCTAATATGGCTCCAGCGTGCGCGCACATCAGCGAAATTCGCAAAGTATCGCCAAGCGGCAAAGGCTGCAAGGAATGCCTGGAAATGGGCGACACGTGGGTTCACTTGCGCTTGTGCCTGATTTGCGGGCACGTGGGCTGCTGCGATTCGTCGAAGAACAAACACGCGACAAAGCATTTCCATGCGACGAAACACCCGATCATCCAATCGTTCGAACGGGGCGAGGATTGGCGCTGGTGCTACGTCGACGAGATGATGATCGAGTGATTGGCGGCGCCGCATTCTGTAATCGCTTCCCTTTTCGGACTGCCGAGGCGGAAGGACATGAATCCGGAAACGAAACGCGCTGAAGAAAATGCATGGCCCGCACTGCCGCTGAAAGAATGGGAGCCGACCCGCGCGACGCTGCACATGTGGACGCAAATGGCCGGCAAGGTGAAGCTGGCGCTATGCCCAGGACTGAATCATTGGTGGGGCATTACGCTGCACGTGAATAGCCGCGGGCTGACGACGCAACCGATTCCGTACGGCGACAGCGTGTTCGAGATTCAATTCGATTTCCTGAAGCACATGCTGGAAATTCAATCGAGCGATGGGCGGCGACGCGAAATGAAATTGGAGCCGCGCCCTGTGGCCGATTTTTACCGTGAATTCATCGAGACGCTCGATTCGCTTGGCATTCGCATCAAAATCTGGCCGATGCCGGTGGAGATTCCCGATCCGATTCGCTTCGACGAAGACCGCGTGCACGCATCGTACGACCCGGAATACGCGAACCGCTTTTGGCGGGCGCTGCTCTGTGCCGAATCGGTACTCGAAGAATTCCGTGCGAGATTTCTGGGCAAATCCAGTCCCGTGCATTTTTTCTGGGGCAGCTTCGATTTGGCAGTGACGCGATTCTCCGGCCGGCGCGCGCCGCAGCGGCCCGGCGCGGACAAGGTTACACGCGAGGCCTACTCGCACGAAGTGATCAGTGCGGGATTTTGGCCGGGAAATGCAGGAGTGATCGACGCGGCATTTTATGCGTACGCTGCACCCGAGCCGCCGGGCTTCGCACAAGCTCCTGTGCGCCCGTCCGCGGCGTTTTACGGAAAGGCGCAGGGAGAATTTCTGCTGCCCTACGAAGAAGCTCGCCGCAGTGATTCTCCCGCTCGCGCGCTGCTCGATTTTGCGCAAAGCACGTACGATGCGGGTGCTTCGCTCGGCAATTGGGACCGCGCGGCGCTTGAGTGACCCTCCATCGGCGTCAGTACTCTAGCGGGCGGTCGGCTGCACTGCCGCAGACGATGCCGGCGCTGGGAAATGGTGCGCCAGCCAGGCGCGCGCTTCTTCTGGATGATAGTTGAAGGGGCCAAGCCCGCCACGATAGACGATCTTTCCTGACTCATCGATGATGTAGATTCGTTCCGGCCAGCCGCCGTAAGTGTGGTCCGCGGCGTCATTCATGGTGTCAATGGCCATCGGCAGCGGAAAGTGAAAGCGCGTGACGAAATCGTTGGCGATGGCCACACGCTGGGCAAACGTGCGCGGCTGCGGATAGCAGATATTCTCGTCGACATTCGATTTCATCTGCCATTCATCCTGCGGATGAGCCTCACGGATATAGACGGTCAAGAAATCGGCGCGGTCTTTGTAGTCGTTGTAAATCTTGACGAGGTTGACCACCTCGCGGCGAAATGGCGGTCAAGTGTAACTGCCGAAAATCAGCACGAGCGGACGGCTGCCAATTTTATCGTGCAGATAGAACGCCGTGCGGCCATCCAGAGAGAATATGCGCGCGTCGGGCGCACGATCGCCGACGTGCAAATCGCCCTGGCGCCATTGCGGCAATGCGTAGCGCAGAAAACCATAGACATCTCGCGGGCCGCCCATGAAATGCGCCAGAGCAAAATACCCCGCGAGCAGGAGGAGCAGGCTGGCGAGAATCCATTTCCGGAGCGATCGTTTTCGCATTGGAGCGTTTTCATTCATAGCGACGACCCATGAGATGCAAATACCGTGCATCTGCGGGCGGGTCAATTATCGCCCACCGTTTTCGCTGTCTAGAGCTTATCGGCGCACAAATCCGCGCGACCAAACTGCCAATAAAACATGCGCGAGCCGCCGAGGCTAGTAGCGGTTCGCCGGAGGCAGCGATTGGCCTTTGACGATGACGGCGCGAACGCGCTCGAGCGCATGAATGTCTTCGAGCGGATTCCCTTCGACGGCGACGACGTCGCCCTCTTTGCCAACGGCAATCGTGCCGAGGTCATCGAGCCCTAGAAGTTCGGCGGACGCTTTTGTACCAAAGGAAAGAGCCTGCTGCGGCGTGGCGCCGAAACGCACTTCGGTCATAATTTCGTCGCGAACCGTTCCCTTCCCCGGCTCATAGCTCTGATCCGAGCCAGCGACGATTTTCAGGCCGGTGCTTAGGCCGAGTTTGAATCCTTGCAGTTCGCCCTGCCAGATGAGGTTGGCTTTGCGAATGGCGTAATCGGGCATGTGCATCTTGGCACCGTTTTCGACAATGTTGTTGGCGATATAGAGTGTCGGCGTGAGGTAAGTGCCATGTTCTTTCATGTAATTTGCGGCGTCCTGATCGAGTCCTGCGCCGTGCTCGATGGAATCGACCCCGGCGTGCAGGGCGGCCCAAATGGTCGGTAGGTTTTCATCGTGCACAGCCACTTTCACGTGGGCATTGTGAGCCTGTTCGACGATTACTTTTAACTCTTCCTCCGAAACCTGCTCCGCGAGCGGTGAATCGAGCGGCGAAAGCACTCCGCCGGACGCGAGAATCTTAATCACGCGCGCGCCATACTTGAGCTGCCAGTGAACAGCGGCTTCCGCGTCGGCGGGCGAATTGATGTAGCCGTTTTCGGGAGTGTAGAAATTCTCCGGCACCAGGTCGGGAGGAAAAGCATAAAAATCTCCGTGGCCGCCGGGAATGGAAATGGCGTGCGCTGCGGGGACAAGATGCGGGCCGGGAATGGTGCCCTCTTCGATCGCGTCCTTCAACGCGACATCAACGAATCCCCCGCTTCCGAGCACGCGTGCGCCGACAATTCCAGAATCCACGGCGTAAGCCATCGCCTTGGTGGCGCGAATGGTCGCCAGCGGCAAGGATGGATACTGTCCCCGCGGGCCGGTCCAAATATGAATGTGCGCATCCACCAAGCCAGGGATGCAGGTGTAACGCGAGAGGTCCTGTTGCTGCGCTCCGTCAGGCACAGTCAAGTTGCGGCCGACGGCGGTCACTTTGCCGTCGGCGATCACGACTTCTCCGCCGTCAATCGCGGGCTCAGTTGCGTCAGCGATCAGCTTGCCGCAGCGCACGAACGTGGTGCTGGATTTTGGCGTGGCGGTCGCAGGCATTTGATCCGTGTCCTGCGCAAACAATGCAGGAGCTGTGAACGCGAACAGGGCAAGCAAACTGAGAAACGCGATTCCACGTTTCATGATTCCTCCGATGAAGCCGGCGCTTTTCACGCTGGCAATTGAGCCGGTGAAGATTATTCCGGCAACCAGTGCGTGTCAATGAGGACGTAAGCGGCAAGAGCAAATTTAGTGCGAATGAAGCGTTGAATTACGGCCGCTGCGCATGATATGCATTTCGCGAGGAGCGCAAGCGAATGAATCGAAACCTCGGTGTATTTTTTCTGATACTTGCTGCGGCACTTATTTCCACGCCTGCCTCGCGCGGACAAAGTTCGGCCACGAAGGCGCCCGGACAATGGAAAACGGAAGAAGGCGACTTCGTAGTCCACAACTTTCATTTTCGCGATGGCGAGACCTTGCCAAACCTGCGGCTGCACTACACGACGCTCGGGCAGCCGATGCGCGACGCGCAAGGCCGCGTGACGAACGCCGTGCTGATCCTCCACGGCACGGGCGGCACAGGTCAGCAATTCCTGAACCCCGTGTTTGCGGGCGTGCTCTTTGGGCCTGGACAACTCCTTGACAGCTCGAAGTACTTCATCATCCTGCCCGACGATATTGGCCACGGCAAATCCAGCAAGCCGAGCGATGGGCTGCGGATGAAATTCCCACACTACGATTACGCGGACATGGTTCAAGGCGAATATGACCTCGTGACGAAGGGCCTGAGCGTGGATCATCTGCGGCTGGTGATGGGCACTTCGATGGGCTGCATGCATACGTGGATGTGGGGCGAAACGCATCCGCAATTCATGGACGCGCTGATGCCGCTGGCGTGCCTTCCGGTGCAAATCGCCGGACGCAATCGCATGACGCGCAAAATGATCATGGATTCGATCAGGAGCGATCCCGCCTGGGACGGCGGCAATTACACGTCTGAGCCGGTGAACGGACTGCGCGCAGCACTCGACGTGGAAATCCTCATGGTCAGCACTCCGCTGTATTGGCAGAAAGAATATCCCACGCGCGACGCGGCTGATGCGTTCCTGGCGAAGTCGCTCGAAGAGCGGCTGAAAGGCCTCGACGCAAACGATATGATTTACGCTTTCAATTCCTCGCGCGACTATGATCCTTCGCCGGACCTGGACAAAATTACCGCGCCGCTCATCGCGATCAATTCCGCCGACGATTTCGTGAACCCGCCTGAATTGCACATCGACGAAAAGCTGATTCATAAGGTGCCGCACGGCCGGTTTGTGCTCCTGCCGATTACGGACCAAACGCGCGGGCACGGGACGCATACTCTGGCAGCGGTCTGGAAGGGTTATCTGGCGCAACTGCTCGCGGAAAGCCGGACAAAGAACACCTATTAGCGTTCCGCGGCATCCAACCGATTGCAGACGGAGAATTGGGTGTTCTATAATTGAGATTGCTTGGTCCCTGCCCTTTTTTTCTCTGCAAACTCGTGCACTTGATGAAGAATGTCGCGGAGCACCGATGAGCCCTGAACGCCGCACTTACGGAAGACGCCTCCTGTATTCGCCGGAGTATCTGGATATGGGTACGGAAAACGGTGGCGTCGTCGTGAATCTGAGCGAAGGCGGCCTCGGCTTCCAAGCGGTCGGCCGCGTCGAACCAGACTCCCAAATCCCGCTTTCCTTCTCGCTCGGCCCCGGCTATCGCATTGATGTAAAAGCTCGCGTCGTGTGGGTCAGTGCGCAGGGGAAATTGGGCGGCGCGGCTTTCGGCAAGCTTTCCAAAGATTCCCGCAGCCTGATTCGCGAATGGCTCTTGAAGCCGGAATATGAGCACGAGGAGGAAACCGCCGTTTCGGCGCCCGGGCACGAAGACGAAACAGAAAAGCACTTGCCCGGGGGCGCGCCGCAGTTGAACGCCATGCAAACGCCCGCGACGCCTGCGCAAGACTCGAAACCGAGCCTGCAAAGCGAAGCTCCAGCGGGCCAATCTTCCCCCTTGCAGCGCAACGAGATTGCCGCACAAAACGGGGTGGTATTGCCTCCGGAAAATGTGCAGACACCGGCGCAATCGCCTCCGGCAACTTCGTTTCCGGCGAATGCGCCAGCGCCGTCAGCTATGCCTTTAGATGATGCGGTCGTGCCGGGGCCGCCAGCGCCCGCGTCCGAGCCCGAGCACACGCATTTGAGTCAAAATCCTGCCCCTGCTCCTGCGGCGACGGAGCCGGCACGCGGCGTAACGCCCGTAGCACCACCGCCCAAGGCACCTGAGATTCCTGTTGCGCCAATCCGCCCGCAGGCAGCAGCGCCACTGCCTACAAGGGATCTGGAACACAAACGCGAACGCCAGACCGGGGCCTCATTCTCAGCCGTGCCTTCCCTATCTGCTTGGAGCAGAAAAGACGCGCCTGCGGGCTCGGGCACACCGGCCTCGCCGACTACTGCCACGCCTCTGTTTCCTCCAAGGAATGCGGAAAATATTTTCGCGCGCTCGACACCCTTAGAAATGGAACCCGAGCGGGACCGTCGGAACGGCTCGGCCGCGTTGCTCATCATTAGCATCGTGATCGCGGTGGGGGCGGTTTTCGCGTTCTACGTGCGAACGCATCGTCAGCAGGTCGGCAACGCCATCGTACGCGTTGGAAACACCGTCGCCGGGGCGCCGACGGAGCCAGCAAGTGTGAATCCGGCAGGCACGCCTTCGACCAACGGAAGTACGGGTGCCGCGCAAACGACGGCGCCTCCCGCGTTCGCTGCGCAAGCGTCCCCAGTTCCTGCCGCGCCGGGCCAAGTGACCAAGCCCGGGACGAGTTCCCCTGTACCGCCAGCCGCCGCGCCGGCAAAGGCTCCTGCCGCTGGTGCTGTGCAGTTGAATACCCATCAGTTGAACGCCGACCACGGACCTCCAGGAACGCCAAGGCTTGGCGCATCAGCAAACGGCCAAGCAGCTCAGAACGCGTCCAAAGCCGCGCCCTCAGTTGTACCCGCGCCCGCGTCCCCCTACAGCGGCCAAGCGGAATACCAGCGCGCGGAGAACTACCTGAATGGCAAGGGTGTTGCGCAAGACCCTGCCGAGGCTGCGGAGTGGTTTTGGCGTTCGCTGGAGGCAGGAAACACGGGCGCTGCCATTCCGCTCGCTGATTTGTATCTTCAGGGCAACGGCGTTTCGCGCAGTTGCACGCAGGCACGCGTCCTGCTGGACGCCGCCGCCCGAAAAAACAATTCCCAAGCGATCCAAAAACTGGGGCAGCTTCCCGAAAACTGCCAGTAATCGCTCACCTCGATGCGATTTTGGACAAACGCACCCTTTTTTCTGCTGAATACGCTGTTCGGCTGCGTGACAATATCCATGGGGTAATGTCCGTCGTGCCGCTCACGTTCCTATTCGCTCAGCCCATCTGTGAGGCACAGCAGTGAAACGCAAGAAACTTGGCGAGGTGCTCCGCGAGCGCGGAAAAATCTCTCCTGAGGATTTGCTTCGCGCGATCGAAGAGCAGCAGGGCAAGGTCATTCATCTTGGCGAGCTGATGCTCGAGCGCGGCCTGGTTGCCAAGACTGACCTGGTCGAGGCGCTCGCCGAAGTCAGTCGAATTCCCTACGTCGACGCCAGCACCGCGGAGATCGACCCGGAAGCCCTGCAGCTCATACCAGCGACTGTCGCGCTGCGATTCTGCGTCATGCCCATCAGCTTCGAAGGCAATCGCCTGGTCGTGGCTATGGCCGAGCCGCAGAATCTTCACGCGATTGACGAACTACGCTTTCTCTCGGCCACAGATGTCGTTCCGCGCATCGGATTCCGCGCCGAGATCAAGGATGCCATAACCAAGTGGTATCACCTGGATTCCGCGGAGGCCGTTGACGAAAAACTGCCTGCGGATGACGGTTCCGCGGGAATGATGGAGTTCGTCTCCACCAGTTCTCTGCAGAGAAATATCGACGCCATGCAAGAGATGCAAGCCGAGCTCATGCATAAGAGCACGCCGGCCATGCGCCTGGTTTCGCAAACGATTTCCTCCGCCGTGGCCAAGCAAGCCAGCGATATTCACATCGAGCCGCAATCCGGCGACACCGCCGTGCGCATCCGCGTCGACGGAATGCTGCGCGATTTGATTCGCGTGCCTCGCTCGGTGCAAAGCTCGGTGGTTTCGCGCATCAAAATCCTCGCGGACATGGACATTTCCGAACGCCGCGCGCCGCAGGATGGCCGCTTCATGGTGAAGTTCGCCGGCAACAAGATCGACTTGCGCGTCTCGACCCTCCCCACGCAGTACGGCGAAAAGGTCGTGATGCGCTTGCTCCAAGCGGATGCTCCGTTGCAGCAATTCGAAATGCTGGGGCTTGCTCCGGAAATCGTGACGGACCTGCGCCGCATCATTGCGCAGCCACAAGGGATGCTCCTCGTTACCGGACCCACCGGCTCGGGCAAAAGCACCACGCTATATTCTGCGTTGAGCGCGCTGCGAAAACCCACCGTGAACATTATCACCGTGGAAGATCCCGTGGAATACGCCCTGCCGGGAATCAATCAGGTGCAGGTGAACAACAAGGCAGGCCTGACCTTCGCCAATTGCCTGCGGTCGATCTTGCGCCAGGACCCCAACGTGATTATGGTCGGCGAAATTCGCGACAAGGAAACGGCCGAAATTGCTTTGAAAGCAGCGCAGACCGGCCACTTCGTGCTTTCGACGCTGCATACCAACGACAGCGTTGCCGCGGTCAGCCGCCTGCTGGACCTCGGCGTGCCCGGATTCATGATCGCCACCTCCGTCTCCGGCATCATCGCGCAGCGCCTGGTGCGCAGGCTGTGTTCGTGCCGCACCGAAATGGCCGCCAGTCCTGCATACCGCGCCCGGCTAATTGAAGCGGGAATGACTGACCTGCCGGAATCCCAGCTCGTGCCGGTGGGCTGCGACATGTGCGACGGCACTGGCTACAAGGGCCGCGTCGGCGTCTACGAGCTGCTGGTTTTCAATGAACTCACACGCGCCGCGGTCCGCGAGGGCGCGCGCAACGACGAAATGCGCAACCTGGCGCGTTCGAGCGGAATGAAGCTCATGCAGGAATATGCGCTGGACAGAGTTAAGGAAGGGCTGACGACGATTGAAGAAGTCGCCCGGGTCATTCCCTTCGAGCGCATTCCGTCGCTCGTCTGTGGCCATTGCCATCGCGAATTGCAGCCTTCGTTTTCCTATTGCCCCTATTGCGGATCTCCTCGAGTCTCGCCGCAAAACCCAGTCGGCACGCCGTTGCCGACATCCAGAGAAGGAGCTGTCCGGGGATGACACCACGCGCAAAAAAATCGGCGAAAGCCCCCAAGAACTGGAGCGCTGCGCGAGCCGCCGAGCGCTATTCCAGCCTTCGGGATTTGTACGTGACCTACGAAGGGCACAGCGACACGATCGCCACGCGCTTGCCGGACATTTCTAGCCGTGGCATGTTCATCAATACCTCCAGGCATTTCCCGGAGGGCGCGGTGCTTAATGTGCGTTTTCGCTTGGCACACACGGGCGTGGAAGTGCAATCGCGCTGTGAAGTTCGCTACTGCTTAGATGGCGTGGGAGTTGGCGTGGAATTCGTCAACATTCCTCCGAGAGTGGCGATGGCAATTGAAGAGGAACTGCATCCTACGCCCAACAAGAGCAACCGGTCTTCTCTCCGAACGCCACGCCGAAAAAAGCGCGCATCATCCCAGAAGAAAAAAAAGCGCGGCAAGCGGTAGCCAGCTGAATTTGCACCTGTACAGAGGGACAGTTGCTATCGGTCCTCGGTACAGGTCATCCTTCCGAAACCCCTGATTGTGAGTCCCTTGCGCACATTTCAGGCAGGGCTCACAATCGGCGTGTCGAGTGTTGCCTATGGTCGTACGCGCCGCATTGCGTTCCGGCGCGTACCAGAAACCCAAGGAGAAGTACTCCATGGCTCCGTTGTCCAAGACAATCTTGCCGGTTCAGGCCAACGCGGAGGAAGCCGAGCGCCGCAGCGCAATCCGGTACCAGCTTACTGTCTCCGCCGAGGTGGTGGAGTTGAAATCGGGAACGCGATTTTCGACGCGGACTACAGACCTCGGGCCCGGAGGCTGTTTCGTTGACACGCTCATGCCGCTTCCGGTCGGCTCGGATGTCAGCATCCGACTGCACAAGGACAACATGAGCTTTGAAACTACCGGCACGGTAACCTTTTCGCAGGCGGGGCTTGGCATGGGGATAGCGTTCGGTGAAATGCCGCCCGAAAAGCCGGCGGCATTCGATGCATGGCTCGCAGAGCTTACGATGATCCGCCCCGCGAGTTTCGAAACGCACCGCAGCACCACTCGTAGTGGCCACGGAAAGGACAAGTCTCCGGCGCTCACGCAGCGGCTGATCCGTTTGTTGGTCAAGCGCAACCTAATCACCGAAGCCGAAGCCGCAGCTCTGCTTGACGAACCTCTCCTCTAGACCGTGGCTGACCAAGTTCGACAGTACCCGCAATTAGCCCCTCTAAGTTAGTAAAAATAAAATAATGGAATGGCGCTAATCAACACTTCTGTACACCTTTTCGCTCTGAATGCTCGTTGTTTGTTTGCCCGTTGGCGAGCACCACGATGCAAAGTGCGTGGAAAGACTTGGCGCGTGCTCACCCTTTGCCCCGCCGCGCGTCTGAACTCTGCGAGGCGTTTCTACGTACCTTAATCGGACCACAATTCTTGAGAGCGAGGTGAAGTCGCATGATGAAGGGTCTGCAATTTGCAGGAGCAACGCTTGCTCTGGGGCTGCTGGCAACGATTGGCGTTGCGCCCGCGCAAGCCGCTGTCGATGGCCATTTTGAGCGCACCCTGACGGTGAATGGGGCAGTGGACTTGGACGTGACCACTGGCGCGGGAAACATCACCATCCATTCCGGGGACGCCAGCAAAGTGGAAATTCACGCCACGATTCACGCCGGCGACAATTGGCGCTCAAGTGATAGCGATACAGAATCGCGCGTGCACTATATCGAGCAGCATCCGCCGATCGAGCAGAATGGCAGCACAATCACCATCGGGCACGTGGAAGACCGCGACCTGATGCGCAACATCTCGATCAGCTACGACATTGTCACGCCCGCGCAGACGCGCCTTCACTCGGCGACAGGCTCGGGCAATCAAACCGTTCAGGGATTGACAGGCCCTGCCGAATCATCGGCTGGCTCAGGCGATGTACATCTGAATGAAATTGGCGCCGACGTGACTGCGCACACAGGTTCCGGCGAGATCACCATTTCTGGGGTGAAAGGCGGCCTGCAGGCCACGAGTGGTAGCGGTGAGATTCGCGCGGACCAGATTTCCGGCGCCATCACCGCATCAACAGGATCGGGAGACGTGAGGCTTACGCAATCTGGCTCAGGCGACGTCGAAGTGTCCACCGGTTCGGGAACCGTTGAAGTAAATGGCGTGAACGGTGCCGTGCAAATCGGTACTGGAAGCGGCAATATCACCGCTCAAGGAACGCCTGCGGGAAATTGGCGTCTTCACACGGGGTCGGGAGATTTGACCGTCGAGCTGCCACAGCAGACTTCATTCGAGCTCTACGCACACACGAGCTCGGGCAGCATTGATTCGAAATTCCCGATCACCATGGAAGGAACGATAAGCCCGCGGGATTTGCACGGAAAAGTCGGCTCGGGCGGACCGGTCGTAGAACTGCGCACCAGCTCCGGCTCGATTCACATCGAATCAAAATAATTCTGAGACAGAAATTTCTCCCTCCACCTAGGGGCTGGTGAAGTTATGCCGGCCTTTTTTTTGCGAGCCGCGAACGGGATTCCCGCCTTCCCATGGTTACATCTTGGACACGCCCGTGCGCCGCATTCGGCCGGCCGCGATATATATTTGCACGAGTCTGCCCGGTCCCCTCGCCGGGCAAGAAAGGACACCACGATGGCTCGCCCATGCCATGTGGCTGGATGCAGTTCGGAAATTTTGCCTGTTTTGGCCGGAGACGGCGTTTGCCTGAATCACTTTGTCGAAATGGTCGTCGAAAGAGCGGATCAGGTCCGCGTGTGGTGCGTCGAATCGCAGCCGGTTGATGAAAAGACCATCGACTGGCTCCTGGGAAACGCCCGCCATGCCGCGCAAGCGCTTTCGGCGTCGCAGCTAGGATCCTGCAATGAGCAGGTTCTCGAGCTTCTTCTGTGTCTCGCGAATTTGCAGGATTACATTACGCACCATTCTGTACGCGTGAAAGCACTTCACTAAGGGCGCTTCCACGTTCATGCAAGATTGTTTTGCGTCAGCCTCGCGACGTTAACTGTCTCGACGCGGGTATCTTGCTTTTCGTCGTATGGCGGGGCAATCTGAGACTTGTAGTTATGTTCGCAGCCCATGCCAGACGACGCAAAGAAACCGACTGCCTTCCAAGCGGCGCAGCCCGCGATTCCTGGCGTGCCGATGCGTGTCGCGGAAAAGTCTGCGTCGAACCAGCAGCCGGTAGCGAACGAGCAGACGAAACGCCAGTCGCCTTACCTGTGGGCCGCCGGAGGCGGCGCCATCCTCATGCTCATAATCGCTCTTGTCTGGTGGGCTCACGGCGTAACTCGAGCTGCGCACGTCGCGCCTGTGCCCGCGGCTCCTCCGCCAGTTGCGCGGCCTGCTGCGCCGCCGCAGCCCGTGAGAATGATCCCCGTCGCTCCGGGCACCATCGCCACAACGTCAGAAATGAAGGAGCCCTGGAGTACGAAGAAATTCCTGTATCGCAATCCGGGCGGCGACAATTCTCCTGCATTGCTTGTTCATTTGCCCGGCAACAGCTACTGGGCTTTTTCACTGCGCGAACCCTACGGAACATGCGAACTCGAGTTTGCGAGCGTTCAAAAACTACGAAGCGATTACAATCTGGCCGCGCGGTATCCCATGGTCGGCGATCCGTGCACGCGTACGGTTTACGATTTGATGCGATACGGCACCGGCCCAAACGGATTAGTTCGCGGAGCGGTTGTTGCAGGGGTTGGAGTGCGGCCGCCGCTGGCAATTGAGGTTCAAGTGCAAGACCGCAACATCGTCGCGTCCCGCAGAGAGTGACCTCTTCCACTGGTTGAAACGCGCTGCCCTATACACGCGCTCCATTTAGAAAACAAAACGGCTCGCCGGCGCATCCCGGCGGGCCGTTTGCTTTTGTGTCAGATCGCGAAAATTAGCTTGTTGGACTCAGCAGTTCCACCGAACGAGCCACCATTTCCTGCTGGCCCGTTTGCTGGTCCACCAGGATGAAGCCGACAACTCTCAGATTGAATGGCCCAGGCCCGGAAAGCGCCGAAAGGCCGCTGAGGTTAATGTAATTCGTGAACGTCGTGGAAATCACCGTCAACGGCTGAGGCAAAAGCACGCCGGCAAGGTAATTGTCGTTTATCTGGAAGCTGCCTGAGTTTCCGTTTTGAATCTGCGTGCTTCCCGCTACCCACGTGCCTTCCTGGCCCTGGCGCTCAAGCGTGACGCGGTGCACGGTCAGGGTCTGCGAGTTCCCTGAGCCGTTCAAGGCCTCGCCGATGCCGAGCCGCTGTCCGGGCGCCAGTGTCGTGTTGTTGAAGAGCAGCGACGTCAACGGATTGTGGAAGTCGGCGATGAAATACTTTTCCGAGCCGTCCAAGGCTAAGCTGTCGATCTGTCCGATCGGAGCGACGCTTTGAACGTCCGGAAGCTCGCTGCGCACGTAAACTTGCACTTGAGTCGCCGGATTGGGCGTTGGCGGATTCACGTAAGTCGCCAGGCCGCCGACGAAGAAGTGATCCTGCGAGAGAATTCCCGCTTCATCCGCATCGATGTTGTGTGTCACCGGGTCCAGTTGTCCGGAGACTTCCACGATGGAATTGGTCGTGAGCGCGCTGAACGAACTATTGTCATCCCACCGCGTTTGTGCGTTCGTCACCACGGTCCAGGTGCGCCCGTGGGGCCCTTCCATCGCAAAAGTTGAACTGGAAGTGTCGATGTTGGTCACGCCGCCGCGGAAGCAATCGATTTCCGCCTCGGAGTCGCCGGAGACTAAAGCGCGAACGTCAAACGTCGGGTTGATCGTGCCAGTCACTTGGCCATTCTGTGTTTGGATGGTTTGCGCGAGATCCAAGTCGATCAGCAGACCGACCAAGTCATTCTGAGTCACGACCAGCGTGTTTGCCAGCGGCACGGTTACGCTAAATGTGCCCGGCGTGGCGTTGATCGTGTTCAGCGCCGGGGGCGTTTGCGTTGTGTCGAGAAAGCCGATCACCGGCGTCGAGCCGGTAATCGTTACGCTGTCATATGTCCCGGGCTGCACGGGTTCCAGATCGACCAGATCATGAAGACCGCTGAGCCGTGCAAAATCGATATCCACGGGATTCAGCAACACTGGCAGTGAACCTCCCGAATTGTTCACGGTTATGCCTGTGATGGTCACGTCAAAGGAAACCACGCTCGGGAAAGTGGGTTGAGCGTCCGTTCCAAGGGTAAATACATTTCCCATTTGCGGCTGCACGTTTGAATTTGTCGAGTTGCCGGTGCAGCCACTGAGTACAATCAACAGCAGTCCCGCAAAAATCACACCCATACTCTTCCGGATTCGCATCCTCTTTCTCCTGTTCCACCCCAGAACGGACAAAGGAAAAATGGCCCATAGCGAGGGGGCTTAAATCCGTGTCTATCGTGGACCACCCTCTTCTGGATTGAACACCGGCCCCGCGGAGAAGTTGCGACAGGCCTGCAAAGTAAGCGAGAAAATGCAGCCCTCGGCCAAGCACGATGCATCGAACGAATGAAGTGCGCGCTCAGAAGCGTCTGGGTGAGATATTTCACTGCTGGAAATTCGGGTAGAATGCTAGCAGCTGGCAATCGGAGGCGGCTGATGCAAATGCGCAGGGTTAGAAATTTGCTGGTTGCGTCGGCGTTTGTCATCGGGCTGGTGATGGGATGCGCAACGAAACCCAATGATGCGCAGCTCGCCACAAATTTGAAGGCGCAGATGTTCTCCGATCCGCAAACGAAAAGTGCAGATCTGCAAGTATCCGTCAAGAACGGCGTTGTCACCTTGTCCGGCGTGGCGCCCAGCGACGTAGCACGCTACGAAGCGTACAAACTTGCGGCCAACATGCCCGGCGTCAGGAAGGTCAACGATCAGATGACGGTGCAAGCGCCGGTACAGACAGCGGAAGTAACGCCTCCTCCAGCCGCCGCCCTTCCTGTAGAAAGGCCGCGACCGTCTAAATCTAAGCGCGCACGCGAGCGCGCTCGCCTGCTCCGTGCGCAGAAGAAGCATCCGCGGGACGCAACTCATGCTGAATCCGTCGCACAGGCTCCGTCACAACCAGCGGTTGCTCCCGCTCCCGCGCCCGTGCCCGCACCCGCCACAACACCGGCAGCCCAGCCGACAACGGCTGCGACGACGCCCGCTAACACTTCCGCGACTGCACCCGCACAGGCGCCTGCACCACCGCCTCCTCCACCGCCCGTGACGGCAATCTTCCCGGCTGGCACAACGGTGGAAATTCAAACTGTTGATGCAATCGATTCGAAAACAGGCCAGGCAGGCGATGAGTTCCAGGCGACACTCGCGCAACCCCTCAAGTGGGACAGCCGCATCGTTGTGCCCAAGGGTGCGAATGTGTATCTGCGATTGGTCGCGGCTCAAACCTCAGGCCAATACAAGGGCCAAAGCGAGTTGCAGTTGCGCTTGGTTCGATTGGAATTTCAGGGCGTGGACTATCCGCTGAATTCCGCCACGTACACGGAAGCGGGCAGTTCGCGCAGCAAAGGTACCGCCGAGAAAGTAGGGGGCGGAGCTGTGCTAGGCGCCATCATAGGCGCAATTGCCGGTGGCGGAAAAGGCGCAGCCATCGGCGGAGCCGCAGGAGCCGGCGCCGGAGGCGTTTATCAGGGCGCTTCGAAGGCCAAGCAAGTTCGCATCCCTGCGGAAACTCGCCTCGACTTCAAACTCGATCAGCCGCTCAATATCCCTGTGCCCGCAACGAGCGGCGCGCAGTAACAGGCGTTCGAGTAACGTAAGCCAGACGCGAACCTGCACCCGCAATCTTCACTTTGCGCGGCCGCAGCAGCCTTGCCTTGCACGAGCCGTTCCCTTACCATGACCCACGGAGTCCCCATCAATCATGGTTGGAAAAACAATCCTCCATTATCGAATCATCGAGAAGCTCGGCAGCGGCGGCATGGGCGACGTATACAAAGCAGAAGACACGCGCCTGGGCCGCACCGTCGCCCTGAAGTTTCTTTCCGAAGACCTTCGTCACGATAAGTTTGCTCTGGAGCGGTTTGAACGCGAAGGCCGCTTGCGAATGACGTGCTGCTCGATTTTGCGATTCAGATCGCGGATGCGCTCGATGCGGCGCACTCGCGCGGCATTCTGCACCGCGACCTCAAGCCCGCAAACGCTTTTGTTACCTCGCGGGGACAGGCCAAAATTCTCGACTTCGGGCTTGCGAAACAGTCCCGTGCGCGAATCGGTGCCGGGCCGACATCCGCTGACGTGACGTCCGACAATCTGCTGACCACGCCGGGCTCGACGTTGGGAACCGTGTCCTACATGTCTCCGGAGCAGGCGCGCGGCGAAGAACTGGACGCGCGTTCTGATCTGTTCAGTTTTGGCGCGATGCTTTACGAAATGGGCACTGGGCAAGCGGCATTCCCCGGCAATACGGCCGCCGTGATTTTCGACAATATTCTGAACCGCATGCCCGCCGCACCTTCGGAAGCGAATCCAAATCTGCCGCCGAAGCTCGAAGAAATCATCGGCAAGGCGCTCGAAAAAGACCGCGACCTGCGCTATCAGACCGCGGCCGAAATGCGCGCGGACTTGAAGCGCCTGAAGCGCGACACGGATTCAGCGCACGTGGCAAGACCGTCGGCGCCCTCGCAGCGCGCTGTACTTTCTGGCTCCAGTGCTGCTTCCGGCGCTTCTGCGGGCGCCGCGCCGTCGAGCGGCTTCGCGCGCAAATCTGGGACACAGGTTTCTGCAATCTCGTCTCCATCCGTGACTGGTGAAACGGTCATGCCTCGCAGGTCTGGATGGCGCAAATTCCTGGCGGTTCTGCGGGAACCGCGATGGTACTTCGTGCGCGTGCTGGTTGCCCTGCTCCTGTTCGCTGCTTTGGTCGGGAGGCATTACTGGGAGCGTTATCATCCGGTGCAAACGGCGTCTTCCTTTCAGCAGATGGCCATTTCACGGCTGACCACCTCTGGCAACGTTGGCCCCGCCGTAATTTCTCCCGACGGTAAGCTCGTAGCTTATTGTAGGAGCGAAGCGAGTAAAACGAGCATTTGGGTTAAGCAAATTGCAACGGGGAGCGAAGTCCAAATCCTGCCATCGACTTTGATGGATTGCCAAGGATTGACGTTTTCGAACGATGGTAATTATTTGTATTATGTCCAAACGCTTCCCGGGAATCCAACGAGTTCGCTCTACCAAGTGCCCTCCCTTGGCGGCGTGTCTAAGTTAGTCATCTCCGACGTAGACAGCCCGATCAGTTTTTCTCCAACCCACAAGCAATTCGTTTTCGTGCGGCGAAGTCCACCGGAGCATTCGACGAGTCTCCTCATCGCGAACGCGGATGGGTCCGGCCAGCGCACCTTGTTGACGTTGAAGGTACCGGAATTTTTTCTTACCGACGGGCCCTCATGGTCTCCCGATGGGAAGCACATCGCAGTCATCCAAGGCGATACAGGCTCCCTGACGCAAATGACAATCGAAACCGTGGACGTCAACTCCGGGACCGAAGCGCCGGCGGACGCAAAGAAATGGACCGACGTACGGGAGTTGGCTTGGCTCCCGGATGGTAGCGGACTCGTGTTCGTCGCATCAGGAACCGCGGACGTGTTCAATTCACAACTCTGGCTGCTACCGTATCCTAGCGGTGAACCGCGTCGAATTACCAACGATTTGAACCAGTACGATGGCGTGAGCATCACCGCCGATGGGACTTCGCTTGTCACAATTCAGTTTTCCGTGCTGTCGGACATCTGGATCGGTCCGTCGCATTCCGCGAATTTGCGCTCCGACGCCCGCCAGGCGATTTCCGGCGGCGGGCGGGCGGATGGCTATCTGGGCCTCACATGGGTTTCCGACAAAAAAATCTTGTACGCCTATTATTCAAGCGGCGCCATCGGCCTCGCTTTGGCCGATACCGAAGGAGGCGTTTCCACGGATTTGTCGATTGGCTCCGGCTACACGGCTTCACCCTCGTCTTGTGCCAACGGAAAATTCATCGTTTTCGAGAGCAACAATCAATCCAGCGCGGAGACCATCTGGCGCGCCGATCCCGATGGGAGCAATCCTCAGAGGCTGACCAACGGCCCTACGGATATGGCGCCCGCCTGCGGAACCAGCGGGAAATTCGTCTATTACTCTTCGGTTGGATCGGGAACGGATATGATCTATCGGATTTCCGCAAATGGCGGGGAGCCGCAGAAGCTGAGCGATCAGAGGCTCTCTTTCCCCGCTATTTCCCCCGATGAGCGCTGGATTGCCGCGTTCCATTATGAATCCGCCAACAACAAAACGACACTTGTCATTTTGCCGGCAGCGGGTGGAACGATTCAGAGGACCTTCGACCTGCCTCCCGGAACGCAAACAAATGGAGAAGCCACCCCGAAACTCGCGTGGACACCCGATGGCCGGTCCGTACTCTACGCGGTCATCAAGAATGATGCCGGAAATCTGTGGGCGCAGCCCGTGGGAGATCTAACGAAGCCGCCCTCTCCCGCTGTCCTCCCTAAACCTCTGACCGATTTCGTCCAAGACGCAGTTCTCGCCGTTGGGTGGTCGCCGGATGGCAAGTCTATCGCGCTGGCGCGGGGCCGGCAAAATACGGACGCCGTGGTTATCTCCCATTTTCACTAACATCTGCCAGCCGCTTCAACGAAGCGAGTTGCGAATGTTCGCGGCAGAATTCCACGATGCGCGCCTCGGCCCAAAAACGCTCTCCGCTCGCTCTTCGTGCGATGAATCCGCAATGCCCGCCATGGCGCGGCGCTTGCAGAGTCAGGCACGGGTTCGCGCTTAGTTTCGCCGTGTCGAAAGAACGGAACGGGATCATCGGATCATCCTGGGCCACGAGCAGCAGCGTAGGCACTCGGATTTGATCAAGCAGGCCAAGCGCGCTTGATTTCGTATAGTAATCGTCCGCATCGCGAAAACCGCAAAACTTCGCCGTGATGGCATCGTCGAATTGCCTCACGGTGCGCACTTTGCTGAGCCCGTTCAGCGCGTATCGCTGCGGGAACAGGCTTGCCTTGCGAAGCATGCGCGCCTTGAGCAGCTTGACGAAGCGCCTTTCGTAAATGCGGTTGCGAAGCTCGCTGATGGCGTCCGCGCACGCACCCAAGTCGCACGACGGGCAAACGCCCGCTACGGCGCGCAATTCGCGCGGCGCGGAATCGCCGAATTCCGCCGCCATTTTTAAAACCAGATTTCCGCCCATCGAAAAGCCCGCCGCGAAAATCTCCGGCAAGCGATCGTGCTCGATCAACTCCCGCACTACAGCGCGCGCGTCGCAACTCAGTCCCGAATTGTAAAGCGTCGGAGTAAGCTCTTCGGTGCTTCCGCAATTGCGCTGATTCAGCCGCAGAACGTTGAAACCGGTGTGAAAAGCTTTGTCCGCCGTGCCGAGCATATAACCAGAATCACTCGAACCTTCCAGACCATGCAAAAGAATAAGCGTCGGATGCTCTGTTGGATTCTGCTGCCAGTGACAGTCGGCACGCACCTGCGTCCCCGGCTCGGTTTCAAACAATCGCGGCTTGGAAGGATTTAGATAGGCGTACCGGCGATGCCAGAAAGCCGAGGCAATGGTCATCAAGTGCGCATTGCGGAGGAGAAACGGCGGCTCGAATTCCTGCATCGCTTCTAATTTACGTTAGGCAAGCAAACCGCGCAACTCGTCTCCCATTAGCGCGCGCTTGCTTGAACAGCACACATTCTGCCCAGCGAAGATCAAGGTGGATTTGCCCCCAGCGTTTCCCTCTTGACACTTCTAGTACTATATGGTATATAGTGTTTTACGGCTGGAAATTCAGCCAAACAATTCGGAAGAGAAGTGCAGGTAGCCGCGGAGACGCGGCTTTTTGTTTTTAGGAGCATTTCAATGTCAGAAGGCAAGGTTCAAAACGGAGCGTCCCGCCATCCGGCAAGCCAGGTTTCGCCGTTGGTGGCTCATCACTGAGCACGGATGGCTGGCCGCTGTCTTTTTCTAATCGCGGAAATATGTAAAATTAGAACTCGATGCAACTTATTGAAAACAAACGGACGAGGCCGTTTCAAATCACGGAAATTTCTGCTTTTAGAAAAGTTAGCTCTCCGCTTCCGGACATCTCTGCTCCATGGCATTGTCTCCTTGACCTGCATCCATTCGATGCATACAATGATTTCTTCACTGATGAAGGATTCTTGTCACAGGAGAATTGCATTTCGAGCCCAGCGAACCTCGCTGGGCTTTTGGCGTTTTGGGGGCGAAAGAACGATAGAAACAAAAGGGGCGGACCACGTCTCGCACGTTGCCTCTAACTCTGAGACTGACAATCGATAGCCGATCATGTACATTCCCAAACTTTTCCACGAAACCAGATCGCCCGAAATCAGGAGCGTCATCGAAGAAAACGGGTTCGCCACTATCGTTACTTGCGACGGAGGCCGCCCCGTGGCCACGCACGCTCCGCTGCGACTGATCGAATCTCCTGACGGCCCAACAAAACTGGAAGGCCACGTCTCCGTCGCCAACCCGCAATGGCGTCTGTTCGAGCAAGCCGCGCACACGCTCGCCATCTTCACCGGTCCGCATTCCTACATTTCGCCGCGCTGGTACGATCACCTCAACGTTCCCACGTGGAATTACATCGCCGTGCACGTCTATGGCACGCCGCGCCTGATTGGCGATTCAGCCGAAGCTCGCGAAATGTTAAGGAGGTTGGTGAATCAGTACGAAGGCAGCTACCCGGGTGAAAATCGCTACAGGGTCGAAGACTTGCCGTCCGATTTTCTTGCCGGGCAAATGAAAGGCATCGTTTGTTTCGAAATCACCATCGACGACATCCAGGCCAGTTTCAAGCTCAGCCAAAACCGCAATCAGGCCAGCTACGAGAACGTGGTAGCCGAACTGCAAAAAAGCGATGACGCGCGAGCGCGAAAAGTAGCCGAGATCATGGCGGAACGGCGTTGCGTTAAAAGTCAAAAACTCACAAACTGTCTAACTAAGGAAGATTGAATGAATCCTGATGGACGTATTCCCGAAGCGCTGACCTTCGATGATGTCCTGCTTCTGCCGGGCAAGTCGTCGGTGCTACCCACCGAAACCGACACGCGCACTTGCCTCTCACGGAAGCTCGCGCTGAATATTCCCATCGTAGCGGCGGCGATGGACACAGTCACCGAATCACGCCTGGCGATCGCCATCGCGCGGCAGGGTGGCTGCGGCTTTGTGCATCGCAACATGAGCATCGAACGACAAGCCGAAGAAATCGATCGCGTGAAGCGCTCGGAGAGCGGGATGATCGTCGATCCAGTCACCATCGCGCCCGAACTCTCCCTGCATCAGGCCCTCGAAATCATGAACAAGTACAAAGTGTCCGGCTTGCCGGTTACGCGGGGCACGCGGCTGGTGGGCATTCTGACCAACCGCGATCTGCGTTTCGAGCGCAATATGGACCAGCGCGTCGGGGACGTGATGACTAAAGAGCATCTGATCACAGTCCCGGTCGGGACAACTCTCGATGAAGCGGAGAAGCTGCTGCAACGCCACCGCATCGAAAAACTCCTTGTCGTCGATAAGGATTTCAATTTGAAGGGCCTCATCACCGTCAAGGACATACAGAAGAAACTCGAGTATCCGCGCGCCGCCAAGGATGAACATGGGCGCCTGCGCGTGGGCGCGGCGGTCGGCGCCACCGGGGATTTCCTCGAGCGCGCCGTGGAAATGTCCAAAGGCAATGCGGACGCTTTGGCTATCGACACTTCGCACGGCCACTCGACGCGTGTTATGGAGGCCATCCAGCAGATCAAGCATCGCTTGCCGGACATTCAGCTCCTTGCCGGAAATGTTGCCACGGAAGAAGGCGCGCGCGAATTGATTGCGCTCGGCATTGATGGATTGAAAGTCGGGATTGGGCCGGGCTCGATCTGTACCACGCGCGTCGTGACCGGCGCGGGCGTACCGCAAATCACCGCGATCATGGAAGCATCGAAGGCCGCTCGCGACGCGGGCGTACCCATCATCGCCGATGGCGGCGTCAAGTTCTCCGGCGACATCACCAAAGCCCTCGCCGCGGGAGCGTCGGCTGTCATGATCGGCGGCCTTTTTGCCGGAACGGAAGAATCGCCAGGCGAAACCATTCTGTATCAGGGACGAACATACAAATCGTATCGAGGCATGGGTTCGCTGGGCGCGATGGAATCCGGCTCCGCTGACCGCTATGCGCAAGAGAACAGCGAGCGCGGGAAATCCGTCCCCGAAGGCATCGAAGGCCAGGTTCCCTACAAAGGCCCCGTTTCCGGCCTCGTCGACCAGCTTGTCGGCGGCCTGAAGAGCGGAATGGGCTACTGCGGCGCGGCCAACATCCGCGAACTGCAGGAGCGCGCCAAATTCGTGCGGATTACTTCGGCAGGGCTCCGCGAGAGCCACGTCCACGACGTGATCATCACACGCGAAGCGCCCAATTATCGTTTGGAATAGCGCGAATTCGAATCAGACGCTGATGGCAAAATCCACGGATACGATGATTCCTGCCTTGTGGAGCTTGGCTATCGTCGCGGCAGGAAATCCATAGGATGCGCTGGCTCGCTCGTTTTTGGCCGGCCATTCTATGGGCTGCTGTTATCTTCACGTTTTCCACGCATTTCTTTACGGGTGAGAATACTTCGTGCGTGATCACTCCGCTCATCCGATGGTTTTTTCCGCACGCCACGCCGCATTTCCTGGATCGTGCAAATCATATCGTGCGCAAAGGTGCTCACGTATTCGAATATTTCGTTTTCAGCCTGCTCTTGCTCCATGCTATTCGCAACAGAAGATCCTGGAAGCTCGAATGGGCGCTGGCGGTTGTCGTGATTGTTTTTGCATTCGCCTGCAGCGATGAATTTCACCAGATTTTCGTGCCCGGCCGCGGCGCAAGTTTTCACGATGTGATGCTAGACACCTTTGCCGGTATCCTGGCGCAGATGATCGTTTGGGCGTGGCTCATGATCGGCCATCGGGGCACACAGTTCCCCGTTAAGTCAGAACGGAATTGACAGTAGGAAATGAAAAGCCTGCCTCGGATAACACAATCCCAGGCAGGCTTGATGCTTGGGGAAGCAGTGAGTCTTTATCTTGATGCGCTGCTTGCTTCTTTCTCTTCGCCAACAGGCGCTGCTTCCTGCGTTTTCTCTTTTCTCGTCTTCTTTTCCTTTTTCTTCAGCTCCGAGCCGATCAGCTCTAGAATAGCCAGTTCGGCGCCGTCGCCGATTCGCCAGCCCACGCGAACGATGCGCGTGTAGCCGCCCGGACGACCGGAAAAGCGCGGCGCAATCTCGCCAAAGAGCTTTTTCGTCGCATCCTTGGTCTGAAGAAAAGCAGCGGCCTGCCGCCGGGCATGCAACGTGTCGCGTTTACCAAGCGTAATCATTCGCTCGACAAGCGGACGCGCGGCGCGCGCGCGGGCGATCGTGGTCGTGATTCGCTCGCGCTCGATGACGTTGGTCACCAGATTGCGCAATACGGCGCGGCGGTGCGCCGGTTGTTTTCCGAGTTTGCTACCTGCTACCAGATGTCGCATCGTTTTGTTCCCTTAAAAAGCGGTGGTCTCTTCCGGAGCCGGAGGCGCCGTCTGACTGGGCAGCGGAGGCCAGATGATGCGCCCGTGCTCGTCGAACTTCATGCCGAGAGAAAGGCCCATCTTCAGGAGAATGTCCTTGATCTCGTTAAGAGACTTGCGTCCGAAGTTCTTGGTCTTGAGCATCTCCGGCTCGGTCTTCTGCACCAATTCGCGGAGGCTCTGAATGTTAGCGTTCTTCAAGCAGTTGTAGGAACGCACCGAAAGCTCGAGCTCTTCCACGGAGCGATCCAAATGCTCGAGGCGCGGATCGCTGAAGTTCTCGACGATCTCTTCCGGCAATTCCGGCTGCTCTTCGAAATTGATGAAGATGCTCATGTGGTCCTTGATGAGCTTCGAAGCCAGGCCAATCGAATCCTGCGGCGTGATCGCGCCATTGGTCCATATCTCCAGGTTCAACTTTTCGTAGTCGGTCATCTGCCCCAGGCGAGCTGCTTCCACAGCGTAATTCACTTTGCGCACGGGCGAATGCACGGAGTCGATCGGAATGTAGCCGATGGGCAGATCCTCGTCGAAGTTGCGGTCCGCGGCAACATATCCGCGGCCATTCTTCACGCGAATCTCCATTTCCAGCTTTCCGCCTTCGCTCACGGTTGCCAGATAGACGTTCTTATCCAGCACCGCGATGTCGGAATCCTCTTCGATTTTTCCCGAGGTGACCGGCCCGGGAGTATCCACCACGAGCGTGATGGTCTTCGGCTGGTCCGAGTTCAATTTCAGCGGAACCTGCTTCAGATTCAAAATGATGTCCGTGGCGTCTTCCACAACGCCTGGAATGGGCGAGAATTCATGTAACACGCCTTCTATTTTCACCGCCGTAATTGCTGCGCCCTCGATAGAGCTGAGCAGCGCACGGCGCAGCGCGTTTCCTACAGTCGTTCCCCACCCGCGTTCGAACGGCTGCGCTGAAAACTTGCCGTACTTGTCCGTCAGCGATTCCAGTTCCGCTGCCAGCCGCTTCGGTTTCTGAAAGCCCTTCCACATTTTTCTTTCCTCCCCCCGCAGCACGCGGGCCATGCAAAAACTTGTTGTTTTCGTGAACTCCGTTCTACTTGGAGTACAACTCAACGATCAGCTGCTCGTTCATTGCCGGCGTCTGCACGTCGTCGCGGCGCGGCAGAGCGAGCACGCGCGCCTTGAAATTCTCGCGATCGATTTCCAGCCACGGCGCAGCGTTCTGGTTTTGCGCCAGGTTGCGCGCCTCGAGAACCATGGCGTTCTGATGCATGTTTTCCTTCATGGCCACTTCGTCGCCCACTTTAACCAGGTAATTCGGGATATTCACCTTGTGGCCGCTCACGCGCACGTGCCCATGCAGTACAAGCTGGCGCGCCTGCGCACGGGAGCTTCCTAGGCCGGCGCGATATACCACGTTGTCGAGCCGCCGCTCGAGCATCACCATCAAGTTCGCGCCCGTGGGGCCCTGCGCGCGCTCAGCCTTGTGATAGTAATGCCGGAACTGCCGCTCCAGCAGGCCGTAGGTGCGCTTCATCTTTTGTTTCTCGCGCAACTGCACGCCATAGCCGGCCATCTTCGGCCGGCGCGCCTGCCCATGCTGGCCAGGAACAAAGTTGCGTTTTTCAATGGCGCACTTTTCCGTAAAACACCGGAGGCCTTTGAGGAAGAGTTTCATCCCTTCCCTGCGGCACAGCCGGCAAACCGCTTCACGATGTCTTGCCAATTCCGCTTCTCCTTTTCGCTTGGCTCAAAAATTCGATTACACGCGCCGCCGCTTGGGCGGCCGGCAGCCGTTGTGCGGCACCGGCGTAACGTCCTTAATCACGCGAATGTGCAGGCCCGCCGAGGCCAGGGCCCTCACCGCCGATTCGCGCCCCGCTCCAGGCCCCTTCACGCGCACTTCAATCGATTTCACGCCGTACTGGTCGCGCGCCGTTCCCGCCGCGTTCATTGCCGCCTGCTGCGCCGCGTACGGAGTGCCCTTGCGCGAGCCCTTGAAGCCCACGGACCCCGCCGACGCCCAGCTCAACACCCGTCCATCCGGATCGCTGAGCGTGATGATCGTGTTGTTGAAAGTCGCTTGCACGTAGGCCACGCCCTGCGGCACCACGCGCTTTTCCTTCTTCTTGCGGAACTCCTTCTTCCGCTTCGACGATTTGCCCGCAGCCGGTTTAGCTCCCGCTGCCGGCGCTCCGCCTCCCTGCTCTTCCTTTGCCACGAGTGTTCCTTCCTTAGTCCGGCTTACTTCCGGACGGCGACCTTCTTCTTTGCTGCAACAGCGCCCTTGCGCGGACCTTTGCGTGTACGGGCGTTCGTATGCGTGCGCTGTCCGCGCACCGGCAGATTCCGGCGGTGACGCAGCCCGCGATAACACTGAATTTCGATCAGCCGCCGGATGTTCATCTGCATCTCCTTCCGCAGATCCCCTTCCACGCGGCCTTCCGATTCAATGGCCTGGCGGACGCGATTGACGTCCTCTTCGGTCAGGTCTTTCACTTTCTTGGTTTCATCCACGTTGGCCTTGGCGCACAAAGTCTTCGCCCGCGCCTGGCCGATTCCATAGATGGCCGTCATGCCGACCCACAACCGCTTATTGGCCGGCAACTCCACGCCTGCGATACGTGCCATGTCTTCTCCTTAACCCTGGCGTTGCTTGTGCTTCGGATTACTGCAAACCACGCGCACGACGCCGCGCCGATGAACAATCTTGCACTTCATGCAAATCTTTTTTACCGATGCTCGAACCTTCATTTTCCGCTCCTGCTCCTGCTCCCGTTCCCACCCCGCGCTATTTGTAGCGGTAGACAATTCGTCCGCGCGTTAAATCGTACGGCGAAAGCTCCACGGCCACTTTGTCTCCCGGCAGAATACGAATGAAATTCTTGCGCATCTTGCCGGAAATATGCGCGAGCACTTGATGCTTGTTCTCGAGCTGCACGCGAAACATGGCATTGGGCAACGGCTCAATCACCGTCGCCATCACTTCAATGGCGTCTTCTTTCGGATTCCCTGAATCCGCTTTTTGCTTGTCGTCCTGCGGCCTTTTTGCCATGCGCTCCTATGTCGTCACAATCGACGCCAAAATATTTTCACCAAACAGGGCCGGCGGCTTCGCGCGGGCGCGTCAGGATCCACGGACCGTTTTCCGTCACTGCGACGGTGTGCTCGAAGTGCGCCGAATCGCTTCCGTCCTCCGTGATGGCGGTCCATTTATCTTCCAGCACCTTCACGGCCGGACTTCCTATATTCACCATGGGCTCGATGGCCAGCACCATTCCCGCCTGCAAACGCGGCCCATGCCCCGGCTCGCCATAATTCGGCAGTTGCAAATCCTCGTGCATTTTCGTGCCGATGCTGTGGCCCACAAACTCGCGCACCACGGAAAGCCCGTTGCGCTCCACCCACTCCTGCACCGCCGCGGAAATATCCGTCAAGCGATTGCCGGCGCGCACTTGCTCGATGCCCCGCTCCAGCGCTTCGCGCGTGACACGCAGCAACTTCTCGCGCTTCGGGTCGATCTGACCAACAGGCACCGTAAGCGCCGCGTCGCCGTAATAGCCCTCGAGCGCGACACCGAAATCCATCGACAGAATGTCGCCTTCTTTCAACGTGCGCTTCGCCGAAGGAATGCCGTGCACCACTTCACTGTTGATCGACGTGCATAGCGACTTCGGGTACCCGTGATAATTCTTAAACGCCGGGCGCGCCTTGTGCTTTCGCGCATACTCTTCGGCCAGCCCATCCAGTTCCAGCGTGGTAACCCCCGGCTGTACGCTTTTCCGCAATTCCGTCAGCGCGCCCCACACGATCATGCCCGCGCGGTGCATCGTTTCCAGCTCCGTCGCGGAACGGCAAATAATCACAGCCGGTTCTCCAAGCGCCCTAGCGCGGCGAAGACAGCGTTGGTGACTGCCGGTACGCTCGCGTCTGCGTCAATTTCGTCCAGCGTCCCCTGAGCCCGGTAGTAATCCACCAGCGGCTTCGTTTGCGTGTCATACGCAAGCAAGCGCTCGCGAATGGTTTCCGGGCGATCGTCCGGCCGCTGGATCAATTCGCCGCCGTCCACATCGCAGCGCCCTTCCACTTTCGGGGGGCGCTCATAGATGTTGTAAATCTCGAAGCCGATCTTGCACGTTCGCCGTCCGGTCATGCGCCGCATCAGTATTTCTTCCGGCACTCTGAAGTAAATCACATCTGCCGGATCCGATTTCTGACTTTCCAGGATGCGATCCAACGCTTTGGCTTGCGCCAGTGTTCTGGGAAAGCCGTCAAAAACAAATCCCTCGGCGCAATCGCTTCGCGTGATCCGTTCTCCCACCATCCCCAGAATCAAATCGTCCGGGACCAACTCGCCGCGTTCCATGATCGGCTTGGCCAAAGCGCCGAGCGGCGTGCCTAGCGCCACGTTTTCACGCAGCATGTCGCCGGTGGAAAGATGCGGCACGCCATAGTGCTTGGCCACCAGCTTGGCTTGCGTGCCCTTCCCCGCTCCGGGCGGGCCCAGAAAAATCACCGGGCGCGCCAGTAGTTTCTTTGCGTCTGCTTGGGCCACGCTCAGGCACCTCGGCCCCGCAAACGGCCGCGGCGCGTGAAGCCTTCGTAGTTGCGCATGACCAACTGCGCTTCGAGCTGCTGCACTGTATCCATCGCCACTCCCACCACGATGAGAAGCGAGGTTCCGCCAAAGTAGAAATTCACGTTCAAGCCTTCCAAAATGAAGCGCCAGAAATGCTCGTCAATCCAGCCACCCACCAGCGGCAAATGCTGCAAGTGAATGCCGGAAATCATCCACTCCGGCAGGACGCACACAACCGCCAGGTACAGCGCGCCGACGAACGTCAGCCGCGTGAGCACACGGTTAATGTGCTCCGACGTGTTCCGGCCGGGCCGGATGCCGGGGATAAAGCCGCCGTACTTGCGCATGTTGTCGGCAAGCTCCGTGGGGTTGAAAATGATCCCCACATAAAAGAACGCGAAGAAAATGATCAGCAAAACGTAAATCAGCGTGTAGAGCGGCTCGCCCCACGCCAAGGTTCGTGCAAAAGCGTCGAAAAATGGCGACTTCTTCTGCATCACGAGCGCCAGCGTCTGCGGAAAGGTAAGCAACGAACTCGCGAAAATCGGCGGAATCACGCCGCCGGAATTGACGCGCAGCGGCAGATACGTCATCTGCCCACCCATGACTTTTCGGCCCATCACGCGCTTGGCGTACTGCACCGGAATGCGCCGCTGGCCGCGCTCGACGAAGACGATGAACGCGACGACGGCAATCATCAAGACAAGCAGCGTAGTGATAGCGATCGGTGCGTACGCGCCCCATTGGCCGCCCGTGGTCATCTGCCACAGATCTTCCACCGCGTGCGGCAAGCCCACCACGATGCCCGCGAAAATAATCAGCGACATCCCGTTGCCGATGCCGCGGTCGCTGATTTGCTCGCCCAGCCACATGATGAACGCCGAACCCGTGGTCAGCGTCAGGACCGTCATCAGGATGAAGCGAATGCCCGGATGATAGACAAGCATCTGACCGGAATAGTTCGTATGCTGCAGCGTGACGGCGATGGCCAGCGACTGGAAAATGCTCAAAATGATCGTCAAGTAGCGCGTGTACTGGGTGATTTTCTTCCGGCCGAGGTCTCCTTCTTTCTGCAACCGCTCCAAATACGGCCAGACCACCACCATCAATTCCAAAATAATCGCTGCCGTGATGTACGGCATGATGCCCAGCGCGAAAATCGACAGCCGGCGCAAATTCCCGCCGCTGAACAAGTCAACGATTCCGAGCACCGAGTTACGATTCTGCTGGAACAGCGACAGCAGCAGCTCGCTATTGATTCCCGGCGTGGTAATGAACGCGCCCAGGCGGTAAATCGCCAGAATCATCAACGTAAAAAGACACCGGTTGCGCAGGTCCGGCGTAGTGATGATATTTCGAAATGCCTCGATCAGCTTCTTCATTGCAAAACTTCGACCTTACCTCCGGCGGCGGTAATTTTGTCCTGCGCGGACTGGCTGAACTTGTGGGCGTGCACCGTGAGCGCGACTTTCAAATTGCCGTCCCCCAGGATTTTCACGCCGTCATGACGCACGTGAATGATTCCCCGCCCTTCGAGCGCGTCCGGCGTCACCACGTCCCCGGCCTGAAACGCATTGAGCATTTCCACGTTGACGATGGCATAGCTCTTATGAAACGGGCTATGAAAACCGCGCTTCGGTATGCGCCGGTGCAACGGCATCTGGCCGCCCTCGAACCCGGGGCGCCGGGAATAGCCGCGCCGCGACTGCTGCCCTTTGTTTCCGGCGCCGGCCGTTTTTCCCAACTTCGAGCCCATGCCGCGCCCCACGCGCACTTTGCGGTGACGCGAGCCTCGCGGCGGCTTTAAATTCGATAGCTTCACGCTCATGTCTTGCCCCGTTTACTCCTCGATCTGAACCAAATGATGCACGCGCGCGATCATTCCGCGAATCGACGGACTGTCCGGGCGCTCAATGAGCTGATTCATTCGGCGGAAGCCCATGCCGCGAATCGTCTGGCGCATATTGCGCGGGCAGCCGATGAAGCTGCGCACCCATCGAATTTTCAGTGTTTCTGATTTCTTCTTCGTCGTCATTCGCAACCGCCCATTTCGCGCAATTTCGTTTGTGTCTTCTACGCTATCGCTGCTTCCGTGGCCCTTCCGCGCTCCTCGGCTACTTTCGCGGCGTCCCTCAAATGCAGCAGCGCGTCAAATGTCGCTTTGATCACGTTGTGCGGATTCGACGTGCCGATCGACTTCGTCAGCACATTTTGAATCCCTGCAACCTCCATCACCGCGCGCACCGGCCCGCCGGCAATGATTCCTGTGCCTTCCGGCGCCGGCTTCAGCAGCACCTGGCCCGAGCCGTACCGCCCGAGCACCTGATGCGGAATGGTCGAGCCTTTCAGATTCAACCTGACCATGTTCTTCTTCGCCTGCTCGATGGCCTTGCGAATGGCCATGGGCACTTCACGCGCTTTGCCCATTCCAAATCCGGCATGCCCGCGCTGATCGCCCACAACCACCAGAGCGGAGAAACTCAGATTCTTGCCGCCCTTGACGACTTTCGTTACGCGATTGATGGAGACTACCTGGTCTTTCACGTTCGCAAGATTCGTATCAATGTGCCGGCGAACAGCAAGCATGTCTTTAAGCTCTTGTTTCGGCATATATTGTCAGAACTTCAATCCTGCCTCTCGGGCCGCGTCGGCAAGCGCCTTAACCCGGCCATGATATTGGTAGCCGCCACGGTCGAACACCACGTACTCAACGCCTGCGGCCTTCGCGCGCTCGGCAATAATCTTGCCTACAATTTTCGCCGAGGCGATGTTCCCTCCGCCTTTGATCTGTTTCTTCACATCCCCGTCGAGCGAGCTTGCCGCCACGATGGTGTGCCCCTTGAGGTCATTCACTAACTGCACACGGATATGCTTGATGGAGCGAAACACGCAAAGCCGCGGACGCTGCTCCGAACCCGCCATCGACTGGCGCATCCGGCGGTGAATCCGCTGCCGATGCGCGTCGCGTGAAAGCTTCCGTGCTGGCACAACAGCCATTGTTTCTCTCCTTCAGTCCTAAGCCGCGGTCTTTGCCGCGCCGGCCTTTCCGGCCTTCTTCTTGAGCCGTTCGCCGACGATGCGAATGCCCTTCTGTTTGTACGGATCAGGCGGGCGCAGTGAACGAATATTCGCCGTCACTTGGCCGACTAACCCTTTGTCCGCGCCGCTCACGGTCACGCGTGTTTGCTTCTCCACGGCAATCTGAATCCCTTCGGGAATGGGGAACTCGACGGGATGCGAATAGCCCAGCGCGAACACCACGTTCTTACCTTTCACTTCCGCGCGATAGCCGACGCCGACAATCTCCAAATCCTTCTTGAATCCGTCGGTAACGCCCTTGACCGCGTTGGCCACCAGCGCGCGCGCCAGCCCGTGGAGGGCGCGCTGCGACTCGCTTGCGCGCGTCGCTATCAGGTGCCCATCCTTCTGCTCGAATTTGATCCTGCCCGGCACCGGGACGTGCATCTTTCCCTTTGGCCCCTGAATGTCAATCGCGCTATCGCTCACCTGCACTTTCACTCCAGACGGGACGGGGATCGGTTTTCTTCCAATTCGCGACATGGCTCTACCACACCTCGCACAAAAGTTCGCCGCCGACGCCTTCTTTGCGGGCGGTCTGGCCGGTCATGATTCCGCGCGGCGTGGACAAAATCGATACGCCCATTCCACCGACCACGGGCCGGATCTCGTGCTTTCCAATGTAGCGCCGGCAGCCGGGGCGGGAAATGCGTTTCAGGTTCGTCAGCACGCCGCGTTTGTCCGGCGTGTAGCGTAAGAACACGCGCAAGACCCGGTGCTTATTTTCGTCCACCACTTTGTACGTCGAAACGTAGCCTTCTTCTTTTAGGATTCGCGCGATTTCCACTTTCATATTGGACGACGGCAAATCGACGCGAGGATGCCGTGCGCGCACCGCGTTGCGAATCCGGGTCAGCATGTCAGCTATCGGATCGGTATTCATTTCCCGTCCTTACCAGCTCGCCTTGGTCACGCCGGGAATTTCTCCCTTGAGCGCCAGGCCTCGGAAGCAAATGCGGCACATCTCAAATTTGCGCAGAAAAGCGCGCGGCCGGCCGCAGATGCGGCAGCGGTTGCGCACGCGAATCTTGTACTTCAGCTTCTTCAGCATCTTGGCGCATCGTGCTGTGGTCGCCATTTTTTCTCCTTAAATTCTCGTTCAGTTCCGGAAGGGCACGCCCATCAGCTTCAAAAGCTCGCGGCCTTCTTCGTCCGATTTGGCCGTGGTGGTGAGCGTTATGTTCATGCCCTTGATTTTGTCCACGCGCGTGTAATCGATCTCCGGGAAAACCAACTGGTCCTTCAAGCCCAGCGTATAATTCCCGCGCCCGTCGAACGAATTCCCGGGCAATCCCTTGAAGTCGCGCACACGCGGCAGAACGATATTCGACAGCCGGTCCAGAAACTCGTACATGCGCTCGCCGCGCAGCGTGACCATGCAGCCGATCGGCATCCCCTTGCGAATCTTGAAATTCGCAATCGATTTCTTGGCGCGCGTGATCACCGGCTTTTGCCCGGTGATCTG
>JBAUEH010000084.1:0-59375 GCA_049678505.1 Candidatus Acidiferrales bacterium
TGGGCAAGGACGAAGACGACTCCCGTGACGATGAAGGTCACAAAGAATTGCTGATCGATCTGATGGCCCACGGGAGTGATCGCCGCCGGAAACCACCAAGTCTTAGCAATGTGGAAGTAGAGAGTGGAACCGACCAGAATCAAGAGTGCGATTGCAAGTAGGACTGCAGGCGCTGCTGAACCTGTGCTGGATTTTCGCGAGAGCATTTCCTCCGCTCCGGGAGTCTGTGGCCTAGACTGCCTATTTGCGACCACAAATCCTCAGTTGTGACAGTTGAATCATCGAAGAAAGCCAATCATATACAGCACGCACCAAGAATTTCAAGAAAGAATCAGAAAAATTTTGCTGTAACCGCTGCAAGAGATATACACGCACGGTGAGCGGAAATTTAGAAAGGAGGGCTTCTCCCATCCTAAAATGGGGAACGGGGCAGCTTGAACACCGCCCCGCAAAGACTCAAGGGCTTGGGTACGGAACGCGGTCAACTCAGGCGCGCGCGAAGCGTCGGCGGATCAAGCCCAATCCGGCCAGGCCCGAACCGAGCAGGAGCAGAGAAGCTGGTTCCGGCGTGGGCGACGACGTAGATGTGGACGAGCACGATGTCGCTGTGGTATAGCAGCCGCCGGTGACCGTAAGGTCGACGTAGCTAACTCCCTCCACCTCGGGTGACTCATATACAAGCGAGGAGAGCAAAACCGGGTCTTCATACAGATCGAACACGACTGTATAGCCGTCCACAACATAGGTGAGAGCAATCGGACCAGACACGGAGGCCTGTGTTACGGTTACCGCAGCGCCCGTTTCGTAGAGTTCCCCTTCAAAAACTCCAGGAACGGCAAGGCTATAGCTAGTTGAGCCACCGCTGCACCAATACCACGAACCGCCGCTCCCACAAAACACGGCACCTACGAAGCCGATACTGTAGCCGTTGCCAGCAACGAATCCACTTAGCACGAGTGCGCCAGGAATCTCGTAAGAATATGAATAAGCCCCCAAACTGCTGGAGGTCGAAGCGCCGAGCGGGGTCGGGCTGGCCATGCAAGGACTTGGCGAGAGCAGAAACGAGAGGGCAAGAACTCCAAATGCGTACAGCGCGAAACGAAATAGATGGCTCTTCAATATCATCATGGCTCCTTAACTGAATCTGCTAGACGTAATATGCTCCTGGCGTCAGAACCCGAACGTGCGAGTGGTCCGGCGACATGATCTTCACTGGCGCCTTCGAATTAACTAGGCAACAGGCTTACCGTATTGCGGCAATCCGGAGAGATGTGGGCTGAAATTCAGCTAAATTGTTTCTGTATGACACCTAAACAAATAACTTGCTCAATCCAGGTCGGTAATTGGCGCGTCTAAACAGACTGGAACGTGGAAAAAGCGCAGGCAGCGGGTCAATCCATTGGCGCTGAAGTGAGTGTGATTCCTCGGAGATCACAGGATATGCAACTCTTAGCGATGTTTGTGCAATAGTCTGCGCAAGCCAAGGAGTCGTAATGCCTGACGAAGATTGATATGCGGTCGAGTGGATTCGAACCACCACGGTATTGCTACCGTCAGCCCCTCAAGCTGATGCGTCTGCCAGTTCCGCCACGACCGCACAGGAAAAACGACAAGAAAAGGATTCTAACAGAAGTCCTGCCTATTTGTGAGGCACTGGACTCTGAGGAGCAGGCATCCGCACAGGCGGCGTTGCCGGCCGCGAAGGCGCCGTTGGCATGGTCTGTTCCAGGATGGAGCTACCTTGCGCTGTGGTGGGAGCGCGTTTCAGGGAGAGCGCGAGGGAGCTCATCATGAAAACGATTGCGCACCACGTTGTTGCCTTCGTTAGGAACGTTGCCGCTCCGCGAGGTCCGAATGCCGTCTGGCTGCCAGCGCCTCCGAATGCCCCGGCCAAGTCAGCAGCCGAGCCGCTTTGCAACATGATCACGAAAATCAGCATTAAACAGACGAGAATGTGCAAAGTCACAAGTACAAAGTTAAAATTCCAGCCGAGCCACACAAGCAGCACAGCAGCAATCAAAGCAATCACCCATCTCACTGTGTTCGGCATTCTTACTCCACTGCGGCTACCCGTCCATTTGCCGCTAGAAATTCACAATCGAGGAAAAGGATTGCGGGTCGAGGCTAGCTCCGCCAACGAGTGCGCCATCAATCTCCTCTTGAGCCATCAAGTTGCGAATATTGTCTGGCTTGACGCTGCCACCATAAAGAACGCGCAGGGCCGCCGCATTTTCTTCACCGAAACGCTCTTTCGCGAGGCGCCTCAGATATCTGTGCGATTCGCCGGCAGTTTCCGGCGTGGCAGTGCGGCCCGTGCCGATCGCCCAGACTGGCTCGTAAGCCAACAGAATACGCGAGAACTCGGCAGGGGTCAACGCAGCCGTCGCACCAAGAAACTGTGCGTTGAGCACGCGCTCGGTATGGCCAGCTTCCTTCTCTTCCAGCGTCTCGCCGACACAAACGATCGGCTGGAGGTTTGCGGCGAGCGCAGCTTTTAGCTTGCGATTGACAGTGGCGTCCGTTTCGCCAAAATAACGGCGCCGCTCCGAATGCCCCAAAATCACGGTGTGGCAACCCGCCTCGATGATCATGCGCATGGACACTTCGCCGGTAAAAGCTCCCTCGCGCTCCCAATATGCATCCTGAGCCGCGATGGCGATTGCACTTCCGCGCGCGGATTCGACCGCAGTGGCGAGCGCCGTGAACGGAGGGGCAATGATGATTTCGCAGTGCTTCGTCGCGCTTACGAGCGGCGTGAATACACGGAAGAATTCCCGCGCTTCGGCCTGTGTCTTGTACATCTTCCAGTTGCCCGCAATGACCGGACGACGCAAGTCAAGCCTCGCGCGAGGTCAACGCCTCAACGCCGGGAAGCTTTTCACCTGCCAGAAACTCCAGCGAAGCGCCGCCTCCCGTGGAAATGTGCGAAATTTTCTTTGCCACGCCCGCTTGTTCCACGGCCGCCACGCTATCACCGCCGCCCACAATCGAAGTAGCCCCTGCGGCTGTTGCATCCGCGACTGCCCGCGCGATTGCCAGTGTGCCATTGGCAAATGCGGGCTTCTCGAACATTCCCAACGGACCATTCCACACGATGGTTTTGGCCACGGCAATTTCGTTGCGAAACAATTCGATGGTCTTTGGCCCGATGTCTAAGCCCATCCAGTCGGCAGGAGTAGCGTCAACATCGGCAATTTGTGTCTGCGCGCTGTCCTCGGGGCTGCGCGCCAAAACATGATCGACTGGCAGAACGATTCGAAATCCCCGCTCGCGCGACTCGCCGAGCAGCGTCAATGCCAAGCTGGTTTTGTCTTCTTCCACCAACGATTTCCCGGTCGTAAATTTCTTCGCCCGGAAAAACGTGTAGGCCATGGCGCCACCAATCAGCATGGCGTTGGCAATCTTCATCAAGTTCCCGATCACTTCAATCTTATCGGATACCTTGGCACCGCCCAGGATCGCCAAGAAGGGCCGCTCCGGATCAGTCAGCGCTTTGCCAAGATAGGAAAGCTCCTGCTCCATCAGCAAACCCGCGGCAGCTTGGCGAACAAAGTTTGTTATGCCAACGACGGAGGCATGCGCGCGATGCGCCGCACCGAATGCATCGTTTACAAAAACATTGTCGCACAGCGACGCAAGCTGCCGCGAAAATTGTTCGTCATTCTTTTCTTCCTCGGCGTGAAAACGCAAATTTTCGAGCAGCAGAAGGTCGCCGTCCTTCAGCGCCTGGCTCCTGGACAGCGCTTCCTGCCCGACGCAATCCGATGCAAAAATCACCGGCCGGCCGAGCAACTCCTTCAGCCGCGCGGCCACGGGCACCAGGCTGTACTTCGGATCCGGCTTGCCTTTTGGACGGCCAAGGTGAGAGGCGACCACCAAGCGGCCGCCGCGTTCCATAGCTAGTTTCAATGTAGGCAGAGTGGCACGGATCCGCGTGTCGTCAGCAACTTTATCGTTTTCGAGAGGAACATTGAAGTCGGCGCGAATGAACACGCGCTTGCCCGTCAGGTTCAGATCCCGAATCGATAGTTTATTCATGTCAATTAGGAACTTGGGCGCGGAAAGCCCGGGTGACCGGCTTCTCAGAGGCGCTTGGCGATCATTTTCACCAGATCCACACAGCGCGACGAGTAACCCCATTCGTTGTCGTACCACGCCAGCACCTTAAGGCAAGTCGCGGCCACAACCCGCGTATAGCTTGCATCCACAATTGCCGAATGCGGATTGCCGCGAAAATCCACCGAGACCAACTCCTCCTCGGTATATTCCAGTAACCCTTGCAAGGATCCTTCCGCAGCCGTGCGAAACGCCGCGTTAACGGCCTCCGCCGTCACCGGCTTTTCGGTGTTCACAGTCAAATCCACAAGGCTTACGTCCGGAGTGGGAACGCGCAACGCGTAACCATCAAGCTTGCCTTTCAGTTCGGGAATGATCAAGTGCAGAGATTTCGCGGCTCCGGTGGACGTCGGAATCATCGAAAGCGCTGCGGCACGTCCGCGCCGCAAATCCTTGTGCGGCAAATCGAGCAGCCGCTGGTCGTTGGTGTATGAGTGGATTGTTGTCATTATACCCGTTGCGATCCCGAATGTCTCGAGGAGAACTTTGGCCACGACCGCCAGACAATTGGTGGTGCAGGACGAATTGGACACGACGTGATGCTTAACGGGATCGTACAACTGCGAATTCACACCCAGCACGATTGTGAAATCAGGATCAGTGGCGGGCGCGGTGATGACTACCTTTTTTACACAGCCGCGAATGTGTTTTCGCGCCTCTGGCCCTTTGTTGAAAACGCCGGAAGACTCGACGACAATTTCGGCGCCGGTCGAAGGCCAATCGACTTTATCGAGCTCTTTCACCCTGAAAACGCGAATTGCACGGTCATCGACAAGGATGCAATCCTCAGTGAACGTGATCTTGTTGGTCAAGTTGCCCAGGATCGAATCGTATTTGAGCAGATGAGCCAGCGTTCTCGCATCAGTGATGTCGTTCACGGCCACGATTTCAATCGCCGGATCGCCCAAGGCGGCGCGAAATACATTCCGTCCGATGCGACCGAAGCCATTGATGGCAACCTTGACTGGCATGCTTCCTCCGAACTTGAGCCTGGGATTAACGACCGCGAAACTGCTGAGGCATAACGAATGCGATGCTAGGGTGCAAGAGAAAAAAAGTCAACGCGGCTAATTGTACGATTTGACACGAATGACCTTGTCTCCGAGAAACGTAACGAGCACCGTCTTTTCCGGTGGACGCCCGTAAATCCAATCCTCAGTTTGGTGACCGTCGTCATCATACTCCCTAACTTTTTGGTCCGGGCGGCCCAGGGCCGCGAGCACCATATCATGGTTCATTCCTACGACCGCTGTGCGATTCTTGATTGCTTTTTGAAATTCTGGCGGTAGCGTGTCGATCCAGTTCACAGCTGCCGAGTGTTCACCGCCGAAATCAAGAAATGGCGATAAGTCATGTTTGAGCTCATCGGGACTCAAGTCGGGCACGCGCTTGCCAAACTCTACTACCAGTTGAGCTCCGATCCGAGAAGGCGCCGCTGTGCCGACGGGAGTGATGGTTGTTACGGGCACGCCGGACACGCCCACTTGCAGGTGTTGCCGCAAATCAAAATGCTTTTTCGTCCCCCCGTTAATGCTGACCACTATTTCCTTCTCGCGAAATTCGATGTTCGTGATCTGTACTTGGTCACCAGGATTCGCAGCAGAACCACGCATCAGCGCGGTCCGAAGCTGCTTGGGATCGATTGGCTGTCCCGCTGTGTAACGGAACCCATTCTTGTCCGCGGGAAGAGGCTGGACCACATGCGCGTACTCTCCATCCACGTAACGGATGATTGCCAATCGCGACTCTGTCTGAGCCTTATTTGATTTCGTTTTCGAGCTTTGGACAACTGCCAGAAAAAGATCTGGCGGTGAAGAGGTGGCTGGAAGCGTAGCATCCAGAGGCGTCACCGGTTGCGGCCGAAGGAGATAAACTCGAGGAAAATCAAGGCATGCCATGAGCAGCAATGCGCCAACAAGGCTTGTTAAGCGGGACATGTGAGCTTCACGATAGCATTCCTGCGAATCGAATCGGAGGAACGCTCCTCCTGGACCTGCGCTAAATCATAGCATTTTGCCGGAGTCGGTTGAAGAACTGCAACGACCCTGAAGCTCGATTCACGAAATTTCCGAGGGCATCATCGTCGCCTCGTTGCCGAGCGACCTTCGCGCGGCGCAATCGCCGGATTAGTTCTTCGTTCTTGCCAGAAAACATCGGCCCGACGATCACTTCGGTCCAACCCATATTGCCTTTGACGATATCCACTCTAGTCCTCTGTGCCTATCTTCCTAAGCTAACACAGATGCTCAAAATAGCTCCTACGGCGATGGTGACAATCCAGCTTGCGTGAGGAGCTACGTATTCAATGTGCTCGGTGTCTCGCGATAAAGCGCCGCATTAAAGAACGGAGCAAATGCGTTAATCACGGCCACGCGGAAGGCGTCCTGCCGCGTGATCAAGTTCTGTGTCAGCACTCCCCACGCACCCTGGGCATCGCGAATACCGTGTCCACCGGCAAACGCATCGATAGCGACGCCCAGCTCCACACCGTCATCCACCACCTGCCTCACCAGCGCGTCCGGGAGCAAGACACTGCCGGATTGACCGTATGCACTGTAACCGCTCCGGTCTGCCACATATGCCCAATTTTCAAGAAACACGAGTCGCTGGCTGCTGCTTGAAATGATCTCGAGGCCGCCTTCGAGTCCCACAAAAAAGCGCCATGGTAGCTTTTCGCTTCGAGCGCGAGTCTCGAGCGCCTGCGCCCGATGCTTCGCGCCTGACATTATCTCTGCGCGCGAGAGTGGAGTGTGCGCTACCCCGCTGGAGGCTTCTTCACCTACCACTTCGAAGGGAGCATCGGGATCAAGAGTAGGGCCCAGAATAGTCAGCGCCTCCCACACGGCATTCAATTTCGGGCGCCTGGTGCTTCCCACGGCAACAATTATCTTCGGCATAGCCTGACCAACAATATGAATGGTTACCTGAGACGTGAATGATTTTCTTGCCAGAGCTGCGTCTGTTTCTCACGCCCGAAACGGCTGCTCAAGAAGCTCTTCAGTTCATCCACGGAAGAGAACACCTGATCCGCACAGGCAAGCATCCATCCGTTGACTTGCACCACCGAAAGCTCCGTGACCATATATACAGGGATGCCTTTGCGATAGGCGAGAGTCAGCTCTGCCGAGGTTCCGCCACTTTGCACGCTAGGGTCGCCCCAGAAACACACAACGTAATCCGCCTTGTTTTCGATCAGGTCTAGATCGAACTGTATGGTTTTTCGGACGACGCGGCGAAATCGCTCCGTGTCTGTCGTTTTCCATTCGCGGAAGTGGGCGACTTCTTCGTCCGTCAGGTTTTTCTTCTCATCTTCTGCCGGATCGTAGACACGGTGCCCGAGCTGGTCACGAAGAAACGGGGCAAGCTTTTGGCGCCACATCTTGCCGCCGCCATTCACGAATTCGATGGGTCCACAGAGATAAGCCAGCATGGGGGTCTGAGCAAGTCAGACTCTAGCATGGCAGAAGGGGCGCCGCAAAGGGCGCGAGTTCACAAAATCTGAAGGGGTGAATGGAGCGGCCGAGGGGACTCGAACCCCCGCCTACAGCTTGGCAAGCTGTCGTACTACCCCTATACTACGGCCGCAAAAGAGCTATTCCGGAGCAGGAACTTTTATAGCACGCGGACCACGGCAGGACAAGAGGCGTGGACGCACGCGTCCGCCGGGCACCAATCGGCACGAGGCAGGAAGGCCTCGCACCCCGTCTGGATACCGGTTAATTGACTTCGATGATGCGAGTCGCCTTCACGACAGGAGACTTCTTTTGTCTCTCAGCGAAGCTGGTCGCGCGTTCCCTATCGATGTAAACCCGCGCGAACTTTTCGCCATCATGGTAGTAAACGGTAACTTGCCAATGACGGTGCTTGCGCCGCCGGTCGCTCCGGAATCGTGAGGTACTCTTTCTGGTCCTGGATTTTGTCTTGGGTTTCTTCTTCACTGAGCATCCTTGTGTCGCGGGAGTATCGCAACTTCGGAGCCGCCGCGCAAGTCACAAATTGATTACCACTCTGTCCGTCCCAGTTACTGGGCCCCTTCCCAAATGGGTACTCCTTCGCCAATTTTTTGAGACGTTTTCGGGCCACCTGCGTCTAATATTTTTGAGAACGGGAGTGGAACTTTTAACCGCTTTCCATCGTATTAAAAGGTGAGAACGGAGACGGGCAATGGTAATGAAACTAGATCACGAAGTGTACATCGAAGATCCGCGACATCATTCGCTTGAGCGCGTTGAAATTCTGCGCCGGTTGCTCGCTGGCGGAGCACGCGTGGAAGCCGACCCCAAACGGTCCGATTTCTTTGAAGTGGAAAGCGGTTCGGATATTTACTACATCCATGTTTCGCCGATTACTGGGAAAATCCTTCTGCTTGCAGCATGGCCGAAGGATTCTGTCCCGGGCGAAGAGCTACATGCCATCCAAGCCGCCTAAGCGGCAACAACCATCAACTCTCTTAGGTTAAATAAGCAAATCGGAGACTTTGAAACCGAGGTCTTTGAGGATCTGCGTGTTTACTTCATAGACCTCGGGACCGGCGCTTGTGCGGACATACACTGAATTGCCCGACGCGGCGGAGATTTGAATGGTCGTGGTTTTATTCGATTTGTCGGTCAGGGTCATCTGAATTGCCGGCTTTTTCAGATGTGCCTGGACGGCGGGTGAAGGAGCGTCGTAAATCTGCGTGGCTCGCGCATTTTGAACCGGGTCCAGTATCTTCCAGCTCTGAACCGATTTCCCTTTGTCAGCGACAGGTTCAACGACTGACCACTGGTCTTCCTTTCCTTGCGAACATTCGATCGTCCCATTCGCGTTCTGAATGATCACAGTGGTAATCGTGGTGGGGTCAAACTGGAGAATACTCTTGTCCCGCAGGTCAAAGAACTTCTTGTCAAAGGAATTGTAAACCGGCGCATCTACGCTGAAAATCATAGGCCGCGCTAAATCGCGGCCATAGTGGTCATCGCCCTTCTTACCCAAAACCAACTGGAATTGCTTGCCTCCCTGCGCCGTGACGTCGAGCATTATTGCCGGGTGTTCCAATCCGTATTTAGCCACGTCTGTGGGCGCTTCGCTGACAACATCTGTGAATTTGATACTTGAAAGCGAGCTGACCAGCGCGTCGACGGCGCTGGAATCGGCAAGTGCCTTGCGCGGACTGGTTATTTCCCATCCTGTTTGTGGTTTTGCGATGGTGATATCGCCGCTTGCGTCTCTAAGAGTCAGCGCGGTCACCTGGGAGCCATTCAGGTCAATCATCGAACGGTCGCGCAATTGAGCCACGGGCTTGTCGGTCTCATCCAAAAGCGAGGTTGGCAGCAGATTGATTTGTTTCGAGCCATCGATGAGCGCGTAGACGGCGCTGTTCGAAAAATCCTTGTCGCCCAACTGGACGCTATGTGACGAACCATTCTTGGCCTGAAACTCAATCTTGACCGCGGGATTCGCGAGGCCGTATTTCGAGAGAGCGTCGGTGGGAGCAAACGAACGTTGAATTTTCAGATCGCTCAAATCGTTTACGATGCCCCCAATTTCTGTTTGGTCGGCACGCGTTTCGATTGGTTGGGTAAGGTCCCACTCCGCACCTTTCTTCATGAAAGCCATCGTATCGCTTTGACGGTGAATGGTCAGACTCGAAATTTCTTCCGGCTTTATCGAAAACGCCGCCTCCAAAACTGCTTCTGAAGTTGTCTTTGGATTGTGCTTACTGTCGTAGAAATAAACGAAGGCGCCTAGCGCGACTGCGACGACGACCACAATCAATGTACTTTTCTTCATGGCCCGGCTAGCGACGCTTCACCCAGATAACAATTCCGGCAATGATTACAAAAAGCGGCACGAAAACTACGCTAAACCACTCCAGACCTCGCTGCTGCGCTTCGGTCAAAGTCACCCGGCGATTTGCTGCTTCCTTTGGCCTGATCGAAATCAGGTTCTCCTCTTCCGTCAGCCAGTTTACGCTATTGAAAAACAAGTCTCCGTTCCGCTGCTGGCCCTCCCACTGGTTCGACGCGAATTCGGAATTGCCGATCACAACGAGCCGTGGATCAGCTTTCCCGGATTTATTGTCCGCAGCAACACCCAGCGAAAGCGGGCCGCGCTGATCTGTCTTTGGATTGTATTTCACGGTGCCGTTCCCAAGACTTGCCACCGTGAAGCTGGCAGCGGAAGTCTTGAGCAGTTCGGTCGCTTGAGGCGCGGTTTTTGAGGGGACCGCGATCGCTACCGTGCGAGCCAACGGGAAAAAAGTCATTGAACCTTTGAAGTTCTGGACGATTGGGTTATCGCCATAATCGATCACAAGCGGAATCGCCGGACCTGCTCCGAGCAAGCGCCCCACCCCGCTGACGTCAATCACGTAATCGTCACCGACATTGATGTTCCACGGCTGCATCACCGCGCTCATCTGCGGATCGGTTCCGGGATCGAAAAGGAACATGGCTTTTCCGCCGCTGTCCAAGTATTTCTCGACCATCTGAGCTTCTTGAGGAAAGAATGCCTTTGTCGGACCGGCATCAACAAGCACGCTACAATCCGCCGGGATGTTGCCCGCGGTGACCAAATTCACGGACTTCACTTGATAATTCTCTTTCTGAAGTTCCGCCGCAACCGCGCTAAAGCCTTTCCCATCTTCGGCGCTGATCGATTTCTCTCCGTGACCTTCGATGAAACACACGGTCTTCACCGTCGTGGAAGTCGCCTTTAAGATCGCCGACGTAATGTCTTGCTCGGTTGTGTTTTCCAAACGCTCGACATGCGTTCCGTTCACTACAATGATTTGGCCCGGCTGAGCGATGTTGTATTGTTTGGCAAGATCTGGGTGCTCTTCGGGGTCGATGACCTCAAAGTGAATGTGATGATTCTCGTTTTGGTACTCAGCCATTTGATCCTTCATGGCCTGCACTTCTTGCTGCATCCCGGGATCGGCTAACTTGGCAAACATGAACACCCGCACGTCAGCGCGAATCGGGCGGATGATTTTCTTGGTCTGATCAGAGAGCGTGTAAAGCTTTTCGCTGGTCAAGTCGAAGCTCTTATGATGGCGATCGCCCAGATAATTGAGAAACCCGAGTATGGCAAGCACGGCAATAACCAGGACGGTTGTGTTTGTTCCCAGCTTTGAGGAGCGTTTCGAGAAAAATCCGATCAAGCTGCCGAACCCGAAAACGAGCCAAACGAGGATTAGCACGCCGCCTGCAATCAGCACAATCTTGGTCGCGAGCTGGAGCTGCTCTGCAACCGAGTAGCGAACATAACCCACCACAAGAAGCGCCAAACCGACTGCACCAGCGAGCTGAACGATTTCCCTGCGCTCGAATTTCATCTTACTTGTACTTTCTCCTCGTTTATCAAAGGTTTCACGCGCGCCTCCAGCGCATGGAGTCCACTGAGCGCATCGTCAAGAAAATCCCCAAGAAAATCCAGGAACCGAAGAAAACCAGACCGGTGGTATCGATGATGCCTTGGACAAATGGGCCATAGTGGTGCAGCACCGCTGCATATTGCAGGGATTGCGCGAGCGCGCTGGTTCCACTCTGGGTAAAAATGTCGAGCAGCCATAGCAGCAACGAAAGGCCGAAAATCAACACACCGGAAATGATTTGGTTTTCGGTTAGGGATGAAAGAAAAGAGCCTAATGCCAGGAGCATTCCGCCCAGCAGCAGAACACCGAGGTATCCTCCAGCAATCATCCGCCAGGGTGGTGCGGGATCGCTATGCGCGAACATGTAAATCACGTAGAACACCGTCGGCAGGAGCATGATGGCAAACAAACTGATGGAAGCCAGAAACTTCCCCAGCACGATTCCGGCATCCGTAATGGGCGAGGTCATCAACAGCTCCATCGTGCCGCGCCTCCGCTCCTCGGAATAAACGCCCATGGCTAGGAACGGAGTCAAGAACAACACAATTGTCCCAAGGACACTTAGGAATCCTCGCAGGACCATGCTCGGTACGTCGATGTTGAACCCGCCGCCGCCCGTCTGCATGCTTTCCATTCCTGCGTCGAAGGCGTACCGGATGACCTGGCCTATGATGTAATTGAAAAACACGCCGCTCAACACTAGGAAAATGCAGATAACGATATATGCGACGGGCGAAACGAAGTAATGACTCATTTCTTTGCGATAAATGGCGTAAAGACCGCGCATACTTAGCTTCGCTCCTCTTTGCCCGCAGGCTTGTGCGCAGGGTCTTCGGTCGTAAGCTGCAAGAAAATCTCTTCCAGACTCAGGTTTTCGCCGCGAAGCTCATAGAGTGCCCATCCCTGCCCGACGATTTTCGCCGCAATTTGGCTGCGCAGATCCTGGCCTTGCTGCGCTTCCACAACCGCGACCATTCGCCCGCTTGAGCCGATCGAATCGATCTGCACTCTCTGCGCACCTGGAATTTTCTGCAGCGCTTCGCGCAGCGCCGGTTCGGGCGCCTGCGCCTCCACGCGGATTCGTTCGCCGCCCTTGAGCTGCAAGGTCAAATTTTCCGGAGTATCCTCGGCGACAATCTTTCCGTTGTTAATGATGATGACGCGGTCGCAGGTCATGCTCACTTCCGGCAGAATGTGCGTGGACAAAATAATCGTGTGGCTGCCTGCAAGCCCTTTGATCAGGTGGCGCACTTCGATGATTTGCTTTGGATCGAGCCCGACGGTCGGCTCGTCGAGGATGATGACGTCCGGATCGTGGACGATCGCTTGCGCAAGACCCACACGCTGTCTGTACCCGCGCGATAGCCTCTTGATCAGCTCATCGCGCTTGTCGGCGAGCTTGGTCATCTCCATCGCTGCTTCAACTCGTTGGGCCCTCTTTTCCATCGGCACGTTTTTGATGCGCGCCACAAAGTCCAGATACCCAGCGACGGTCATGTCCAGGTACAGCGGCGGATTTTCCGGCAAATATCCGATTCTACGCCGCACCTCCATCGAGTCATCGAAGACGTCGAAGCCGGCGATTTTTGCGGTACCCTCCGTCGCCGGCAAGTACCCGGTCAGCACGCGCATAGTCGTCGTCTTGCCCGCGCCGTTCGGGCCAAGAAATCCGAGAATTTCACCCTTTTTTACTGAAAATGAGATGTGATCGACTGCGGTTTTTTCGCCGTATGACTTCGTCAAGTCCTGAACTTCGATCAATCCGTTCCCTCCAGCCGTCTACATCGACCGCGCACATCGGTTCCGCGCGCCGCGCCCCTCGAATCGAGCTGCCCTTTATACTAAATTCACAGCCCAACGCCAAGAGCATCATTAAAATGAAAATGCATTCAAAACGAGTGTTCCAGGTATTACATCGCAGAGAATCAATTTGTTGAAATAAGGTTGCCTAGCTTCTCCGAACAAATATGTAACCTCGGGCGTTGACTTGCGTGCCAGAGAAGCTTAACGTTCGCCGCCAGTGACTTGATGCCTGGCTCAAAGATGAAAAATCGATTGCTTCTGGCATTTTTGGTGGCGTGCACCGTGGCTGTGGCTCTCTCACTTGTAAGCCACTCGGGCATCATCCACATGCCTGCTGTATCTCTTGCAACAATTCGCTGGCTGGCGATCTTACTGCTCGCCATCTACGCTACATTTCGCCGCTCACTCACTTTGTGGATTCTCACCGGCCTCTTGGCTGGCGTTGAGCTTGGCTATGACGCGCCTGGCACTGCTGTAAAATGTCAGATCCTCGGCTCAATTTTTCTGAGGCTCATCAAGGTCATCATTGCGCCGCTGCTGTTTGGTACTTTGGTCGTTGGCATTGCCGGCCACTCGGAACTGAGAAAAGTTGGCCGCATGGCCGTCAAGGCGCTCATCTACTTTGAAATTGTCTCGACGATTGCGTTAATCATTGGCCTCATCGCAATCAATGTCAGTCACGCGGGCGTGGGAGTCCATTTGCCCCGCGAGGCAAATCAACAAACGTTGCCTGCGGCAACTCAGTCAACCAGCCAGTTGATCCTGAATATTTTCCCTGAAAACATCGCCAAATCCGTGGCCGACGGCCAAGTGCTGCAAGTTGTTGTTTTCAGTATTTTGTTTGCTATGGGGCTCGCTTTGGTGAAGGAGTCCAAGCGCCGCCCGATGGTTGCGTTTGCGGAAAGCCTTTCCGAGGTGATGTTCAAGTTCACGAACCTTGTGATGTACACAGCGCCGCTCGGCGTGTTTGGCGCGATCGCCTATACAACGGGCCATCTGGGGCTTGGCGTGATGCTTCCGTTAATTAAACTTTTGGCGACTCTGTATGTTGCGCTCATCGCCTTTGCCCTCCTTGTGCTCTTGCCGATCGCGTTGATGGTGCGCGTCCCGCTTGGCAAATTTCTCCGCGCGATTGCTGAGCCAACCACAATTGCGTTTGGCACAAGCAGTTCCGAAGCCGCCCTTCCCAGTGCCATGGAGCAAATGGAGAAAATTGGCGTGCCTCGCGGAATCGTCGCGTTTGTGATGCCCACGGGCTACAGCTTCAACCTCGCAGGCTCGAGCCTTTATGAGTCGTTAGCCGTGATTTTCATGGCTCAGGCGGCGGGCATACATCTTGGATTCGTACAACAGTTCGTGCTGCTCATGACGCTGCTTCTGAGCAGCAAAGGCACTGCCGGCGTCGCCAGAGCCGGTCTGGTTATCGTTCTAGCCGCGGCAGTTTCGATGCATCTGCCGATGGAGCCGTTTTACCTTCTGTTCGGCGTTGATGCGTTGATGGATATGGTCCGCACCGTGGTCAACGTTGTGGGCAACTGCCTGGCAACAGTGGTTGTGGCGCGCTGGGAGGGCGAAGGTCCGATCGCCGCGGACTAGAACGTTGCTTTCTCCGGGTATTATTCGAATTGACTGCCCTCAGAGTCTAGCCGTCTCTTTCATGGGTATCGCGCGGGCAACATCAGTCCAAGCGGACGCATCCAGAACCCTGTGGCCAACAGCCCGTGGTGCCCGCGGACGCCGGTCTGCACGCAAAAAGAATTCCATGCCAGATTCGAAGGTCAACATGCGCGTTGACACTGCGGGGCCGTTTTGTTATTCAACTTGTTTGCTTTGTGGCCAGAGGCTTCCGAGTCTGTCCCACACCGGAAATGATGCTACCCGGTGAATTCTAATTTCCGATGAGGAGCAGGACTGCTGACCCGATGGAGTGTTGCCACAATCCGCTGGAACTGAAGCTGCGCCGCCTGGCGTTTTCCGCACTTGGTTTGGCCCTGCTTTTGGCCATTCTTCTCTCCGGTTGCGGAGGCGAGACCGGACTCTCTGTCGAGCTTACCCCTAGTGTAAATCAAGCCGTTGACCAGAATCAGTCGGTTTCGTTCACCGCCTTCGTGCCCAATGATACTTCAAACTCCGGCGTCACATGGACTTTGACGGGCGCGCACTGCAAAGGCGCTGCGTGCGGTACTTTTGTGAATAGCACGCCTTTCGCTGCAACATACCAGGCTCCCAAGTCGGTAGGCAATCTGCTCACCGTCACGCTCACGGCCACTTCCAACGCCGAGAACAGCGCATATGAGACGCTAAACATTGTTGTCAGCCCGGCCCCGGTAATCTCCACAACCACACTGCCAGGGGTCTTGAACGGGGCCGATTACAGCGAACAGGTCATTGCAAACGGAGGAGTGGCTCCGCTGGTATTTAGTGTCTCGTCAGGCAGCCTGCCTCCCGGTTTGAATCTCAACACAAACGGTTTTGTCACCGGCCGCACAACCTCGGATGGGGGAACGTATAAGTTCAGTCTGACAGTCACCGACCAGGGCAGCCCACCACTCACCGCGACGCAGGCTTATACACTCGTTGTCGCGCCCGCGCCGGCTCTGTCTGTGGCGACAAGCTCACTCGCGAACGCAGCCCAAGGTACTCCTTACAGTGCGGCACTCGCGGCTTCTGGAGGAGTCCCTCCCCTAACGTGGGCCATCTCCTCAGGTGCGTTGCCGCCCGGCCTGACTTTGACTACAACGACCGGCCAGATCTCCGGCACGCCGACAACCCAGGGCACTTTTCCGCTTACCGTGGAAGTCACAGATTCTTCACTCCTGCCTCCACCTCCAAATCATCCTCAAACCGCGACACAATCGCTAAGCCTCACGGTTGGGCCACCGAATCCACTTTCGATTGTCACTACCTCTCTGCCTGAAGCTGACAGCGCGAGCCTCTACAGCCAGACGATTCTCGAGACCGGCGGAGTCGGCCCGTTTACCTGGACGGTCACGAACGGAATATTGCCTTCAGGAATGTCGCTCGAGTCCGCAACCGGGACCATTTCGGGAATCGCAACGGCTGTGTCGACCAACACGTTCACTGTCCAAGTGATTGATTCCGAGAGCCCTCCCAAGTCCGCGTCGGCTACTTTGACCCTCGCGGTGATCGCGGCGGTAAACAATAATGCGTTACTCAACGGCGATTATGTTTTCATCTTCAGCGGATATGATCCGAACGGTCCAGTGGTTCTTGGTGGTGGCCTGGTCGCGGACGGCGCCGGCGACGTCGAAGGCACCGTGGACAGCAACAACAACAATCCCCTCAGCTCCACCTACAATAACGGTCCAGGACCCACACAGGGGAATGCGCTTACTGGGACCTACACGCTCGGACCCGATGGACGCGGCACTCTCACCGTAACCGTGAATGCAATCCAATACACCTACATATTGGCACTCGATGGCAATGGCGATGCGCAATTCATTGAGGCTGATACATCGTCGAACGGGACGCGCGGTACGGGGGTCCTGCGAAAGCAGCCAACCACGCCCAATTTTATCGCTGCAGATTTCAGCGGGAATTACGCCTTCCAGCTGGCTGGCATTGACTCCAGCGGCAAACGGGCCACGTACGCCGGCGTTTTCCAAGCCGATGGCGTGGGCCTCTTTCAGAATGGCAATGCGGACACCAACGACGGCGGCACCCTGGGCACCAACATCGCTGGCGTTTCAGGAGCATTCCTCGTCGCGCAAAACGGGCGAGGCAATGCATCGATTTCCATCCCTAACCGAGGAACGCTTAACTTCATCTTCTACATGATCACCCCTTCCGACGTCTTGTTCATGGGATTCGATCCATTTAACGCGTCGCATCCCATGACCACGGGCGAGGCAATCCTGCAAACCCAGCCGTCCTTCAACGCCAGTTCTATGATGGGCTCTAGTATCGTTACGACAACCGGGCAGGACACTCCGGGAAAGTCGAGCGTTCTGCTTGGACTACTCTCAGGAAATGGTGTAAGTACGATCAGTGCAGCGGTTAACGGAAACGACGGCGGCTCAATCACAACCACGAGTTCGAGCGGCACCTACGGAGTCGCAGCGAATGGTCGCGTGTCGACCACTAGCATCGGTAATCAACTCGCCGTGATCTACCTCATTTCCCCAAATTACGGCTTCGTGATTGGACAGGACTCCGCTGCTTCCTCCGGCCTCGCCGAAGCTCAAGCCGCAGGCCCGTTTACGGCCGCGTCTTTCAACAGCTACTTCAGTTTCGGTCCGCCTTCGACAGGCTCACCTGTGACAGGCGACAGCCTGACGAATGCGTTCGTTGGTTCCATCGTTTCGGACGGTGTATCGACTATCTCAGGAAAGATTGGCGAAGTCACAGGTGCGGACACTTCCAATTTGAATCTCGCTACCAAGGGAACTTACACCGTCGCTTCGAACGGAGGCGGCTTTATCAGTTTCGGCTCGCCCATGCAGTTGCCGCCGCAGTTTGTCTTTTACATCGTATCGCCGACAGAGATTCGAGCTATCTCTGCCGTGCCATCTGACACTCAGCCAATGGTCTTCTTCTTCAACCACTAAGTCGGTCGCCGAATCAAGCTTGTTGCGGCAGCCGTCCAAGTAGCTGATTTTTTGACCGTATTGCCGAACCGAATCAATCGAGGTCGCTAAATAACTGAGATGATGGCGAAGCTTACAGTGCCATAGTGACCGAGGTCCCCGCGGCGGCGAAAACGGCAGACATTTCCGTCCGAGCGAGTGGAAGGAAATGCTGGAGGATGGTCGGATCAAATTGCCTGCCGCTTGCTTCCAGCAGACGCCGCTCCGCTTCTTCAAACGGCAGACCGTCTCGATATGGGCGTGTGGAAACCATCGCGTCGAAAGAGTCGATTACCGAAACGATTCGCGACCCAATCGGAATTTCCTCGCCTTTAAGGCCAGCCGGGTATCCGTTGCCGTCATAACTCTCATGATGATGAAGAATCAACAGGCTAGCTCGTTCCAGACCCGGAATCTGGCGTAGGACAACCCAGCCGTATTCCGGGTGTTTCTTCATCAGGTCATATTCTTCCGTTGTGAGCCGAGACGGCTTGTTGAGAATCGCGTCGGGAATTCCGATCTTGCCTATATCGTGCAGAAGCGCGGCCACTTCAATATCAGCCAAGCTGCCCTCGTCTAGACCAAGCTTTCCCGCAACATGGAGTGCCCATTCAGCCAGGCGCGTGCTGTGAACGCCAGTGTTGAGATCTTTCAGGTCGAGCAACTGATTGAACGAACAGACTAGGGATGTGCGAAGCGCAAGAAGTTGCTCCTCGACTTCCTTGACACGCAACGGCGCGCGCCGAGGCTCCAACCTAGACCGCTGCGGCGCGAACTTTGCAAGAAATGAAGGCGTGGTTGAAGCTATTTCCGCCTTTGTCCCGATGACGCCCATCGTCGATTGGCTGATCAAAGTCGTCGCACTCCCAAAAATCAGTTACTTCCAGAGTGATGATGGGCCAACCAGGACATCGCGGTAAGAATGTCGAGTTCGCCGTTGCCCATGTTCGGACCGATCCAATTTGCGTTGGCGATAGCGCTTGCAGCCGTGGCTTGATTCATTTGAGCATTAAGATTGATGAGCAGAGCTACGGTACCGACAACCATGGGCGAGGTAAACGAGGTACCCGACGTCACCGAGTACGTTCCGAATGGATAGGTGGTAATAACGTTCTCACCCGGTGCGGCTACCCAGACCACCTGGTCACCATAGTTGGAGAAGCTTGAACGTTGGTCGAAGTCATTGGTGGAAGCAACGCCCATCACATTTTGCAGGCCAGCGGGATAGACGACTTCATCCTCGCCGTCATTGCCAGATGAGGCTATGCAGACGACGTTGTTTGAGTTTGCGTAGTTGATCGCATCGCCCAATTCAGTGGAACTCGTTGACAGCTCAAAACTCATGTTGATGACGTTTGCATTGTTCTGCACTGCGTAATAAATGCCACTCAGAATATTCGAAAGAGTGCCTGTTCCATTGGCACTGAAAGTTTTTACCGGCAAAAGGCGCGCCGTTGGAGCGACAAGGTGAATCACACCCATCACCTCAGTGCCATGGCCAAAGGCGGAATAGGGCGAACCATCCAACATGGTAGCAGTATGCTGATCCAACATCGCCGCAGTATGTTGGTCAACAAAAGCGGCCTGGCAGGAGTTACAGGCCGAGCCAGTTGCTCCGTTGAGATCCGTCATTTCCGACCCGCCGGGCTGATTGCGCGTGAAGTCATAGCCCTGAAGCAGAACTGGCTTGAGCGCCGGATGGTTCGGGTCAACACCTGTGTCAATGTCCGCAACGATCCCCGTTCCTGTTAAGCCGAAGGAGTTCCGAGCCTGAGGCAGATCGATGATTTGGGTGGCCGTCTGATTCGCATAGCCGTTCCAAACCACAGAGCCGTAGTAACTCACTGGAGTTTGCTGGTACAAGTTGGCAGAAATGGAGGTTAGAAACGGCCCGGAGTTTGAAGATCGCGGAATGGCCACTAACTGGTCTGGCTCGGCATCGACAATGCCATCAACGAGACGCAGAACGGCCGCGAGCACATCCGGCAGCAACCCCTGTGCCGGTTGCACTAAGAAAACTTGGTTTTGACCGTCAAGATTGCGAACGACAGTGCAAGCATTCACAAGACAGATATTCTGCAAACCGTTGCGACCCACGCTTGTTCGCACGATCACGGCTTGCGGCTGGCCCAACAGGGCTCCTACTGTGCTGGATACCGTTTGCGTAACATCGGAAAGCAGGCTGCCTAGAAGCCCTTGAGCCGAAGCTACTCGGGGCCATAGCCCCATCATCAGCAATGTCAAAAGCAAAGTTAGCCGCTTCATGATCGCCTTCATGGTCGCTTACTCCTTTGGCCGAATCGTCCGCTGAGAGTCCTAGTCTGGCTACAACCATTGAACCGCTCAATGGTACAAACGAACATTTTCGGCACCCTGAAATTAAACTCTTTTCCTAGTACTTCGATTCTTATGAGTCTTCTTGCCTGTAATGCCTTCCGAATCAATTGTTTGCAGAACGCCAGTGATCGCGGATTCCGAAGGCACCATCAACGGAATCCTGACGTTGCGCGCGCGAGGCAATGCCAGCCGCAACTGGAGATGGCCCTCCAAGGAACATTCCAAGTGGAATTCCCCGAGAGCATTGGTTTGCGATTCGGCTAAGATCCTGCTGCCGGACAGGAGCGTAACTGTGATCTGAGCACCGGTCTTCACAGGATCGGTCGCGTTAAGAACCTGGCCTACCAGCGATACTTTGTCCGAATCCATCTGAGGTTCCATTCGCAGGTCGATTCGATATGTCCCCACGCCGTAAAGCATTTGACGAGCTGTGGTTACCGTTGATCGGACACCAGCAATCACGGGACTTTGAAAGCTATCGAATAACAGTCGCAGAAGGGGCGCTTTCTCTGGCCGGCCATGTATAGGCAAAAGGCTCTTAGCGGTTCGCGTAGCACTCTCCGACGGCTCATAAGAGTGCTCACGCCGGGCAATCTCGCGGACACGTGTCCATGTCCTTAGCGCCTCGCCACACTGCGTACAACCGCTGTCCAGATGCGCTTGCATTTCATCCTTTCCGTCGCTACCGATAACGCCGCGGGCGAAATCGGCCCATTCCGTCAACGAGAAATGTTTCATTTTTCTCTCCCCCAAAATTTGCAGTTCCGGCGCTCCAAACCAATTGGTGCGCCGCCTCCGTTTCCCTACCTGTCTATTAAGGGTAGGGACCAGGTGAAAAAATATAGGGAACAGAAAATACTTCAAGGCGGGTTCAGGAAGGAGAAACCTTGCCAATAAGGATAAACGGGGCCCAATAGTAAGGGTGAGGGTACCGCTCACGCACGTCTTGCATGGCTGCGCGCAGCGCCGCAGCCTTATCTGCCCCGCCCTGAAAGCACTCATAGAAGCAGCCCATGAATTCGGCGGTGCTGCGGTCGTGGACGTTCCAGAGGGTCAAGAGAAGAGACTGAGCCCCGGCGTATAGCAGGCCACGAATCAACCCCAGCAATTCATCTCCGGCGGTGACTACGTTGAGACCCGTAGCGCATCCGCTCAACGTGACCAGCTCAGCCTCGAGTTTCAGTTGGTACAAATCATAGAGGCTCAAATATGCATTGCCGAGCCGGATTCCCGAAAACATCGGATTGTCCTGCCGAAACGTGCCGTGGGTGGCGATGTGAATCAGGCGGCTGTGCAGTCCCTTGGTTCGCAATACGTGCTCGTTCGCTTCGCTTCCCAAAAAAAGTTCCCCGTTCGCCAAGATCTTAGCCACGGATTTTGCCTCGTCCAAGATAAGAGGCGCCCGTACATCTGGGACACCTAACACCAAAGGCGCTCCCTGCGCGCCGGATGCTTTCTGCTGGCAGTGAGCGAAAATCGTGGCGCTGGGCGCGTAAGACATCGTATGCGCGTCGATCATGTAGCGCTCACCGTCATACAGGGCATGAAACGGCAGATAATGCAGAACGCCGTGAGGCACCATAACCAAGTGGCGCGCGCCCAGGTGGTCACGCAACGGAGCCATCAACTCTTCGTGGAGTTCGCCGAGATGCGCCCGCGCCGCATCGAGCAGGGGCTTTTGGAACTCCTGCGTGTACGTCGAACCGAGGTGGAACTTGGACACTTGGAAATGGAGCATTCGAAGCAAGTTGACGGCGCGCGAAACAGGAGTGAGTGACACGATGTCGAGTTTTTCGTGTGTTAGCACTGCGGCAACAAACTCATCCTTGATGGCGAAATATTCGACAAGCGCGGTTTCCGGGGGCATGCTGGCGCGAATACTTTCCAGCGAAGCTAGCGTTTGCTGCTGGTTCAACACCAACGCTGTCTCCGGCGTAGGAAGCTCGCGCACAGCGCGCAACAGTTCGTTCTCATGAGCGAGAGCTTGTTTCTGGAGTGCGTGGATTCGTTGCGGCGACGGATCTGCGGCGCGCAGTTGCTCTTGCTCCAATCGGCGGTAATACCAGTTCAATTCTTCGCGCATTTCGCGAATCCGGCGCACTAAACCGCTTTGTCCCGCATCGGTAGCGGCGGGAATCGCTTGCGCATGGTGCACCAGAAGCTCCGCCAGGCTTCGAGACTTCGCCATCTCCATGTAGCCGAACGATTCCTCAGCAGCACCCTGTTTTGAATCGTCGTTCAAGCAGAGCTCCGCTAAACGCTCATATACTTCGAGCCGGTTCTTCATGAAGGCGATCTTCAGCTCTTCGCCGCGAAGGGCGCTTCGCAGCGCCTCCAGAGCCGCTCGGGCTTTTTGGTATGACTCATACGCGCCCGCTCGATCGTCCGCAGTCTGTTGAAGCTGGCCCATCAGAAATTCCGCCTGATATCGCACGGCCGGCGCTTCTAAAGAAGCCAGGCGGCGCAGCGCTTTTTCACATTCGCCGCGGGCAGCGGTGAGGTCCCCGGCACGCAGCGAAAGTCGCGCCAGAAGCAACTGGCAAAGAACGGATTTGCCTGGGAGGAGTGAAGTTTCAAAGAATGCCGCGGCCCGCGAACAGAGACGGCGCGATTCAAACAAACGTCCCTCGTTGTACAGCACAAGTGCTTCATACAGATCGATCAGCCATGGCCAAACGAGATTTTTTTCGTGAGCAAATTTAGCGCGCGCCTGATCGAACAATTCGATGGCGCGGAGCGCCTTCCCGAGCTGGCTCAAAGCCATCGCTTCGTTGGCTTGACACTTGGCTTCCTCATAGCCCATGCCGAGCTTTTGAAACCGCAGATAGCCTTCGTGGGCTACTTCTTGCGCCTCTACGCTCAAATTCAATTCGAGGTAGATTTCCGATAAATCCAAGTAACAGAGCGCCAGCACATGCGCATCGCCGTTTTCCTCGCACTTCTGGCGTGTGGCGCGCAACATTTCGATGGAGCGGCTGTATTCTCCCCGAAGGTAGTAAAGGTACGCGATGTTGTAGTCGGCCTGCGTCACCAGGAGAGTCATCTGGTGCTGAACGCACATTTCGCGCGCTCTCTGGTACGTCGCAAGCGCGCGCGGAAAATCATTCAGCGTAATCAGGCACACGGACATGTTATAGAGCGCGACGGCAAGGCCCTCCGCATCTCGAAGCGGCAGCAGCGTTTCATACGCGCGTTCATAGCAAGCCAAGCCCTCTTCAAATCGGTCTTGGCGGTGATAAATATTCCCAACGTTGATTTCCAGATGGCCAAGCCGCTGCTTGTCTCCTAGGCGCTCGAGGATTTTCTTGGCGTTCTCTGCTGCGGCGAAGGCGCGGTCGTATTCGCCAAGCAAAATGAATGGCTGAATCGAGGGAATCAAAGTGCGAGCTTCTTCTTGCGCATTGCCGAGTTTTCGAAATATCTCGATGGCTTCGGAGTGAAGCTCCAGCGCCTTCTGGTTATCGCCGATCATGTAGAGTGCGTTCGCCTTGGAACGCAGCGTCCGCCCCAAAATCTCGCGGTCGCGCGACTTGCGTGCGATCGCAACAGCAACCTCAGCCAAGGAGAGCGCTTCGTGAGTGTCCGCTCGCAGTTTCGTTCGGACGATTTCATTCAACTGCTGAGCGACGCGCGCGCGGAAAAGCTTTGGATGGTCCGTGAGATAGCGCGCTCGGCTCGCGTCATCCGCAAGCTTCACAAGCTCCGAAATCAATTTTGCCGGAAGCAACTCTTTCTTTTTTGGTTGAGCCACTAGAAGCCTGCTTCGCTGAGACGCTTGCGCAAGCGTTCCAGACAGCGCTGGCGAATGAATCCGATTGACCCCGTGGAAAGCCCCAGTTCCGCGGCAAGCTGCTGGTAAGGACGAGGCGGTTCTTCGAAAAAAAGCATCTGAATCAGGCGTCGGCAGCGCGGAGGGAGATCGCGAACGGCCTGCCTCAGAGTTTGTTCCTCCTCTGCTTGACGCAAGATTCCCTCGGCGCGCGCCGGAATGCTCGTTTCGAATGATTCATCGTTCGGCTCCCGCGCCTCCGTTTTTTGCAGTTGTCGCTTGTGGTGGAAGCACTTGTGCGCAGCCACTTGCATGATCCACTTCGGCAGAGCTTTCGGTTTTCGCAGTTTGGGAAGTTCGGAAAGAAGCTCTACGCAAACTGCCTGGAAAATATCCGTGGCGTCATCGGTAGAAAAGCCGTACTTGATGGGAATCGAGAAGATCAGGTTCTTGTACGTATCAATCAGAGCTGACCAGGCCTCTTCGCTTCCATGCAGACACTCCTTCACAAGCCGCGTGTCCGTCCACACAGGACGACGTTCAATCGTCACTGGGGCTTTCCCAAGCACGCCTTGCCCTCATCCCGCGATCTAATGAACGTAAAGCTCATCAACGTTCCATAGCGCATATGGTGCGAGGATCGCTGGGTGAAAATTCCCAATGCGATCCTTTGCCCCAACCAGAATATGCGGGCTTGCTAAACAGATCACCGGAAGATCTTGAGCCACAATTTGCTGCACTTGATCGTAAAGGCGTTTTCGCCGCGCATAATTCAAAGTGATGAGTTGCTGGTTCATGAGCTGGTCCATCTCCGCTTCCCAGGGCGTCGCCGGCTTCGATTCCGTCAGGTCCCACAGGTGCGTACCACCGCTCGACAACCAAACGTTCATCTCCGATGTGGGGTCGGCATCTCCGCTCGCCAAGCCCATCACAGCCGCTTCGTAATCGAAACTATTGAGCAGCCTGTCAACCATCGCGCCAAACTCCAGCGACACCACGTGCACGTTCATCCCCAGCTGTGCGAGGTCGTCTTGAATGAGCGTCGCCATCTTCATGCGTTCAGCATTTGACGAGCTTGTGAGGATGGAAAACTCCACGGGTTGGCTGTACGGATCAATCAGGCTCCCGGCACTGTTCCATGAGAAACCGGCGCTCTTAAGCAGTTCGCGCGCCCGATCCAGTGATTGCGGCGGATGCGCGAGCGATGCGTCCACCCACATTTTGTTTCCGGGCGTCACCTGGCTCCAAAGCGGCGTTGCGCGGCCGTTGTAAACAAGGCGAACAATTCCATCACGATCGATCGCGGCCGAAACTGCTTGGCGAAAACGCACGTCTTGGAACCACGCTTGTTTCTGGGCAATTTGCGGAAGATTTTTGCCGGCAAGATTGTTGAGATTGAAAAAAAGAAAATTGTATTCGAGCCCCGGACCCAAATCTTCCAACTCGTATCCCTTGGCCGCTTGCTCCCTTTGCAGCACAGCGAAATTCTGGGCGCTGAAGCGGCTCAGCATATCTGTATCTCCCGCCTGGAAACGAATCACCTGCGCATCTTCGCTGGGAACAAACAGAAACGCGAGATCGTCAACGTAGGGCAGGCGGCGCCCTTCGCGGTCTGCTTTCCAATAATACGGGTTCCGCTCGAGAACAATGCGCTGACCTGGCACGTATTCCTTCAAGCGAAATGGCCCAAGTCCCGCGAACTGGTTCGGCGGCATGGAAACACTCCATGATTGTGCGAACGTGCCGCTCGTGTAGGCGCTATCGAGAAGATGCTTCGGGAGAATGGCGAGCCCGTCGAAAATCCGTTCCGCCGCGGCGTAGGGCTGGGCCAGATGAAACCGTACAGTATAATCGTCGACCTTTTCCACGGAAATCGGCTTGCCGCCAATAATCAGCAAATCCCGCTGCGGCGAATGAATCCTTTCATCCAAATACAGTTGAAAACTGAACACGACGTCATCGGCTGTGAATGGCTGCCAGTCTGAAAACCGCAGACCGCGCCGAAGTTGCAGCGTATAGGTCCTGCCATCGTGCGAGACGCTCCAGGATTTGGCCAGGGCCGGCTCTGTTTGCTGCGTTTCGCGATTGATATGGATCAGGTCCGCATTCATGCAGTCGATGATTTCTCGCGTGGCCTCGTCCACAGCGAGAACGGGATTCAAAGTCTTTGGGTCTGAGCGCGCAGCCACTGTGATTGTTCCGCCGAACCGTCCGGGCGCATTGTTCGTGACCATCAAGTCTTCTTTGCCCTGAGCCGCCAGCCCGCTCCCCACGCCGAAAGCGCACACACATGCAGCAAATAGGCAGACTGCGGCGGACTTCCTCAAGATGGTTTCGCCCATGTCTGACTTCTTAGCAGAGATTTGTCAGCTTTTACAGCGCCACGGACTTCACACGTTCCTGCAGAGCATCGGCCGCTGCATAGTAGGCAAGAAACACGGGAATCAGAAGCAAGGCCGGCAAAAACATCCACCAATACGACGCCAGCACATAGTATTGCTGCAGAGACGACAGCAAGCTGCCCCAACTTGGCATTGGCTCGCCCACGCCCAAGCCAAGAAAAGTCAGCGTAACTTCCGCGAGTATGTACTGCGGAACGAGGAGCGTCATCTGCGTCAGCATCACGCCATAGGCCTGCGGAAGAATATGCCGGCGCAACAGATACGCGTCCGAGGCGCCGAAAGCCCGCGCCGCAGTAACGAAATTGCGTTCTTTAGCGCTCAGCACAATCCCACGAATCAACCGCGCCGGCCGAGCCCATCCGATCAGTCCAATCACCACGACGAGCAGCAGAAAAACTTGCCACTGCGCGACTTGCAACGGCAGCGCCGCTCGCACCGCGAAGAGAAGATATAGCCAGGGCAATGCCAAAAATAATTCCCCTCCCCGCATCAGAACGTCATCCAGCCAGCCTCCATAGAACCCCGCGAGGCCGCCAATAACGGCTCCAAACAGAATCGAGAAGACCGCAGCGATCCAGCCTGCCGCGAGCGAAATTTGTCCGCCGTAAAGCAGCCGCGAGAATTGGTCGCGCCCGTAACCGTCAGTGCCCAGCAAGAAGACGCGACCTGGCGCGTCAACTCCAAAAAGATGCGCGCGCGACGCAAACAGCCCAGCAAGCTTGTACGGCGACCCCTTAACAAACAGCCTGAGCGGATAAACTTGCTGAAAATCCGCTTTGTAAGAACCGAACGCCTTCGCATCATCTTTCAATCCGTAGACAAACGGATGAGCGTGAAACTTTCCGTGCGAATCCACAAAATGAATCGATGACGGCGGCGCGAAAGGCAGTTCACGATCCTGCGCCGAAAAACTGTACGGGGCGAAGAACCCTGCAAACAAAATGGCGCCGTGAAAGCCGGCCAGCACGGCCAAAGTCAGCCAGAGCTTGTATCTTCGCCTCACCGGTTCACTCCACGTGAATCCGCGGGTCACTCATAAATAGCAGCACATCCGCCACGAGATTGCCCGCAACCATAAACACGGAAGACAACATCACCACCCCGATCACCACGTAGACGTCACGCGCCAGAATAGCTTGAACCATCAGCGGGCCGAGACCGGGCCAGCTCAGCACCACCTCAATAATCACCGAGGCGCTCAGCATCGTGGCAATCGAGAATCCGAAAAGCGAAATCAGCGGATTCGAGGCAGCCGGAAGGGCGTAACGAAACAGAAGCCGTGTTCGCGGAATTCCGTGTCCCCGCGCCGCTCGAATAAACGGCGATTCGAGCGCGTCAATCATCGCCGAGCGAATGTGGCGCACCAGGATCGGCAGTGTCGCCAAAGCTAACGCGAGGACAGGCAAAGCCAAGTGGCGAGCAATGTCCACTGCATTGCTCCAGAAACCTGCCCGCCCAGCACCAACCGAAACCATTCCTCCCGTGGGAAACCATCCTGTACGCACGGCAAGCAGCAGCAGGATCAGTGCGAGCAGAAGATCGGGAATCGTCAGTAGCGTGGACATCGCGATTCCGCAAGTCCGGTCGCCCCACGTTCCTTTGCTGGCGGCTCCCCAAATTCCAATCGGAACCGCAAGTAGCCATGCAAGCAACATCGCGGAGCCGGTCAACAAGAACGTGTTCCACGCGCGCGCCCAAAGCAGCGGACCGACCGAAGTGCCATAAGCAAACGAAAAGCCCATCTCGCCCTTGAGCACGGAACCCATCCATCGCGTATAACGCACGATGAATGGCCGGTCTACTCCGTATTCGGAGCGCATCCTGCTTACTGTCTGCGAAGAAATCCGTGGATTCAGGCGCATCGAGTCGAAAAAATTGCCCGGTGCCCACTGCAGCAACGCAAAAGAAAAAACCGAGATTGCCACCAACAGCAGTATGGCGTGGGCGAAGCGTCGCGCGAGATATCTCATAGACAGTCCCACGCGGACCGCGCCGCAACGATGGATTCAAGCGATGGCGCCACAGCCAGGAGTTCCCGCGTATAAGCGTGCTCGGCGCGCGTAAAGATTTCCGGTGCGTATTTCTGCTCAACAATTCTGCCTTCATGCATCACGGCCACTTCGTCGGCCAGATCCTCAACCATATGCAGATCGTGCGCCACGTGAATGTAAGTGAGTGCATGCGCTGCTTGAAGATCCGTCAAGAGCCGCAAAATCATTTCCTGATTCGCGAGGTCGAGATTCGATAATGCTTCGTCCAGAACAAGCAACTGGGGCTTCAGCGCAAGGGCTCGGGCGATTGCCAATCGCTGTCGCTGGCCGCCGCTGAACTCCAGAGGCAACTTGTTTGTCCACTTTGTGGGCAAACCGACTTGCCCCATCAAATCCAAAACACGCTGGCGTCGCTCGCTTTTTGTTCCGATGCCCTGAACCGCCAGCGGCTCTTCGATGATTTCCTCAGCCGTCATGCCGGGATTCAACGCGGAAGTCGGATCCTGGAAGATAACCTGAACCTGACGTCGCATCGGGAAAAGCGACTTCTTGTTCAGAGTGAGCAGATCCACATCGTTCCACCATATCTCTCCTGTCGTTGGCCTTTCGATCAGCGACAGACAGCGAACCAGAGTCGACTTCCCTGCCCCCGATTCGCCAACCACCGCGAGTGTTGTTCCACGGCGAATCGTCAGGTCTACGTTGTTGAGCGCATGGATGATGAATTTCGCGTGGGTGAACGGGCGGCGCTGAATATACCGCTTGCTCACGCCGCGTATGCGCACCAGCGCGCCGTTGTCCAATTCACTCATCAAGCGAATTGCCTCTGAAGCACGATATCTGACTCCACATGGCTCGTCCCTTTCCAGCGAGCATTGCGCCGCAACATTAACCGCGTGTAATCGCTGGTCGGATTCTCATACAGCCTTTCGAAGCTTCCTTCCTCGATGATGCGGCCTTCCTTCATGACCATCAGGCGGTCCGCGAGGCTCGCTTGCAGTTCTGGACTGTGACTGATGAGAAGGATCGAAACGCCCGACTCGTTCCTTAGACTGTGCAACAAAGCGAGAAAATCAGCCTGGCTGCGCGCGTCCAATGACGCTGTCGGCTCATCCGCAATGAGAAGCTCCGGGTCGCAACACAATGCTTGCGCAAGCACCACGCGTTGCCGCTGGCCGCCGCTCAACTGGTGCGGATACGCAGAAAAAATTCGCGCGGTTGGCCCCAGCCCGACAAGCGCAAGGATCGTTTCCGCATGCGCGCGGCATTGTTTCCACTTCCACTGATGATGCGCATGAACGACTTCCGCAATTTGATCTCCGACGCGCATCACCGGTGACAACGCGATTCCCGGTTCCTGAAACACAAGCGAGATCTTCGACCCACGCGCTTTTTGCAGCTCGTCTTCGTTCATTCCAAGCAGTTCCTTGCCGCACAGCACAACCGAGCCTGCAACCTCCGTGCACTGCTTTGCCAGCAGGCCCAGTAAAGCCAATGCAATGCTAGACTTGCCGCATCCAGATTCACCCATCAGACCCACGACTTCGCCCGGCGCTAGGTCAAAAGACACGCCGCGCACGGCTTGGTGCGGCTCCGAGCCGTCGGCCTTGTACCGAATCGTTAAATTTCGAACTTGAAGTAGGCTACCCATGTAATTCTCGCGCTCGCTCGTTCTGGCATCACCCGCAGAACGCGAACCGCGCAAGCCCCTCTGCGCAGTCCACCCATTTTTCGAGCTCGCGTCTTACTGTAGGCGGGGCTTCGCCCGGGACCGATAGGCGAAGGGATTCATCTGGCAGGACGCAAAGTACTAGCCTGAAAGTCCTATAACGCTTTGCCAATCGAGCGAATTCGCGTAGACAGGAGATTGACCGCAAATCTCTTTTTCTTATATGTGCCGGGAATCAGAAATTTCTGGCGGAAATCGCAGAAATGGTCCAGACTGGAGGGATTACGTGGATTGCTTGGAGTTCATCGCGGCCTCTTCGCGAAAGCGAACTCCGCTTTCCCGCCAAGCGCAAAATGAGCGATTCTATCCTTATGCAGTACTTGGGCTTTGAATCCAGAGGTCAAGGGCGCGAATACGCCTTCCAGGTTCGTTACACTGCGGAAGACGTGCGTGACTTCACGCTCACTATCCTGAACGAGGCTTTCACCTCTCACCGGGTTCGCTATCAGGATGCGCCGGACGTGTGCTCCTTGAAGCTGCGGCGGGAACTGATCGCCAATGCGAATCATCCTTCCAATACCCATTTCGCAATCAGCAACAGTGAATTGGAGGATTACAGAGTAGGACACACCAGCAAATCCTCGAATCGCCTCTATCGACCCGAGTCACGGGATGACTAGCGACCTCAGGCAATTCTTCCGCACTCGTTCATAAAAGACGCAAGTAGCCTTGGTTAAGGAAGTGGTCTGAAGGAGTGGAAGCCGCACCGGAACCACATGTAACGGATCGGGGTAATAGCAGGGACGGCGCCAAAGCTCCCGGATTAGGTTTGAGGATCGGCTTCAGGAGATCCGGTCAAATCTGCGGTCACCGAATCATTTTCGGAAAAGTCTATGCTTCCGGCCGAATCTTCATTTCCCGTCTGTTTTGCAAGCTTCTTCTGTAGGCGGCGCTCGGCCTTTGCGCGCTGTTTTTCCTGTCTTTTCATTTCCTTCTGGCGCTTCAGGAACGTAGTGGCCATCGGCCCTCCTAGCGTTTCAAATGTTCGCCCGGCAACAAGACAAGCCCCTTGTGGGGCGCTACCAGCGAGGCTCGCGCGGCTGGCGTGAACTTTCGCGATAGTCTTCGTTTGAGAATCCACTCCGTCCTCGACCGCCGCCGCTGCTGCTGCGCGGTGCGCTCCGTGGACCGCTGTGCTCCGTCTTGGGGCGTGCTTCGTTCACTTTGAGATTGCGTCCGCCGACGTCCTTTCCATCTAGGCCCGCGATAGCCTTCGCTGCCTCCTCGTCATTGGGCATTTCTACAAAGGCAAAGCCCCGCGCTCGGCCGGTCTCTCGATCCATAGCGATGTGAACGCGCGTGACCTGGCCGAAAGATTTGAAGAGCTCGCTCAATTCGCTTTCGGTCGTCTGGAAGCTCATATTGCCCACAAATAGATTCTTCATTTTCTTCTCCTGAACGTTCTGCACCGCTAAATACAAGCGAGATGAGGCTTTGGACTCGCTGGTCCTTTAGTCCGTGAATTACGAAAGAAGAATATCTCTTCGGAGAGGGACGGCCCCGAAGCCAGCCGTCGTACCCTCATCATCATACCATCTCGGAGGAAATTCTGTACCAGAATCCTCGTCACTCCTAGGCTGGCATCTGCGCCTGGAGGAATTCCCCGGGGAGACGAACCAACGGGCCCTTGAGAGCCGTCGGCAGCCGGCTTACGCGGTCCTTGTGATCGTTCTCCTGTTTTTCGAGAGAACTCGAATCGACTGGCATTCTTTCGATCCGAATGCCCAGGGTTCGCTCCAACTGAAATAGCTCCGTCCGCTGTTCTCTTAAGATCAGAGTGGAAGCAACGCCGCGCTCGCCAGCTCTTCCCGTGCGTCCCACACGGTGAATGAAATTCTCCGCCAACTCTGGCAAGTCGTAATTGATGACGTGAGCGATGTTCTGAACGTGAATCCCGCGCGAAGCCACGTCCGTCGCCACTAGCACACGGTACCGTCCTTGTTGGAATCCAGTAAGGGCGGCGGTTCGCTGGGCTTGCGAGCGGTCACCATGAATCATAGCCGCATCGATACCCCGCCGGTTCAGAAGCTTGGTAATTCGATCCGTTCCGCGCTTGGTGCGCGAGAATACCAGACAACGGCCTTTTTCCTCAGACAGCAAGTGGCACAGCATTCCTTGCTTTCCTTCTGCGGACACCTCAAACGCCTGAAGACGCACGTTCTCCGAAGGCTTGAGTGTGGACCCGCATGCGAGGCGCAACGGGTTTTTCATATAGTCATTCACAAGGTGCTTCACGGATTCTTCGAGCGTCGCGGAGAAAAACAGGGTCTGCCGCTCTTTCGGCAGAATCGCAACAATCCTGCGAATCGCGGGGAGAAATCCCATGTCCAACATGCGGTCTGCCTCGTCGAGCACCAGCGTCTGCAAGGTTCCGAATTGGACGAGCCGACGATCGAGAAAATCCTCCAATCGGCCCGGAGTCGCGACGACAATGCGAGCCCCCTTGCGGATTGCGCTCAGTTGCGGACCTTCGGATAACCCGCCCACTACGAGGGCCGCTGCCGGGAGCTGCCTTCCTCGCAGGGCATCGAATTGCTCGGCCACTTGCATGGCCAGCTCGCGCGTGGGAACCAGCACGAGTGCTCCGATCCCCGCGGTGTTCCTGCGGGTGAGTTTTTCAATTACTGGAATCAGAAACGCGAGTGTCTTGCCGGTTCCGGTTTGAGCGGTGGCAAGCACGTCTTTGCCTTCCATTGCATAGGGAATAGTCGCGGCTTGCACGCTCGTTGGAATAGAGAAGTGCGCCGCTGCCAGTCTCTCCTTCAGCGAAGGGGAGATGGGTAATTCTGAGAAATTTTGCATTTTGCTTTCTTGCTGGCGAATGAGCTAGGGCGGCTCCAGCACGAGATTCCGCGCGGGCACGACCGGCTCTCGGCCAGTCTTGTTTTGGATTACGCTGAAAACGGACGGAGGAAACTGATGGCGGGTGTTCTCAGATCAGGTTTCAAACCAGAGGGACCGCACAACACAGCCGAAAGTAATAAGCGCAGATGGGACTATATCACACCTCCGCACGAAATCAACTGCGAAACACTGGTTAGTTAGGAGTCTCAACACCAAGAATTTAGCCGAACGAACAGCTAAGTATGCTAGAATGAACCATGAGCTTAGCATATAGAATGATCTTTGAATGCCCTAAAGGCCACCACAACATCAACTTACAGAGAAAATGCACTAATGCGTCTCTTTCAGAGACCGAGGCGATGAAGATGTTCGGGAACGAAGACCTTGCCTGCACCAATCCCAATTGCGGCTGGCACGGTAAAGCGTCCAAGACGAAACTCCTTCGCATTCTGCGATTTAACTGGATATTGTCTCCGGCAACTTGACGCGCGGACGAAAAACCACTGCACCGCATGCCCGCGCGGCGTTCGTCAATTAGTGAACTCCTGGGAGTGTTCGTATCCGCCCATGCTTGCTGGTCTGAGGCCGTTGCTATTTCGCGCGTCAGCCCACGCTATGGATGCTTTGGACAACCGGCCCGGCAGAGCTTGCCATTGTCAAAAATTGAGAGTAATAGTGTGAGAGAATTGGTCGAGTGTTGGTGTGCTAGAGACGTCTGAACCGTTCTTGGGAATGGCCGCCGCAGTTACGATTTACCCCTTCCAGTTGTCAGATTTGATTCATTGATTTGCACCACAAGCCAAGGGCAAGTCGCGTTCATTTCAAACGGCTAAGAGAGAGCCGCAGCGACGGAACCTGCTGCCAAGGTCGGCCTACCTCTTGTGAGGAGCAGCTTATCAACTAAGTGTTGGTTTCCCGGTGACGCGGGGACGCGAGATGCTTCAGAAGGCAAAGAACCGCTCGTCGGCCATGTTCGTGCCGATTTGGCGACTTGGATCGGAAAGAGGAGAGAGCCTTGAAACCTAGCAAACTGTCATGGCCACGAAAAGCAACTGCTGCGGGGTTGGGCGGAGTGCTCTTCGCAGCCGCCCTCGAAGCCATCAAAATGGCAATCTTCCCTAAGATCACAATCTGGCAGTCTCACATCGTCACAATCATGTTCTGCGCCGCACTGGCATTCTTTCTGAGTGCGATGTTCTTGCGCCGCGAACAGATTAAGCTCAACGCGTCGATGGCGCGCACGCGCGAGTTCCAGTAGGTGCGTTGAAAATCGGGAGGATCGCCAAGGAATCCAAGCCGCATCTTACGAACGACGTCCTCACGGATGACTGGGTCTCGGACCCAGAATGGGCTAAGCAACAAGGCATGGTAGCCTTCGCAGGTTACCCTATGATCCTCGAGGGTCGGCCCGTAGGCGTGATCGCCGCTTTCGCACGCCGGCCCTTCTCTCAAGCTGTTATCCAGGATTTGGGATCGGTCGCGAGCCAAACCGCCCAGTTCGTCAAACGCAAACGCTCCGAAGAGGCCTTGCGCGTCAGTGAGGAGCAGTTTCGGCAATTAGCGGAAAACGTCCATGAGGTCTTCTTCGTTGGTGAGCTCGAGCCGATGCGACTGAGTTACCTGAGCCCGGCTTACGAGGAAGTCTGGGGCCGACCCCGTCAGGAAGCCTACGAGCGCCCGGACGCTTGGATCGACGCCATCCATCCCGAGGACCGCGAACGGGCCTTTAGCCTATTCACACGATCCTATCAGGGCGAGCGGGCCCACGCGGAGTACCGAGTAGTGCGACCGGACAGTTCCGTCCGCTTCATTCGAGCCCGAGCCTTCCCCGTGCTCGATACTGAAGGGCGTTTTTGCGGGTTAGTCGGAATCGCCGAAGACGTCACAGAACAGAAACAAGCCGAAGCCGAGTTGGTGAAGGCGAAGGAAGCCGCTGAAGCCGCGAGTCGCGCCAAGAGCGATTTCCTAGCTAACATGAGTCACGAAATCCGGACACCCATGAACGGCATCATTGGAATGACCGATCTTGCACTCGACACCGAGCTGACCCCGGAACAGGCCGAGTATCTCCACATGGTCAGGGGATCTGCTGATGCGCTCCTGATCCTCCTCAATGACATTCTGGATTTCTCAAAGATAGAGGCTGGAAAGTTGGAATTGGATTGTCGAAGCTTCGACTTGCGGAAGAGTTTGCGTGAAGTGGCCAAGGTACTTGCAATAAAGGCGCAGCAGAAGGGCTTGGAGTTCATTTTTGACGTGCGTCCGGAAGTGCCGGATAACGTCCTCGGCGATCCCGCCCGGCTTCGCCAGGTCCTTGTGAATTTGGTTGGCAACTCGATCAAATTCACGGAGAACGGCGAAATAGAGGTCAATGTGCAGACTGCGGCACAGGGCCTTCAGGGGACAATCTTACGTTTCAGCGTCAGGGACACCGGGATCGGAATCCCTGTGGACAAACAGGACAAGATTTTCGATGCCTTCTCCCAAACAGATTCTTCCACCACGCGCAAATACGGGGGCACAGGACTGGGTTTGACCATCTCAGGTCAACTCGTGGCCCTGATGGGCGGGAGAATTTGGGTCGACAGTGAAATCGGAAGAGGTTCAACTTTTCACTTCACAGTTCAAGTCGGCCACGGAGTCGCTGCTTTGCCGCCTGAATCGCTCGATGTGTCTCAGCTCGCTGGCGTGCCGATCTTGGTGGTGGACGACAATGCGACGAATCGCCGAGTTCTCGAGGATTCGGTCCTCCGATGGAAAATGTTGCCAACAGTGGTCAAGGTGTGGCGGCGGCGATTCAAGTCCTTCAGCATGCATACGCATCGGGAGCAAAACTTCCTGTAGTCCTGACCGATGCCCACATGCCAGAAAAAGATGGATTCGATCTCGTTGAGAGAATTCGCAAGGATCCGTCGCTCGCGAACGTTAGAATTGTCATTCTCACCTCGGGCGCTGAACGTGGAGACGCTGCCCGGTGCCAGAAACTTGGGGTCGCTGCGTATTTAAGCAAACCCTTCGACAGATTGGAGTTGCGTGAGGTTCTGATACGCGTGCTGGGCGCAGATCCAGCCACACAGGCAAATAGGGATCTGGTGACTCGACATACTCTCCGGGAACAACGGCGCTCTCTCTCTGTTCTTGTGGCAGAAGACAATGCTGTGAACCTAAGGCTGATCACCCGACTTCTTGAGAAAAGGGGACACAGCGTGGTTCTGGCGCAGAACGGGCAAGAAGCGCTGGAAGCAATCGAGAAACAGCCGTTCGACATAGTTCTGATGGATGTACAGATGCCTGGGATGGACGGCTTTGAAGCGACGAAACGGATACGCGAAAAAGAAACAGTGAGCGGCATTCATTTGCCGATCATCGCGTTGACCGCCTACGCCATGCAGGGCGACAAAGAGCGTTGCTTGGCTAGCGGTATGGACGGCTACGTTTCGAAGCCTCTCAAGGCCGAGGAACTCTTCTCGGTCATTGAAAAACTGGTTCCGAGCACCACTCGACTCTCAGACGCCAAAGATATTGCTTCGCAACAACAGGAGCTGCCCGCCAGCAAGTAACCTGCGTTCTTGTTGACAAGAAGTGATGCGGACGCCGGATATAAGGACGCCTCGAGACAAAAATCTCCCGCACATCCCACGCAATGGGTTGCTCAACGAGGATGTCTGCTGCGGTTTTCGCCATCGCGTATCCCGCGTGAATGATATTTTGCATGTTGCTAAATACTAATGAATCGAGAGAAAACTGTACTCATTCTCGTGAACAACTTAGCGATCGTCTGTAGTAGGCGCCTGCTTGGTTTCCGTCCCGTCGGTTCGGCTGCGACACTTACGGAAACTATTGCGATACTTGAGCGCCGTACGAGCCATGCAGAGACCGCAAGTAAGCGATGATAGCGACCGCGTCGGGGTGGTTCATGTGGTAGATGTGCATTGGCGGGCGAATGGGCACCCCATTCGGACCGATGCCTTTTTCGAGAACGTCTTCGGCCTGCTCGTCAGTGTAACTGGGAAGGCCCGCGAGACGCGGCGCCCACTCGGCCCAGTTGTACATGGTATGAACGGGCTTGATCCAGATGCGCGCGCCTTGGAGCCAGCGCGAGCTATCGAGATTGCCGTCGGCGTCGCGGGGCGTGTGGCACTCGCCGCACATGGCGACCTGTTCCACGAGGTAGCGGCCGCGGACAACGTCGGCCTGGGGCAGAGATTTTGCCTGATTGGCGCCGGCGGAAGCCGTTGCGGAACTTTGGTGCGCGTGCTGACGTTTGGCGCGGGCGGTCAGGAAAAATGAGAGGCACACTGTGCTGAGCGTCAAAGCGAGCATACGGCTTGCAATCGGTCGGATGATCATTTTGCTTTTTGCTGCAGAGAAATGTCCGGGCCCCAGCCGCGGGGAACCGGCGTCCAGTTGCGCGTGAACACATCGGCAGAAGAGAGGACGATGAGAATTGTGAGCCAGAGCAATCCCAAAACCATTGCGACACGAGTCAGACCTTTGTCATAAAGGGCATGCATGAAAAAAAGGACGACGAGGAGCATTTTTATGACGGCGATTACGAGGGCGAGGACGGTGTTGGCCACGCCCATGTGGATATAAGCCAGGCCGGTGGTCAGGCCCAAGAGCACCAGAAGGGCGATGAATGTGGCGACGTAAGTTTTCACTGGAACGATTTTCGAGGAAGCCATCAGCGGCCTCCAATCAAATACAGCAGCGGGAAAAGAAAAATCCAGACGATGTCGACAAAATGCCAGTAGAGGCCTGCGACTTCGAGGGGCGAATAATAGCGCGGTGAAAAACGCCCGCGCCGAGTGAGATAGATCAGGGCGAGCATGATTCCTATGCCGACCATCACGTGCAGGGCATGCAGGCCGGTCATAAAAAAATAAAAAAGAAAGAATAATTGGACGTGAGAGGCGTGCGGGCCTGCGTAGTAGAAATTAATTCCGGGCACGAGGTGGTGGAGATAATCGGTGCGCCATTCGAGGATGAATTTAATGCAGAGGAAGACGACGCCGAGAATTGCCGTGATACCGAGCAGACCGATGGTAGCGGATTTGCGTTTGCCGACTTGCGCGGAACGAATCGCGAGCGCCATGGTCAAGCTGCTGACAATCAGCACCGCGGTGTTGATGGCTCCCCATTTCACTTCGAGAAAGTGGCTGCCCTGAATAAAGCCGGGCAAATAGAGTTCGCGGTAAATGGTGTAAGTGGCGAAAAGGCTGCCGAAAAAGAGAATTTCGGTGGTCAGGAAAATCCACATGCCGAGCTTTCGCGCTTCTTGCTGAACGGGAAGATCCGCGAAGTGCTGTTCGAGAATCGGCCGGCCGGCTTGAATGGCGACTTCTTCAGGCACGGGCTTGCCTCACGGGGCGTGTCGGGTAGGCATAGGCCTCTTCGGTGACGATGGGCGTTTCCTCGAAGTTTTCGCGTGGCGGCGGCGAAGGCGTTTCCCATTCGAGACCCTTGGCACGCCACGGATTCGGGCCTGCTTCACGGCCGTAACGAATAGACCAGATTAAGTAGACCAGCGGAATGAAATAGCCGACGCCGAGAATGGATGCTCCGGCGGAGGAAAGAACGTTGAGTGCCTGAAATTGCGCGGGATAAACGGCGTAGCGGCGGAGCATTCCTAAATAGCCGAGAATGTACTGCGGGAAGAAGGTGAGATTGAATCCGATGAAGATGGTGAATGCGGCGAAGCGCGCCCATTTGTCAGGATAGAGGCGCCCGGTGATCTTGGGCCACCAAAAGTGCAGACCGCCCATATACGCCAGGACTGAGCCGCCGACCATGATGTAGTGGAAATGCGCAATGACGAAATAGGTGTCGTGCAAATGGACATCAATGGAGAGAGATGCGAGAAAAAGTCCGGTGAGTCCACCCATGGTGAAGAGTCCGATGAAACCGAGGGCGTAGAGCATCGGCGCGTCATAAGAATTCGAACCTTTGTAGAGCGTGGCGGTCCAGTTGAAGATTTTGATGCCCGAGGGAATGGCAACGAGGAAGCTCAGGCCGGAGAAAACCATTCCGGCATAGACGGATTGGCCGGAGACGAACATATGGTGTCCCCAGACGAGGAAACCAATGAATGCGATTGCGAAGCTGGAAAAAGCGACAAAGGCGTACCCATAGATGCGGCGACGGGAAAAGGCGGCAATCAGCTCGTTGATCACGCCCATGCCGGGCAGAACCATGATGTAAACCGCGGGATGCGAGTAGAACCAGAAGAGATGCTGGAAGAGGAGCGGATCGCCGCCGATGGCAGGATTGAAAATACCGACGTGGAGGAATCGCTCAATGGCCATCAGACAGAGCGTGATTGCGAGAACAGGAGTGGCGAGAATGAGAATGATGCTGGTGGCATACAAGGACCAGATGAAGAGCGGAAGACGGAACCAGGTCATTCCTGGCGCGCGCATTTTGTGAATGGTGACGATGAAGTTGAGTCCGGTGAGTATGCTGGAAAAGCCAACGATGAACACTCCCGCGGCCGCGGCGAAGACATGGCTATTGGAATAGGTGCTGCTATAGGGAGTGTAGAAAGTCCAGCCAGTATCGACGCCGCCATAAATTACAACATAGAGAACGAAGAGAGCGCCGATGACGTAGATGTACCAGCTGAGCAAATTCAATTTGGGGAAGGCGACGTCGCGGGCGCCGATCATCATGGGAATCAGGAAGTTCCCGAGGACGGCGGGGATGGAAGGAATCAGGAAAAACCAGACCATGATAATGCCGTGGATGGAGAAGAGCTTGTTGTAGGTTTCGGGCTGAACAATTGCGCCAGCGGGATCAAGCAGCTGAATGCGCATCAGAGCGGCAGCGCACGCTCCAACAAGGAACATGAAAGTGATGGAGACCATGTAGAGGATGGCGATGCGCTTGTGGTCTGTAGTGAAGAGCCACGACTTCACGCCATAGCTTTCGTTCAGATAGTGGACGCGCGATCGGGTGGAGAGTTCGGCGACGGCAACGCTCATCGAAGTGCGGCCTCTTTCTGCCTGGAGCCGAGCGTTTTAATGTAAGCGATGAGATCGAGGAGTTGAACTTCATCGATTTGGCCCTGAAACGAGGGCATGGAAGCAGCGTATCCGGCGAGCGGCTGCGCGTTAGGATTGACGATGGCGCTGCGGATGAGGCTTTCGTCGACAGTGACACGCGCGCCGCTTCGGAGAGTGACTTGATGGCCGTAAATTCCCGCAAGCTGAGGATACTTGCCGGAAGTATCGTCCACATGGCAGGAGACACAGCCGAGATGAGAGAAGAGTTGCTCGCCGGTGCTGGATATGGTTTGAGCGGGCGCATTTGAGGAGAGCCAGTGCGCGAAATCGTCCGGCTTCATGACGATCACTTCGCCACGCATGGAGGAGTGCAAAGCGCCGCACATTTGCGCGCACTCAAAGGGAAATGTGCCGAGCTGCGTGGCCTGGAACCAGATGCTGGTGTAGCGGCCGGGAAGCACGTCTTCCTTGACGCGAAATGCGGGAACAAAAAAATCGTGGATGACGTCTTCGGAGGTCATTGTGAGTTTTATGGGGACGTTGAGCGGGACGTGGAGCTGGCCGATTTCGCGCGCGCCGTTCGCGTGCTGCAACTGCCACATCCACTGTTTGCCGACGACGAAAATTTCCTTGGAATTCGTAGGCGGACGCGAATTACGAAAGAAAAGACTCGAGGACCAGAAGAAGATGAAGGCGCAGATGGCGGCGGGAATAAGGGTCCAGGCGAGTTCCAGAGGGATGGAGGTTTTTACTTCCTCGGGAACGTCATCGTCGGAGCGGCGACGGTATTTGATCATAAAATAGAGAATGACGGCAAAAATACCGAAGGTGAAAAAGAGCGTGAAGGCAGTGAGGAAATAATAGAGATAGTCGACACGATAAGCGATGGTGGAAGCTGTTGGAGGATGGAGCGGGAAGAGCAACGAAGCTGCCGAGAGGATTGTAGCGAAATGGAAGAAATGCGTCATGCGCGTTTGCCCGGGAGGGAGTAGTTTTCGCGCCTGCGCAAATAGAAAATGAGGAGTGCAAGAGCAAAAAGCGTGAGCGCAGCGGCGAACTTGATAACGCGAGAAATGACCAAGCCGTATCGGCCGGTGGTGGCGTTGTAGCTGCAGCAGAGGAGAAGTAGTGCGTCGACGGGATTGCCGATCTTGCCGTTGGAGGCCTGGACGAGGGCGAGCCGTAAACCGCGCGCCGGGTAGACAATTCCATAAAAATATTCCGAAAGTTTGCCGGCAGGCGTGAGAATCATGATGACGCTCGGATGAGCGTATTGGCCGGACTGCGAATCATACGCGTAGCGAAAGCCGACGGCGTCCGCGAGTTCGTGAATTTGCAAATTCTGGCCAGTAAGAAAATGCCAGTCTTCGCCGGTGAGATCGCGACCGTATTCGCCGGTATATAGGCGATGCTTGAGAAGCGCGTCCGTGGGTCCATCGCGGGGATCGATGCTGACGGTGACGATGCGGTAGTCTTTGCCCATTTGCAGAGACATTTGTCGAGCGGCGAGGAGCAAGCTGTTGAGCACTTGCGTGCAGAGCATGGGACACTGGTAATAAACGAGAGCCAGGATGACGGGTTTTCCGGTGAAATACTGGCCGAGCGTGACAGTGTTGCCGCGTTCGTCGCGGAATTGCAGGTTGAGCGGGACTTGATGATTGAGTTTCTGGTCGATGCCGACGTTTTTGAGCAAAGATGGGCGAATGCCGATGGTTTGAAATTGCGCGAAGGCGGCTGGAGTGAAAGCGGCGAAGAGAAGGACGCAAGAGACAACGGCGACGAGTGCGCGATAGGTTTTCATCGGTTGTTTGTGGCCTCCTTCAAAGTGCGATTTGCATCGAGGCGCGCGGATTGGGACGAATTGCGAACGGGTAAACCTTGCTGGAGCAGTAGTTGCATGGCGCGTTCGATAGGAATGCGCACGATGCCGGTCGAGCGATCGACCCAGCCATAGGTATTCAATTCCGTGTGCTGGTCCTCCAAGTAATTCTGCAGGTCGTTTTCCGGTTTAGGTTGCAGGCGCGGCTCGGGCGGGAGAGGGCGCGAGGACGCAAACGGCTTTGCCGCTGGGCCGAGCGACTGCACGCGAGTGTAAATTCCAAAAAGCCACAAGCAGAACAGCATGACGATGGCGACGGTGACAACGATAGCGCCGCCGAAAAGAGCGAGCGAGGGCAGGTTCGTGTCGCGAGACTCATGGCGGACGCCTTCGGTGCGGACGATGGGCTCAGTCGCCATGAGCGAAAACCTCCCCAAAATCGGGATCATGAATCGGAAGAAGCGGGCGACGTTTCAACTCGTAACAGAATGCCGCAATCCAAATGCCGCCTATGGCGGTTGGCGCGGCGAAGTCAAGCAAATGGACGCTGGGGCTGTTTGGCTGGAAGGCGGGCGCGACGAGCCAGTAGACGTCGACAAGCGTTACGAACATCAGGCCGACGGCCACGCCGGCGATGGTGCGCATGCGGCGCTTGACATCGCGCCAGAGCAGCAGAAGAAATGGGACGAAGAAATGGAAAATGATCAGGAATAGCGCGAGGGCGGCCCAGCCCCCGCGCGCGCGAACCAGATACCACGGAACTTCCGTTTTCAAATTGCCGGACCAGATGACCAGGAACTGCGAGAAGGCAAGATAGGCCCAAAGAATCACGAAGGTCAGGAGGAGATTTCCTAGATCCTGAAAACGCTCAGGATTGACGTATGAGGCGATAGGTTCGTAATCGGAGAGGCGGCGAGCGACGTATACGCCAAAGGCAAGTGCGGCCAGTCCCTGCACGACCATGAAAAGCAGACCGTAAATGGTGGAAGACCAGTGCGACTCGAGGGACATCACCCAATCGACGCAGCCAAACGTGATGAGCAGGCCATAAACGACAAGGCCGGGGCCGCTGAAGGATTCGAGGCAAGTGGCGATGCGGCGGTCTCCGGTGCGGTCCTGCTCAGCAGACCAGCGGTTTAACAAATAGGCCCCAAGAATCCACATGGCGAAGTAGAAAATTGTGCGGACAGCGAAAAACCAATCATTCATGTAGAGATGTTTGTATTGCAGCACCGGATCGGCGCGGACGGAATCGGGTTGCGCCCAACTATACAAAATGCGCATTCCAAAAAATATCGGAATGAAAAGGAGGAGCATGAGCGGAAGGGTGCGCGAAGCAGCTTCGAGCGCGCGGCGAATCGGCAGGCCCCAATTTCCGCCGGTCAAGTGATTCATCATCACAATGGCCATGCCGCCGAGGGGGAATCCGATCCAGAAAATGAAGGCGAAAAGATATGAGCGGAAGAATTGCACAGGAGAAAAAAATGCGCCCACGATACAGACGACAGCTGCGATGATTCCTACGATTAGCGCCCGCCACTGGCAGGCATTCAAATCAGCGAGCAACTGGTCATTGGATTTTGGAGCGACCGGCGTGTTGTTTGGTGTGGCGCTCATTAGCTTTTCATCGGCCCGCGGTGGCTCCCGGCGATTTCTCTTTCGAGTAGCTGGATTGTTTATTGGGCGGCGTGACTTGGCCCGCCAATCCGAGCGAAGCCCGGTCGTCGGGCGGCACGTTCGCGACAGTGGCATGTTCGCTCAGTTGCAGCGCGCGAATGTAAGCGGCGATGCGCCAGCGGTCTTCGGGCGAGACGCGAGAAGCGTAGCTGTACATGTTCCCGAAGCCATCGGTGATCACGTCAAAGAAATGGCCGACGGGCGCGTTGCGCAGGCGATCGATATGATAGGAAGGCGGCTGCTGAAACCCGCGGAGGACGATCATGCCCCGGCCGCTGCCGTCGTAACCATGGCAGGGGGAGCAGTAAATGTTGTAACGCTGCTGGCCGCACGCCAGGTCCTTGGCCGTGATGGAGAAGGGGAATTCATTTGCGGGCTGGCCATTAATGGTCCCTTCGTACATCAATTCGTCAGTGTGGAGGTGTCCATGAGCGACGGTGCCTGGAATCTCGGGGCGTTCGGAGCGGCCATCGCTGAAGAAGGTAGTTGGTTTTTCGGGCAGATATTTGGGCTGAACCTGCATGTCGAGCCGGCATCCGGCGACGAAGAGCATTGCAAGGCCAGCGGCAAGGCTGACGCGAGAAGCGCGTCCCCCGAAAACGCCACGCGGCAGTGTGTTTGCCGAAAGAGTGAGGTCAGGTTTCAATTTCGTAGACTCCGAGCGGGGCCAATGCCTCGAGAAACTGGCGCGTCCCGGCCAGTTGGAATTGTTTGTCACCCGCTTTGACGCAAAGAAAAAAACGATTGCGGGAGGCGAGCGCAAATCGTGGAACGTTGAACACGGGATGATAAGGTGAAGGCAATCCGTTGAGCGCCAGCATACTGACGAGGCACGCAATCGCAGCGCCCAGGATAGTCAGTTCAAATGTGATGGGAATGAAAGAAGGCCAACTGTTGTAAGGCCGTCCGCCGATGTTGAGCGGGAAACTGATCACGCTGGCGTAGTACTGGATGCCGAAGCCGATTGCGCCTCCCAGGCAACCACCCACGAAAGTTGCCGCTGCGACTTTGCTCTGCCCGAATCCGCAGGCTTCGGCCAGTCCTTCGATGGGCATGGGGCTGAATGCATCGATGCGCTCGTAGCCAGCAGCATGCGTCTTTTGCGTCGCCGCGAGCAGCGCTTCGGGCGTTTCAAATTCCGCGAGCAGGCCGTAAACAGGTTTTCTTTTCATCGCACACAATTCGTTTTCAACTCTGGTGGATCGCTCCAGCCGTTGCAGCCGGCAAACTCTGCTGGGGCATTTCGGGATTTGGATTTCGTATGCGCGCCAAATAGCTGGTGCGCGGACGCGTGTTGAGAACTTCGAGCAGTTTATAGTCGCGGTTATTCGCTTTCAGTTTTGCAACTTCGCTCGATTTGTCGTTGATATTGCCAAAGACGATTGCGTCGGCCGGGCAAACCTGCTGGCACGCAGTTTTTATTTCGCCGTCGCGCACGAGGCGGTTCTGTTCTTCGGAATTGATTTTTGCGTGGTTGATGCGCTGCACGCAGTAGGTGCACTTTTCCATGACGCCGCGGCTGCGCACGGTGACGTCGGGATTACGCATGCCGTAAGTGCTCTGCGTCTTGAAATCGGAGAAAAGAAAAAAATTGAAGCGCCGGACTTTGTACGGACAGTTGTTCGAGCAATAGCGCGTGCCGACGCAACGGTTGTAGACCATGTTATTGAGGCCCTCCGGGCTGTGGTTTGTCGCGCCGACGGGGCATACCAGCTCGCACGGAGCGTTTTCGCATTGCATGCAGGGCACGGACTCGAAGTACATTTCCGGATTTTCGGCGTTTCCACGAAAGTAGGCGTCAACACGAATCCAGTGCATCTCGCGGCCGCGCAGAACTTCTTCCTTGCCCACGATGGAGACGTTGTTCTCCGCCCCGCATGCGACCACACAGGCGTTGCAGCCGACGCAGCGGTTCAAATCGATTGACATCCCCCATGCGTAGCCCGTGTATTCGTACCCGGGATAGAGCGATCCGGGCTTTTCAGCTTCTTCCTGATGCTCGCCTTCATTGACGAAATTGGGGTTCTTTTTGTAGTCACTGAGATTTGAGACCTGGATCAGGTCGCGCTCGAATGCCTGCATGCTTTCCAGTTCGTCCTGGTCACCGACGGGACCAATCAAATGATGATGCTGAGTGGTAGCGAGCGCGTAGGTCATTTCCGTCCGCTGGATTTTCAGCCCTTGCGCGATGTAGGGTTGGCTCGAAGTGCGAATGTAATAGGCGTTCACACCGCGTCGCGCACCGACTTCGCCGGTTTTCCATCGACCGTAACCCAAATGCAGAGTGGCGCATTCGTCCGCGTGACCGGGCATAACCCATATAGGCACGCCGACTTTCCAGCCGGCCAGATCCAGCTTTACGTAGTCTTCATTTTTGAATCCGAGGCGATTCGCAGTTGCAGGACTGAGCAGGAGCGCGTTGTCCCATGTGAGCTGCGTAAGCGGTTTAGGCAATTCCTGCAGCCAGGAATTATTTGCGAATCGGCCGTCGAAGACGCAAGGATCAGCGCGGAAAACAATTTCGAGGCGTTGCTCTGGCAATCGTGCTGCATCGCCGGCGCTCGGCGCTGCGGTTGGGACGGTGAGTTTCGGGGAGACTTGTCCTGCGGGAAACGCGGTTCCGGCCATGACGCCGTTATTGAGCGTGGTTTCCCACCAATCTTCAAATTGTTGCCCTGTGTCTTGTTCGGGGCGATTTGCCATCCAGTAATTGCGAATGGTGTCGTGAGCCGAGAGATGAGTATCGCTGGCGAGAATCAACATGAGGTCAAGCGAGGATTTGCCTTCATACAACGGTGAAATTAGCGGTTGAACGATGCCCACAGTCCCATCGTAAGCGCGCGTGTCGCCCCAAGATTCGAGGAAATGCGCCTGTGGAAGATGCCAGTTGGAGAGCTCGGCGGTCTCGTCGTAGTAAAGACCACTGTGAAGACGTCGGTTTGCCTTGAGATATGCGTGCACAAAGTCAAAATCAGCTGGCGCGCTGTAGGCGGGATTGGCGTCGAGCACGATTAGCGTTTGCACGTTGCCCCCATTGAGATCGCCAACAAGTTCACGCAAAGATTCGAGGCCATTCATGGGTTCTACCTCGAGGGGTTGTGTGTAAATGATGGTTTTGCCGACGTTGCCGAGCCGATCGTTGATGGCGTGAACGAGCGCGTGGACGGCGGGAGGCTGCTCATCGCCAGCGATGACGATGGAAGCGCCGCGATGGGATTCCAGGTCTTTCGCGAGGGTGATGGCCCAATCGCTGACGGGTTTCGAAGGCGCGGCGGCGGCGTTCGCACCGTGAATTCCTAAATTTGCTGCGAGCAAGCGCGCGACCATTTCGATTTCACTCGCGCGCAAAGGCAAACGATGATCGGACATCGCGCCCGTGATTGTTGGGGTGGCTTCCACAACGTAGAGGCGGTTCATTGGACGAGCCGGAGAATCAGGGCTGCGCCGTGCAGCAAAATCACGGGTATAGCGCACATGCCCCGGCCCGCTGGACAGAAAATTCTCGTCGAGAGAGAGAATTACGTCAGCGTTTTCGAATTGGTAGACGGTATTCACATATTCGCCGAAAGCCATCTTTGCGCCGTCGCGCGCGTTGTCGCGGCCACACGGTTCGTATTGGTGCCATTTGGCCTGCGGAAAAATAGCAAGGAAGGCGCGAATTTGCGCGCCGAGCGTTGGCGAGATGACTGTTTCAGTCAAGAGCCGCAGGCCTGCGCCCTGCTTTGCATTCCATGAAGCGCGCAGGCCGCCAAGTGCGGCGTAAAAATCGTCCCACGAGGCGATTTGGCCGTCGCGGATGACAGTTTGCGAACGGTAGGGATCGTAGAGATCCAAGATTGCGGCCTGCGCAAAGATGTCCGTGTGACCTACGCTGCCGGGATGGCCGGGATTCCCTTCAACCTTTGTGGGGCGGCCCATGTGGCTTTCGACAAGGAGGCCACTGCCTTCGCCGCCGAATGGCATGGAAGTGGCGTAAAACAGGGGCTTGCCGGGAACGATTTCTTCGGGTGAGCGGACGTAGGGAACGATTTTTTCGGTGGGAAGGACGGTGCAGGCCGTCAATCCGGCCATTGCTGCGGAAGCGGCCATGTATTTGAGAACGGTTCTGCGGCTGAACTGGTTCTTGCGCGGGTCAAGCGCATTGGCTGCTATGTCGGCCTCGACGCCGGGGAATTCGTCGCGCCGGGATTTGCGCGCGGACTCAGTGTCGTTCAAATCGGAAAGGCCGCGCCAGAACTGCGCCGGATTGTCGCGGCCGTCTGGCTGACGGGCTTCGCCCTTTTCGCGCGCATTTTCTTGATCGTGGTCCATGTTCATTTCCAAAGATGTCCTGTCATATTCAGCGGTGACACGTTTCGCAGCTTGTGAGGCTGTTGATTTTGTATTCGCGAACGAGCAGGCCGCCGAGTTGGAGTTGATCTTTCGGAGGCTTGTAATTCACGTTGAAGACCTGGTCGCGCGGGCGCACATACTCTTCGGGATGGCGATGACAATCGAGGCACCAGGCCATTTGCAGAGTGGTTGCGCGCCAGGTGATGGCCATATCTCCGACGTCGCCATGGCATGTGGTGCAGCCGATGCCTTTGTGGATGTGGATGCTATGGTCGAAATAAACGAATTGCGGCAGAGCGTTTACGCGTGTCCAGGCGATTGATTGGCCGGTCTCGTAGCTTTCGCGGACGGGCGCGAGAATCGAAGCGTTGTTCCAGACTTGCGAATGGCAGGTCATGCAGGTTTGGGTGGAAGGCAAGCCTGCGAAAGACGATGTTTCAACGGAGGTGTGGCAGTAGCGGCAGTCGATGCCGAGCTGCGAAACATGATGGCGATGACTGAATGGAACAGGTTGAACCTGCGGGATATTTTGCTCGGTGTAATAGGGCGACTGGCCGACTTCGTAGAGCACGTAGCTCAGGAGGCCGATGAAAACGACGCCGCAATAAATGCTGAGGCGGGAAATGGTGTTCGTGCTTGGATGGAAGATTTGCATGATTGCTTGTTAGGTCTCTGTCTTTTCCTCCGCCAACTCGCGGCGCGTCTCGAAAATGGAAATTGCTGGCAGGTAGCGCACGAACAAATAAAACAATGCTGCAAATAGACCGAGCGTGCCGACGAGCACGGCCCAGTCCCAACGCGTGGGTAGGAAAAGGCCCCATGAGGAAGGCTGGAAATCGCGATGAAGACTGACTACGACGATCATGAAGCGCTCAGTCCACATGCCGAGATTGATGATGAGAGAGAGCGCGAATAGCGCAGGGACGCTGCGTCGCACGCGCCGGGACCACAGCGACTGAGGCAAAATTACGTTGCAGAGCAGCACGATGACGTAAATGAACCAATAGGGCCCAAGTTCGCGGTTGTGAATCATGTATTTTTCGAAAATGTCGCCGCTGTACATAGCCATGAACGTTTCCATCATATAGCCGTAGGCGACGATGAGACCCGTGCCGAGCATTACCTTGGCGCAGTTGTCCAAGTGCTTGAGGGTTATGAATTCTTCCAGGTGATAGAACTTGCGCAGGGGAATGGCGAGTGTCAGCACCATGGCGAAGCCGGAATAGATTGCACCCGCGACGAAGTAAGGAGGGAAAATTGTGGAATGCCAGCCCGGGACGATGGCAATCGTGAAATCGAAGCTCACTACGGTGTGCACAGAGATGACGAGAGGCGTGGCCAAGCCGGCAAGCAGCAGCGATGCCATTTCATAGCGCGACCAGTGAATCGCAGAGCCGCGCCAGCCGAGCGACATCATTCCGTAGGCAATTTGTTTGAACCGGGAGCGCGCACGGTCGCGGAGCGTGGCGAGGTCGGGAATTAAACCGACATACCAGAAAATCAGTGAAACAGTGAAGTACGTTGAAACCGCGAATACGTCCCAGACGAGCGGGCTGCGGAACTGCGGCCAGACGCCCATGTAATTTGGGTAGTAAGGGAAAAGCCAGTAAAAAAGCCACGGACGGCCCATGTGCAGCAAAGGAAAAAGCGCAGCGCAGGACACGGCAAAAATCGTCATGGCCTCGGCGAAACGGTTGATGGATGTGCGCCAGCGCTGATGCAGGAGCAGCAAAATGGCGGAGATTAGAGTTCCGGCGTGGCCGATTCCGATCCACCAAACGAAACTCGTAATGGCGAATCCCCAGGCAACGGGAATGTTGATGCCCCAGATGCCGACGCCTTTGACCATCAAGTAGCCGATAGCATAGAAGAGCAGCATCACAAGCAAGAAAGAAAGGGCGAAGCCTACGAACCATCCAGAACGGCGGCGTTGGCCCAGAACGATGGAGCTGATCTTGTCGCTTACTGTGGCATACGAGTAGCCTTCCGGAAGCGGCGGGATAGCTGGCTCTACTTCAACCGTTTTTTGAGTGCCCTGAAGGGCCACGATGCCATTCCCGTCATCGGGCTGGGACTAGGGAGGCCGTTAAGTGAAGCTATCGAATTACCGGACTACACCGCGCTTCGCTAGGAAAGCACCTACGTCTAATGCAAGATACATTTTTAGGAGAGACGTACATTTCCTGTCAAGGAAAGAACCGCGCATACAGGAAACTTTTTTGCTGCTGAAAATGTAACTCTCATTTTCGCCGCCGCATCGTTATTTGGGAGGAGAATGCCATGGCTGCTGAAAAGACAAGGAAGTGCGCGCATCCCCCGTGTACGTGCCAATCGCATGACAAGTATTGCAGCGCACAATGTGAAGCGATGGAGAAAACGCCGGACTTGCAATGTGATTGCGGCCATCCGGGCTGCACCGCGAAAGCAGGTTAAAAAGTGAAGAGCGGTTCTTCCTGGCGCTCTTGGAACTTTACTTCCCTTCCCCATTTGGTTCCGAGAGCACTGCGTTTACGCTGGGTGTTTATCGCGAAGCGCTGCGCGCCTTTCGTTCGGAAAAGAGCTTCAGCATTTCACGATTGAAGGCGGGGATATCCGAAGGCTGACGACTTGAGACCCAATTCTTGTCGCGCACGACTTCTTCATCTTTCCATTCGGCGCCTGCGTTGCGAATGTCGTCCTGTATCGTGTGATAAGCGGCCAGCGTCCGGCCTTTCACCAGGCCCGCGGATACGAGAAGCCATGGTCCGTGGCAGATCACCGCGACCGGCTTGCCAGCGCGATCGAAGCTCTTCACAAACTCGCGCGCCTTTGGCTCCATTCGCAACTGATCGGCGTTCAAAGCGCCGCCCGGCAACAGCAACGCGTCATATTCTGCGGGATCGGCTTTGTCGAGCGTAAGGTCGGCATCTACTGTCCGACTTTTCTCGTCGTGTTTCATTCCTTGTATTTTCCCCGCTTTCGGAGCGATAACCCTGGTCATGGCACCAGCATGGTCGAGCGCCTCGCGCGGCTCAAGGAGTTCGGCCTCCTCGAATCCGTTCGTCGCCAAAATGGCGACAGTAACTCCGTTCAGTTTGGTTTCCGACATAAGCACCTCCGTGTTGATCGGATCTCAAAGTTCGCAGGAGGAGTGAATCCGCACAATCGGGTCTATCGTTGATGAAAATGGGCTCTTCGCTGTAGGAAGAAAGAAATCGTGCATTGTTTTACATGGATTTGCGAATTCGCCATGGGGCTTTATTTGCCGTAGGGCTTGTGTGTCCACCGTGATTTTCATCGGCGCTATCGCAGGATTGCGAACCACAAGCCGAATGCCACAACGAACCAAACTACCATCGAAACGCTGGCGGCGCGAAGTACGGGCCAGCGTGTGCGCATCAGAAGGCAGCTGAGCAGCGAGGCGAACACGAAAAATGCGGCCGCACCGGCGGCCATTGACTTTCCTTCAATTGCTGCATAATGCGGCCCTTCCTTCACGATGGTGAGTCCCAATGTTGCTAATGCGATGGACGGCGCAGCCCCGAAAAGACCGGCAAAGCTTTTTGGTTTGAAAAGGTCGCCGATCATCGCGAAGATGCGGACTGTAGCTCCGCCGACTAGGAAGCGTACGATCAGTTCTTTGAGCAAGGAATGGCAGCTCCAATCCAGTTGCACTGGATTTCAGGAGTGGCTTCGCTTTTGTTTGGCGACTTTTGCCCCTTGTTTGCCGAGCGCCGTCCGTGTGGACTTAGGAAGATGCGCGATGGTTCGTTTCTGTCTTGCGGCAGATGCAGCTTTGCGAATATTTCTTCTTGCTGCGGCCCGTTGTTTTGCGCTTGCCATGTAACCTCTGTTCAAACTTTGGACATGGGCAGGGGCGCGAACTTCAGGTTGAATTCATGACAGCGAAATTCAACCCCGTCAGCAGGCAAAATGAAAGTAGCCCTTTCGTTCTTCTTGGTCAATCGGTAAGAAAAGGGATGAGGTACGCGGATGTTCAGGCTTGCCGCCCTTTCTCTATGGTGCATGCAATTCCCGACTCGCAACGGCGTGCGGTCGAGCGAGTCGCAGGGGTCTTGTTCCCAGATATTCCCAAATCGACTCCGGCCCCCAACGAGACCGGAAGGGTCAACTGATGAGGTTGCTGTCACTTACGGAGAAGAGGTGGTGAGCCGCGCAGGACTTGAACCTGCAACCCGCTGATTAAGAGAACGAGCCTAGCGGTAGGCACAAAACTCTGCATTCGCAAGGCTTGCCTCGCATGTTGTTCGAGAGAAAACATTTCAGCTTTTCTCGCTCGATTCGCTATGTTGCACCGAGTTGCCGCAAAATGTGTTCCGTGTCCCCTCATTTTCCCCCGCACCTATTGCACGCCTGCAATCGGCTGATTCCTCATCGCCTCGGCCTCAGCAATCTCCCGCGTTGCTCGATACTGTTCGATGCGCTTCTGCGCTTCTGCAAGATGCCCCTTTGACAGATGCACGTAGCGCGAAGTCGTTTTCAAATCCGCGTGCCCCATAAGACGCATGAGTGTCAGCGGATCAGTGCCGCCTTCCACAGCTCGCGTCCCGTAAGTGTGGCGCATATCGTAGACGCGAAACGATGGAGTGATTTTACTCTCGCGTAGCGCCCGAAGATGAGCAGGTTCTAACTCATTCATTGGTCGTGTCCAGTCGTGGCCGTTGCCGACGCGCAGCGGGAAAAGATATTCGGCCTTCACTGTCTTGACCTTCTCGGCCTCGGTGATCCGTCGCCTGAGCACTTCCTCGGCCCGCGCCGTAAGAGGAACATCGCGCACAGCATTATTTGTTTTGCCAGCGAAAACATGAAGGAAATGTGGCGTCGCGTAGAAGTGAATATCCTCTCGCCGGATGGAGCACGCCTCACCAGGCCGCAAGCCCATTTCAAGAATCAACGTCGCCACGTCGCGCAATGGCTGAGAGGCTACCGCTAGGTAGCGCCGTTCTTCATCGAAACTGAGGATGCGTTCACGCCCGTTCTCTTTCAGAAAGCGAATCTTGCGCGCTACAAACGGCGTCACCATGAGCACGTCGATCTTGACCGCGAAAAGCAGAATACGCCGGAGACAGGCCAGCGCGCGATTCACTGTGCATGACGACAACCCGCGTTCTAGTTCCGCTTGCTTGTATCGCTCGATCTCATCCGCCCTGATTTCATCGAGCCGCTTTGAGCCGAACGGAGCGAGAAGCCCACCTTTTTCTCGCTGCCTTAATTTGCCATCGGGTAAACGACGCAAACCCAAAGCAACAAGATGCCAGCGGTATGTAGCCGGTCGAATCTCAGGCCTGACGCGCTCCAAAAACTGCAATGCAAACTCGCGAAACAGGGGCAGCGGCTTCCGCTCGACGATCCCGGAACGATTCATCGCCAGCTTCGCCTTTAGAATGCTCTCATGTTTTCCGGCTGCATCTTTGTTTGTGTGCTTCGTAGACCCCCGATACCGCCTGCCCTCGAAGAAAAACTCATACTGATAGAACGATGAACCCCTACGCTTGAAAATACTCATCGGTTTCTCGCATTCTTCCAGCGGGCTTTACCACCTGTGTATCCGATGGACGAGAGAGCTTTGGGCGACAGTTTTTTCGCGCGCGCTTTTCCACCAAGCGAACCTAGCAGGACCGCCGCTTTCCTGAATGCATCCTTGCGAACTTTGCGAGAAACGCCGGGAAGATGCGGGATGCGCACAATTCCATTTTTCTTGGCACTAGATACGCCTTCACGCGCCAAAGCATCAGACAATGCGCGCTTCACACGCGTGAGATGGCCCCGCACAGCACCACGGCTTCTCCTACGCTTTGCAACAACAGGGTGTTTGAATTTTCGTTTACTCATAAATCCTCCTTTTCATGGCCGGGGAGAGCCTACCGCTAGGCTCATGCGACAGTCAAGACGGCGCGGCCTGATGAAAGTGCGCCCTCCTTCTCCGGGAGCATGGAATGGTAAGGACCTCTACCTCCCTGTCCATCCGTACAGATTACGCTTCGAGCATGACGCACTTTGAGAATAGTGCTGCGCCCCCCAAAGGCAGTTCACAATTGCATATCCCTCAAAGGAGAAAAACGTAATGAAGAGGACGGTTCTTTCGCTCATTGCTTTCCTGATTCTCTATCTGCCCGCCCATGCACAAACGCCAGGCTCTAAGGTCTATATCGCGCTGCCACCGCAGGGAACGGAAGATTTCGGCCCCGCGATCACAGCCGCAGTGATCAAGAAAGAGACGCCCGTAACAATCGTCACTGACAAAAAAGCAGCCGATTACGAAATCGACTACGTCCTAACCTCAAAGAACGGCAACAAAGGCGCGCAAGTCGCCGCCGGTGTGCTCGCGGGCGCATGGTGGATCGGCGAAGCAAGTGCGAGTGCATCCTTCCAAATCACAGACCTGAAAACAAGCACGGTCGTGTACTCATATACCGTCCACAAAGCAGGCGAAGGCCAGCACCAGTTTCAGTCCGCTGCGGAAGCATTCGCGAAACACTGGAAGAACTGGATCGACCACAAGGGAAAGTAGAAATCGACCGCGCCGCGCCCCGATCTCGAAAAATCGCTTCATAGCGCGCGCAGCCTAGCGCCGGGGTCGTGCGATGTCAATACGACACGGCCCGACAAATACGATTCCAGGTCAGCGAGCCGGTAGCGAACGAGCCGCCCTTCGAGCTTGACGAACGACGGCCCGCGTCGCTGACTACGCCACTGCGCAAGCGTTCCTTCCGGTACACCCAAAAATTCTGCCGCCTCGCGGCATGTCAGAAGTGCCCTACGTTCGTTTGTCATCTACTCTGCACTCTTGTGTAAGAGGAAATTGCGGCGTAGCGGGAAACCCGATCAAATCCCACTCCGCTAACTGTTTCGTGATGTACTTCGCAACGTAATGAGTCGCCCCAAGTGTCGGATCGTAAGGAAGCGCGCGAGCATATCCCCACGGCCAGCCGTGCACGACGCAACACTTCAACCCCCACTCATTCGGTTTTTTTCGCTCCCCACAAAAAACGCGAAGATTCGCCACGTTGCCGATAAGCATGTGCCCATGTGGCAGATGTCCATGCGGCCCGATTTCGACGCCCAGGAAGGCGTAAACCGGCGTCCCAGCCCATTCCTGGAGGCGACTGAGATAGCGTCGTGACCCGTAGAGCACACCGTGAGGCGAAACGCGCCGTGACCAGGTTCCCGTAAAAAACAAGTCCCAGGGTGCGAGCTGAGCCAGCCAAACGCCCATAGTATCTTTCAACTCCACAGAGTGTTGCTCCGCTAGCAACAAGCCACCACCAGTACTATTGAGCCGTGCAATTGCGAGACTCTAACCTCGTTTGCATGGACGCCCTGTCCAGCCAAACGATTCTCACGATTGTTGCGACCGCATTCCTGGCCTTGCTGGCCGTCAGTATTCGCAGGCGGCGTGAGAATTTTTGGCACAACGTCCGCATCGTTACGCGAATTGCAATCGCGGGCGGGTGTGCGTTCTTGTTCACCTCGTTGATCGGATGGAATCAGAGCCGAGTTCTGGTCTTGACGTGCGCGGTCGTTATGGTTGCATCGCTTGCAGCGCCTCGCCGTTCGCGGCACATTCGCGCGCGAGTAAGAAGGCAAGTGGTCGGCAGATGGGAGGCGGATACAGGCAAAAAGTTCAACGCGCGATTCTTGGAGCTCGACCACGTGATTCCGTTTTCCCAAGGCGGAAGCAGTACTGCGGACAATCTGCGCGTCCTGCCAAAGCAGCGAAACAGGTCGAAAGGGAGCAGGTCTCCGCGCTGGGACATCTTGCGTCGGCGATAGGTCCAGCGGTCCTGTTTGGCGTCTGAGGTTCAGCGATTCGTTTCTTGGCACACCCTCTCCCTTCAAGCAATGGGAGAGGGTGCGCCTCTCGCCGATTGCAATTCGACTCTCGCCTACGCGCGTTTCGCGCTTCGGCGCGCAGACTCTTTATCTCCGTACCAGGCTCAAAGGGCGCACGCCGCAAGCCTGTATACGTCCCGCGTCGGATGGTCTGCGAGTCCTCCGTTGCGCGGGCTCTGCGCCCCGTGGCGCACGCCCAACTCAGGAATTCTTTTCGCTGCGCTGTCGCTCAAATTCGGCCAGGATCGCGCGCTCCACATCGGCGCGCACTTTGCCTGTGAGCGCAACGACGGGGAAGTACTTCTTTTCGCCTTTCCTTGCCGGCGGCGCGACCCAGAAGCCTGTACCGTTCTTCAGCACGCTGAATCCGTCAATTGTGAGCTGGCCGTCCTCTCCGAAAGCGAGAGTGATTGAACCGTGGGCAACGGCTTTGCCGTTCGACTCAGCCGCGATGCGCACGTCGGCGAAAATCTCCATAATGACCTCCAGTCGAATTTTCGAGATTGGGAAAGAAACGGAAGTTCTCGCTCGCGGGCGGCGACAAGATGCCGCTCTCAACGCGCAACACTAAGAGTGCGAGCTGACCGAGTGCGACACCGCGCGCCGAGTAGGGGTCGGCCAAGAATTCCAGCTTAGCGAGAGCCAGCAGCTCGCTAGCAGCGAGAGGCAAGGTTGAACTGAATTCGGAACCGTAGTAGTATTGCTGTGTCAAAAGTTTTTTGCCTTTCGCCCGGTGCCGCGTTGCTGCGCGGCCCGGGCTTTTTCATTTTTCCCGGCGTCGCCGATGGCGTCGGGGAAAGAGCTCGTCCACCGGCACTCCCAGGAATTCCGAGATTGCTTTTCGCTCGCACAGACGGGCGCGAAAACGACCCGCGATGATCCGAGATATTCGAGGTTCGCTCAAACCTAATACTCGCGCCAATTCTCGCTGGCTGACGCCCTTCCTCATTAGCCTGAACTTCAAATCCAGCAGCATCTTTCCTCCGTCCCTGCGAGTTTACGCCTGGGTGCTCAGTAAGCTGGGGTTTACCGTTTTGGCGAATGGAGAACAGTTTGCACCGAACGGTAAACAATTTCAGCAAACGGTAATACATCAAAATCGAATTTTTCTCTTGACACATTCAGGGGATGCCGAATTTGTCCAACTCCTGATCCACGACTTCCTGAACCAAACGGCGTGCGGCGCAGCGATCCTCGTCTCGCATGACACTCTGAAGGCGGCGGCGCACCGCGCCCTCAAGCTCGAATCGAAAAAAAGGGTCATCGAGCGTCTGGCGCGAAATCCCGCCCGCCCGACAGAGGCGGTGAAGGTAAGGAAAAACCTCGGTGACGGCTTCGTTGATTCGCCGCTGGCGCTCGCGGCGCTCATGGAGTTTGTCAAGAATCGGCGCAACAGCAGAAAACGCTACCGCCTTCATTTCGGCTTCACTCGCACCGAATGGGAGAACTGCCAGCGCTGTATGAACCGCGGCGACCGCTTCCGCTTTTTCAGCCTCGGTTGAGTCGCGCGCCCATCGAATCTCACGAACTGCGCGCCGCTCTGCGTCTTCTCGCATCCGCACAGCACGATCCTCGCCGTCCCAGAAAGCAAGAAGGCGCGGGATGACTACGTTGCCCACGAGGGCCACGCCCGCATCCTCCGCGACGCCGCGCCTTACAAATTCTGTTTCAAGCGCATCCAGCAATTGCTCGCGCCGCGCAACAGACAGGTGCGCAGGCAGGGATGCAGCCACCGTGCTCAAGAACCGCTGACGCCATTCAGCGCGCCGCTGCTCGGCCTGCTGCTCTGCGAACTTGCGTTCCTGCTGTTCCCGCTCGGAGCGCGATCGTTCGCGCCGCGCTTCGCGTTCCACTTGACGCTCGTGTTCTTCGGTCGCGCGACGCGCTGTTTCTTCGGCTTGTTCAGCGCGCAGCCGTCCTAATTGCTGCTGCGCGCGGAGTTCCTGGCCTTCCAGATTCAATTCTTCGACACGTTCGCGGCGCGCCTGCAGCACCCCGGACGGCGCTGGAGAAAGCAACGTGCGAGTGCGGCCATTGGAACGAATCGCGGCAAGCGCTTCGGCAGAAACGCGCAGGTGCCCGCCTGGAGTCCGAAAGCAAGCGAGCTGGCCGCCCGCGCACATGGTCTTGAGTGTGGGGATGGATACGCCGAGCAAGCGGCTCGCTTCGGCGACGGAATAGGATTCAGCGGTCATCGAAAAATCACCAAGAATCGGAAAAAGCCGTCAAAACAGGCCCACGACAGAGAATCGCAACTGCGCCAATCGCCAAAAATTGCCTCGCAAAACTGCTAACAAACAGCAAAAGAATCGCGAAAAATCGGATTCAGCGCCAGCGCCAGAGCCTCCGCGCGGGCGGTGGAAACATCTCCCAGTCGGTTCCCGCCAATCCATTGCTCGGAAGACCCGGAAGCATGTATGGCAGTGGTGTCGAAACTTGCGGTGCATTTCCTCGCCCCAACCAAAAATAAATTCCAAAAGCGGCCAAGGCCCCCGCTGCTACACCGATGAAAAAATCTTCGCTGGCTTTAGAAGCCATTTCGCCTCCGATCAGTGATGCCGCGCGCGTCGGATCCGCCAGATTTGCTGCGCAAAATCAGACCGTCGATTTGCTGGCGTTGCGTGAATCATTTCGACGGCTGCGGCTGTGTCCATCGCGTTTGACTCACCTTTCATGCTCAGCACTGCTGTGACCCACTGCGCGAGTGTACTTGCGCCTTGCGAATCGCGTGGATTGAATTGCCGCGTCCGGCGGCCCAGGCCCGCTTCCTTGAGAGCAATTCCTATCGTGACGTTGCATCGGCGGCAGGCCCACGCAAGATTCTCAGGTGCGTTGTTTAACTCCTCGCCGTCAAGGTGATGAACCTCGACACCGCGCGTCGCGCCGCAGAAAATGCAGATACGTGGGCCTGACGGACGGCATTCGGGAGAATTTGCACGGTACCGGGCCGCTCGATCTGTGAGCGCGTCAGCCGATTTGCGCCAGTCGGAGCCGCAAGTCGCTGGCGCTTCGTTCAGTCCGAGTCAGAATCGCCGTCGTCTTCTGAATCGTCAGAATCGTCGTCGGAATCGTCATTTGAGTCATCGTCAGAATCGTAGGGCGCCACGATGTCAGCAACCTGATCCAATTGATCTTGCAAGGACTCGTTTTCCTCTTCTAGCTCTTTCACCCGTTCGAGCAGGTCGGCCTTGGTCTGAGGATTTCGCATTTTCGCTTCTCCTTTCGCCGACAGCTTGAAGCGCGAGAGGCGGAGGGCGCAAGAGAAACGTTTGTTCGCCGATTTTGTTTTCCTTGCCTCTTCAGGCGAAGCCGACGCATCCGCACAGCCACTCGTAAGTTGAATCGAGCGCGGTCGCCGGAATACGTGGGTAGGCAGATGCGATAGATTTTCGGCCAGGGTAGGTTGCGCGAACGCAATCGGAACGCACGGGTTACAGAATCCGAGCATGGCCGCCCTGCTTGCGGGGGAAGATGCCGACGCAGGAAAGAGGCTGCCCGACGTTTGAATGCGCCAGGATTTCGTGCGATCTCCGACTGGAAGTTGGATCGCAAGCGCCGCGCGAATCTCTCGATCATGCGCGACAAGTTGGGTGTGCTCATGCGCTCATCCCAGGCAGAGGAAAAGCGGGAACAGAGTCCCCACATTTTCCACCACAGTGGCGCATTTCGAGCGGTGCTCCGAATGGAGCTAAGTCTTTAGAGAAGAGTGGTGAGCCGCGCAGGACTTGAACCTGCAACCCGCTGATTAAGAGTCAGCTGCTCTACCAATTGAGCTA
>JBAUEH010000085.1:0-4016 GCA_049678505.1 Candidatus Acidiferrales bacterium
TGCCCGCGACGACGATTTTCTTTCCGGTGACCGGGAGACCGGACTTCACGAGGGCTTGCAGGCCACCCGCGCCCATCACGTTCGGAAGCGTCCAGCCGGGAAAGGGCAGAAAAAGTTCGCGGGCTCCGGTGCAGAGGATCAATTTTTTGTACGTAAGTTCGCGGACTTCATCGCGGACATCGTCACGTACTTCGCCGGCGGATTGAGCATCGATACGCTGAACGATGATGTGATTTTTTTCGAGGTGGTCGACAACTTCCGTGGAAGGCAGAAATTCGATGGGACTTGATGCGAATTTCTCGAACCACCTGCGCGCATCGGGAGTGGCGGCGCGCGATTGCGACTGGCCGCGCCAGATTTGGCCGCCGACGCGCGGATTATTGTCGATCACGCCGACGCGCGCGCCGCTTTCCGCCGCGCAGCAAGCTGCAGCAATCCCCGCTGGTCCAGCGCCAACGACGAGGACATCGAAGCTCGGTGGCCTACTCACGGCGCTCGTCATTGCTCGTTCTCTATTCACAGCGCTCGTCATTGCTCGCTCTCATCGCTGCGTATATCCATTCCCGGCACGCATAAAATCTGGCAGGTGCGAGAGTGGCGCCTGCGATTCACGGTCGCGCGGCACTCGAAACAAACGCCCATGCCGCACAACGGCCCTCGCGGCGCGCCGCTGACGGAACAGCGAACCGTGGATGCGCCAGCCAAAAGAATTGCCGCGAGCGCAGTCGTTCCCGATGGAACCGTGATGCTGGCTCCGTTCACCGTGACGGAAATCGGTTCAGGCATGCGCGTTCTCGTAAACGCGGCCGGGCAAATAAGGGGCCACGGAAATCTCAGGCGTGCGGTGCAACAATTGGTCGACGAGCAATCGCGCGGTACCGAGCGACGTGGTAATCCCCAGGCCCTCATGTCCGGTGGCAAGAAACAGATTGTCGTGTCCCGGCATGGGTCCAATGAGGGGGAGTTTGTCCGGAGTAGCCGCGCGGAATCCAACCCACGTGCGTATGGCGGATAGGGGACCAAGACTGGGAATAAATTCCTGCGCGCGAGCCAGCATGCGGCCAAGGATGCGGTGATCAACTGCGCTGCTGTCTTTGTCGAACTGGCGAGACGAGCCGAGCAGCAGTTGACCTGTCTTGCGCGGCTGTATATTGAAGGCGACCGATTCCTGCGTCAGCGAATGGGCGCTTTTCAGGTATCCCAGTTCAACGAGCTGATGATGCACAAAACCCGGGTAACGGTCGGTGATTACCAAGTGTCCTTTGCGCTTCCTGACTTCGATTCCTGGCGTCAAGTTGGCAGACCAAGTGCCGGCGGCGATGACGATGGATTGAGCAACGATCGATGTACCATCGTTCAAACGAACGCCGTCGGGAGCGATTTCCGTGACAACGCGAGGAAGATGCAAATGCGCACCTCGGGATTGCGCTTGCTCAGCGAGAAACCGCGCGGCGCAGGGCGCATAAATCACCGCGTCCTCCGGCACGAGCAAACCGCCGGGCAAACCTGAATGGAGGTTTGGCTCCGCTTCGCGAAGCGACTGCGCATCGAGAACTTCCGTTCGCACGCCACGCGATTCATAAAACGCTTTTTTTTGAGTGACCGCGCTCATCTCCTCCGCGTCTGCCGCAACCCAAATGGTTCCGCAGCCCTCGTATTCGACGTCCGGGGGCAGATCGGAAGACAAACGCTGCCAGAGCGTCTGCGAATAACGCGTCAGGGCAAATTGCGCCTCGGAATCATCCATCACGACCAAATGGCCCATGCCGGCTGCGGTGGCTCCTCCACCGATCATTTCCGCTTCGGCAATTCCGACGCTCAGGCCTTCGGCGGCGCACGCGGCCGCGCAGGCCGCGCCCACGATTCCCGCACCGATAATCAAAACGTCATAAATCGGCAACTTCATTTTCTGATTCCAAAGCAAAATGGATCCTGCGGGTCGAGGATCAATTCGCTATCGGCATTTACAAATGCCGAACCGGTGATGCTGGGATGCAATTCGCCGCCGCTTTCGGCAATGCTGCCTTCGAACACGCTTCCCACTATGCTTTCTTGCCGCCATACTTCGCCGACCCGGAGCTTGCCGTCCGCGTACAAACAAGCCATCTTTGCCGACGTTCCGGTGCCACACGGCGAACGGTCGTAGCTCTTTCCAGGGCACAAAACGAAATTCTTGCTATTCGCATCAGGAGCCTGGGCGGGCCCGAACAATTCGATGTGGTCGATCTCCTGTCCATCGCGGCCGGTGATCTTCTGTTTTTTCAACTGCTGGCGAATGGACCAGGAAAATTCCGTGAGGCGGTCAATGTTTTCAAAGGAGATATCCATGCCGTGGTCGCTTACCAGGAAAAACCAGTTTCCGCCCCAGGCCACGTCTCCCGTGAGATGGCCGTGGCCGGGAATTTCGACCCTCACTTTCGCGGCGTGGCGATAACTGGGGACGTTCTGCACGGTAACCCTGCCATTGTCGTACAAGCGCGCGGTGACCTTGCCCACAGGAGTTTCGATTTCGTGGAGACCTGGCGACAGTTTCTTTAGGTATGCCATGGTCACCATGAGGCCGATGGTTCCATGACCGCACATGGCTAAGTAACCGACATTGTTGAAGAAAATAACGCCTGCAGCGGATGCCGGGTCTTGTGGCTCGCACAACAGGGCTCCGACGATGGCGTCAGAGCCTCGAGGCTCATTGACGACCGCCGAGCGAATCGAGTCGAACTTATCCCGAAATACGGCCAGCTTGGATGCTACGGAGCCATTGCCGAGATCGGGACCACCGGAAACAATAATGCGGGTGGGCTCGCCGGCAGTATGGGAATCAATGACACGGAGGTGCTGTGTACCGGTTTTCATAGGCAAAGAGCTATTGTATGTATAACATATCCGATGTCAAATGCGGATTATGTTGTGTGAAAACGTTTACATTAAATGGCACATCAGCGTGCCTGTCTCACAAAGGGTCTTGTGAGCTGATGGCCATTGCTATGCTGATATCCTGAAAACGTTTACAGTCAAAATTCAAGGAGTTTTTCAACGCGACTGCAACGTCTAAGTACGCTATTGTAGCCCATCGTCAGGTAAGGTGGTCGCGAGGCAAACCGTGTTGGGAAATCTGAGCAGACATTGCAGAGTCTGTTATTCGAAGTTCGGAGCTGTGACCAAAAGCAGGAGGTTGCTCGTTGGCATACTCACGCATGATAACCGCCGTTGACGCCCATGCATGCGGCGAACCGGGCCGAGTGATCATTGGCGGCGTATTGGACGTGCCCGGCAAAACGATGTTCGAGAAAATGGTACATCTGCAAACGAAGGCGGACGGCTTACGCAAATTGATGCTGCGAGAACCACGCGGATATCCGGCCTCGAACTGCAACCTCATCCTACCGCCGACACGGCCCGATGCGGATGCGGGATTCGTCATCATGGAACAGGTGGAGTATCCACCGATGTCCGGAACGAACACGATCTGCGTGGTCACAGTGCTGCTAGAGATGGGGATGATTCCGGCAACGGGCCGAATCACAAAACTAAAACTAGAAACGCCCGCCGGCCTAGTGGAAGCCGAGGCCGAAATGGAGAATCATAAGGTTACGCGCGTGACATTCCAGAATGTGGCGGCGTTTGCAACGCATTTGGACGCACGCGTTGAGGTTCCGAAACTGGGAACCGTGAATGTGGATGTCGCTTACGGAGGGATGTTTTACGCGATTGCAGAGGCTGAGGCGCTGGGTTTGCGTCTGACGCCGGACGAAGGCCGCGATATCGTTCGCATCGGCGAAATGATCAAGGTGGCGGCGCGAGAACAACTTCCCGTGACGCACCCGGAGAATCCGGAAATTTCGGGAATCACGATCGCGCAACTTTCTGCGCCGACGACGACGCCGGGAGTCAGCCGCAGGAATGCGGTGATTGTATCGACCGGCGAACTCGATTGGAACCGTCCTGCCTCATGGACCGGCGCTCTGGACCGTTCGCCGTGCGGCACAGGGACGTGCGCGAAAATGGCAACGCTGCAC
>JBAUEH010000086.1:0-154452 GCA_049678505.1 Candidatus Acidiferrales bacterium
CCGCGAAATCGCGCCCGAGGATGGGTTTCACGCCCAGTGTCGAGAAGAAATTTGTGGTGGCTTGCGCGCCAAGAAGCAATTGCGGGCCGGCCGTTCCGCGAAAAACAAAGCCGTCGCCACCGTAGCCGGCGAGCGACTCGAACGCTTTGGATTGCTTTGTCCAGTCGAGATAGTCGGGATAGGAGGCGTCCCAATAAGTCTCCTGTGCGCTGCGCACTTCGCCCAAGGTAATCAAGCGGCTCGCTTGCACGTAAGGCAGCGGGCGCAACAGCGCCGCGTAGACCACGGAGAAAATGGCGGTGTTCGCGCCGATGCCGAGCGCCAGCGTGAGCACAGCTACCGCAGTGAACCCGGGCGCCTTCGCCAGTACCCGCACCGCGTAACGTATGTCCTGGAGTAACGTCGACATTTTTGGTGCCTCCTTACGAGCAGTCAGCGGCATTCATGCGGACGCTGGCGGCGCGGTTTTGCTTCGCGGCTACTGACTCGGCGCCGGCCCAAGCCGGACGACGCGATTGCCGCGGAAGCTGCTCGCCCAATAATCTGAACCGTACGATAGGGCCGTCGAAGCGGCTGCGAAGGTAGACGTGGGCGCCACAGCCCAACGTAATCCGACGTCTCGCGAGCGGGGATCGACTTCGACGATCATCGAGCCGACAGTGCACGTCGCCTCCTGCGTGCAACCGATTATGTCGCTCGCCTTACCCACCTGACCCGCGATCAGCAATCTACCGTCTGGCAACCAATGGAGATTGTCTGGATGAAAGTCGCCAAGTTTGATGGTAATCGGGGCGACCCCATTGCGCAGCGAAAGCACGCGAAGTGTTCCATCATTCCAGTCATTCACGTAAAGCGTTTCGCCGTCCGGTGACGCGGCCACTCCGTTATCGCCCCCGAACTCGCTCCCTGCGACGTGAGACCAACCTTTGTGTGGCGCCCATCTGGCGACGAAACCTGCCGGTCTGCCGGCAAGCAAATCGGCGAGACCCTGGGCTCCCGAAGTACCGAAACTCGTCACCACCACACCGTCGGGCAGTGCGGCCACAGCATTGGCGGACACGTCCGAAGGAAGGACGACGCAGCCCTTCCATTTCAATTTCGGGCCGTCCTTGCTCATGCGGACATCGAAAACCTCGATTGATTCCCTGCCCCCATGATTTATAGCAAAGAGCTCGCTGTCACCGTCTGGCCGCCGACGCACGTCGAGGCCGTGCGTAACGAGTTCGGAGGCAACGAGTGCGCCGGGACAGTCCGCGTAGGCTGCCGTGGCATGTCCGGAAACATCCGGCATCAGGACGCGCGCGGTCCGTCCCTCCAGGTCTACGAGGGAGAAGCCTCCGGGAGCCGCAGGGTCCTTGGCCAAGCGGCTGGCTACGGCCCAACGTGAGCCGGGCAAACGGATCAGATCCTCCGCGTTCTTCAATCCGCAAATCTGGTCACGTGTGCAGGCCCCCTCCGCTGGCCTCGAAGGGGCAGGAGAGTTGACAGTTGCAAGCGTCGCGGAGCCGGCAATCGCCGTGTTCGCGCCGATGCCTAGGGACAGCGTCAGCACGGCGATTGCGGTGAAACCCGGCGATTTTGCGAGCATGCGAAGCGCGTAGCGAATGTCCTGCAGCAGCGTGTTCATTTTCCCTCCCGTATTGGCGTCACACTCGCGCCGTACACCAGTACGCGCACCTCTTCAGAAGAAACACCCGCAGATTGTATTCCGAACGGGTGCCAAGTTAACGCGCGATGAATCAGAGCATTACACAGTCGCAGTAAGCAACGCGGCGCGAAGGGCTGCCCGCTTGCGGGAGGTGCGTGCGCGCAACCGGACAGTGTTCGCCGCAGGCGTGGCCCGAAACCATTCCACCCGACGCGCCGCCAGCCCGCCACTCGGTTACCATGGCTAAAGGGGCGCATCTTTATTTATTTGCGGCGTCTTTATGTTCATTTATTGTTGAGCGCCGCCGTTTCCGGCGGCCCGCAACTAGGTCCGCAAATAGTAGATAAAAGGCTGCTATATTAGCAACGGATCCGCTTTGCGGAAGCTTGCAATGCCTCAGAACAAAGCTGTCGAATGGGGTGAGCCCCCCAACCGCTCGTCGCGTTTCAAGCAAGTGACGCAGCACGCCGGGCAGACGGCCCGCGTGCGCTACTGGTTCCCTCACGTCCCGCTCTCTTTGGCGCTGGCCTTTTCGGGGCTGGTGCTTCTCTGGATTGTTTATACGCTGCAGCAAAGCGTGCTGCTCGCGGACTTCCCAAAGCACATCCTGGATTTCCGCCCCTCGAGCATGCCGTTTGTCCTGATTGGCGTGGCCATGCTGATTATGTCCGTGGGGCTGCTGTTCCGGTCGCGGTTCGCCTGGATGATTGCCATTCTGCTGACGGCGTCCACGGTGTTGAGCGCGGCCATCGTGGGCCATGGGCGCCACCATGAGCTGATTTACTTTCACGGAATTCTGCTCATCGCGCTGCTGCTCACGTATCGCTGGTTTGATCGCAGCAGCCTGGCGGCAGGAACGCTGTTTGCCGTGACCAGCATGCTGCTGCTCCTGATTTACGCGGTTTTCGGGAGTCTCTATCTCGGCAAGCAATTTTCGCCGCCGATCAAGGACTTGATGACGGCTTTCTACTATTCCGTGGTCACGATGGCGACGGTGGGATATGGGGATATTGTCCCTAAAGGGACCGAAGCAAGGCTCTTCGCGGCTTCGGTAATCATCCTGGGCCTCGCGGTGTTCGCGACTTCCGTCACCGCCATCGTGACGCCGATGATTGCGCGTTTGACAACGCGGAAGGAGAAACGCATGACACGCTCCGGGCACTTCATCGTGATTGGCGCTACGCCTCTGGCCTACAACACCTATCGCGAATTCAAGAAACGCCAGCAGGAGGTCGTTTTTATTTTGCCGCGAGACCCGGAATCGGGTGAAATCGATCCTGCCGATCTGATCGTCGGCGACGCCAATAGCCTGGAAATTTTGCGCAAGGCAAACGCCGACAAAGCTCAGGCGGTTCTGGCCATGCGCGTCGACGACTCTGACAATGCCTTCATCGTGCTGGCCGTCAAGGAATTGAAAGGATCGGCCAAGACGGTGGTGGCCATCAACGACAGCAAGCACATGGAGCGCATCAAGCTGGTGCAGCCGGATATGATCATCGCGCCGGAGGTGCTGGGCGGCGAGTTGCTGGCGATGATGCTGAGCGGCGAGCCCATCACCGGCGATTTCGTGATGCAGCGATTCCTGCACTTTGACCGAACGCCCTCTGACCGCAAGTCGTGAGCTTGCTTGCTTTTTCCACCCGAGTAGTGCTCGAAGCCGTTCGCCTGCGCTGCCCGCTTGAAGCGGTATTGACGCATTCCACAGGCAATTGTAGAGTCCTCGCCATGGCGGAGCACTATCGAGGAGTCCGATGACGCATACAAACTTTTGGCAATGGTACGGTCGCGGGGCAAGAATCGCCGCGCTACTCGCGGGTGCATTGCTGGTTCTTCCCGTGCGAGGAACTTCGCGCGCGGCGGACAGACGCAGCGTTGGCGCCGACAGCCAGCAGAAGCACACTGGGTCGGCGCCGAAACTGTCCAAGGGGAAAATGGCGCTGCAGGAAAGCGCTGCCACCGGACCCGTTACCGCGCCGCCCGTTACGCCCGCGGAGTTGACCACCGCGGATCTGAGCGCGTTTTTCGACGGAATGGTGCCGCTGCAAATCGAGCGCGACGACATTGCCGGCGCGGTGATCGCCGTGGTGAAGGACGGCAAAGTAATTTTCGCCAAGGGCTACGGCTATGCGGACTTGAAAAACAAGAAGCCGGTATCGGCGGACGACACGCTGTTTCGCGTAGGCTCGATCTCGAAACTCTTCACCTGGACGGCGGTGATGCAGCTCGTGCAGGACGGCAAAATCAATCTCGACGCCAACATCGATCAATACCTCGATTTCAAGATGCCGGACACGTTCAACAAGCCCATCACCATGCGCGATCTGATGACGCACACGCCCGGTTTCGAAGAAGCCATCAAGGATTTGATCACTCTGGACGCCACGAAAATCCCCACCGTCGGCGATTACGTGAAAACGCATTTGCCGAAGCAGATTTTTCCGCCGGGAACAACCGGCGCGTATTCCAATTACGGGGCCACGCTGGCCGGTTATATCGTGCAGCGCGTTTCCGGCGAGCCTTTCGACGATTACATCGAGCGCCACATCTTTCAGCCGCTGGATATGACGCATGCGAGCTTCCGCCAGCCGCTGCCGGCGAGTCTTCAGCCACTGATGTCGCAGGGTTTCCAAATGGCCTCGGGCGGCGCGAAGCCGTTCGAAATCGTGACCGCGGCCCCAGCGGGCGCGCTTTCCATTTCGGCTATGGACATTACGCATTTCATGATTGCGCAGTTGCAGGAAGGAACGTACAACGGCGCACAAATCCTGCGCCCTGAAACGGCGAAAGAGATGCACACGCGCCAGTATGCGCCGGACCCGAAAGTGAACGGCATGTGCCTCGGATTTTACGAAGACTCCCGCAACGGCCATCGCGTCATCGCGCATGGCGGCGACACGATTTACTTTCACAGCGATCTGCACTTGATTCAGGATGCCAATGTGGGGATTTTTGTCTCGTACAACAGTGCCGGGCGCGCAGACGTCGAGCCGCGCGGCCCGCTCTACGAACACTTCATGGACCGCTATTTTCCCTACACGCCGTCGCAAACCGCGCCTGTGTCGGCCGCGAAGCAGGATGCGGAAGCCGTCAGCGGAAGCTACATTCCGAGTCGCCGGCCGCAGACCAACATTCTTTACTTGCTCGCGTTGCTGGGAGAAGCAAAAGTCTCGCCGGGCAAGGACGGTACGCTCGTCGACCCAGACCAAAAAGAAATCAACGGCCAGCCGATCGAATGGCATGAAGCCGAGCCGAACGTGTGGTACGACCCGGCCGATCCGCAAACCAAAATGGTGTTTGACCGCCAGCCGGACGGACGATACCAGATTGCCCTCGAATTCCCCGCGGAAGTGCTGCAGCAAGTCAGCTGGTATGAGTCAAAGGGATTCGTTGAGGACAGCCTGATCGGCGTTTTGGCGATTTTTGCGCTGACGCTGATCCTATGGCCCATCGCCGCGTTTGTGCGCTGGCATTATGGGAGCAAATTCGATGCTAGCGACCGCGAGCGCCGCGCCCGCGCATGGGCGCGCGTCGAGTGCGCGCTGGGACTCGCTTTTTGGCTTGCATTTCTCGTGACCATCACGCAGGCCGGATCGCACTTGAACATTTTGTCGGACGCGATGGATCCGTGGTTCCGCGTGATTCAAATCATCGGCTGGCTCGGCGTGGTCGGCACTTTGCTGGCGATCTGGAATTTCCTCGTGTCGGTGGGCACGCCGGGCCGCTGGTGGTGGGCCAAACTTCACGACACGCTGATTGTGCTCGCCTGCCTGATGAGCGTGTGGCTCATTTGGTTTACGCATCTGCTGAGCTTCAGCCTGAAGTACTGAAGCGGGCGCGTCATTCCTGCGCCCTCTTGTACGGGGCGCGTGCAAACGGCGTGATTTTGGGTCTGCCGGAGCAGGCTTTGGGAATAGGCAGCGGTACCCGAAAGGACGCTGCGCCTAAATCTTTAACCGTCAATCACTTAAATTAGAACGGGGCCAAAAAGTACTAAGGTTCTTTCCTTAGTGCTACTTGGCGCACATGCTGGTACCGTTGCACCATTTCGCAATTCGGTCCTGGGCCTCAAATTCTAGCTGCGGATTTACAAGTGTCTACAAACACGCCAAACATTCAAGTCCCGGAAAAACTGCGGCTTGCGCTCAAGTCGCTGGCCTTGTTTTTTGCGCCGCCGGCTCACCGGGTGAGTTTCGCAGGGAAAGTGAACTTGCTGACATCGTGGCTGACATCAGCGCGCGACAAAGTCTATAAAATAGCCGCCAATTTCAAACTGCGCACGAAATTCCTTCTTTCGTTCGTCGTTATTACTACCCTTCTGATGTGCTTCACGCTGCTCGTGGTGGGACATGAAGCGCGCCAAAAAATCGACCAGCAAATCGAAGAGCAATCGAGCAGGGCCATTCTGACCTTCCAGGTGATGCAGCATCAGCATCAGGTCTCCTTGGGCCACAAGGCCGAACTGCTAGCCACGCTGGCCGTGATGCGCGACGGCGATCCCACGGCCGTTTCCGACGCCAGCGAAGACCCGTGGCAATCGGAAGATTGCAACCTGTTCCTGATGACCGACGCCAGCGGCAAAGTCGTGGCGCTGCATACCGCCGTCGGCGAGTTCCCCGCTGCCGACGCGGAGCGCCTCCTGCGGCAAATGCTGAAAAGCCATGCCACATCCGGCTGGTGGGTCAGTGGGACGCAGCTTTACCAGGTCGCGCTGCATTCGGTGGTCGCAGGGCCGGAGCAAGGGAACGCCCGCCTCGGAACGGTGGTGGTGGGCCGCGTGATTGATTCGGGCGTCGTCAACGAGCTGCGCCGCATTTCGTCAAGCGAAGTCGCGTTCCGCCACGGCAATCAAATTGTCGTCAGCACGTTTTCACCGCTGCAAGAGCACGAACTGGAAAAGAAAGCTGCTTCGGGAACCATCCCAGAGCAGGTGCAAATCGACGATGAACCGTATATCACCAGCTCCCTCAATTTGACGGATGGCGCAGACGCTAGGCAGATGGTGAGCCTGGTGATGCTGAAGTCCTACAATGATGCCATTGCTTTCCTGGACCGGCTCGATCGCGTGCTGCTCGCGCTGCTGCTCGCGGCCGTGTTGGTGGGCACGATTCTCGTGTTGGTGATCGCGGACACGTTCACGCGGCCACTCAAGGCGCTGGTGGGCGGTGTTCGTGCGCTCGAGCAGGGCGACTTCCAGTATCCCCTGCAAGCCCACGGCGGCGACGAAGTGGCCGAAGTGACGCGCGCCTTTGGACGCATGCGTGTCACGCTGCAGAACGACGAGGCCGAAAGGCGCAAACTCGAAGATCAACTGCGCCGTGCGCAGCGCATGGAAGCCATGGGGCGCCTGGCCGGCGGCGTGGCGCACGATTTCAATAACCTGCTCACGGTAATCAAGGGCCACAGCGATATCCTGCTGGGAAAACTGCCCCCGGGTAGCGCGCTCTGCGGCAGCAGTCAGCAAATCGCCAAGGCCGCCGATCGCGCCGCTTCGTTGACGCGCCAACTGCTGATCTTTTCCCGGCGCCAGGCCACGCTGCCGCGCGTCCTGGATCTGAACGCCGTTGTCTCGGAGATGGGCAAGCTGCTCAAGCGCCTGGTGCGGGAAGATATCAACTTCGTTTTCCGTCCGGGCGAATCCATCGGGCGTTTGCGCGCCGATCCTTGCCATGTGGAGCAGATCATCATGAACCTGGTGGTGAACGCGTCCGACGCCATGCCGTCGGGCGGCAATCTCACTGTCGAGACCTACAACGCAAACGTGGATGACAAAATGGCGCAATCGCGCCCGCCACTCAAATCCGGCGAATACGTCGTGCTGGCCGTGACCGACACCGGATGCGGCATGGACGAAAACACCAAAGCCCACATTTTCGAGCCATTCTTTACGACCAAAGACGAGGGCAAAGGGACCGGACTGGGCCTTGCGACCGTCTACGGAGCGGTGAAGCAGAGCAATGGATTCGTTTGGGTCGAATCGGAGCCGGGCAAAGGCGCGCGTTTTGAAGTCTATCTGCCGTGTGTCGAAGAGCCTCTCGACGCGTTGTACACGCCGAAAAGCATCCTTTCTGCTCCGGCGCGCGCGGAAACAGTGCTGATTGCCGAAGATGAGGATACCGTGCGCGAGTTGGCTTCCGACTTTGCCCGCTCCGCCGGATACCAAGTGATAGCCGCGCGCGATGGGCTCGACGCGCTGGCCATGGCCCAGTCGGCGGCTGAACCCGTGCACATCCTGCTGACGGATGTCGTCCTGCCGCACATCCGCGGGCCGCAGTTGGCGACATCTTTGCGCGAGCACACACCTGAGCTGAAAGTTGTTTTCATGTCGGGGTACCTGGAATCTCAGAAAGAGGCCGGCATACTGCCCGGCGATCTGTTCCTGCAGAAGCCCTTCACCCGCGACGCGCTGATTCAGAAGCTCGAAGAAGCCCTCGCGAAGCCCTCCAGCGCCGAGCCAAACACCGCAAGCCGGGAGCCGAAGCTGCCGACCGCCGATTTGGCGACGCCACGTTCCGGGCCAAAATCCTCCGAACTCGAGCTCGTCAAAATCACTCGCTAGAATCCTTCCCGCTTTTTGCCGATCTTCTGCCTTCTCTACTCAGCCGAGAGCCCTTGCACAGGCACATGCTGGTTGCTATGTTGTCCGCCGCATACCGGCCTGATCTTCTTCAGATTAAAAATGGACGCACTAGGAGAACCGATGCCGCACATTCACATCAATTTTCTAGCCTTGCTCGCCGCTACGCTGGCGAGAATGGTTGTAGGCGCTCTCTGGTATTCACCGCTTCTTTTTGGCAAAGCATGGATGAGGCTCACCGAACGCACGCCGGAAATGGAAAAAGAGGCGGGCCCGCGTGCAATAATTGCGGGTTTGATCGGATCGTTCATCATGGCTTTTGTGTTGGTCCACGCGTTGTTTATGCGGGAGCCGCCACAATTGCGCTAGGCGCCGCCGTGGGATTCCTCATCTGGCTGGGCTTTATTGCCGTGCCCATATTTACCAGCGCGATCCACGAAAAGAAGCCCATGGCGCTTCCTTTCATCAACAGCGGCTTCCACCTTGTGGCCCTGCTGGTGATGGGCGCGATTGTGGCCGTCTGGCGCTAAAACTTTGGCAGGAACATGCCGGTATGCGCGCGATGCGCCTCAAATACCGGGCCGAATTCGCGCGCGAGCCACGCTTCTTCTTTTCGCGCCTTGATAAAGTGGGCGATAAATATCGCCCCGAACGCCACCACCGCGCGCCACTCGCCGACGACAATTGCCGTGCCCGCCAGGCCGAGCGCGATGCCTGTATAAATCGGATGGCGGATGCGTTTGTACGGTCCCGCGCTAATCAGTTCGTGGCCCTCTTTCAGCGTGACCGCGCCGGACCAGTTCGTGCCCAGGCAATTGCGCGCCCAAATCGCCAGCGCGATGCCGAGAATCTCGATGGCCAGCCCAATCGCCACCACGACTCGCGTATCCGGCACGAAGCGCGCGCCGAGCCAGCCGATGTGTCCCCAACGCGAAAACAGAAACTCGAATACGACCACCAGCACGCCAGCGCGCAACCAGAAGGCCAGCCGGCTTTCGCGCTGCTTCGCCCGCTTTACCTTCCTGGCGCTAATGAGCCAGTAGAGAGCAAACGCCACCCACATGTATTCGGCGGCTAGTCCCATGGAAGCTCTCCTATCGTGCGGCGCTGGTCCGTTCGGCGAAAATTAACTACGGCCAGCGAAAAAGCAAAGCGGCCCATCCTTCGCGTTATTCGTTCAAAACAAACGCGAAAAAATGAGCCGCCATTCTTGCATCTTAGCGGATTGCCCCTGCGCCAGCCTTCAGCGCGTTAGCTATGCTGCCCGGCGGCCTTGGCCATCCATTCCTTCGAACGGCGGTCCATCTCCTCCGGGGCCACGTCTTCGACATGCGTCGCGACGCCCCAGTTGTATTCGTACGGGTCCGTGAGTTTGCCAAAACGGTCGCCCCAAAACTGATTAGCCAGCGGCATTTCCACCTTGGCCCCTGCGGCGACGGCCTCGTTGAACACTTTGTCGCAGTCGTCGACGTACAGAAACAAATAGTGCCCGCCGCCCTTGGGCGCGGTGGACATGCCGGGGAATTCATCGTTCACCATGATATTCGAATCGCCGATGGTCAGCTCCGCGTGCCCGATCGAACCACCTGGCCCCTCCATGCGGAATTTTTCTTTTGCGCCGAAAGCCTTTTTATAAAACTCGATGGCCTTCGCGGCGTTCTTGCACGTCAGCGACGGCGTGATGGTGTGATAGCCCTCCGGAATTGCTTTTGCGGCTTTTGCCATGGGAATTCTCCTTACCAGAATTTGCGTTGCGAGGACGGTACGACGAGTCTACACCGCGAGCGCAGTTTTGCAAACGCGGAAGCTGAAATCGATTTTGCGCACCCGACGGAAGTAGTAGAACCAAGGAGGCCGCCAGAGCCGCCGCCCTTCGCGGCGGCTCTGGCGTTTGCGGGTCGCGCCGACCGGGGTGACGCCCGGCGCTTTTCCCTTAGAACGCTAGCTGCAGACGGAATTCAATCGTCCGCGGTGTGTTCACCAATCCGAGCGCGCTGTAATTCGAATTGGAGATATTCATGAAGTCCGCAGGCTGGCCCGGGCCTCCCGTAACGCCGGACATCGCCCAAATCGGATGATTAAACGCATTCAAGAATTCTCCAAAGATGTTGAACTGAACGCGTTCGTAAATCGGAATGGACTTCTTGAGTGAAAAATCCACATCCCAGGACATCGGCCCTTTCAGATAGATGAACTGTCCGAGCTGGCCCGGCGTCGATTCTGGCTCGATGGCGTTGGGATTGGCGGCCAGGAAACTCGGATTAATACTGACCGTGGGAATGAACGGCGAGGGGCCGGGATAGACGCCTACCTGACTCTGCAATTGGCTCCGCGTCACGCCGTTCAGCACAACTCCCGAGTCGCTGCCATCGGGATAGCACTCACTGCCATAGCAACCCGAAGACGCGAACGAATAGTTGAACGTGTTCGTCCCTCCCTGGAGCTTGAACGGAAGACCGGACGCCGCGGTAATCACTCCTCCCCACGTCCATCCGCCAATGATCTCGTCCGCCCATCGGTAGCCAGTTCTGTAGGCTCGGTTCGTTCCGAACGGCAGATCGTAGGTGTAGTACATTTTGAACTGATTGCGCAGGTCATAAGGTGACGGCCCTTTGTTCAGACCCTCGTCGCGCAACGTAGTGAAGTTGTACTGCACTTCGTCCGCGGTGTAGTAGTCGCCCAGCCAGCGATTGGTCAGGCCATGACTATACGTATAGCTCGAACCGAGGAAGAGCCCGTGACCTGTGGGATGCTTCCATTGCACTTGCAGCGCGTTGTACGTCGAGTCGCCGGGATCCGAAAGCAACTGCGCCATCTGTCCCGCCGCGTAGGGATTTACTTGGAAGAAGTTGCTCGGATAGGAGCCGCCGGTGTTTCCGCAGGGACTGAAATTCGCGCCGACCATATTGCACAAATACGTCGAGTTGCCCGCGATTGCCCCCGCTAAAGCCCCGGCCTGCCCCGTATTGAGATAATTAATGAATGTCGAGTTCGTGAACGCCCCCGAGGACGCACCGGCAAACGCCGTGTCAAAAATCGGCGTCGGTGTATCGCCCGCTCCTGTGTCGGCAAAGCTCGCGCCGCCGTTTGCTACCAAGTTCGCCTGCGCGGCCTTGAACTGGGGCAGGAACCCGTTTTCGAAGATGTTCACCTCGTTCATGTCAAATTGTAGCCACTCGTGAACTCCGTGGTTGCCCACATAATCCATTTCAAACACGTTATTCGACGGCAACTCTCGCTGGACGCCGAAATCCCATGACTCGATGTACGGCGGATGAATGTTTGGATCAATCGTGTCGAAGTTTTGGCCCGCAAACGTAAAGTCCGACTCGGGCAGAGGAAACGCGGACTTGAAGTTCGATGGGAAGCTGTTCAGCGCAGGAATCGTCCCGCCCAGACTCAAACTTCCCGGCGCGAACTGACCCGACAGATTGCCGGGTTCAAGGAAAACCTCCTGTGTCCCGCCAGGATTTGTATAAAAGCTGTTTTCAACAGTCGTCCACCCTTCGTTGTAGTAGCTGACCCGACCGCTGCCGCGGATCACCGTGCGGCTTCCGCCCATCAGCTTGCCGAGGAAGCCATCCTCCACATCGGGGTTCCATGCAAAACCGAGGTTCGGAGCAAATTGATGCAGGTCGGCATTGTATGGGTGCGGCCGCAAAGTGATGACCGGGTTTGCAACGCCATTCAGAACGCCCGGTTGGAACTCCGCACTGGAAGGACCGAGGAGATTGGCGTAGGTCGGACTCGTCCAGAAATTGTTTGTGCTATAGAGATCGCCCGTCATCTCCCAACGCAATCCGTAATTCAGCGACAGGTGCGGATTTACGTGCCATGAATCCTGGAAAAAGATTCCGCCGTACGTCTGCGCCTCTCTGTCAATGAGCCTCCCTTCCACTTGGTACTGATTAGTTGTCGAACTAACGTAGTTGTCACCGCCGATGCCACTGATTCGGCCAGTGAGGAATGCATACAGGCTCTCTGCATCGCTCAACTGCACGTTGTTGTTCGCCGTGCTGATGTTTGGAAAATTGGTCGTGTTGAACATGTTGATGGCCGGATCGGTAGCCACTATTCCCGTGCTATAGGTCGGCGGGTCGTCCACCTCGGTCTCGTACATCGTCGCAAAGTCGACGCTTCCGCCAAACGTAAATACGTGGTTTCCGTGCGTCCACGTCATGTTGTCGGTGAACATCCGCTGGGGGGCATCGCGCGGCGCGTTCAGAATATAACCGGGAACCACCGAATTCACGCTGAGCGGCGGGTTGATAACTTCATCCGCCTGACTTGCAAAGGGATCGCCGGTCGTCGTTGGATTGAATTGCTCGATGGTGCTCTCCGTTCCAAACGTGAATTGGTTGATCAGGTGAGGTGTAAGAATCCAATCGAATCCGGAAGTTGTCGTAAAGTACGTGGCCTTCCAACTGCTGCTTTGCAGCGGGTTCCCTGGATAATTTGGCGCGCCCGTTTCCTGGAACCATTGCAGGTCCCACGATTCGTGCAGCGAAATCTTCGGTGTCAGCTGGTAATCTACGCGCGCCGTCGGATAACGCAATTTGTACTCAAACGGCTGCGCCCACAGCAGCGTATTCGTATTGGGCAGCTGGCAACATTGCCCCGCGCCGGGAAACGCGCTCGTGGTCCCGGTGATCTGCGTTCCGTTCTTGGCGTAATTGTTGATCTGCGTCAGCAAACCCTGAGTTACGGAGTTGACCGCAGACGGATAGCCGTTAGTTCCAGCAATCGTCAGAAGGTTTACGGTGTTCAGCGCGCCGCTCGTCGTTTGGTATGTGAAATCGCCATTTTCCGCGTTCCCCATCGCACCCGTCGCGGGGTTCGCGCCTGTTGTAAACACTTGCGTCGAATCCGTGTACGGAGAAGGGCTCGTCTCTGATTCGAAGTTAACGAAGAAAAATAATTTGTTCTTCCAGAGCGGCCCGCCCAAGCTGCCGCCATAATCGTTCAACCGGCTCTTAGGCAGCGCCTCGCCCTCGGCGTTATTGGTGTACGAGTTGGCGTTGAAGAAACTGTTTTCGGCTTCCCAGAACGCATTTCCGTGAAACTTGTTGGTTCCGCGCTTGGTCACAAACTGGAGCGTCGTTGAACCCTCGGCGCCGGCATCGGAACTCAATCCTGACGTCGACACAGTCATTTCATCGAAAGCGCCGATGCGCAACGGAGCGGCAGTAAAAAACCCAGTGGTCGTGGAGCGGTAGCGCGTAAAGTTGTCATTCGTTCCGTTTACGGTAATGTTCAGAGCTGCGGCCGGAAGGTCGTCCATCGTTGTATAGCGTTCCTGACCTGTATATGTCGCTCCCGGTACCAATTCCGCAAATTGCAGCGCATCTCGGCCGCCAAGCGGCAGGTCCTGGATGGCTTCCGGCGAAATCGTAGTGGAAAGTGTGTTTGTCGTCGTTTCCAGCACTTGGCTCGATCCGGACACTTCTACCGTCTCGCTCGCCGCCCCGACTTTCATCGACACTTTCAGGTTCGCTGTATGCGCCGCTTGAATAATCACGCTCCGAACAATCGCGTCCGCAAATCCCTTGGCGTTCACCCGCAGTTGGTACGTCGCCGGCTGGAGATCTGAAAACGTGTACACGCCGGAATCGTTCGCTGTAACCGTTTGACTGAAGTTCGTCGCCGGATCCGTCACCGTCAAAATCGCGCCGGGAATCGCTGCTCCCGAGGGGTCAACTACTGTCCCCGAAAGGCCTCCCGTCGCGACCACTTGCGCCCTCGCGGCTCCGGGCCATAGACAAAAAGCGAAAGCCAACGCAATTCCCAACGCGAACCATAGATGCTTCATAAATCCTGTTCTCATCGATTCTCTCCAGCGCGCGAATTCAGGGCAGGATGACAAAAATACAGACGAGATGGCGTGTCTCCAGGGATTTGGTTCCCGAAGCAAAACTTTCCGAACATCGGACACCCCACCAATGCAGGCAGTTTATGTATACAATATAAGATGTCAAGAGATTTTTCTTTCTGGCGTTTCCAACTCTATCTTTTCCCGCACTCTTTTTATGTTCCCATGCCTTCGCCTTCCCAGAAGATAGTCCTAGTCCTTCTATCCCCTACACCCTGCAGTCTATGTGCCTTGGCCCCCAGGGTACCCTACGGTATGCGGCTGGGAACATAGCGCGCGTTCCACCCTGTGTGCTTTGCCTTAACCCTTTCCGCTTCTTTGACCTCCCCTGCCTCCCCACACCGCCAATGAACTTTGCGCCCACTTCCTGCGTATCTGTGCAGTGACAGTGACAGTAACTAAATGCCTGGCTCGCGCTTCGTGGCCGCCAGCGAATCGAGAGGCGCAATGAGCACTCTGCTGCAGGACATTCGTTACGCGTTGCGAATGCTGGCGAAGTCGCCGGGATTCCTGGCCATTGCCATCCTCACGCTGGCGCTGGGCATTGGCGCGAACACGGCGCTATTTTCCGTGGTCAACGGCGTCCTGCTCAATCCCCTGCCCTATCCGCAGCCCGAGCGATTGTTCACGATTTATTCACGCACTTCCGCATTCGGGGAATCGTCGATCTCCTATCCCAATTTCCTCGATTGGCAGCGCGACAATAATTCCTTCTCGGCGCTTGGCGCCTATCGCTCCGACAGTTTCAACATGACCGGCGCGGGCGAACCGGAGCGCCTCCGCACGGAAATGGTCTCTGCCGATTTTTTCCTCATCCTCGGCGTGCAGCCGGTCATCGGACGGCTGTTCACCGCCCAGGATGACCATGCCGGCGCGGCGCCTGTCGTTTTGCTGAGCGAGGGTCTTTGGAGGCGCAGATTCGGCGGCTCTGCGCAAATTCTCAGCCAATCCCTTTCGCTCAACGGAACGTCTTACACCGTGATCGGGGTCATTCCTTCCAGCTTCTATTTTCGCGGCAACAATTTCCGTCTCTCCGATATTTATGTGCCAGTGGGCCAATGGACTGACGCCACTTTTCTTGACCGTCGCGTGAGCATGGGCATGAATTGCGTTGGCCGCCTGAAAGATGGCGTCACGTTCGCGCAGGCGCGCAGCGATATGGACCGGGTCGCGCAAAATCTTGCGAAGACTTATCCCGACGCGGACAAAAATTCCGGCATTAGCGTCATACCTCTCAAACAGGACATGATCGGCGACGTCGCACCTCTTCTTTATGTCTTGTTCGGCGCGGTGGGTTTCGTACTTCTCATCGCCTGCGTGAACATCGCCAATCTTTTTCTGGCGCGCGCGACGGGGCGCGCTCGCGAATTCGCCATTCGCGCGGCGCTCGGTGCGAGTCGCGGCCGCGTCATCCGCCAACTTCTCACGGAAAGTGTTTTGCTTGCGCTTGCGGGGGGCGTTCTTGGCCTGCTGATTGCCGCGTGGGGCACGCGCGCCGCGATTCGTGTTCTGCCGCAAGCCTTGCCGCGCTCCAGCAGCATCGGCCTCGACGCCCATGTTCTTCTTTTCACTTTGGGCGTTTCGATTTTTGCTGGAATTTTGTTCGGCCTCGCGCCAGCGCTGAAAACTTCTTACGCCAATTTGCACGAAACTCTGAAAGAAGGCGGCCGCGGCTCCAGCGGCGCGCGCCATCGCATGCAGTCCGTGTTTGTGGTGGCGGAAATGGCTCTCGCGCTCGTTTTGCTCGTGGGCGCAGGATTGATGATCCGCAGCCTTGTGCAGCTCTGGAGCGTGAATCCCGGATTCAATCCGCACAATCTGCTTTCCTTCAGCATCGCCTTCTCACCCGAAATGATGAAAGCGCCGCCCGAGCAACTACGCAACGAATCGATTCAGTTCGACAGCGCGCTTGAAGCGATTCCCGGCGTCGAATATGTGTCCGCGCTGGGCGGGAGCCTGCCAATGCAGGGTGATTCCGAACTGCCCTTCTGGCTCGCCGGCCATCCCAAACCGTCGAGCGACAACGATATGCCCTTCGCTCTTTTTTACCTTTGCGAGCCGGACTACCTGAAGGCCATGGGAACGCCGCTGCTGAGCGGCCGCTTTCTCAACGCCGAAGACACCACTCATTCCACGCCGGTCATCGTCATCGACGAAAACTTCGCGCGCAAATATTTTCCGAATGAGAGCCCCATCGGCAAACAAGTGAATCTCGGAATTCTCGACATCCAGGCCGAAATCGTCGGAGTTGTTGGCCATGTGAAGCACTGGGGGCTTGACGAAAGCGCCAAGTCGCCGATTCTGGCGCAGCTTTACTTTCCGCTGATGCAAGTCCCCGACCGATTCATGCCGCTTCTGGAAAAAGGCGCGGACTTCGTCATGCGGACGAAAGTCCCTCCCGACACGCTGATACCGGTGATTCGCCACACCGTCGAAGAAATGAATAGCCAGCAAGTGCTCTACGGCATCGAAACGATGGACGAAACCATCGACAATTCGCTTGCGGCGCGGCGCTTCGCGATGATTCTTCTCGGCGTGTTCTCAGCGCTGGCGTTGATTCTGGCGTGCGTGGGAATTTACGGTGTCATTTCCTACCTCGTCGGGCAACGCACCCACGAAATTGGAGTTCGCATGGCCCTGGGCGCGCAACGCGCGGACGTTCTGCGCCTCGTGCTTGGCCAGGGCGCAAAACTGGCGCTCATCGGCGTCGCCATCGGCATCGCCGCCGCCCTCGCGTTGATGCGTCTCATGAGGAGCCAGCTTTTCGGCGTCAGCGCGCATGACCCGTTGACCTTTGCCGCCGTGGCGATTGTTCTGATCGTCGTTGCACTCTTCGCGTGCTACATTCCCGCGCGCCGCGCCATGAACGTCGATCCCATGGTCGCCCTCCGCTATGAATGACGTTTTGCCTTTCTAGCGCAGAGCCACGTTTTTTGTGGTTCTGCGGCATTTCTCGGCTATCGACTTAGCCTCCACTGCCCGTTTCCGCGACGCCCGCTCCCGCAATCGGACATTTCACGGGACTCTTTCCGCACGGCACACACGTACGTCGCTGAAATGTTGGCATTTACCTCAACGCGCTTCGGAACGCAATCTGCGATACCATCCGTGACGAACGGGGGATAAACACGCCATGAACACACTTTTGCAAGACTTACGCTACGCCATTCGTATCCTTATCAAATCGCCCGGCTTCGCCATCATCGCCATTGTCACTCTGGCCCTCGGCATCGGTGCCAACACCGCGCTTTTTTCCGTCGTCAACGGCGTGTTGCTCAATCCCTTGCCGTACCCACACCCAAATGAGGTTGTTACTCTTAGCGGCGAGGCTCCCCAATTTTCGCAAAGCTCCATCTCCTATCCGGATTTTCTCGATTGGGTCCGCGACAATCGCACCTTCGCTTCCCTGGCGGCCTTCCGTCGGACCACCTTCAACTTGGTCGGCCAAGGCGAAGCCGAACGCGTTTCGGCAATGGAAGTCTCGGCCACTTTTTTCCCGCTCCTCGGCGTGAACCCGATCCTCGGCCGTGATTTTTCTCCCGCCGAGGACGAGCTCAACGGTCCGCCGGCCGTCATCCTCAGCGGCGGCTTTTGGAAAACCAAATTTGGCTCCTCGCCCAACATCGTCGGCAAAACTTTGAACCTCGACGGCACGGATTACACCGTCATCGGCGTGCTTCCTGAGAATTTCTACTTTTGCTGCTCGTCCTTCAATTTTCGCTTGGGCGACGTTTACGTTCCTCTCGGCGTGTCCACGCAGCCGTGGATGCACGTTCGCAAAATCCACCCGGGAATCTGGGCCGTTGGACGCTTGAAGCAAGGCGTCACGCTGGCGCAGGCGCGCGCCGATATGGACAATGTCGCTCGCAATCTCGCCGCCGCCTATCCCGACGCCGACAAAGGCCAGGGAATCGGCGTCACGCCGCTCAAACAGGAGATGGTCAGCAATATCCAGCCGTTCCTTTTAGTTTTACTCGCCGCTGTCGGATTCGTGCTGCTGATCGCTTGCGTGAATGTCGCGAACCTGCTCCTCGCTCGCTCCACCGGACGCGCCCGCGAATTCGCCATCCGCGCCGCGCTCGGCGCCACGCAGGGCCGCGTCGTTCGCCAGTTGCTCACCGAAAGCATTTTGCTTGCCTTCGCGGGCGGCGCGCTCGGGTTACTTCTGGCATCCTGGGGGACCAGCGCCGCGCTCACCATACTTCCCAGCACTTTGCCGCGCGCGAATGAAGTGCGCATCGATCCGCACGTTTTGCTTTTCACCTTGATCGTCTCGCTTCTCGCCGGCGTTCTCTTTGGCCTCGCTCCCGCGCTCAAAACTTCGCAGCCCGATTTGCATGAAACGCTCAAAGAAGGCGGACGCGGCGCAAGCGGCGCGCGCTACCGCACCCAAGGCATATTCGTCATCGTCGAAATGGCGCTCGCCGTCGTGCTTCTCGTCGGCGCGGGTCTTACCATTCGCACCCTGGTTAGCCTTTGGAGCGTCAATCCGGGATTCAATCCGCACAACATGCTCGCTTTCGAGGTGGGCTTCCCGCCCACGGTCACCTCGGGCAGCGCCGCTCAAATTCGCGCCAGTCTCGTGCAGCTCGCCGGCAAAATCGCCGCCATTCCCGGCGTCACCGCCGTCTCGCTCATGACCGGAGCCTTTCCTCTGAATGGTGAGTCCGATCTATCGTTTTGGCTCGCCGGAACGCCAAAGCCTCCCAACGAAAACAGCATGCTCGACGCCATTTGGTATATCGTTGGCCCCGATTACCTCAACGTTATGAAAATTCCCCTGCTCCGCGGCCGTTTCCTCACCGCGCAGGACAACACCAATTCGCCCGGCGTCTGCGTCATCGACGAAAACTTGGCGCACAAGTATTTCGGCAACCAGGACCCCATCGGCAAGCGCCTCAATTTCGATCTTGTCTATAATCAACTCCAGATTGTTGGCGTCGTGGGCCACGTCAAACAATTCGGCCTCGACGAAGCTGCCGGTTCGCACCTCACCGAGCAGTTTTACGCTTCGGCTCTGCAACTCCCCGACCCGGTGATTAAGGCTTTTGCCAGCTCTGCTGGCTACATCGTGCGCACGCAGGGCTCGCCCGATGCCTTCATCGGGTCCGTTCGCGAAGGCGTCCGCGACTTCAACAGCAAAGCCGTCGTATTTGACACGGAAACCATGGACAACATCATCGCCCGCTCTCTCGCCTCGCGCCGCTTCGCCATGATTCTGCTCGCCGTCTTCGCTGCGCTCGCTTTGATCCTCGCGAGCATCGGCATTTACGGCGTACTTTCCTACATCGCCGGCCAGCGCACCCATGAGATTGGCATTCGCATCGCTCTCGGCGCGCAACGCAGCGACGTTTTGAAAATTGTCCTCGGACAGGGCGTGCGCTTGGCGCTCATCGGAGTGGTGATTGGCCTTGCCGCTGCGGCGGGACTGACACGTCTGATGACCAGGATTCTCTACGGCGTCAGCGCCACTGACCCGCTCACTTTCATCGCCGTCGCCGTGGTCCTCACGCTCGTCGCGCTCGCCGCCTGCTACATTCCCGCGCGCCGCGCCATGCGCGTCGATCCCATGGTGGCCCTTCGCTATGAGTGAATTGGTGCACAGGCTTTAGCCTGTGCGCTTTTGCTGTGGCTTTTTCGTTTTGTAGCTCACGTCCCGCCCGCGTTCCCTGCGGGCTGACGTGAGGTTTTGCGGCGGCCCGCGTAGCGCACCTTTGCCTCGGGAAGGTCAGCGCTTTTGTTTTCCGTTTGGGTTTTTCGAATTTCGATTCTCGTCGAGGTGAGCGATGAACACACTGCTGCAAGACATTCGCTACGCGCTACGCACTTTCCTGCGCAATCCCGCGTTTTTCATCTTCGCCGTGGTCGTCCTGGCCCTCGGCATTGGCGCGAACACCGCCATTTTCAGCGTCGCCTACAACGTTCTTCTTCGCCCGCTGCCCTATCGCGACGCCAACCGGCTCGTCGTGGTCTGGGAGAATTCTCCTGCATTCGGTTTCCCGCAAGACACGCCTGCGCCCGGGAATTACGCCTCGTGGAAAGCGCAGAACGATGTCTTCGCGGACATCGCTGCGTTGAGCGGTACGCGATTCGATCTCACGGGCCAAGGCAATCCCGAACAATTTGATGCCGCAAGGATTACCGCCAATATGTTCCCCCTGCTCGGCGTCAAGCCGATGCTGGGCCGCAACATCACTTCGGAAGAAGACAAGCCCGGCGCGAATCACGTTGTCATCCTGAGCCACGCCGTCTGGATGGCCAATTTTGGCGGCGATCCGAAAATCGTCGGCAAGCAAATCTGGCTGAGTAACGCCCAGTACACAATCATCGGCGTTATGCCGCGCGGCTTCATTTTCCCGGACCGTGAAACGCAAGTCTGGACTCCTGAGGGCTTCTCCGCAGAGGATCTCGACGATCACGACAGCCATTACCTCAACGTCTTCGCACGGCTCAAAGATGGCGTCTCGCTCCAGCAGGCTAATGCCGACCTCTCCCTAATAGCGCAGCGCCTCCAGAAACAATTCCCCAGAACCAACGCAAAAGTTGGCGCTTACGCCGTCCCCCTGCGTGACCATCTCACCGGCAGCTCGCGCCTCGCCGCGATCATTCTTCTCGGTGCCGTCACGTTCGTTCTTCTCATCGCCTGCGCCAACGTCGCCAATCTTCTTCTTGCGCGCGCCACGGGCCGCCGCAAGGAATTGGCCATGCGCATGGCGCTCGGCGCGAGCCGTCGCAGAATCATTCGCCAACTTTTGACGGAAAGCGTTCTTCTTTCCATCATTGCCGGCTGCGCCGGCCTGCTTCTTGCTGTTTGGGCCACGCCTTTTCTCGCGCATCTCATTCCAGCCGGGCTCGTACCCCTCGCCGGCTCTGGAATAAACGTTGACGTTCTCTTCTTCCTCATTGCCGTCTCGATTGTCTGCGGCGTGCTTTTCGGTCTCGCACCCGCGCTGCGCATTTCCCGCATTGACCTCGCCACCGCGATGAAACAAGGCGGCGCTCGCAGCGGTTCGGCAGCGGCCGGCACTCGCGTGCGCGATATTCTTGTTGTCGCCGAAGTTGCGCTCGCCCTCGTTCTGTTCTCCGGCGCCACGCTCATGGTGCGCAGCTTCATGAACGTCCGCAATCTGGACCCCGGTTTCCGTTCCGCGCACGTTCTCGCTGTTGAGACCGATTTGCCTTTCCCGAAATACAAAGACCCCGCGCTCCGTAACGCCTTTTATAGACGAGTGCTTAACCGCATCAGTCATCTTCCGGGAGTCGTCGCCGCCGGTTGTACCACATGGCTTCCGCTCACGAATTTCGGGGGCGCACCGGGCATGATCATCATCGAGGGCAGGCCAAAGCCCCGCCTTGGCGAGGCCATTATTCCCAACGGGCGCATGATTAGTGACGAATACATTCAAGCCGTTGGTATGAAGCTCATCGCAGGCCGCACTTTCGATTCGCGCGACGCTGCAGGAACGCAGCCCGTCGCGCTCATCAACCAAACGGTCGCGAAGACATTCTGGCCCAGCCAGGATCCTGTGGGGATGCGTTTCAAAAGCGGCGGCGATCCCGAGCCTAAGCCGTGGATCACAGTCGTAGGAGTTGTCGGCGATGTGCGCCAGGCCGGACTCGATCAGCCCCCACGCCCGGAAGTTTACCTTCCCTATGACCAGCACGATTTCTTCGCGCCTTCCTATCTCGCCATACGCACTGCGGGCGATCCCATGTCCGTCGCCAACGCCGTCCGCGAGCAAATCTGGGCCGTCGACAAAGACCAGCCCGTCACGCACGTGATGCCGCTCGAACAAATGCTCAGCGACTATCTCGCGCCGCGCGAACTGCAATCTTCTCTTCTCGGCGGATTCGCCGGCTTCGCGCTGCTCCTCGCCGCGCTGGGAATTTACGCCGTGCTCGCATTTTCCGTCACGCAGCGCACGCAAGAAATCGGCGTGCGCGTGGCGCTCGGCGCGCAGCAGTCGGATATTCTTCGTGGAATTCTCGCGCAGGGATTGAGGCTCGCGGGACTGGGCGTGGTGATTGGCGTCGTCGGCGCGCTCGCGCTCAGCCAAGTGCTGGGCACTTTGCTTTTCGGCGTCAGCGCCACCGATCCGCTAACGCTGGCAGGAGCGGTCGCCGTACTTTTGGCCGTCGCTGCGGCTGCCTGCTACATTCCCGCGCGCCGCGCCATGCGCGTCGATCCGATGATTGCCCTTCGCTACGAGTAACGCTTGCAGCGCAGCGTCCAACCGGTCGAGCATCTCCGGCACGGAATATTTGCCCGGCTTGCTGATACTTCCCTCGCCCGTTTTCGCGCGCCGGGCGCTTGCCTGCTCGCCACACATCACTTCCCACGCGTTACTGATTTTGCGGCTGCGATTGCGCGTCCGGCGGTTGCGGTGAAGTGGGCGGCTGCGGCGTGAGCGTGAAGGTGATGCCGAGCTTGTAATTCAGGTCCACGGTTTTTTGCAAGTCGAGATCGTCGAGCGGAATCGAAGTCTGAATATTGTACGTGGTGATGTAGTTCAAGCGGCCGTCCGCCAGCCAGTAATAATTTACGCCGAAGACGGTTCCATCCTTCAACACGAGCTTAACGACAGGCTGTGCCGCCGTGCCCTGTCCGACGCCGGAATACGGCACGGGGGGAGGCAAAGGCGCGGGCAAGAATGGATACTCCACCGAATAAGTCGGAAATTCGGCCGGCGCAGTGTCCTCGTCCGCGTTCCACGGAGGAGGCGGCTCCTCTGCCGGCGAATAGAAATAGCCGTTGCCGTAGTCATAGCCCAGGAGATTGCCCTCCAGACCAAACGGTCCCAGCCCAAAAGCGCACGGCTCGAATACGCCCGCAAAAAAGCACGGAGACCCAAATCCGAAGCCGAACGACGACAAGAAGAACGGATCGAAGAAAAATGGCGAGCCGAATCCAAAGCCGCCACCGCCGAACCCGCAGGGATTGACCGTGCCGAAGCAGGGCTGGCGACGGAAGTGCAAAGAATGAAATGACGCCGCAGCCATGCCAACGAAGGGCGGCCCGGCTACGAGGCGGCGCGACAAAGGATGGAACAATGCATTCGACGGAGCACTGGGGGACGCGAGCGCATTAGGCTGCCGGATAAACGGAAAATGTACGGGCTGCGCGGGGAATGCCAGATGCACAGTTTGCATTGGCGCAAAGATCGGGCGCGGCGACTGCATCGGCATCATTGGACGCGGGGACTGCATGGGCATCACCGGGCGCGCCTGCTGCGGGGGATCTTCCCAGAGAAAATTGTTCGCGGCAAAAGGCCGCGCGCCCACAGGACTTGGGCTGTTTACAGAGAATGAGGAATTTGCGCCGTTCACTGCGCGCGATCCGGGCCCTGGGACGAAGGTGTTGCGCGAATAACCGCGAGCCGACGTACCGTGCGCATAAAGGGTGCCGGAAGAAGCGTAACTCCGCGACGCGCCAGAAGCGCGTCCAGCCGAGCCCGTTGAAACGCGCGAGCCGCTGCTTGCGCGGAAGCCGCCAACTCCGCCGCGAGAACCGGCCGAGGCGCGCCCTCCACCGCCGTGCGAGCCGCCGCCACCGCGCTGCGCAAATGCCGCGGGAGCTACCGCCGCGAAACAGAGAAACACGGCGCAAACCAAGACTGTCTTTACTAGGGAAGAAGGAAAAACTGACTTCGGGATGGCTGGGAGTTTCATGGCCGCCTCCCGCGGTGAATCACGCTTACTATTGTATGAGACGTTGGAGACGGCGGCTTGGTTACAGAGAAGCAGGGGCAGGCGGCAGGAGAGAAGCGACGAGGGAGGGCCAGCGCTCGATGCAAGGAGCCGCAGGCGCTCGACACGCCAAAGTTGGCGATTAAAAACGCGCTGAGGCTTTGTTTTGTATGAGTTACGGGCAAGTCTAATAATTTGGGTTGGCGATTAGAAATGCGATGCTGCGCCGCTCTGAGGACGGCACCGGCCCGATGAAGCCGACCGTGCCCTAAAAGTGCAAATCTGTCCCGATTAGAAAACGGCAAGTAGTTGATTTTACGGGTATTTAGCGGAACATGACTGGTGTTTTGTGTACCGATTAGAAAGGCAGTGAGAAGCAGTGATTCCGAAGGGGTGCGGCGAGCAGAAAAGCAGTGGCGAGTGGGCAGTGACCTTTCGTTCCTCAAGGCAGGCGAGTGGCTAGTCAAAACCGGCGTTGCCGAAAGGGTCCGGCTCGCGTCCATTGCGATTCCCTTCTCCAAAAAACGAAAGCCGCCGGAATCCCAGCGGCCTCAGTACGGGCACGATACCCGCAAGCTATGTGTATCATTTTGTAAACAGAAGGTCAAGGGAAAATTTTGATTTCAGTAACTCAACTTGTTGTAGGATAGCGCCGGTTTAGGGGCTAACTTCATCATTAAGACCCAAGGGGTGCGTTCGATGCGAAAGGCAAAGCTGATTCGAAAAGGATTCCTCGCCGCAGGACTTGCCGTTATGTTTCTGGGAATGGGAGCGACCATAGCTCGCGCCAATGACGTGACGTTTGATGTATCAGGGACTTTTGCCGAGTCGGGCAGTGTGGCGTGCCCAGTTTCGGGCTGCACGCTAAGCGGCACGCTGGTGATCAACACTACGACCGGCGCGTTCGTCTCCGCCAACGTTTTCTTTGGGGGAGGAACGTATGACGGGTCACCCCTATTTCAGCCAGCCTTTGCTGAGAGTATTGGGCTTGTTGCTTTGTCGGGCGATACAGCTCTTGACTTGGTCAATCCACCAGTGGATGACAGCCTCGTCTTGTTTTTTGCCACGCCAACGGCAGGCTCTCTGATCGGTTACGGCGGCGGATCACTATCGAGCCTGTCGAATATAGCGGTCCTGCTCCCCGAATCCCAATCCGCCGTTTTGTCCTTGACAGCCGGTGCGCTCACGCCCGTGACGACCACGCCCGAACCTTCGTCGCTGCTCCTGCTGGGCACGGGCCTGCTCGGCTTCGTGCCGTTGCTGCGCCGACGACGCCTGGCGCATTCGTAGGGACGGCACGAGCACGTTGGTATGAAATTGTGGGCTGCGCGGAAGGCGCGTGCAGCGGCGTGGCGGTCCCAAGGGTTGCGTGTGCTTAGGGAGGTGCGCGGGCGACCCAAGGGTCGCCCCTACGAAGAGAAAGGCTGGCAGCGTGAAGGCCGGCGCTACAAACCCAAAGACCCCACGCTCGGAAAGCGAGCATGGGGCACCCGAAAAGGCAAAGCCACAGCAGATTCCTCGTCGGATGCTGGCCGCATCCTCGCTCGGAATGACAAAGCTTCCGGGGCTTGGTTAGTCGTGGTGGAAGTAGAAGAGATTCCCGTCAAGATCCTGTACGGTGAATTGTCGTAATCCCCAAGGCTTTTTTTCCAGAGGGTCCACGATGTTCGCGCCTAACGACTTCAGTTCTTGGTATGACGCATCGATGTCTTCGGCGAACACCCAGTGAACGGCAGGTTCGAAGGGTGACTTCCTTTTGCGAAAGAATATCGCCACACGACCGCGTGAGACGGCCCCAATTTCTTTGTCTGTGTAAAGCCATCCGATCTCAAAGCCGAGTGAATCCCTGTAATGCTGTTGTGCGCGTTCGACATCAGCGACCGGCAACTCCGGCACGGGCTGGCCAATCGAGGTCATTTTCTCTTTTGTATCCACAGAGCTCTCCTTTGCTCTCCTTTATGCAACAAGACCACCCGCACGTCAAATTAGGAAAGGCGGCCGATCGCCCTACAAAAGCCAAGCACACAAAGCCGACCTACGACGACAAAGCGGGGAGCCGCAGACCTTCGGGAAGCGTGAAGGGTCTGCGCTACAAACCCCAAAGGCCCCCACGCTCGGAAAGCGAGCATGGGGCACGCGCAAATGCGCACAGGCTGAGAGCCTGTGCCACGCAAGGCGCGCGAGGCGGGGAGGCACGACGGGCGGATGAATCCGACCGGACACTACAAGGGCAAAGATGCAAAACCCCACCCTTTGCAGGGGGCGCAAAGGATGGGGCACCCGGGCCGATTGTTGAGTATTTGACTCGTGTTCCTTACGTCGATTAGGATACGCGGCTATGAGATGGATCGAAGCGGCAACGATGGCGCTGGTGGTCGCGGCAGCCGCGGGCTGTTCCGGCACGAAACCGAACGGGCCGGCAAACCAAGCCGTCTCGGCAAGCGCCACTCCACAGAGCGCTTCGCATGCGGCCTTCAATCCTTGCACGCTCGCCACTCAATCGGAAGTTACTGAGGCGATGGGCCACGCGTTGGGACCCGGGCAGTACCACCCGCTTGTCGGTGGACGCTGCAATTTCTACGACGCGAGATCACAATACGAGATTTTCCTCCAAAGTTTTGATGTTGCCGGTCTGCCGGATTCCATTGCTCAAATGGGCGGGCAGCGCATCTCGGGAATCGGCGAGAAAGCCGTCTTTTCCGATGGTTTGCTTTACGTGTGGAAAAACGGACGCGGAATGCAGATCGGCTTCCTGTTGCCGCACCCGATACCGCAGATGACTCCCGCCGCCGAGAAGCTGGCGAAGACGATTGCCGACCGGATGTGAATCGAGTCGCCGGCGAGTTCGTCCTTCTGATTTAGTTTCTTTGCCGCCGCGCAATCAGGGGCGGGCGAAGCGGCTGCGAATTACCGGGAAAAGGCCAAGCAGGCCGGTGCCGAGAAGAAGTAAAGACGACGGTTCGGGCGTGGGCACCGGTATCAAGGAAATTCCCAAAGAGCAAAAATCCCCTCCGAGTCCAACGGGACAAGAGTTGTAGCCACCGACTAGCTGTAAATTCTCAAAGACTAGAGTACCGAAAATAAACTCATCATTAGCCAGGTCAGACCCAGAGACAGAAACGGAGCTTCCAGGCCCAGATGTTTGTCCACCAATGATTCCCGTAAATGACCACGGGCCTACGACAGAATTAGTAAGAGTGTCGAACGTGAATCCGCCAATGACTGAGTCGCTGAAACATGAGTATCCCGGATCGTTATAGATGCAAGCTTCGAAGCTCCCTGTGGCGATAACTGGGATCAAATTCGGGCTCGCTTGAGTGGGACGGGGCGAGAGCAGGAGGCAAAGGATCGCAGCGCCCAGTAGGGACTTTGCGAGTCTAACGGCAAGTTTTGCACTCATAACTTTAGCGTTTTTGGACATCATGGTAACCTCCTCGGTCTAGCTACTTTAGGACCGCGTGAAGCGGCGGCGAATTACCGGGAAAAGGCCGAGCAGGCCGGTGCCGAGCAGGAGCAAGGAGGATGGCTCGGGCGTAGGATAGGTTGATAAGAAAAAGACAGACGGCTCTGATGTCTGCCCGGAGCCGGACAGAAAACACATCGCGTTGCAAAAGTCTCCGGTACCGAAGATTTCGCCCGACCAAGCCGTAGAAAGCGGACCTCCGCTCCAACTCGTAAACATTATAGTGTCGTCTTCGCTGATGGGTCCGAAAGGGAATACGGTATAGGAAAGGCGAATGTCGGCAAATCCCGAAGCCGTACCGTCGCTAGAAAGAGTGACATCGGCGGAGAAAGTTTCGGTGTAGCCCGGGCCGAAGGAGTTAGGGAGGTTCACACCAGGCACATCGATGGTCCACGAGGGAGGACCGAACGAGCTCTCCTCACTTACGCCACCACAAAAGACGTCACATCCACTGAAATTGACAATGGTGCCAGCGGTAGCGGGGCGCGCGGCGAACAACCCGAGGGCCAGAATGGCTACCACCGGAGCAACGCGGAGCAATCCACTGCACATAGACAACTGAGAACTTTGGGACATGTCAGCCTCCTCGACGTCAAAATGCGCCCTGGGGCGGCGCGTACCGAGTTCGGGCCTATAAAACTTCGGATTGGGAATCGCTCGCTGGCGTGATGCCCATACTTTATACCTTGTAGTAAATAATCGAGCAGGTGATTGGCCAATCCGTTCTAAAGGACTTGCGGCGAACTGGCGCGAAAGGCAGTCGAGGCCGTTGCAAGGCATTACAAAGAAGGCGCAAAAGTTTGCAGCGGGAGGCGCTACATACTTACTTCACGACGCTGGAGCGGGCCTCGCTGCTCTGGCGGGACACCCACATCAACACCCGATCGCGGCTCTGCGCTACACAGAACCAAAGTCCAGTAAATGCGCACAGGCTGAAGCCTGTGCTACGCAAAGCGCGCGACTCGGGGAGTCGCGACGAGCGGATGAATCCGACCGGACACTACAAGGGCAAAGATGCGAAACCCCACCCTTTGCAAGGGGCGCAAAGGATGGGGCACCCGGCTGAAGCCTGTGCCACGCAAAGCGCGGCGGTCAGCGAGGAGCAGATCCATAGCTGAAGAGTTTTTGGCATTCTTTCCGGAGAAAACCGCCGGTGACAGGGATGCGATGATTGCCCTTCTCGAAGACGAATCGGCAGGAGATGAGACAGGCTCGCCACTTGAACTCGTCGGTACCGCGCTTGCGGCCAAAAGCGGCAATGTCTTCTTGGGAAACGCCATAGACGACGGCACCGATTCTGGACCATACGCAGGCACCGGCGCACATAGCACAAGGCTCGTGCGTGGAGTAGAGGACAAAGTCCGGGAGGTAACGGCCATAGCCGCTGGATACGTATTTGAGCGTTTCCAACTCGACGTGTTTGATGCTTGATCCCGAAGTTTTTACGCGATTGCCGGCGCTGGCAATGACCACCTCGCGGCCGCCCGCAAGACGTGTGATGACCGCGCCAATCGGATAGTCACCGCGGTCACCGGCGCGTTTGGCCTCCGCGATAGCCAGCTCCATGAACTTCTTTCGAGGCCTGTAGGAAGCAGGGATCATGTGGGAAGGATTATATCCGTTTATGGCGAGTGTTTCTCAGGATGATGCAGGGCAGATTCGAGAAAAGCACGTATACTGCGCTGGAATACGCAAGGAGGCGTGCGCATGACGAATATTGAAAAGCACAAGCCGGGGAGCTTTTGCTGGATTGATCTGGCGACCACGGACCAGAACGCGGCGAAGAAGTTCTATGGCGAGTTGTTTGGGTGGACGGCGAAAGACAATCCCATGGGGCCGAACGATACCTACACGATTTTTCATGTGGACGGGCGGCAGGTGAGCGCGGGGTATACGTTGCAGAGCCATCAACGCGAGCAAGGAATTCCGCCGCACTGGGGCCTGTACGTGGCGACGGAAAGCGCGGACGCGTCGGCGAAGCGCGCGGCGGAGCTGGGAGCGAAGGTGCTTGCGCCGCCGTTCGACGTGTTCGATGCCGGGCGCATGGCCGCGTTTCAGGACCCGACGGGAGCGGCGTTCTCTGTGTGGGAGCCGAATCGGCGGCGTGGACGGAACGCTGTGCGCGGCGGACTTGCTTACGCCGGACCAGAATGCAGCGAGCGCGTTTTACGAGAAGCTGTTTGGTTGGAAGATCGGCAAAGAAGACGAAGACCCCGTCCATCGGTACTATCACATTTTCAACGGAGAGGAGTTCATCGGAGGGATTCCTCCGGCGAGCTTTGCGGGGGGCGGACCGGCGCACTGGCAAATTTACCTGCAGGTGGCGGACTGTGAAGCGACGGCGGCGAAGGCGAAGCAATTGGGCGCGCGGATTTATATGCCGGCGATGAAAATCGAGAACGTTGGATGGATGTGCGTGATGGCGGACCCGCAGGGCGCGGCGTTCGCGATCTTTCAGACGGCGAGGAAGAACTAGCTAGAGGCGAAAGGTTTGCGACCGGAAACGGCCTCTGTCTTTCGCAAAACAGAGACGACATTCCCTAACTTACATAACGAGGCAGGTATTCGTGGGGAAGGTTTGCTGGCAGGAGTGGGCCGGTATTCGTGCTGACCCACAAAGCTCCTGAGGACGAAGAGGCCCCACCGGGCCTGAGTTATAATGCACGGACAGGCGGCTTCCCTTCCCGAATACCTGTATTATCTTCTGAAGCGTGAAGGAAACGCGTGGCAGCGATTCGAGCTGCTAGGATAGGTACAGCATGAACAACTACATCCATCTCCGCACAGTGATGTTGCTTGGAATTGCGCTCACACTCGCGGGAGCTGTTTTCGCACAGAGCGTGACGGATAAGAAACTGCTCATCAACGGGAAAGCCGCGGGCGCAGTCTTGCAGGTGAATGGACACTCCTATGTCGATATTGAAACTCTGGCTAAGCTGACGAACGGATCGATCAGCTTCGAGGTGAATCAGATCGTGTTGACAATACCTCCGTCACTTCCGGCGAGCCCCGGCGCCACGTCCCCGCAAAGCACGGAAGAACTCTCCAAGGGATTTGCGAGCGCCGCCATCGGCGCGTTGGCGGAAATGAGAGAGTGGAAAGGGGCGGTGGGAACAATGGTCACTTTTGGATTGGCGGTGAGCGGCGCGTGGGCGCAAACGTATCACGATCGGGCAGAGGCGAGCCTAGCGCAAGCATCCGTCGCGGCGTCAACCAATGCAGACCGTAATGCTCTTCGACTGCTCAACAATCAATATAACACCCTGTCGAAGTGGGCCGGCGATGTTGCGGCAGCACGCCAGGCGCTCAACGGTGCCATGACGACGGATCCGAATGCCATGCAGAACGATCCTGTGCTGATCAAATTCTCGAAATGCGACGCGTTTCTGAGTTCCATGCTCGTCGGCCGTGTTTTTGCCGACAATTCGAGCTGTGACTAGGCTTCGCAAACAATGAACAACGGAACTGTGGCTGGGTATTTTATTGTTGCAGGCGTTTGCACGGGCTTGAGCCTTGGCGGCGCGTTGCGAGCGCGAGCGTCGGCGATTCAGCCGAGGACTGCGGACGCACAGGCACAAGGCACAACCGCACAAGGAGAGAAAACGGAAATGCATCATGCAAAGGGAACGTTTGAGCCGACGCTGGTTCCGCAGGGGCCGGAAGACAAAGCCGAGGGCTCAACGCTCGGGCGGATGTCGATCGCGAAGAAGTTTCATGGCGATTTGGAAGCGACGAGCGAAGGGCAGATGCTGACGGCGGGAACGGACGTGAAAGGCTCGGCGGGCTACGTGGGGATGGAGCGCGTCACGGGGACGCTCGCGGGGAAGCACGGAAGTTTCGTGCTGCAGCAGGCGGCACGTTGACGCGCGGCGCGCCGCAACTGAGCGTGACCGTGGTGCCGGATTCCGGCACAGGGCAACTCGCAGGAATTACAGGAACGATGACGATCAAGATAGAAGCGAGCGGAAAGCATTTCTATGAATTCGATTACACGCTGCCGGAGACTCCTTAGGCGGTAACGATGGCGGCTGCAATTACATTTCAACACGTACGCGGTGGGGCAGACCGTTTCCGGCTATGGTGGTGATTATTTGGGTCTTGGCATCAATGCGGCGTATTCGATTGTTCCCGAAATCCGAAATGAAGAGGTTTCCGCCTGAATCGACCGCGAGACCGGACGGACTATCGAAAGTTGCGGATGTGGCCGGACCGCCGTCGCCGCTGAAACCCCTGTCTCCCGTGCCGGCGACAATTATGGGACGATCCGGGATGGAACCGGCTCGGGCGACAAAATCGGCGGAGGGTTCATCGAAAAAGACGTTTCCTTTGGCGTCGACGACAGGATCGTCCAAAGATTGCTGCCACATACTGCCGCCCTGCTGGGGCGGACAGTTCTCGGCAATTCCGCCTGACTGAGCGATGGTGTTGATGGCGCCGCTGAAGTGATCGATGCGCCGAAGACGACAGTTTTCAACGTCAGCGACGAAGATGTCACCCGCAGGGTCCAGCGCGAGGGATAGAGGGTCAAGTAAACTGGCATCCAGCGCTGGCCCACCGTCTCCGCTAAAACCAGACTTACCATTGCCCGCAATCGTCGAAATCGCGTCACTCCCATAGTCGACTCTAAGAATCTGAACGCCGGAGGAGAGAAACAAATTCCCTTGGGGATCCGAGGCCAAGCCCCAAGCTCCGACTTCACTATTCGCATCGATGGTGGAGATCTGTCTGGTCATCGCATCGACCTTGCGAATGTCCCCATCGTCTGCGATGAAGAGATTGCCGTATTGATCGACGGCGATTGAAGTTATTAGATCGAGGCTGACCTGAGTGCCCAACGCTCCTTCCTTGTAGCAACAGTCCTTGCCGTTTCCGGCGACGGTCGTGATCGTGCCCTGCTGCAGGTCAATGACGCGCACTTTGACAAGATTTTCCACCACGAAAAGATATCTGTTCTGGTAAAGAGCGAGTGAGCTGGGGCTGTCGAGCGCGGATTGCAGAGCGGGCATCGATTCCGGGGACTGCGCCGAAGCAAATGGAAGCACAACGGCAGCACAGGAAAGCAGCATTAAGATTTGCTCTAACCGGATTGAGCGGGCATTCTTCATATGTAATTGTCAGCCAATTTACGAGCTATTCAGTGTTCCAGCCATAGTACTCTCGATTGAATAAAGCGGCCTCCTTCGCTTGACGCAAACCCACGAAAAAGGAAACATTTCAGGATAGAATCGCGTTTATCCATACATGAGGTAGACGCGGTGTGCGTTAGGGCGCACGATGCGAGTAGCTCGATGAGGAGAAAAATGAAAAGAGCGAAACGGACGAGGGGATTTGCCGCGGCGATGGCGGGAGCGGCGTTTCTTTTGGCGGGAGGAATTTCGGGATGCTTCGTGGATGGAAACGGGCCGCTGGCGCACATTGGCGAAATGCAAACCGAAAATATATCCGTGCCGCTGGGCGCGGCGAAGTCTGCGCACGCGCATTTGGAGATGGCCGCAGGAGAACTGGATATTTCCGGCGGCTCGTCGAAACTGGTGGACGGCGAGATTTCGTACAACGTGCCGGAATGGAAACCGGATTTGAGCTATAGCGTTAATGACGGCGAGGGTTCGCTGATGGTGATGCAGCCGGAGCACCATCACACGACGTTGGGCGGCGCGAAGTACACGTGGGATTTGCATTTCAGCAACAAAGTGCCGCTGGAGCTGGCGGTGGAAATGGGCGCGGGCGAATCGAAACTCGACCTGGCGGACCTGGAGCTGCGGAACCTGGACGTGCAGGTGGGCGCGGGAGATTCGACGATTGATTTGACCGGAGAGTGGAAGCAGGACGTGTCGGTGTCAATTCAAGGCGGCGTGGGTGAAGTGCACGTGAAGCTGCCGCGGGATTTGGGCGTGCGCGTGACCGTGGAAGGCGGGCTGGGGTCGGTGGACGCGCCGGACTTCAAGCGCGACGGAAGCGACTACGTGAACGACGCGGCGGGAAAAACGAAGAACACGGTGGAGGTGCACATCTCGGGCGGTATCGGGCAAGTGTACCTGGAACTGGGCGGCGGGCACGACATTGTGTAGGACAGTTTTCCGGCGGAAGCGCGGACAGTTTGTTATTGTACATTTCCGTGCAATTCGATAAGATTGCACAGAAGCGTGCATGAAACGAAAACTCCATGCCGTGATTCTGGCGGACGTGATTGCGTCGAGCGGACGCCAGCGCTTGCGCCCGTTGCTGCATAAGCTGCTGCACGGCGCGAGCGAGGCGCACCGGCGGCGCAAACTGATCCTGCTGCCCTACGCAGTGACCGCGGGCGACGAATTTCAAACCATCACTGCAAACCTCGAAAAAATTCCCTGGCTGCTGCTGGACCTGCGCAGCCGCGTCCAGCCCATTGCGCTGCGCATTGGCGTGGGCATCGGCGAAGTGGGCGGGCGCATCACTGCGCCGGTGAATCAAATGGATGGGCCAGCGTTTCGCATGGCGCGGCAGGCGCTCGACGGGCTGAAGAAGGCGCGCAAAGGGTCCGCGCTGACGGCGTTTCGCAGCGGCAATGAAGAGTTCGACCAAATGGCGAACCTGATTTACGCGCTGCACGACACGCTGGTGCGCAAGATGACCGAGAAGCAGTGGGAAACGGTGGCGGCGCGAATCGAGCATGACAACGTGCAGGACACGGCGCGCGCGCTTGGGCTGGACGCTTCGACGGTATCGCGGAATCTGAAACGCGGCTATTATGGGCAGCTTGTGGCGGCGGCGTACGGCGTGGAACAGTTGATCGGCGAGCGAATGGCTGGGCTGCACGGAAGCGCGCAGGAATAGAGAATTGCACATTATTGTACATGGCATGAATATGCTTAACGCCCTGCCAGCCTATCAGCCGCCGCATCGGTTTTTGGTACGGGCGGGGATGGTGGCGATTGTGTACGCGGCGGTGATTTTCGTCGGCGGGTACGTGATTCGCGCGCTGATCGGGCCGTTGCTGGGCGAAGCATCGCGCACGGCAGGCGAAAGCGCGCACGCACTGCGCAACGCGGGAATGTACATCGGCTGGCTGGAGCGATTTGTGATTTTGACGGCGCTGCTGCTGCGCTCGCCGGCGACAGCGGGGCTGGTGCTGACGGCAAAAGCCATCGCGCGCTATCCGGAATTCAAGCAGGTGCGTTTCGCGGAATATTTTCTGATTGGGACGCTGCTGAGCATCAGCGCAGCGCTGGTCGGTGGCGCGGTTTTGTTCAAGCTGCTCTACGGTGCGGTCGCATTTCATCCGTGATGCCGCTCCGCACCAGTCCTCGCCCGAAAAGCACCCAATTGCCATGATGCCATTTATTCATATTGGGCCGGTCACCATCGCGAGCTACGGGCTGTGCGTGGGCATCGCCATGCTGATTTCGTATTTCGTGCTGGCGCGCGACGTGGCGCGGCGCGAAATTCAAGCGCCGGCGGATTTGCTGGTGGCGTTGCCATGCATCGCCGGGCTGATCGGCGCGAAGCTGTACCACGTTCTCGAAGACCCGCGGCTGCTGATGGCGAATCCGCGCGAACTGATCAGCCAATATGGATTCGCGTGGTTTGGCGGTTTTTTGGGCGGGCTGATCGCGTTTGTGCTGCTGGCGCGGCATTACCGCGTGCCGTTGCTGGAGATGTTCGACGCGGCGGCACCCGCGGCGGCGCTGGGCTACGGAATCGGGCGCATTGGCTGCCTGGTTTCCGGCGACGGCGATTACGGAATTCCCACTTCCCTGCCCTGGGGCATGAGCTTTCCGCACGGGCTGGTGCCGACAACGCAGAGAGTGCATCCCACACCGATCTATGAATTGATTGTGGCGATTTTTATTTTCTGGTGGCTGTGGAAGCTGGGCGGGCGACAGGCTGCGCAGGAGAATGCGGCAAAAACAAAATCAAAGGCTCCGTTGAACGCGGCGATTCCGCAGGGGACGGTGTTTGCGTGGTATCTGATTTTAACTGGCGTAGCGAGATTTCTGGTGGAGTTCATCCGCATCAATCCGCGTTCGTTCTTTGGCATGACCAACGCGCAAACGGCGGGATTGGCGTCGATCATTCTCGGCGTGGTCCTCATTCTTTATCTCCGCAGCCACAACTCCGCCATCGCTGCGCGGTGACAAGACCCCGTAAGTCAGGCACTCCACGGCGTCGCGCCATGCGCATCGGTCCCGCCGATGCCCTGCGATAGAGCATGGCGGTGGCAAGTGTGTGACCTTTGTTCCTCAGGCAAGTGAGTGGCAGGCGAAACGCGCCAATGGGCGCGCTGATCTCCGGGACATATCCAGGAAAATTAAAAAGCCGGACTGCTTTCAGTCCGGCGGAGGAAATGCGAAGGTTGTTACGCGCCGACGACCGCCTAGCCCAAACGCAGCCTCTTGCGCGTCACCAACCCGGCGGCGCAAAGTCCGGTCCCCAGGAGGAGCAGCGATGCCGGTTCGGGAGCCGGCGCCGTTCCGAATGGAAATTGCCCGGAGCCGTTAATGAAATAGCCGCTCATGGTCTGGTTGATGGAAGCGTTCGCCGTGCTGATAAAGGTCGGATCAGAGACGTTTCCGGTGAAAAGCTGCTGACCGATGATGTCCCAATCCGTGTCGCTGCTACAAGTTCCGCTGTCGTCGAAGCAGAAAATCAGCCCGCCGAGATTGCCGCCGTTATCGGTGGCGAATTCGACCATAAAGGGCGTGGCAAATGTCATAGGCGTGCCGCCATCCAGCGTCAAAGTGAAATTTGCGTTGACCACAAAGGCTCCTGCGGCGGTGTCATAATCGAATGAAGAGAGGCTCGAAGGATTGGTCGCCAGTGTGAAGGACATCGAGTAGGGATCGTTTGGGACGCTGATCGATGTGGTGGGCACGCCGGGAGCATACGTACCAGAAATTGTGAACGTCGTGGTAGAGGGCGTGGTGCTGTTCAGCGTAAGACTGATATTGCCGGCCAGCGCCGCAGGCGCGGCGACAAGACCTATCAGCAGAATCGCCCCAAGAGCCCCTACCCCTGCTACATACTTACGCATAATACCCCCTAAAACCGAACCACGAATCCCAAGGCAGAAGACCAACACCTCAACCAAGCCAGATGCCCCACAGTGGCACATGCAATCGGGACGCCACGATGCCTATTGAAAACAAGCAGTTTAGAAACGGAACTAGTACGAAAGCTGCAAAAGAATGCATCTCATGCCCCAAGAGCTTCTGCTGCCGTATCCCTAGACTTTCGTTTATGTTGGAGTCTATTCAGGACGAAAAAGACCTGCGGGCGGACAAGGTGAAAAATACAGTGGTGTACAGCGTTGTCACTATGGTATAATGGTGTCGCGTTTGTGGCTCTTGTGACTGCTTTTTGAGACATCGACTAGGCTGCACGGGGTGAGACCCTGAGCAGCCTTTTTTTGTGGACTCGGGAGGCGACGACGAGCGCAAATAGCTCCATCCAGCAAGGAGTAAGAAGTTGAGTCGAGAACAAGGTACAGTCAAGTGGTTTAACGCCAGCAAGGGCTACGGGTTTATTCAGCGTCAGAGCGGTGAGGACGTCTTCGTGCACTACAGCGCGATCCAGTCCGAGGGTTACAAGACCCTCAACGAAGGTCAAGCTGTGGAGTTCGAAGTGAAGAAAGGACCCAAGGGCCTGCAGGCGGAAGCCGTCGTCGGTCTCTAGTCCGTCTTTTATCACGGGTGGGGCTTCGTCATAGCCAGTGAGGATGACCCCACTCAACCTGCTATTCTAAATTGTTGAAACAAATAAATATACGCAACAACGAGGGGCTTGGGGGTCGCAGACGGCGAGTGGCGAGCCGGTCTCGGTTCTCGGAAGGGTTTGGAAGCATCTAAGTATATTGGGGAAGCCTGATTTTTCCGCATACAGTCCAGCAATGGGTTCTGCAATCTGAGTAGCGTTTTTCATCGCGCAGTTCCAAGGAGGCTTTGTGCAAGTATTGGATGCAGGACAGACAATTCGACACATACAGTATGGGGTCGGCACGGTAACCGAATCGGATTCCGAGCGCACGTCGGTGGAGTTTGACGACCACGGCATGAAGAAGTTCGTGACCAGCATTTGGTCCGCGGAAGTGGTGGGCGAGATTGCCGGACGGCCGACGCGGCCGAAGCGCCGCCGGAAATCGACGAAGACTGCGGTAGCCAAGGCCGCAAAGAACTAGCACAAAAAACTACGCCTCGCGCCGCATGGTCCATACTTGATCGCGCAGCGCGAGGCGCTTTTCTGCCGCAAATACCTAAAACAAATCCGCCTAGGCTGAGAACTGCCGGCGAATCAGCGGAACAAATCCCAACAAGCCTGAACCGAGAAGCAAAAGCGTACCCGGCTCCGGCGTGGCACCGGGTGGTAGATTGCTGAACGTGCCCGAGCCCACCGGGCTGAATGCCGCTGGCGGGTCGCCATCTAGGCCGGCAACATCACCCAGGGTGCAAGGCCCTGTAACGTCCGAGTTGCACGAGAGTCCTGCAAGTTGAACGTCAATGTCTTTGATGCCTGACCCGAGACCGACAAGAGCACCTTCCCCCTGGTAGTGGGCAACACCGATCAGAGATACGACACCGGAATTTTGTTCCAGTTGAGTCCAATCGACGAAGCCGGCGACAACCGTACTGCCACCGGCCATCAAATTGTAAAAATCAGAGCTACCGCCGAGACTCCACGCGGTGTCTACGCCATTCGATACACCCGCGAATGACGCGGTAAGGCTGTCCGCGCCAAGAGAGTAACTGAGGCCACCCACACCACCCACAGTTAATCCACCCGTGACCGCGCCCCCATTCGTACACGCGATCGAGGTGCTAAATGGGCAGCCGCCGATATCCACGTTGAGGCTGTTGTTGCCATTTCCGCCGCTGAAAACGATCCCGTTGGCGCTTGTGCTCATGCCGAGGACCACATCCGTAATACTCTGCACCATCGCCGGACGGCATACAGCAGCCGCTACGGCTAAGGCACAGATAAACACCATTGTTTTGATTGCTCGCACGCTCAATACCTCCGATTTCAAACCCAATTTGGGAAATGCCCCTAGGACTGACCCGTGGCCCGAATAGCCGAGACTACCCTGCTAATACTTAGGCACGAGAGCCGCCAACCTTTGTCGAAAACTGCGTGAAGACAGGTTTAGGAACCACAAGGCACCCCGCGCAATGCAGCCAAGACCACTGGCCGCGCGGGGTGCTTAGGTTCCGCATACGACAAAATCGCAGCCGCACTGCGGCAGCCACCACGCTGCCGCGCGTCATTACACCAACTCGATGCGGCTACGTCACGCTGAGCTTGCGGCGAATGAAGCCTAGCGCCGTCAAGCCGGAGCCCAGGAGGAGAAGCGTTCCCGGTTCTGGCGTGACGCCGCTTGTCCCGGTGCTTGGTCCCGAACCGCCAATGTTCCCGGAACCGATCAATGAAAACACCGTCGGCGGATCTCCGCCTACGCCCGCGACTGTCGCCAATGTGCAGGACGCGCCTGCCGGTATGTCCGCACATACGGTAAGTGGAGCCAATTCGATATTGAAGGACGCCGAGCCGGAGCTGCCGAGGTCGTTTGCGAGAAAACCGGACACGGTATAGTCCGCCGTACCGCTGAGGAAAATGCCCGCGGCGTTTTCGGTAAGCCCTGTCCAGTCAATTGAGCCGCCTACGGTGCTGGTGCCGATCTCGAGGCCCTGGTTTTCCGGACCCTCGAATGCGGTAATACTGACGCTGAACGGGTCGGCGGCGCCAGTGAGCGACCAAGTATCCACGTTGCTGGCCGACGTTCCCAAGAAGGACGCGCTGAGCGAATCGGCGTTAATTGAGTAAGGCCCGTACAAAAATATTGTTCCGCCGACAATGGCACTCCCCAGATTGCCCGTTACAGGGCCAACACTGCAGCCCGTGCTTCCCGGCGGGCATCCGCCGACTTGGACCGCCAGACTGCCATTTCCATTGCTGTTCCCTGTGAATAAAACTCCCTGCGCGCTTGTGGCGGGACCAAGAGGTACGGTGGTTTGCGCTTTCGCCGCTACCGAGGTCAATCCGCATGCCAGAACCAGTCCTGCAAACGATGTCACGATTTTTCGCATTCGAGTGTCCTTGAGCCGCTGAATTAAGTACTGAAACTTTAGGCGCACTGAAGCTGCGCCGCTGGAGTCCCGTAGGTGCAACAGCCGTGCCGAAGCGATGGAGCAGAGGGACTTGAACGCTGAATTCACGCTAAATTGTTTCTAAACGCCATCTAAACGCATAAGGCGCTGTTAAGAAGCAAGTAAATGGCGCGTCTAAACAGAATTTGCGATGAGAATAGGCGGGAGCGACGCCGGCGAGATAATCGCAAATAATACTAGAAATTACAGTTATAGGAATGTGCAAACTCTTGCAACCAGGGATGCAAATGCAATGCACAACACAATAGGTAGTCGAAAGCTTAAGTGCCGCTGTAGGAGTGCTTCAGGAAACGCGCGGCGGAGCGGGCGATGTCGGAGTTCGGCGAGGCGATGGAGCACGCCTGTTGATAGCGCTCGATGGCCTTATCGCGCTGGCCGAGCAGATCGTACATTTCTCCGGCCTCGAGTGCGGCTGGCCCGGTGACGCCGGGATTCGCGTGGGGGTAACGGATGGCTTCCTCGAAGGCATAAGCCGCGGCGGCGTAGTCTTTCTCGCGGCGCAGCGCTTGCCCCAGCGAGTAGGCGGCGCGCTCAACACGGGCGTCCGGGAAAAATCCCTGTTTGCCGAGCTGGAATAGATTGCGATAGGCCGCAATGGCCTCTTGTTGTTTGCCGGCGGCATTGAGCAGATCGGCATCGGCGAGTCCAAAAACGAAGTTGTGAGGGAACTCCGCGTAATCCTTTCCGAGAAGAGCGAGCGCCTCGTCATAATGGCCTTCGCGCGCCAAGAAAAGCGCCAGGATGGTGCTGGCATCGATGCTTTCTTCCCCGCCCCCCTGAACCGCCTGGCGAAGAAGCGCGAGGCCCCTTGTTTTGCTGCCGCGGATGTCGGCCACAAAGACGATGGTCTTTTCCCACCAGGACAAGCTGCCGACAATATATTGGAACGTTCCCACGACGAGCTTGGCATCCGCGTAATTCGGGTCGAGCTTGAGCACGTGCTGATCGTCGTGATAGGCGCCGAGCCCCTCGCGCATTGCGCCGAGCCAGCGCTTTTCGACGACCGCGGAATAGACCGTGGCGAGCCCGCGGGCCACCGCACGGGCAAAAAGCGCGTCTGCGTCGTTCGGATTTTCGGCTAATTGGTGATTGGCGAGGGCCAGCGCGCGCTGCGAAAGCTGGTCGATCTGGATTTTCACCTGCGGATCTACGGGAGGCTCCTTCAGATCGAGGAATTTATTGCCCATGTACAGAGTGGCGTCGAGCGCGCCTTCGCGGTTGAGCTCTTTGGCCAAGACCGCCGCGAGCAGATGATTCACGACGAAAGGATCGTTGGGGTGACGCTGGCCCTCCCGCTGAAATAGCGCAATTGCGCGGTCGTAGTCCATGTTGTAAAAATCTTCGAAACCCTGGCGCGTGGTTTCGTTATTGGGCTGAACGCGGAATGGCAGTTCGAGGGCCTGCGCGTCTCGCGGAGATTGCGGAATGAAGTGAGGCGCGTGGAGGGCGGCGGATTCCCGCTGCTTCGCAGTTCGACTGGCAGTAGCGGCGGGCGCAGCCAGAACCGTGGCCGCGAGAAGGCTCAAGGTCTGGAGAAAAATCAGCGCACGAATGGGCACGAGTGGCCGTCTCCGCCTGGCACTGTTCCAATTTGATTCATTTACTCCGCGCTTCAAACGCCCGCCAACAAGGCGCTGCTTGAGATAGCGCCTTTTGCGGGCAAGAGTTCGGAACGGCACTGGCGCCCCTAGTGTACCCCGAGGCGGAGTTCCAGTAGCCCCCGGAACTGCGTGGAAAAGGTAGTACGCAGAAGTTTGCGTACCGTCGCCGGTACTTTGGTACCACCAGAATGTGCCTCTCTGTCCAGTGCATTGCCCGGAGGCGGAAGCTATAATTTTCGAGAGTCAAGACGCAAGCAAAATGGCCTGCACGAGCAGGGTTTGAAGCAATGCAGCCCCTGGACATCTTGGGAATCGCGGAATCTTGGGAGTCTCGGCTTCGCAGAGCGACGACGAAGATTCGAGTTCGGCAAAGGATGGTTATGAGCGCGCGGATGGCACGGCTGTTCAACTTTGCAAAAGACGATGAGGCCGCAGCGCAGCCTAAAGCTGCTCTGGAATCGTATGCGCCCACGGAAGCGTCCATGCCAGACGTCGCCAAGGCTGCCGTGGCTGAACTGATCGCCGAGATGGCAAAACCGCAAGCGCAGAATGCGCGCATGTCGCCCACGCGTCCAGTAAGACAAGAGCGCCGCCACCGCCGCCGCGTGAAAATTTCCGCTCCCGTGCGCGTGCGGCAGGTGAATAGCCGGAACGCCTCCGAGTTCGATTTGACGATGACCGCCGACGTTTCACGCGAAGGAATTCTGTTCGAGACTTCGCGGACAACCTACCAGCGCGGGCAGGAAGTCGGGGTAGTGTTTCCCTATAGCCCCATGCTGCCCGGAGAACAGACGCATGAGCAGCGCGGGCAAGTGGTCCGCGTGGCGCGCGCGAGCGAAAACCGTTTTGGTGTGGCCGTGGCATTTCTCGAAGGTAAGCCAGACTATGAATTGGTTGATGCCTCGGGCAATGCGCTGGGAGAACCCGCCACTCATGCGCCCGTGCCAGCGCCGACCAAGAACAAAACTCCCGAGAAACCCCTGATCGTTCTTGTGGATGCGGACCAGCGCGTGCGAGCCCTGGTGCGCTCAGAATTGGAATTGCACGGGTACGCCGTGGAAGCGCTATCGGAGCCGAATGCCGCGATTGCGCTACTGCGTCACTGCATGCCGGCGGCGCTAATTTGCGAGGCGGAGGTGTTCGCTGGGGCGCTGCCCGGAGGCGGCGAAATGTCCGGCTATGATCTGTGCGTGATTGTAAAGCGTAATGCGAAATTCGCGCGCGTGCCGGTGATCTTGACCACCCGCACCGGAATGCCGAGTGATTTTTCGACGGCTCATGCGCTGGGCGCGACGGTGTGCATTTCCAAGCCGTACGACTTAAACCGCGTTCTGAACCTGCTGCGCATGCTGGCTCCCACCAAAGCATAACTTCTTCGGCCACAACAGAACGATCCTTGCGGAAACTTTTGCCACGCTTCCGGATCGTTCGCCATAATGCTCAGCCCTGAAAATCGCACGCGAGCAACCCCACAACATAACTGGAGCATCGCAGGCACAGTTTTGAGGCGATGCGCGTGTTCCGCGGGCATGACCGGCTGCAGGATTTGTGCGGAGATTGGCGATGAGACGCCGGGAACAACTGGGGCTCCCGCGAAGGAACTATCTCTTTTCGCTTCTTCAGCACGATAGCACCTCCGTATAATGCTGGATCGCATCTAAGACGCGTGAATGCAGCGCCGGCAACTGTGCGAAGCTAGGCGATAGTTCCCAACGCGCAATTTGCGCGCAGAAAGATTCGGAGGAACAGGGATGGGGCGAAAGGCGGTTCTTGGAGGATTGCTCGCGGCGGCTTGCCTCGCCGGTTTTGGCTGCGGCGGGAATAACAATCCGGTTCCGCAAATCAGCTCGCTTTCGCCGGCATCGGTTCCCGCTGGCGAAGGAGAATTTGTGCTTTCGATTTCCGGGACGAATATGAACGGGTCGTCATCGGTGGAATTTGGGACGAATCAACTGGCAGTTCTGGACGTGGAGACGCCGCCGTGCCCAACTGGGATAAATTGCATTGACACGCTGGTGGTGACCGTTCCGGCCAGCCAAGTAAGCGCCTCAGGATCCCAGCAAGTGAACGTGACGACGGCTGGGCAGACATCGAACAGCGTCACCTTCAATACCACTTCGCCGCAGATTCTGACTGTATCCCCGACGGCGGTGCCAGCGGGGACGGCAACCTTTCCGCTCACGCTGACGGTCTTGAACGCCTCGCCGTTTGTGGAAGTTTATTTCGGCGCAGCCAGCAATACCAATCCACCTCTGGTGCCGACCGGGCCGGTTTCGTGCAACCCGGTGACGGCGTGCACGGTTGTGGTGAATGTGCCGGCAGCAAGCGTAAAGACGGCAGGCGCGGTGCAGTTGACCGCCACGAATCCGCTGGCAACGAGCGGCGGCACGGCCACGGCAAGCTTCATGGTTACAGGCGCGGCAAGCGGGAGCTCGTTCCCTATCGCGCAATCGGCGAGCGGAGGCAAGTTAGGGAACGCGTCGAGCACGCATTCGTCGGTCTCCGATGGCGGCCTGTTCGTCGCGTTCGATTCCACGGCAACGAATTTGACATCAACGCCCACCAACGGCCTTTCGCAAGTGTATTTGCAGCAGAACTGCTTCGGCTCCGGATCGTGCACGCCGCAAACGACGCTGATTTCCGCGACCGGGAGCGCGGCAGGCGCAGGAGGAGTGAACGGGAGCGACCGTCCGGCGATTTCCGCGGATGGACGCTACGTCGTGTTTGAAAGCGACGACACGAATCTGGTCTCTGGCATGACGCAGGCGGTGGAGCAAATCTATTTGTTCGACACATGCAACAGTATTTCAGGCGCCGTGAAAGGCTGCACGCCGAAACTGACGCTGGTGAGCAGCAAGGGCACGACTCCCGGCAATGGGGCGAGCTCGAATCCCACGATCAGCTCGTTCGGGCTGTACATTGCGTTTCAATCGACGGCAACGAATCTGACTTCGGCGACCGTGCCCGCAAGCGTTCAGCAGATTTATCTGTATCAGAATTGTACGGGCCAAGGCGGCGCGATCAGCGGCTGCACGCCCGGAATGACGCTGCTCTCGACCAATGCGAATGGCAATGCCGGCGACGGAGATTCCGTGCTGCCATCGATCGATCCAGCAGGGCTGGCGGTGGCGTTCGAGTCGCTCGCGGATAATATCGTTTCCGGCGTGGCGTCCAATGGCGAATCGCAGATTTATCTGCGAACGACCTGCCTGGAAGGCACTCCGATGTTGCACCCGGACTGCGGGCAGCAAACTGTGCTCGTCTCGGCCGACTCGAGCAACGGGCCCGGAACCGACAACAGCATCACTCCGGCGCTCGCAGACAGCGGGAATCTTTTCGTGGCGTTTGCTTCGAGCGCGCCGAATCTGCTGCCCGGCAATGCGAGCGGCCAGCAAATTCTGGGCGCAACAGTGTGCGGGACGCTGCCGTCGACGGTGGGATGCACACCCTCTGGGATTGGTGTGCTGTCGGTGGACCAAAATGGAGTACCCGGGGCGGGAGCGAGTTCGAATCCAGCCGCCTCGGGGACGCGCGTGGTATTTACGTCGCTCGCAAGCCTGCTTGCCAGCGTGACCGGCCAGCAAGTATATGGCGTGCTAGTGTGCGCGCCCGGGCAGTGCTCGACGCACGCAACAGTGATTTCCGTGAACGGCACGGGTACGCCGATCGGCGGTGATTTTGGATCGCTGGGCGGAGGAGGAATGGCGGCGTTTTCCACCACAGGCAGCTCCGGCGCGCCGGGAGTGGGCGAAATTTTCCTCGCCGCGCCATTCTAGGCTCAACCTGCAAATGCACACAGGCTAAAGCCGGTGCCACTCACTGCAAATGCGCATAGCTAAAGGTTATGTTACTGAAACCACTGGTTAGTGCGCGTGGCGGTGGCTGGCAGAATAGCGCACGGCGAAGCGGCGGGCGTAAATCGCCACGTTGACAAGGAAGACAGCGATGGCGCCGTATTCCAGAAGCCACAGGGGAAAGCTGGGCGCTACGACGGAACGCATATAGTGCAGTTCAAACGGTCCCCGATACGGCGCCATGCCGGCACGCGACTGACAGAATTTCTCGAGCAGCGTTAGCGGGCAGATGAAGGAAGCGTTTTCCGCAATGACTCCGTAACAAAGGGTGAGGATGTGCAGAATTTCGAGGCACGGACGCCCTTTGGTGACGACGGCGCCAAGAACGTACCATACGTTGAAAAACAAATGCACGCCTAAGACAGCTACCGCAGCAACCAGAAAAAAACCCTGAGCCCAAGTGTGACTCATAACGAGCGCCTCTTCATGAGCGATTCGGAGAATCGCGCTGGGAATGCCCGCTTGAACGACCCCGCTTTAACCTGCCAACTCAGCCCTCCTTATTATAGATTCGCGGGAAGATTTTGAAGTGCCCTAATTTTTCAGAGACCGAGCGCCGCTTTCGCTTAGGGACGAAGGATGGAGGACCAAATGGGCGCGGCATTTTTGTGTTCTTTTTGTTCGCGCTGTAAGATGTCGCGTCAATATCTGTTTGGGGGCTCACATGGCGATCGATATTCGAGGGATGGCGCCGCTGCTGCAAGTCTTCGACATGCGCACGTCCATCGAGTTTTACCGCGACGTGCTGGGCTTTGAGGTGGTGGCGAATTCCCCACCGCGGCCGGAGGTGCTGTTTGATTGGGCGTTGCTGCGGCGCGACGGCATCGAGTTGATGCTGAACGGCGCCTATGAAGAGGGACAGCGGCCTGCTGTTCCTGAGCCTGCTCGCGTGGCCGCGCATGACGACAGGGCGCTCTATTTGGGTGTCCCGACGTGGACGCGGCGTACGCTTATCTGCGTGCGAAGGGCGTGGCGAAAAAGGAGCCGAAAGTCGCGCCCTACGGTATGAAGCAGCTGTACGTCACCGATCCGGACGGGTACAACGTTTGCTTTCAGTGGCCAGCGAAAGAGCAACCGGCCGCGGGCGGTAACTCGACGGTGCGCTCTTTGAGGCACAGCGAAAGGAGATGGCGGCGATGATTAACGGCACGCACATCGTGTTCTACAGCACCAACGCGGAAATTGACCGCTCGTTTTTGCGCGACGTGATGGAATTTCGCGGGATCGATATCGGTGGAGGCTGGCTGATTTTTGCCATGCCGCCAGCGGAAGCGGCCGTGCACCCAGCGAACGAAGACGCTGCAATTCAGCATCCCGATGGCAACATGCTTGGCGCGGCCATCTATTTTATGTGTGACGATGTGCGCGCGATGGTGCGTTCGCTGGAAGAAAAAAAGGTAAAGTGCACGCCCCTGGCGCAGGAGCGATGGGGGCTTCGCACGGCGATAACTTTGCCGAGCGGCGGACAGCTTGGACTTTACCAACCTTCACATCCGACCGCTCTCGATTTGAAATAGCGCGGCGCGAGGAGAGTTCATGCAAAAGAAAATCATAGCGGCTGTTGCGTTGCTAATCGAAGTCGGCTTGGCGATTTTTCTGGCGCCGCAGACGGCGCGCGCGCAACAGGCCGTGCAATTCAAGGCCGCCGACGGCGCGACGATCTACGGCGTTTATTATCCCGCGAACAGCGCATCGCAGCCGATGATTCTGCTGTTTCATCAGGCGGGCTCGAACCACCTCGAATACGCGGGTATCGCTCCGAAGCTGGTGGAGGCGGGTTTCAGTTGCTTGGCCATCGACCAGCGCTGGGGTGGTGCGATGTGGGGTCACACGAACGAAACCGTGAAGAAGCTGGGCCACGCGGAAACGGCGGCGGGCAAAGTCGAAGATCTCGAAGCGGACTTGGAAGCAGCACTGGCGTGGGCGCGTGCGCGGGAGCCGCATCGCAAAGTGATTTTGTGGGGCAGCAGCTATTCCGCGTCGCTGGTGTTTGTGGTAGCGGCCGAGCATCCGGACGAAGTTGCCGCAGTGCTGGCGTTTTCGCCGGGGGAATATTTCGAGACACATCCGACGTTGGTGCGCGAAGCGGCCACGAAGGTGCGCGTGCCGGTGTTCGTTACTTCAGAAAACGATGCGGACGCTCTTGCTGATGCCTCGAGGATTTTCGACGCAGTGGCCTCGCGCGATAAGGTTCATTACAAGGCAAAATTCGCGGTGCACGGGTCGTCGACGCTGCGCATGGATCGCAATCCCAAGGGCGCGACGGCCAACTGGGAAGCAGTGATGAAATTCCTCAAACAATTCGAGAAATAAATACCTGCCGAGTGGAGGAGTGGCATGAAAAGGACAGTTCTCGCCGCGGCGACGCTGATTGCCTTGCTGCTGGGCTCTTCGGGATTTGCGCAACAAACATCACGCACGGGCAATGAAAGAGAGCAGGTCTGGGGGGGAGAAGAAGCGTACTGGCAATACGTCAAAGCGCACGACGTGAAAAATTATATGGCGCTGTGGGCTAAAGACTTTACCGGCTGGCCGATTTCCGACGAGCATCCGATTCATTGGTCCGACATTGCGTCGTTTGTCACCAAGAAAGGAAGTCTCACGCAGGTGGTTTCCTACGAACTCCAGCGCGAGAGCGTGGAAATGCACGGGCCAGCGGTGATTACTTATTATCGCGCGATTGTGCGGCGGCACAACGCGAACGGTTCGGAGTCCACAAAGGCGTACCGCATGACGCACACGTGGATGAAGCGCGAAGGCAAGTGGCAGATCGTAGGCAGCATGAGCGCGATGGACGTTTCACCTGAGTCGGAAAGCTCGACGCACTGAGCCGAGGCTGAGCACTTTCCTGCACTAAGTAACGTCCCCACAAAACAGGGTGCGAAATGTGGCGATTAGAAGTTCGCCGGCGCTGTGTTATGTGTGAGTTACAGGCGATTCTAATTTCGGGCGTGTTGCGATTAGGATTTTAGATTTGAGCACGGTTCGCGCATCCTTGCGTAGGACGATTAGGCCACGCGAAGCAAACTACGACGCCGGGGCGTGCGCGGTTCTTGGCACAAGGAAAAGCAGCAGGCCTCCGGCAATTCCCGCGGTTGCAACGACCGCCAAACCTGAGCTGAACGACCCTGTCCGCGTGCTCAAATAGCCGAGCAAGTACGGGGCAGCAAAGCCGGCAACCGAGGCGACCGCGTTAATCAATCCCACGGCAGCGGCCGCCGCGGAACGGCTGAGCAGGGCCGTGGGAATCGCCCAAAATGTAGAAAGAAACGCATTGACGAAGGCAATCATGGTGAAAAACAAGACGGAGACCGGCAACGCGTGGAAATCTGCGATAATGCCCAGCGCTCCGAGCGCGGCAACGAACAGAGGGATCGCGGAGTGCCATCTACGTTCCATCTTCTTGTCGGAGTGCCATCCATTCACAGTCATAGCGAAAAACATGATGAGGTAAGGGATCATGCCAACCAATCCGACGCCCACGTCGGATAGTCCTGATTGGCGCTTCAGCATGGTAGGAAACCAGAAATAAAAACCGTATCCTACAAAGTATTGGAGAAACGCGATCAGTGCCAAGAGCAGGACGATGCGGGAGCGCAACGCCGCTCCGACGGACATCCTCTGCGAAGTGCCGAGCCTCTCCGTTTCGAGTTTCTGCTCGATCCATTCGCGCTGCGGAGGAGCGAGCCAGCTTGCTTCGCGCGGACGATCGCGCAAAAAGAAATAAGCGACAAAGCCCAGGAAGACGGCGGGCGCTCCCTCTAGAATGAAAAGCCAGCGCCATCCCTGCAGGCCCAGAAACGTATGGCCTACGATCCAGCCGGCGATAGGAGATGCCAGCGCCTGAGAGAGCGGAATCGCGGACATGAAATATCCGGTGGCCTTGCCGCGATCTTCCCGGCTGAACCAGTGGCTGAGGTAGACGATCACGCCCGGGAAAAATGCCGCCTCGGCCGCACCGAGCAAGAGGCGAGCGATGTAGAGTTGATGCGCTGTGTGAACCAGCCCCGTCAGCGCCGTGAGCGAACCCCACGCGATCATCACGCCAGAGATCAGCCGGCGGGCGCTCCAATGCTCGACGAGCATCGCTCCGGGGATTTGCAGCGCGACGTAACTGAGGAAGAAAATGCCGGCGCCGAGACCAAAGACGCGGTCGCTGAACCCCAAGTCGCCGGTCATGCCAAGCGCGGCGTAGGCCACGCTGGTGCGGTCAATGTAATTGGCAACGTAAAGAACGAAAAGGAACGGGAGCAGGCGCACAGCGATTTGACGCCGCGCGCGGTCGCCGATTTCAATGGCCAGGGATGCAGTCGTGGCAGGAGATCTTACCAGTGGCAAAAGAACGGCCTCGGGATGGAAATTTGTCGGGCGGAGTTTAGCTGAATTACGCGACGAAGGTAAGCAGCGAACTTAAGCGCCTAATGGGGCGCTTGCGTAACCAATCCAATTGGCAACGCCAAACCACCTAAAAAGAAGTGAATTCGATTTTCCCGGAGTGCTTCACTGCAGCGAGCCGTTCCCGCCGCACCAACGAAACGGATTTAGAACAACTCCGCGGCGAAACAAATGTTCCGAAGCCGCGGAGGCTGTTCGCAAGAGCGTTGACACCGATGCGCCGCGCGCGTAGACTCCTTGCACTTTGCGGCTCGGGATGCCGTCGCAACCCCAGCAAACCCGACGCCGAATGCGGAAGGTGAGCAGGTAAGGCAGGGTCCCCACCAAGCAACGAATCTTTAAGTTTTGGAAGCTTTACGGAGGAGCACAGCCATGAATCAAGACAAAGTGCACGAAATGGCATTTCGCGTTGTCGGCGACACGGCCGGCGCATTTACCCTGGCGCTGGGGTACATCGGCGACCGTCTGGGCCTGTTCAAAGCCATGGCCGGAGCAGGACCGATGCGCAGCCCGAATCTTGCGGCGCGGACGCAACTGAACGAACGGTATGTGCGCGAATGGCTGCGCGCGATGGTGGCGGCGGAATACATCGACTACGACGTGACCACCGATACGTATCGAATGACCGAAGAGCAGGCGTTCGTGCTGGCCAACGAAGACAGCCCCATGTTCGTCGGCGGCATCCTTCAATTTACGGCGCCCTCGATTTGCAACATACAGAAGATCACCGAGGCCTTCAAAAATGGCGGCGGCATATCGTACTCGGAGATTGGCGACGAAATTCCGCACGCCATCGAACGGCTGTTTCGTCCAGGCTACTTGAATTTTCTGGCGAAGGAATGGCTCGGCGCGGTGCCCGGACTCGTGGCGCGTCTTGAGAAAGGCGCTTCGATTGCGGACATCGGTTGCGGACGTGGACAATCGACGGTGATCATGGGGAAACATTTCCCGAAGTCGAACGTGCTCGGCATCGACTACCATCAGCCAAGCATCGAGAGCGCGCGCAAACTGGCGGCCAGTCAGGACCTCACCAACGTGGAATTCCTGCAGGCAGCGGCGCACGAAATTCCCGCCGGGAAGAAATTCGACCTGATTTGCAGCTTCGATTGCATCCACGACATGGTGGATCCCAAAGCGACGATGCGGGCGATCCGTGGGGCGCTCGCCGATAATGGCGTGTACGTATGGTCCGAACCGAACGCAATGGCGAATGCGCACGAAAATCGCAATCCGATCGGCAAGATGTTCCACTCCCTTAGCCCCATGCACTGCATGGCGGTTTCGTTGGCACATAACGGCGCGGGATTGGGCACTGTGATCGGCGAAAGCGGCGCGCGGTCATTGGCAAAAGAAGCGGGTTTCACCCACTTCGAAAAGTTGCCGATTCAGAATCCGTTCAACCAGTTTTTCGCACTGCGAAAGTAAGTACGACGCACGAAAACGCGCGCCCACTTGCTATGCGATTCGCCGATGAGCGCTGCTGCCACGCAGAAATGGCAGGACGCCGAGCAGCAGGGCGGTACCGGGGATCACGACCCAACTCAAAATGAGCCCCGCAAATGCCGGAAGGAAGATTTTTTCCGGCGGCAGCGCGTCAATCGCCATGCATATGGGCACCCACACCAGGAAAGTTGCCAAGAAGACAAACGCCGGAAAAATTCCGACTGCGATCCGTAGAGAGGGTCCGCTGCCTGTCCGTCGCGACCAGTAGGCTCCGGCCGCGCCCAAAAATGGCAGTACGCCGAGCCAGGGAATGTAAATCATCAGCGAGTCATGCAAGAACGGCTCGGTGCCGGTCGTTCATGTTGTCCTCCTGACGGGCGCGGCGGAGTTTCGGACCGAGCCTCGCATCTTCATAAAGTTCAGCCGACGCGTGTTCCGTGGCGGCCGATTCGTCGAGGCCGCGACTGAGCGCGGCGTCGTATAAATCGTCGAGATAGCAGGCCAGTTCGCGCGCGACCTCATCGCGCTCCTCCGCGGAAAACCTCCCGCTGGCCAGAACACGCGCAATTTCGTTTCGCCAATCAGGCATGGTGAGTCTCCGCGAGGCGCGCGAGGGCACGGAAGAGTTCTTTCCACTCCTTGCGCAGCGGCGCGAGCTTTTTGCGCCCTGCCGCTGTGAGGCGGTAGTACCGTCGCGCCCGCCCCGATGGCGTCTCGCCCCAGACGGCTTTAAGCCAGCCGCGCGATTCCATGCGGTAGAGCAAGGGATAGAGCGAGGCGAGGGTGAAGCGCAGCGTGCCGCGCGTGTCGCGGTCGATGCGCTTGGCGATCTCGTAGCCGTGCAAGGGGCGATCTTCCAACAGGGAAAGGATGGCCAGTTCCGCGCTACCGCGCTTGACGTTTGGGCTAATCATGAAGTTCATTTTATATAGCAACACTATATATAGGAAGAACAGACACGTTTTGCGATGCCCGATCGGTAACAGCGGAACGGCCGCTGGCAGGCTGTCCGAACGGACAGTCTGCCTCTCGGCACAGAAGGATTCGCGTGCAGAGGGTCGCAGCCCTACAACGCGGTAAAATTACTGTATGGAATGTCCCAAGTGCAAGGCGGCGAATTCCGATACGGCGCAGTTCTGCACCCGGTGCCACGCGACGCTACTTTTTAAGTGCCCTTCTTGCGCAGCAACGCAGCGCCATGGCGGGACCTGCGATAAGTGCGGCATTGATTTCGCGAAATACGCGGCGATGCTGGTGGGGCAAGAGCAGGCGCGCGCGGTGCACGAGCACGAGAAGGTTCGCGACCACGTGTCGGCCTGGAAGCAGGCGTTCCTGTTACCGATAACGGGAGGCTATTCGCTCATTAAATTTTTCCTGGGCCGGGACACCTAAGCGCGGCGCACGACAAAAGCAGGCCGACCGGACCTTTTCAGCAACTTCGCTAGTTACTGTGCCGGTGCGCGGTAGACGGTATTGTGCGCGGGCAGTACGGCGCCAATGATTGCGCCGATGGCTCCGCCAAGAGCCGCACCGATGCCTGCTACCTGGTTTCGGGTGAGGCCAATGCAACTCCCTGAAGAGCACCCGCCGCTCGCGGCACCGACAGCGGCCCCGCCGCCCGCACCGATGCCGAGTCCAATCAGTGCGTGTTGCAGGCGATGGCCGCGCGCGTTCACGCGCAGAACATCCGGGCGTGCGATTGTGTGGTCACCGCTTTGGTCGTGAATTATAATTGTACGATCATCGACCGAGGAAAAACGGCCGGAGTGCCTCGTGAGGCTCTTATCGATGACTTCGACTTTCTGGCCCGCCCGAAGAATGGTCAAGTTTTCCCACACCGCTCGATTACCCTTCGCCCACAAAACGCACGGCATGATCGCCAACAAACCCCCAACGACCATGAGTTTTCGCATTTCGTTTTGCCTTTCTCGCGGACGCAGCAAAGATTTGATCGGAGACCTAAACCGCTTCGCTTGGTTCAAGCGATTTGACCCAGGCCTTGTCGAAGACGAGCCAAAACATCATCGTGGAACAACAGGAATGGCGGCGTCATAGCATGACGACTGAGGTACGTCAATCGAACGGCACTCGGTAGACTTCCCGACCGGAAATCAGATTGCCTCCGACTTTCCGGCGGACAATGCTAGATGAACGGCCCAAGCCAGGAGAAGCTGATGCCCACACGCGACAGTTCAAGCCCACATGGCAAGTACATCTTCGCGGCAGGAGAAGCGGCAGCGGAGCGTTTGCGACTGCTCGACCGAGTTTTCAACCCCACAACGCGGGAGCTGCTCACGAATCTGGGACTCGCGCCCGGCTGGCAAATCGCGGATATCGGCTGCGGCATCGGGCTGAACGCGATGTGGATGGCGGAGCGCGTGGGCCCGAGCGGCTCAGTGACGGGCATCGACATGAGCGAAGAACAGATGCGCATCGCCCAGGCCAATGCAGGAACTGCGGGAATCAAGAACGCATTCTTCCGGCAAGGCACGGCTACGGCGACAGGGCTGCCACGCGCGTCGTTCGATCTGGTGTACGCGCGATTTTTGCTTTGCCATCTGACCAATCCGGTCGCGGCGCTGGAAGAGATGCATGCCCTGCTGAAGAGCGGTGGCTTGGTAGTGTGCGAGGATTTCATCTCCTCGACGATCACCACCTATCCGGAGACGCGGGCTTACCTGCGGCTGTCGGAAATTTATCCCATCATGGATGCAAAGCGCGGCGTCGATTCGAACGCCGGCGCGAAGCTGCATCAACATTTCCGGAGCGCGGGATTTCGCGCTACGGAAATCAAGATGGAACTGCCGGCGTTCTTGCGCGGCGAGGAAAAACGTTTTTGGGAAATGACGCTGCGCGAAGCCATCCCTGTGATTGTCGAGGCGGGAGTGGCGCGCGAAGAGGACATCGAGCAGATTTGCGACGAAATGCACACTATCGCGGAGGACGAGACCATCCTCCTGGCGGTGACCACGGTAGTGCAAGCCTGGGCCCGAAAATAAAGTCAGGCAAGCCGCGACGTTCGGACCGCGGCCTGCCTGAGATGTGAGTCAAGTTCGCTGGAAACTCCCTCCGAGAGCAATGGGTCAGAGGTTGAAAACAAGGCTGATGGAGACGCGTTCGCTGTTTTCCGTGATGCCATTGGAACGGAAGCCGAAATAATCGATTTGCGGGCGCAGCGCGATTCGCCGAGCAACACCCAGATCAACGCCGCCGCCGAAACCAAAGGCGAACGGATTCGCCGAGCCAGATGTTCCACTAAAGGATTCCGAAAAGTGCGCGCCGCCGAAGAGCCCTTCCGCGAAGGGCACAAATTTTTTGGTGGCTCGGATCGAGATGCGCGGACCGAAAGTATAGGTGGTATCGGTAAGGCTTACACCACTTGGGGACCCGTGGTCCACGCCGAAGTCCGCGACAATCCCCAAAAAACTATTCAGATTGTATGCCGCTGAGGCGTCGAAGCCGTTTAGGTTGATGCCGGAGGAGCCATCCGAACCGTTCACGTGCAGATAGGAATAGCCGACGGAAACATCGGCTTTGGGCGTGTCCTGCGCGTACGCACCAATGGCCAAAAGCGAGAATGCCAGAACCGCCAGAATGATTTTTATCGTCTTCATCTATAAGCTCCTCTTTGGGTTTTACAGACAGTGAGGTGGCGTTTGTCTGCTCGGCGCTGAATTCAGTGTCGGGCTCCGAAAACGGCCAGCCTTATGACTGTAAGTGTTGTGTTTACCTAGAATTTCCGGCTAGAGATAGCTTAGGGCAGGGTGGCACACGGGTCAATCTCAGGCAGGCAAGCATGTTCCAAATCGGTACCTTGACCTGACCTTTCGCGGCCAAGGCCATTCCTAAGCTGCTTGTTATGCGTAGAATAACAAAAACCCAGAGGCGGCGCGGAATACCGTTCACGCCGGCCAAGAGCTAATCCACGGCCCCTGCCTTCTTGAAATGCGGCTTCTTCATGATCCAAATGAACGGCGCGGCAATAACCAGAAGCACGGCAAGAGCGCGGAAACCGTCCAGATAGCTCATCAGGGAGGCCTGGCGCAAGACCTGAGCGTAAATTCCCGCGAGCGCCTGTTGGGCCGCACGCGCGGCAGCGTCGCCGTGCTGGAGCAAGTAAGACTGCATCGCGGCGCGAAGGCTCAACATGCCGAGCGGCCGCAGCGCCATTTCGCTGACCAAGCGGGCTTGATGAAATTGCGCACGGCGATCAATAAAGGCGGTAAAAATCGAAATGCCGAAGCCAGCACCAAGGTTGCGGGCGAGCGCGATCAGACTGGTCGCGTAGCCCATTTCTTCTTGCGGGATGGGATCTACCGTGATGGTGGCCAGCGGCACAAACATGAAGGAAAGCCCCGCGCCCATGATCATCTGCGGCCAGACGAAATCCCATGGCCCGGCGCTCAAATTTAAGTAAGAGAACATATACGCGCCAATTGCGGAGACAAGCAAGCCGGCGGTCAGCAATGCGCGCATGTCCCATCGCTTGCCGATGAGAAATCCCGCGATCGGCATGAAGATCAGAGTGGCGATTCCACGCGGCGAATTCCAAATGCCAGCAGTGACGGCGGGAAAGTTCAAGAGCGTCTGCATGAAAAGCGGTAAAAGCACGATGCTGCCGTACAGGCCGAAGAACAAAACCATCGAGAGGCTCGTGCCGACAGCGAAGGTGCGATAGCGCATCAAGCTGAAGTGAACAACAGGATCCCGCGTGCGCAATTCCCAAATGACGAAGGCCGTGAGCCCGGCAACGGCAACGATGCACATCAGGATGATGAAGTGCGAGCCGAACCAATCGTCCTCTTGTCCTTTATCGAGCATCACTTGCAGCGCAGCGATGCCTGTCGCCAACATTCCCATGCCCCAGTAATCGATGTGACTTGAACGGCGGCGAATGTAGGACGGGTCAAAGACGAAGAGGTGCACAAGAATCAGGCCGATGATGCTGATGGGCACGTTGATGAAGAAAACCCAGCGCCAGGAATAGTCGGTGGTGAGCCAGCCGCCAAGCATGGGCGCGACGATCGGCGCGACCACGATTCCGACGCCCCAAAGCGCCATGGCGTGGCCGCGCTCCTCTCGCGGAAACACCTCGAGCATAATCGCCCGCGTCGTGGGCTGCAGCGAGCCGCCTGCGGCGCCTTGTAAGATGCGGAAGAAAACGAGCATCGGCAGATTCGGGGCCAGCCCGCAGAGGACGCTGGCAATGGTAAAGCCGATTACGGACATCATCAGAAGGCGCTTGCGGCCAAGGTAATTGGCGAGCCATCCGGAAAGCGGCAGAATAATCGCGTTGGCGACGAGATAGGACGTGAGGACCCAGGTCGCTTCATCCACGGAAGCGGAAAGATTGCCGGCGATATAAGGGAGGCTCACGTTGACCGCGGACGTGTCCACCAATTCCATCATCGCGCTGGCCATCACGGCGACGGCGACCATCCAGCGACCCGTTTTGTCGGTCAGCACACCGGCGTGTTGCACGCCTCGCGCGACCGGTTCAGCGGCAGCAGCCATGCAGCTCCCTATTTATACAGGCGATTATTTTCCGATTCATTGCCACGGCCGTCCCGCAGATACTATCTTAGAATGATGATTCCGGCTGACGCAGCGGCACAGCATTGCAGATAGCGGGCAGATAGGAGGAGACGATGAAAGGATTTATCCTGGGGATCCTGGTCACGATTGCAGTGATTATTGCGGCGGGAGTCTTCGTCGCGGAAACGGGACGCGTGGACATGCGCGCGGATAATCCACCGTCGGAAATGGAGCGGCATTTTGCGGGCGTCGCGATGGATGCCAGCGTGGAGCGGAACGCTCCGAAGCTGACCAATCCGCTGCAGCCGACAAATGAAAACCTGATCGGCGGGGCGACCGTTTACCTGGATCACTGCGCACTGTGCCACGGCGATCCGGCGCGACCGAGGTCGCCGCTGGCCGGTTCGCTCAATCCCCCGCCCCCGCAGTTCATGACCGACGCGGCGGATATGCCGGAGAATGAGAATTACTACATTACGGTACACGGAATTCGCTGGACGGGCATGCCCGGATGGAAAAATGTGCTGAAGGACCAGGACATCTGGCAGGTGGTGACGTTTCTTTCGCACATGAACAATTTGCCGCCGGAAGTGAAATCCGTGTTTGGATTGCAAGGCCAGCCGCCAGCCACGATGAAGCAGCGATAAGAGGAAAACGAATCGGTAATATCGGCGCTAAAGCCACGCTCGATAAAGGCGGTGTGGCATGGAATGGAATCCCGAGCTGTATGTGAGCAAGCACTCGTTCGTATACGAGGGAGGCCGCGACGTGCTCGCGCTCCTCGCGCCGCAGCCGGGCGAGCACGTCCTCGATCTTGGCTGCGGAACAGGCCAGCTCACGCAGGCAATCGCCGAAAGCGGCGCGAATGTTACGGGGCTGGATACCTCGGCGGCGATGATTGACGCGGCGCGGCGGGCATATCCGAAGCTGTCTTTCGTTCAGAGCGACGCCACGAATTTCACATTTCCCAAGCCATTTGACGCGGTGTTTTCGAATGCGGCGATGCACTGGATGAATCCTGCTGAGAGAGCGGTACAGTGCGTGGCGCGATCCTTGCGCGAAGGCGGACGGTTTGCTGTCGAATTAGCGGGCAAAGGGCATATCGCCCAACTTCGGCGCGCGGTGGACACGACGTGGCGGGAAATGACCGGCCGCGAATTCAAGTGGAATTTGTATTCGCCTTCCATAAGCCAATTTTCCGCTGGGGGATGCGGCCTCGAAGTTCGCGAGGCGCGACTGTTCGACGTCCAGACCAAGCTCGAAGACGGCAAAGATGGCCTGCACAATTTTCTGAAGATGTTCGGCGGCGAATCTCTGCGTGGGGTGCCAGAAAATGCGGTTGAAAAATCGCTCCGGCGCATCGAGGAGATTGCGCGCCCCGCACTTTCTCGCAACGGCAGCTGGTATCTTGACCGCCGCAGGATTCGCGTGCTTACGGTGAAAAGCTCCGTTTGAATACGAAATTAACGCTTGACGATGGACGGGCGCTGTACAGTGCGGCGCTCTAACTTGCGCGCGGGTGGGTGAGGAAATAAAAAATGGGGCCGAGGGCGATGAGCACGAGGCCGACGGCCAGCGAGCTGGTCGAGGCGATTTTTTCCGTGTGGTTGCGCAGGATGGCGGCGATCATCAGAGCGAGCGGCGGCAGCCCGATGAGAATTGCACCGATGATGCCGCCAGGGACGCGATAAGGGCGCGGCAGATCCGGTTCGCGAATGCGCAGGCCCACAAGCGCCCAAAATTCTAGAAGGATACTTAGGCCGGTGAGCAACACGTCCATGATCACCAGGTGCTCAAAATTCAGAAACAGGCATGCTGCCCAACCGATGGCGCACGCGGTGATCGCTACGGTGGGCATGCCGGTCTTGGCGGAAGTGCGCGCGAAGATTTTCGGCAAATAGCCGTCCTGGGCCATCACCAGCGGCAAGCGTGTGAAGGAAAGCATCAGAGCGTTGAAGCATCCGATGGCGCCAATGGCACCGCCGATCGCGATGGCAATCGAGAGCCATTGGCCGCCAACGGCGCGACCGACGTCGACCCAGCCTCCCGTGGACCATCCGAGCGGGCTGATGCCTGCATGCGCTGCGGCAGCAACGGGAAGAATGTAGCTCACCGTGATTCCCGTCACGGTGAGTAGCATTACCAGCGGAAACGTGCGCTGCGGATGGACCACTTCCTCGGCGACGGTTGAAGTGTTGTCCCAGCCCATGTAATTCCACATGGCGATGAGCACGCCGCCGAGAATATCGGCATGCGGAATCGCGGGATGGGCGGCAGGCACGGCATTTGACGCGACATGACGCGACATGGCAATCGCAACGAGGACCACAAATGGAGTCAACAGCGCCACCGACATCCAGACGGACCCTTCGCCGACGGCGCGCGCACCGGAAAGATTCCAGAGCGTGCAGACAACGATCAGCGCAAGTTCGATTGCGATGGCGCGATGGCCGCTGGTCAGCACAGGCGCGAAGTGACCGATGTAGTCGACGAAGAGTGTGGGATACAGCGCCATTTCAAAAATGCTGCCGGCAAGCGAGAGCCACGCTTCCTGATATCCCCAGAAGCGGCCCATGCCACGCTGCACCCAAATGTAAAAGCCGCCCTCTTCGGGAATGGCGCTTGAAAGTTCGCTGACCATCATCGCGGTGGGAACGCTCCAGAGCAGTGGCGTGATCAGCAGGATCGCGATGGCACCGCCGTAGCCGGCCATTTGCACGACGTCCTCGAGTCCGTAAGGGCCGCCGGAGACCATGAAGAAGGTGGCGGCGGAAAGAGTGAGCAAGGTGAGTTTGCCGCGAACCGCGACGCGAGGTGAAGCTCGCCGCCAGCGAGGCGCGGACGCGGGCCGGATGGCGCCGTTGGCGGTGGCGCTCATTCGGGAATGGCAGAGCAAAGCACGATGCGCGATTTATACTCGCACGCGAAGCTGGAAGCCAGAGAATTGAGCTTCGATTTTGCAGGTTGAACGATGCGAAGCGACGAACACGGACCGCGTGTGGACACTTTCGTCGGGAGTGATACAATCCCGCGCCAATACGTCGAGCGGAGGATTGCCAAGGATGCGCGATAGCGTAAAACTCAACAGAACGAACAACGCAGGCGGCACAAGGCACGCAAGAGCGTTACGTTCTGCGCTTGGCGCGCACGTGATACTCGCGCTTGTCGCAGCCATTGGCGTGCGGGGCGTGAGGGGGCAGGACGCGTCCGCTTCCACTTCTGCCGCGGTCGACCAGTATGTGTTGCAGCAGATGCATGACCAGAAGATTCCCGGCCTGTCGCTGGCGGTGGTGCGCGACGGCAAAATCATCAAGGCCAAAGGCTACGGATTCGCCGATCTGGAATTCAACGCGCCGGTGACGCCGGAAACGATTTTCGAGTCGGGCTCGATCGGCAAGCAGTTCACGGCCACGGCGGTGATGATGCTGGTCGAGGAAGGCAAAATTGGACTCGAAGACAAAATCACCAAGTATTTCCCCAACGCGCCGTCAAGTTGGAAGGACATCACAATCCGAAATTTGCTGAGCCACGAGTCAGGCATTAAGAATTACACCGACTCGAGCATGGATTACCGCAAGGATTACACGGAGGATCAACTACTGAAGCTCTCAGAAAGGCCGCCGCTCGACTTCGCGCCGGGCACGAATTGGAGCTATAGCAACACGGGCTACGTTGTGCTGGGGATTTTGATTCACAAAGTCACGGGAGAATTTTACGGCGACTTTCTGCATCAGCGGATTTTCGCGCCGCTGGGAATGAAGACGCGCATCATCAGCGAGACGGACATCATTCCGAATCGCGCTTCCGGCTATCAGTTGGTGAAGAGCGAATGGAAGAATCAGGATTGGGTTTCACCGACGCTGAACACCACGGCGGACGGCAGTCTGTATTTCACCACGCTCGATTTGGCGAAATGGGACGCGTCGCTTTACACGGACAAATTGCTGAAGCGATCGTCGCTCGACCAAATGTGGACGATTCAGAAACTAAATAACGGCCAGCCAAACAAGGGCGATTACGGCTTCGCTTGGTTCATTCACAGCATGAATGGGCATAGGCTGATCGAGCATGGCGGCGCGTGGCAAGGGTTCACGGATTCGATTTGCCGGTACGTGGACGACAAACTCACGGTTATCGTGCTGACGAATCTGGATTCCGCGCATTCCGATCCTGACAAAATCGCGCACCAAGTCGCCGCGTTCTACAATCCTGCGCTCAAGCCTCCCCCGCAGCGCCCGCACCATTCTTGATGATAGAGGCTACGCTTATGTACTTCTGCGGGACCTGCTCGACACTTGCAAGCGTGGAAGACACGCGCTAGCCCTCGGCGCTGACAGGTTCCCCATCGCGAATCGCGGCAAGGACGCGTTTGAGCAGGTCTGGGGTCATCCAACTGACATTGTGGGCGCTTCGGGCATGCTGCGTTATACGCATGATGATTTCATTTTCGTTTACGCCGCGGGCAACGAAATCACAGCCGGGAACGACGTCGGAGCAATGAAGCAGTTTCTTCATGCGGATTCCTCCCGTCAATGCGGGCCAGAAGGGAGGGGCGGGCTCTCAGCTAGGCAATCTTACCCGCAAATGGCAGAAACGTCAGCGTTTTTTTTCTCCCGGCGGCGCGTTTGACTGCCCGCGCTTTTCTTACAGATGAGGCGCGGCTTCTTCGTGCGTGCCCGTCCATCCCCGAAATCGAACTTCGCCGCACCAGCAAGTTCGTTATATTGACAATAGGAAGCCGGCGGAAGTAGAGTACGGTAAGTAATAGTTCCCTCTTGACGTGGACGGCTTGGAACCCTGTCCGGGAGTCCTGCCATGGGCGCGGACGAACAGACGTTGGATATCTTTCGGATTCTTCCAGACGGCAGTCCGCTCTGGGTTGAAACTGTAAAGGGCCGCGAAGAAGCTCGGGAAAAAATCACACACCTGATATCGGTTACGCCCGCCAAGTACAAAGTGCACGATCCGCGATCGAACAAGTTTATTGATGTTTTCGCTAGGCCCGCGTGACGCGGCCGGAGTCCCGTGCGTGGCACGAAAGTCTACGTGCGCCGAGATGGCAAGTGGAAAGTGGTCGCCTTTCATTCCGCGGAGCCGTAAGCGCATCTCCGCAAACTATGATGCACGCTTGTTCGCGGCGGCCCATCAGGAATCGCATACGCGCACGAGCAAGCATGACGCGATATTCAGCATTGCGGCAGACGCGGCGGCTACCATCCAGAAAAGTGTGCGGCGGTCGCTGCTGTCAGCCATCAAGGCTCGCCCTACACTGGCGATTTGTGGCCGCGCCGCGACCAGCCCGCGATTGCGCCCGCAGCGAGTGCAACCATCATGGGATCAATGGGCCGGCGGTAATAGTCTTCCGGGTGAGTGAAGTAATAAACCAACGGAAAAAAGACGAAAGCAATTACGTACGGCATCGCGGCAGCGGCGCCTCCTTGTTGCCAGGCGCGCCACAATCCCAGAAACGCGAAAACTGTCAGAGCCGTACAGAAAACAATATTCCCCGGATCGAACGGCTCCTCTCGCAAATACCGGTGGCTGAAACTCCAGAAGCCAGTCCAAATGTAGACGACACGGCGGAAGGTCTGGATGGCGTAGAGTTTTTTGTGCGCGCCGATGAATGCAAGGGCCTCGCGTTTTTTCAGAGCCATGTAATCGGCTTCGCCGAGCTGCTGATACTCGCTCCACTCTTTCGCGTGGTCGGAAGGATGATAGCCCGGCGGATCCCAGTGCCAGCTATCGGCGTTGTTGCCGCAATACAGTTCGAATCCGAAGCCGGAACGAAGCGGGATGAATTTGTGGAACGTGCGGTAGTTGCGCACAAACCATGGGCTCACCACGATGACCACGGCCAACAATGCCGCTACGCCCGGCGCAAACCACCGGTCGCCGCGCTTCCAGGAGCGATAGAGCAGCCACAGTGAAAGAAATGGCATCGGCGCGAGGGTCACAGGATTGGTGAGCGCGGCAAATCCAGCAAGCAGCCCGAAGCCGAACCACGGCCACCAGCGCGGCGAGTCTTCGAGTTTCAACACGACGAGAAACAGAATGGCCATGAGCAGCGTGGCCAATGTCGTGTCCCAGACGAAATCCGCGGCGAACTTGATGGAGTAAGGAAACAATGCCCAGATCCACCCAGCCCAGAGCGCAGCGAGGCTGCCGAAGGTGCGTCGTGCAATGAAAAACACGGGGATGCACGTCAGCGCGGCGAGCAGGCAATCAAGGGAGAGCATGGCGAGCGCGGCGGCTTTCGTGTAAACGCCGAAGATCTTGAACACGCCGGCGAGCAACGTGGGGAAAACTGGCGCAAGCCACGCCGTGGAGCCGGTAGCGGCGAAATACGGATTGCTAAAGCCGTGGCCTTCGGCAAGCGAGCGGGCGATGCGGCCTGCCTCGCCGGCAAATTTCCAATGGTCGCGCGCCGGATTCAGCCGATTGGGATAAACGAAGGCCACTACCGTGAGGCGCACGGCGAGCGCAACGAGGACCATCCAAAAACAAGCGCGGCGCACCTTCAGCGACTGGCTCTCGGCCAATTCCCCTCCCTTTCTTGGTTTTAATGGTATAGGCGGCGACTACTCTGCGGAAAAATTCGCGTCTTGGCAACCGAAACCTTGCCCGCACGGGGCTACGCCCGCGCGCACGGTGCTCCCGCGGGCAAGTTAAAGAGGCGGTAATACAAACAGATTAAATGCCGCCTCACCTGAGGCGAAGTATTACTTGGACAAACAATTAGCCACAGAATTGCGCTTACAGCGAGCGAAGGAAATTCAGTATTTCCTGTTGCTGCGCTTGTGTAAGAGCGTTGAACTTTTTTATGACCGCGTTTGCCTCTGACCCGCAGACCTGGCTCTGCGAGGACGGCGCAAAGGAGACACCACTGGCCTCGAATTCCGTAAGGTTGCGAGTCTCGGTGCATACGTTGCCAGAGCTGAAGTGCGCTTCGATGGCCTGCAGCAGGTCAGATGTTCGCCCGTCGTGCAAGAAGAAAAGCCGCTGGCCAACGCCCCATAGCGGAGCTGTGCGGAACATGTCCGGCCCTGCGTTTCCCTGCACGACGCCGTCAGCTAGATTCGAGCCCATGTGATGCAGCGCGAAATCGGAATAAGGGTTGTACTTCACGTTGGACATTCCAGTGTAGGGCGACAGTCCGCTCTGCAATGACGGCGTGTGGCACATTGCGCATCCGGTCGAGTTGAAAAGGGCTTGACCGGCTTCAGCCGAAACGCTGAGCGGCGCAGGCGTCGGTGGCGCAGAGAGCCGCATGAACGCGGCGAAGTTCACGATGTCCGAGCTCATCTCTGACGCCGTGCCGGTGAGCGAGCCGTTCGTGGGATTAGCAATATTCGTGGCATCCTCCGGCGTGCCGTTGTAAACACAACCGGCCACGGCGGAGCGTTCGTTCGGGAAAAGCTCGTTGCTGACGCCGATCTCGACGTTGTAGGCCTCGCCGGCAAACATCAGCAGCGATTTGTTTTGCGCCTTCCAGCCAAATTTTGTGACCGTTCCGTCATTGCCACTTATGTTGAGCACGCCGCTTATGCCAAGCGCTGATTTCTGCGAAGCGTTGGCTGCCAGATTCGCCTCCAATGTGGCGTCCGGCGTATTTTCCACCAAGCCGAGGCCGAACAGCGGCGTCGGAATGCGAAAAATGACGTTCTGCTCGGCCAGTTCCGTTGAGAAGTTGGGTTGCGCCAGCGAGCATCCACTGGCGTCCGAACGTCCTGCAATCGTGTAGAGATCGTGAACGCCGCCATCCAAGGCAGCGGACGGATTATTCGGGTTGGTCGAAATGAATCGAGCTTCCCGCACCGGTCCATTCGCGGTGATGAATGACGGAACGACGTTCATCGCATCGTCGAGAATCGCCAGAGCAACTTGCGGATTCGGAATAGGATTTTGCGGGCTCGTCAGGCCCGGACTGCTCCCGCCTACTGCAGGTTGCGCGTGGCACATCGCGCAACTATTGGCGTTGAACGCCGGACCTAAGCCCGATCCGGGTTCGCCCGCGATCTTGCCGGAGACGGAATCCACTTCGCCAAAGCGCGCCAATGCCTGCGCGAAGTAACCCTGCTCATTCGCGCCAAGCGTTGAATAGTAGCGGCCCGCTCCCGCGGGCCCGCCGCGTGGACCGGGATCTTTCGCAACGAATTGTGCTTGCAGAATTCCTGCGCCGCCAACGACTGTACAAATCAGCAGCGCCAATACGAATTTCCGACGAAAGGATTCTCTTGCATGTGTAATCATTCTCCGCTCCTCTTCGCAGCGTCTGGACACACCCAGAGCCACGTGCTTTCAAGCCTCGAGGTTTTCGCCGTCCCCCAAGGGGAGTTAGTCGGCAACTCGAACAAACCGCACAGGCGCACCACTACCGACGTGAGCAAGTTGACGAAATACGGGGAGGGCGGGGGCCCGTCTACGTTTACAGACAACAACCGACAACGTCAGGGCTTCTCTGTACTGTTGCGCCGTATTTAGCAGACACAGAAAATGGTGTCAACAAGAAAGCGCGCAAAATTACAAACGCAACTGGTACTTTCGTACCAGTTTCCACAGTTTTCTGGCGCGCGCGACACGCTCTTTGCGGAGGCAAAGCTCAGAAGTGTTCTTTTTCTTCGGATTCGATGAGGGAGGAGGAGTCGAATTCCGCTGCAGATATGCGCGCCCAGGCGGAGGTGCGCCAGTTGTCCACGACTTTGGCTGCCGGGGCCCATTTTCCGATGGGCATCAGCAGGCGCTCAGAGAGGGCGCGGGCGTAGGGCTCGTACATGCGGCGAAGCTCGGCTAGGTGTTGGTCTTCCTCAGGGCAGCAGGTGGAAATCTCCGCGTTGATCAACAGCTTGCGTAGTTCGTGCAATTCATCGGGCGGCAGGCGTTCCTCTTCGAACTCGCGTGGCGGCGTGCTGAACACTTGCGCCAAATCGACGAGTGCGTGGCGCGAAATCGCGAACGTCAGTTTGGCCTGCCACTTCAGCGCGCCTTGACCGTAGGCGATGAGCAGCGCGGACACGTCGAGTACCGTAGTGAGCGCGGCGAGCCACGATTGATTGCTGTGTTGCGAACGAAAATAGCAAAGCACCGGATAGGACAAATGGCTTTCCATCAACTCCGCCGCCCACTTTTCCCAATCGCTCAGACTCTGCTCGAGAGCCCGGGGATTTTGCCGCTGCGCGACGCGGCGCAGCATTTCCGAGGCGCTCGGAGGCGAGCCGGCGCGCGCATCGAGCAGCGAAATTTCCACTTCGCGCCGGGAAAATGCGCCGTACAGCACCGGCAAATAACTGATGACGATGGCGAGAAATCCGAAGCCGAGGCCCGCTTCGAAAACGGTAATGATGCGCGCCGCTTCCGTGCGCGGGGTCACGTCGCCCAGGCCGAGCGTGAAGAAAGTGGTCCCGCTCAGGTAAAGATCACTCCAGAAACCGGGATGCTGATTTGGAGCGAGATTGATGGCCGAGCCGGCGGAATACTGCAGGATGGTGAATCCGAAGATCAGCCCAACAGCCCAGACCACAAAAAGCGCCAGCAACGAGAGCGGGCCGAAGTAGCTCAGAAAACTTTCGCGGAGATTTTTCCTGTGCAGGAGCATGCAGGCGACCATGCGCCACGGCTGCCAGGTCCAGCGATAAAACATCCGCGCGAGGCGGAAACGGCGCGTGACACGTCGCGGCAAAATGATCGTCTCGAAAACGTCCCAGAGGATCACCGCGAGCAGCACCAGTCCAGGAATCACAAACGCACTCACGGCCGCTCCTTTCTTCTCAGAGCTTCACGCGCAAAACCCGCGCGCCAAGTCATCGGATGCTTCGCCATTCTAGCCCGATTCGTGTTTCCGTAGTGTGCAACCTAGATGGTTCCACCGCCAGCGGACGGAGAAGGCCGGTTAGATTAACCGTTGCCCGAAGGGGAGTGATGTTCGAAAGCCCCTATCGAAGCACATTCGGAAGCGTCCGGAGGCTTCTCCTGCGTCGGAGGTAGTGACTCATTTTGATTTTCGGAAGTTAGATTTTTAGGAATTCCTTGGCGCATTCGAGGATACCGAGAGCCCGGGCCATTTTCCTTACGTGCCCAGCTTCTACCTCGTCATGCTTTGGAAAAGTAGGATATACCAGTTGGCCGCACGTAATTTTGCGGAAGTGGGTTTTTAGCTCTACCGTATGTCCCGGGCAACATGAGTCCAGCATTCGTTCCACGTCCGCAAAGGAAACCATCGCCTATGCGGCGGCTGCTAATTCCGGGCCCGCAACATAATCAGGTACGTTATCCGTTGGAGTATAGCGCGTATTCTTTTTGTCCAACCGTTCAACTGTGATCTGGGTTGGGCGCGTTCCAGGGTCTTGCTTCGGCAGACCAGCAAAAAACGGCTCATTTGGGATTGCTTTTCCACATCGCAGTGCATTAAAAGCGGCCAGCCAATGGGCCTCTTCGTCCTTATCCGGCTGCAAGTAGAATTGCTCGACGGCACTTCGGAACAGCTCATAATTGGGCGCATCTTCCGCAAAATCGAACAATACATTCTTGTAAGCATTTCGGAAGCGCAGGAATGCTTCTTCGGGAGTGTTGCCACTTTCGGCGATTGCGGCTGGCCGCACACCATATATCCACCACTTGTTATCCTCACGCATCATGAGGGCGCGACCAGACAGAGTAATACCAGCCAAAAAATCGTTACCAGACACAGCGTCCCTTAGCGTGAACATCACGGGATAATTCATCATCGGCACCTTCTTTGACGGTTGCAAGATCACTACATTTATGATGACGTATGAGGGCCGTCGGAGTCATTGTTTATGAAGAGCCACGATGCTAGCAGGACGAGTCGTAGGACGCAATAGGCTATATGTGGTAGTACTAGTTACCCTTAGGCAGCCTTCGTTGTGTCCGTTTCGAGAAGCCCTACCAGTCCTTCGATGCTCCAGACATGTTCTGCGATGCCTACTTCCATCGCTGGGGTGACGCTCAACGTTTGGTGAATCGGGCAGAAATTGAAGTGCATGTACTGAAGCGCGATAGCCCCGGTGTGGTTCTCGACCTTCTTTGAGAATGCGTTGCCCGCGGCGTGAAACGCCGCATGTTCATTCGCATGGTCAAGTTCTGGCGCTCAACATGGCTTGTCGAAATATGCCGAGGATTCGGGTTGCACGTTATTGCTGGAATCCATCGGGCTAGTCAAGGCGTCTCAGGATGAAAGTGAGTCACTCCTGCGGGCGATTTACGCTTGCGCGCGGGACAAACGAGAGTAATAATGGCGGCGCCTGTGGCGGGTAGATTTTCTCTGCAGGAGATGCGCATGCGCTCTTCATTTCCGGCCCTCGGGAAACGTTTTGGTTTTTGGCTCGCCGGCATTGTGGCCTTTGTGATTTCCCTGCCTGCCACTGCGCGCGCGCAAAATTTCGCAGACAACTCCAAATGGGAACTTGGCGGGCACTATGCGACGCTGAGCCTGCCTTCGCAGTGCACCACGGCCACGAGTTGCGATACGAAAGACAACGGCCTCGGCGCGAACCTCACGTACAACTTCTCAAGCTGGCTGGGATTCGATTCAGAAATGGATTTCTTCGGCGACAACGGGGACCCATCCACGACAACTACCGGTGGACGCACCACGGAGGGGCTTTTTGGATTCCGGTTGGGACCGACGACGCGCCGCTGGGGGCTATACAGCGTGGTGCGGCCAGGATTCGTGAATTTCAGCAACGTACTGGGCCAATCGCAGGCGGAGTCCGCGCTCTTCTCTTCCTCCGGGGCAACTGCTGTAGCTGATGCAACGCAGTTTACCGCGCGGCTTAGTTACCAAACCTCCGCGTCCTCAAACCCATTGGCCGTGCTGGGATTGACCAACGCCACGGACTTCGCGTTCAACTACGGCGAGGCCATCGAGTACCGGCCAACAAAACATGCCGCGCTACGTTTCGATATCGGCGATACCATCGTGACTTACCCGGGCACAACATTGGGAACGCCGCTCCATCAGCATAACTTCCAAATCTCCGAGGCGTTCGTTATTCGGTTTTAGGGTTGGCTCGGGGCAGCACCACGTCTTTCGCAGTGGCGGGCAAACAGGGCGCGAGCCAGCGGAAGAAAAGTGTGGCGGCGATTCCGCCTGCCAATTCGGCAACAATGAATTCCGGAGCGTCGAGCGGCCGAATGCCTGCGAACGTGTTGCTGAGGGTTCGCGCAATGGTCACGGCGGGATTCGCGAACGACGTGGACGCCGTGAACCAGTACGCCGCCGTGATGTAGCCGCCGACCGCAAACGCGACGGCGTTCGAGCGCATCCGCGCGCATCCCCAGATCACCGCGAGCAATCCAAATGTGGCGATGAATTCGCTGAGCCATTGCGCTGGCCCAGCGCGCACGCGCTGTGAAATGGAGACCGCCGGAAGGCCAAACATCAAATTCGCGAGAATCGTTCCGCAGATGCCGCCCGCGATCTGCGCCACAACGTAATGCGGCACTTCGCGCCAGCCGATGCCACGCTCCAACGCATCCGCGAGCGTGACCACGGGATTCAGGTGCGCGCCGGAGATCGGCCCAAACGCGAGAATCAGCGCAACCAGCGCGGCGCCCGTGGCAATCGTATTTGCCAGCAGCGCGATGGCAATATTTCCGCCGCTCAGCCGCTGCCCCATGATGCCGGAGCCGACTACGGCGGCGACGAGAAATGCCGTGCCTGCGAACTCCGCCGCTGCTCGCCGCGACAGAGCGTTACGCATCTGTTTTGGTCAGAAATTCGCGCTCGATTAAGCGGCGAAGCTCATCGCGCACGCGGCGGAACGCGACGATTCTTTCGTCGCGCGTTCCCGTTGCCGCTGCGGGATCGTTCAAGTCCCAATGCACGGACTTGACCGTCGCGGGAAAGACAGGACATTTTTCCTTCGCGTTGGAGCAGACGGTGACCACGTATTGCACGCCGGCGCCGAGAAATTCGCAAACATCCTTCGGCCGCTGTCCGGAAATATCTATTTCCAGTTCGCGCATCGCGTCCACGGCGAGAGGATTCAATGCTTTCGGTTCAACCCCAGCGCTGAGTGCCTCAAAACGGTCGCCGGCAAGGTGCCGCAGCCAACCCTCGGCCATCTGACTGCGCGCGGAGTTTCCGGTACACAGAAACAGGACTTTAGGCTTCATGACGTGGGCTTCATGACGTGGGCTTCATGACGTGGGCTTCACGACGCGAGCTTTTCCGCTGGCGGGCAACATGCCGGAGAGCAGCAGGATTTTCCCACGGCATTCTTGCTCGGTGCGGGCTTTCGCGCAGGCACAGGCTTGCGGGCGCGAATGAAGGCGCTGGCGAATTTTCCGTCGACGTGCGGCGCGATGGCGTCGGCATCAATGCCCGCAGAAGCGAGAAACTGGCGCGCGTCTTCGAGGCGATAAACGCGCGTCGGCTCGATTTCGATTTCCGTGAATCCCGCGGCCTCGAGTTTCGCGCGATATTCCGATTCCTCCATGGCTCCCGCGACGCATCCGACCCACAACTCCACGCTGCGGCGAATCGCCGCCGGAACAGGGCCACGCACGACGACGTCGGAGACCGCAAAACGGCCGCCGGGGCGGAGCACGCGAAAGGCTTCGCGCAAAACAAGATCTTTGTCCGCAGAAAGATTTATCACGCAGTTGGAGATGACCACATCGACGGAATTTCCCGGCAGAGGGATGTCCTCGATTTCACCCTTCAGAAATTCGGCGTTCTCGACGCCCGCCTTGCGCTGATTCTCGCGCGCCAATGCCAGCATTTCATCGGTCATGTCCAGGCCATAAGCTTTGCCGCCGGGGCCAACGCGACGCGCGGAAAGCAGCACGTCGATGCCTCCGCCCGAGCCGAGATCAAGGACGGTCTCGCCGGACTGAAGCTCCGCAAGCGCGGTGGGATTGCCGCAGCCGAGCGAGGCAGCGACAGCGTCCGCAGGAATGGCCGATTTTTGCGATTCGTCATAAAGATTGCTGGTGATCGGGTCGCAGGCGCTGAGTCCGCTCGCGCCGCAACAGGCTTTCCCACCGGCGGTGACGCGCTTGGCGGCTTCGCCGTACTTGCTCTGGACTTCTCGCCGTACTTCGCCCTTGATGTCGCTCTCGGCCATGGAACCTCCCTGGAACTACATATCCGCATGTGCGAATATATAGCGTATTGTAAACAGTGGCATCACATATGTCAATACGCATGTGTTGTGGTATAATGCGCGCATGACCGGCTCACAAAAGACCATGGCGATTCACGACATGTTTCGCGCTTTTGCCGATCCGACGCGGCTACGGCTGCTGAACCTGGTCGCCGGCCGCGAAGTTTGCGTTTGCTATTTTGTGGAGATCCTGCGCCTGAGCCAGCCGAAAATTTCGCGCCACCTGGCCTACTTGCGGCGCGCAGGCGTAGTTGCGGCGCGGCGCGAAGGAAAATGGATGCATTACCGGCTGGCGATTCCGCGCGACAGGGTCGCGGCGGTCATTCTGCGCGAAACGCTGAAACATTTGCGGGATGCGCCGGAGATGAGGCAGGATGTGGCGCGCTTGAACTTGGCGTGCTGCTCGCCGGAGAAATACGAAGTGCCACCGGGCGCTCCGCTTCCGGGGCGGATGCCAGGATTACTTCGCAGCGACGCCAATCGCCTTCGCTCGGGACGTTGCTGCCTTTGACGCGGCGGCGGGCGCGACGGCTTCGGTAGCAACAGCGGCGGCGGCTCTTTGGCGCGCCGGAATGGTTGCACGCACGACGGTACCCGCGCTGCTCGACTCGATTTCCAGTGTGCCGCCCAAATCCTTCATTCGTTCGCGCATGCCGCTGATGCCCACGCCGGAGCGCTTCTTGTTTCCGAACCAGTCGCCGAGCGTCTCTTGTTCGATTCCCTTCCCCTGGTCGCGCACTTCGAGGGTCAAATGATGATCGTCGGCCTCGATCTTTACGGATGCAGTCTTGCTTCCAGAGTGCCGGTGAATATTGGTCAGGCACTCCTGCAGCGCGCGAAAGAGCGCCAGTTCAGCGAAAGGGTCCAAACGCGCTACCTGCGCGGGAACTTGCACATCCAGCTTCATGCCGCTGCGCTCGGCAAAGCCATCCACGTACCAATTGATCGCCGAAGCTAAGCCTAGTTCCTCGAGCAGCGGCGGATGCAGCAGATGCGAAAGCGTGCGGACTTCGGCGGAGCAGCGGTTAATGATTTCCGAAGCCTCCTCGAGTTTGCGGGTTGCGGCCGCAGGCAAAGCGTCGCGATGGTTGCGCGCGGCATCGATGGCCAGGGTCAGCGCTGCAAGATACTGACCGGTGCTATCGTGGAGTTCGCGGGCGATGCGGCGGCGCTCGTCGTCCTGCGCGCGCATCAAGGAAACCGAAAGGGCGCGTTGGGTCTTTTCCGCGCCCAAGCGCTCGAAAAGGCGGCCCAAGTGCCGCCCCACGCCGCTCATGGTGCCGGAGAAAGCCTCGTCCAATTCCATCGGTGCATCGGAAAAAAGCACCATGACGATGCCGGCCTTCGACCCCAGGGGAATCGGAAAGCCATACGCGCATTGCAGCGCGGCGCCTGTTGACGAGAGCACGGCCGCGAAATACGGATCCTTGTGGATGTCGCGAATCCAAACGGGCCCGTTTTTTCGGAAAACGCGCTCGGCCACATTTTTCTCTCGCGGGAACTTCAGCTTGGCGTCCACAGCATCGCGGAAATGAGCGAAGCGCTTTTCATCGCTTAAAAACCAGACGCGGTCGCCCTGGATTTCTTCGTTATTGCCGCGATTTGCTGTGCAAGCACATGCCACACACCAGTTGGTCTGAACGCAAATCGACGCCAGCGACCTGCGCAACGCTTCCTCGACCGTCTCCGCTTCATTGACACAGGCGCTCACTTCGCCGAGCAAGCGCAAGTAGCTGAGCTGGCGGCGCTGCTGCGTGACATCGCGATTGATTTCCTTAATCAGAAGAGGCTTGCCGCTGGCGTCGCGCAGGAGCGACTGCCGGCTCTCGACAACGATTCGTGTGCCGTCCTTGCGCCGGTGGTGTAGCTCACCTTCCCAATAGCCTCCGTGGAAAAGCGCGTCGTTGGCAGCTTCCAGGCCATTCGGAAACGTGGTGTCGAGCAGGGTGTGGTTAATTTTTCCTACCGCTTCTTTGGCGGTCCAGCCATAGAGGCGCGCAGCGCTGGCATTCCAAGATTCCACGCGGCTGGCGGGATTGCGTATGATGATGGCGTCATGCACCAAGTCCATCAGCGCGCGCGAGCTGCCGGGCGAGTCTAGCCAGCGAGAGATGGCGTGATTGTCTTGCTGGAGGGCGAATCGGCGAACGTCGCTGCTTGAGCTCGTTTCTTGGCGCGGGGAACGGTTCCTTTTAGCGGCGCTCTTGCCACTTCGCGAAGCCGTTTTTTCCGCGCGCGCCGCAGGGCGCTTCATGCTTTCCCGTACTCGAGCGTTTCGAGGTAGGCCTCTTCTCATATAGGTTTCGCGGAATCTCCTGCACTGCTGACGTATTTTCTGAGGCTTTGCGTACCATTCCGGGAAATCTATCCGGGAACCCTGCTGGACGTACACGAGTCTACTTACAGCGCCGGGGGAAGTCAAACGTAGTACTGGAAGCTGTGGAGCCTGCTGGCGTTAGCAAGTGCCTCGAACGAGAGTGAGCGCCAAGAAACGTCAAAAAACGGGGAAAAAGGCGCAACCGAGGTCATCGAGTGGGGTTATACCCTACGGAAGTTCAAGTGTAAGCCTTATGGCGCTTTCGCGACCGCCAAGGCACACTACAACTGTAATAGGCGCCCGGCCCGGATAGGATGACGAACCACATGCGCAAGATCTACCAATCGCTTTGCTCCATCTGTGTTAGTGCTGCTTTTCTCGGCCTTTTGATGACCGCTGGATGCGCCGCTCGCGTCCGCGTCTACGACCCTGAATATCACGATTATCATACGTGGAACCACGGTGAAGTCGTTTATTATCAGCAATGGGAAACGCAAACCCACCGGCAGCATGTTGATTTTAAGAGCCGCAGTCAGGATGAGCAGAACGAATACTGGAAGTGGCGCCATAGCCACGACCACTAGTCCGTGGCGCGCGTTGCATGGTGCTCGTCCGGTTAAATTGGTCGTGTTTTGACAGAGCAGCGGGACCAAGTTGAGTGCGTAGGACAGTAAAGGGCGGCCTTCGGGCCGCCCTTTTCATTTGGCAACCCGCGACGAGCGATCGCTTTGCTTCTCCGTGGTTTGCACCTCGCATCTCTCGCGCGAACGGAAGTAGTCGCCGGGCGGAAACAGGCCGGTGCGGTCGAATTCGCGGCCGCACGCTTTTTTAACTTCTTCGAGCCAATAATCGAACGTACCGGGCGCGACGCCGCACAAGATGATGGCGCGCCGATATTCCACGCCGCGCAGAAAATAAATCCGGAAAAGCTTCAGCCGCCCCCGCCATTCCGGACGCCGCAGCGCACGCTCCGCGATCATCTCGAAATCCGCGACGTATTCTTCGGCGCGCGCGCGGTCCGGCCGCCACTGATATCCCGCCGAGGGCGTCTCCAAGTCGATCGCCGCCATGTGCCCGCCCAGAAACGCCCGCAGGCCCTTGTACCGCGCGTGGCACACTTCAAAGATTTCTCGCGCTTTCATCGTTCCCTCCTCCGACGATTGCACTCACTTCGTTGTGTGTTTCTGGAATGTTGCGAATCGCAGGCCGCCAGCCGCGCGTTCGCCGTGAAAAGCCTTGCGCGCTTCATGGACGCTGCATCAATGCTGCCAGCCCTGGTGCGAAACGGTTTCAACGGCCTCGGCCCAGGCGTCGATGCACTCCTGCCAGCCGCGGAGATAGCCGCGGGCAAATTCCGAGGCGAGCTTCCGCTCCTCACGCTGGACACGCTGCAAATCGAAAACTTCTTGGCGCTCACGCGTGGGTGCGCGCCAGGCCACAGCGAAGCGCCATTTCAATTCGCGAATCGCCCGCGCCAACATGTGCAGCGGCGCCGGAAAAAATACGCCAACGCGCCGGCGCGGCTCATACCACGCCAGCCTCCAGCCGCGCCGCGGCTCTGCGCCATGCCCGAGCTCACATTTCAAGATTCCTCGCGTCGCCATGTTCCCCTCCGCATTCCAGACTGCCAATTGCCGCTGCTTGTGTTGCCAACATCACGGACTTGCCACTCAAAACTGCTGGCGGCGTGGAGCCCGCCTGCCCACCACATGCCACGGCGTGCAGGCCGCGGACAAGCGGCAGGCAGGCCACCTCTACACGGTCATTCGCGATGAATCTCCGGGCCAGCGCCCACACGCAACTCGGCACGCACTTCCATCTCGCGCAGCGCTTTTCGGTCGGGTCCGTAACGAGCGGGGTAAGGGCGCATCGGCGGATTGTTTGCAAGGTTTGCGTTCGCGCTTACGTATCTGTCTGTGTGTGTTCGCGGAGGAAAGCCGCGGCGCAAGCCGCTGTACTGTCTCTCAGATTCAATTTCTCTCTCTTTACTTGAAGGGGCCACGATTGGCCCTTTTGACCCGGTCTCAGGTGCCAGAAGTGGCCCTTTTGATTTGAGAGCAAAAAAAGGAGCCTGTGGAAAACCGGGCTGTGGCTGTGGAAATTCCAGTTGCTGCGGACCGAACTTCTTGGCCTTAATGATCTGGATGATCATGCGCTTGTATAAGGTGTGCTTGACGCGGATGTACCCGCAGCGCCCCAGTCGCGCCATCCAGCGCTTCAGCGTGCGCACCGCCATTCCGGTGTCCTGGCTGATCATTTCGTAAGTCAGCGGCGAACCGGCCAGCACCAATCCCACGCCGTGGCGCTCGCGCGTTTGCCGGTGCACCAGCCAGCCGAACAGCCAGACCGCTGGTCCCATGCGCTGGAAGTGCTCGTCCTCCCACAAACCGCCGCGGATCCCGCTATTGAGGTGCTTGCCGCGCAAATTCATTCACTCCTATGCCCAAAATAAAGGCGTGTTCCATTACTTACACAACTGTTCGTGATAGCACGCTAAGCTATGGCTATCGGGCAACGCGACGGTTGACACACTCTCGCTTGACGAACAGAAACATTCGTTTCACAATTACCCCGCTTGGCTTTCCCCTCCGAAGAGATCGAAGCAACTGATCGCCCCCCGGCCCCTTATGGGGCACAGCGAACGCCATTACTCATCAATACACGTAATACTGTATTGACTTTATAGATATCCGCTTGTATCCTTTGGTTCCCCGGCCCCGCATCGGGGAAATTCGTTTGACACACTTGGAGACAATCCGGATGAAGACAACCAAGCCGATGCTTGAATACCTCGCGACCTGCTCGAAGGTTTCGCTCGAATCCTTTGAGCTGGCGCGCCTGAACGACCGTGCAAATCTGCGCAAGCACATGGTCGAACTGCTGGACGAGATCATCGAAGTCGACATCCAAGCGCGCGTCGCGGAGTGGGTCCTTGTGCATAGACGCCGCCAAGCTGCGATGCCGCGGACGCCCCGGCGTGTCCGGCGCAACGGTTCTGACGATTCAGACAGCATCTCATTGCCGTTGCTTCCAGCGAACAGTGATGCGGACGGGCTCGATTCCCCCGCGTTTGGAACAAGTCCGGCGATGCCCATCCTGCGCCATGCAGCAGACGGTTCGCCGACGCCCCTCCGCCGTGGCGCGACTCCCGTAGCCGATAAATCGAAACGCATCGCCTGACGTTTCGGCGCCGCCGCTTCGCTGCGGAGATCGTTCGCTGGCCGCCCGCTGAATGTTTCGACATTCATCGATCTTTCGCTCTTGTCCCCGCCACGCATTGATTTCCCCTCATGGCTTTTCTTGGTTCGCAGTTCTCTTTTTCTTTCCTACGCTTTGTTGTCTGCTCTTCTTTCCCTGCTCTTCTTTCCCTGCTCTTCCGTTTCTGCCACACTTCAATTCCTGCTGTCCGGCAACGAGTGATTCCTAAGCTCGTTTTCTTTTCGCTTTCTACCTTCATCCTCTACCGATCTTCGAGGTGCGCCACTTTTTTCCTACGACCAACCGCGACATGTGATTCATCCCTGCGTGTTTTTTCTGGCCGTCCGCTTTTTTCGTGCTGCGCTATCACTGGCCCCTGCGCTTCTCCTCCGGTTCTGCACTAATACATATTAGAAGTAGATTTTCAGAGAATATCGAAGTTGAGTCAGGCGGAGGGAGAGGCGAGTGAATGCTGAAGCTACAGATTTCCAGCACGGCGGCGCGGCATGGACCTCAACTAGCATTCGATTTACTCATGGAAAGCTTCGCTTGCTCCACAGCAGTGGCCTACGTTACCGTGTATTTGTCGCACTTCTTTTCGTGCAGCGTGGCCAAGGCAGCCATGAGATACAAAGGCAAACCGTAGAAAATCTGGGTTTCACATTGCGAATCGAGAGACATCGGCATTCCGAGCACGGGACTAGAAGCGGAAGGCATTTCAAACATCGAGTCACGGTATTCGCCGCACAAGGTACAGCGCGGCGAAATGCGCCCATTGAATCCATCTCCCAGGTTCGTGGATACGAAAGTCCTCACTATAATTCGGGTGCTTCCGTGACCACTCAGCAATGATCGAAAGCACGCAATGGCGACTCATCACGAGAGAAACACTTGTGATAACTAAACGGCAATTACCGGAGATGACTGAATGAATCAACGTACTGAGAAAGATTCGCTGGGCGAGAAGCAAGTGCCGGCCGAGGCTTACTACGGAAGTCAAACGCAGCGCGCGGTCGAAAACTATCCAATCAGCGGCTATCGAGCTGACCCTCTGCTCATACGCTCGATCGGTTTTGTAAAAAAAGCTGCCGCTCTTGCCAACGCCGAACTCAAGCTCGTTCCAAAGGAGATCGCGCGGGCGATCGTCCAGGCTGCCGACGAGGTGATTTCCAGCAAGTTCGACGACCAATTCGTCGTCGACGTTTACCAAGCGGGCGCCGGCGTTTCTTTCCACATGAACGCCAATGAGATCCTTGCAAATCGCGCCATCGAAATCCTGGGAGGCAAACGCGGCGATTACGCCGTCTGCCATCCCAACGACCACGTCAATTTTGGCCAGTCAACGAACGACGTTTTTCCCACGTCAATGAGGCTCGCAGCGCTCCTCGCCACCGACGCCGTTCTGGCTTCGTGCGCGGAATTGGAAGCTTCCTTCGCGCGCAAAGCAAAAGAGTTTGACGGCATCTTGAAATCGGGCCGCACGCACATGATGGATGCTGTGCCGATACGCCTCGGGCAGGAATTCCGCGCCTACGCGACCGCGATCAATCGCGCGGCAAAATCCATTCGCGGCGCCCAGGAATTCTTGCGAGAAATCGGGCTGGGCGGCAGCGCCGTAGGGACAGGCGTTAACACTCATCCTAAGTTCCAGAAGCTCGTGGCCGCCAAGCTCGCGGAGGTATCCGAACAGAAACTCACGGCAACGGAAGACATGCGCTACGCGATGCAATCGAACCTCGCGATGGCCACGGCATCTTCGTCGCTGCGCAATCTTGCCCTCGAGCTGATTCGTATATCCAATGACTTGCGGCTCCTTTCGAGCGGCCCGAACACCGGGCTGGCCGAGATCCTCCTGCCGGCCCTGCAGCCGGGCTCCTCTATCATGCCCGGCAAGATAAACCCAGTGATGGCTGAACTTACGGCTATGGTGGGATTTCAGGCTGTTGGCGCGGACGTGACCACGGCGCTGGCCGTACAGGCTGGACAGTTGGAGCTGAACGTCATGATGCCCGCCATGGCGTGGAATGTTCTGCACTCCGCGCGAATCCTCACAAATACGGTGCGCGTGCTGGCCACGAAGTGCGTCGACGGGATTAAGGCGAACGAGGAACGCTGTCGGCATTATGCAAATGCGACCATCTCGATAGCGGCGGCGCTCAATCCGTACATCGGTTATGCGGCGGCGGCGGAGATCGCGAAGGAGAGTGTCAAAACGGGAAAGACGGTCACGGAAATTGCGCTGGAACGCAAGCTGCTGGACCCCAAATTGATGAAAGAGATTCTCGACCCCTACCGCATGACCGAACCCGCCGCCCCCATCGAAGAAGCACGAAAGAAAAAAGGCAAAGGCTAGCGCTGAGTGGCTAACGGCTAGCTGACCGCTTTTCGGCGTTCTTCTAATCGCGGTAAACTGCGGAAAATTGCAGAAATACTCAATTAGAAATGCCTGCCTCCCTTTTTTTTCAGTGACTTGCATGGAATTTTAATTCCCCCGATTTACTCGATTAGAACGCCGCCGACCCTAGCGCGCAGTGGCACGTGGCGAGTGACGAACGGGTGGAGATGGGTCTTTTGCCGCGCGCCCAATCGGCTTGGGAGGGTGCGAAGAGATTGTGGCGGAGCCCAGGACGGGAACAGCGGTTGGTGAAGTTGCCGCCTCGGCAGGCAGCGGTTGGCCGGACAGGAGAATGTGAGTAGAGGGCAGGTCGGCCCAATGGCCTTTGTCGTCGAGACAAGAAAGAGCACGGATAGAACGAATGATTGTTGAGGAGCTGACTTTGATGCGAGGCCATTGCTCGATGAAGCGTTCGATAACAGCGCGGACGTTTTGACGGCGGAGGACGTCGAGGCCGGCGGCGTGCCCATGGCGGTAAACGATGTCGGGATCGTTCAAATGGAAAAAGGCGCATATATCGCGGCCGCTGTACCAATTGAGATAGATCTCCTCGATAGCGTCAACGTGGGGATGGCGGCAAATGCAGCATTTGCGGCTGTGGCGTTCGAAGCCGGGAATGGATTTGCAGCGGGCGTCGATTTTGGCTTTGGCGGCAGGGGTGATGCGAGTGCGGCGGGGTTTCTGGGCGGCGCGGGCGTTTTCTTTTTCGAGGTCGGCGGAGGATATGAATGGGGATTCGTCTTGCACAGGCGGCTGGCCGGCGGCGGTTAGTTGGGCATTGCGAGCCTGACGGCGGCTGGCGAGGACTTCGGCGAGTTCGGGGGTGACGACGATCTGGACGGGCTGGTCTTGAGGCATGACTGGTGTATCTCCTTCGATTGGAAAGATTTGAGGCGGCTGAAAACCTCCATAAACGCAAAAAGGCCGCCCGATGGCGGCCTTGCACTTCTCTTCCCAATTGTGTGGCTGGCCCTCCAGCCGAGAAACACTTGTATACCAGAGAGTTAGCTATAAGTCAAGGAAAACATGGTTACGAGTCCAATTCCACCTTGCCCGACGTGCTCGATGCGCAGTCGTCATGGCTAGCCCACCCAGAGGTCGTCGGGCGGCCATGGAAACAGTTTGGTCAACTTGGAGCAATAGTGCCCGTGCTTTATCGTCAGGCGTTTTTTTGGCCTCAATCTAAGTTCATGCCAAAGCTGCGACGTTACTTGTGTCCACGCTGGCTCCTCGAATGGCCCCTTCGGGGGAACGCGTTTGAAAGTTACGATATTCCATTCCTCCGGGTCGAACTCCTCGTAGTTTTCGAGCCAAACCAATCGGTTTGCAGGGATAAGAAAACGCTCGCAAACCTGAAAGCACAATTCCTCGACGCAGTTTGTGATGCTGTTGCCTGGATTCGAGATCGGCTGAATGCACGCGATGACTATCCTGCCGTCGGGCAGATTGACGCGTTCAATAAGACATATACCATCAGCGCGATTGCCCGCTTTGTACGCGAATAGGTCGCTCTGGTTGGCTACCAGCCAAAGTGGAAACCGCCATGGCTCCCTGGTGAACGCTAGTTCTTTGTGGGCATCTCTCACGATTTCATAGTCAGATGGTCCTTCGCTCCTTTGCCCATTCGCTTGCGGGCTTTCTGGACTGTCGGTCTGTACTCGCCATTTGCCATCGGGATTGTAAATTTCGTACAGTCTGTTTCGGTATTGCCGAATCTCGTCCGGCGTGTAGTTCTTCGATTGGCTGGTTTTACCGTCATATTCGCTGTGATGTTCAAGACAGAGATACACGAGGTTCTCGAATCTGGGATCACTTGAGTTGTGGTTTAGGTGCGCGATTTGTCCTTTGCGCTCTTTCTTAATTTGATTTATGAAGAAACAGAGGCAACACCGTCGACGCGATAGCAACAGGACTTTCGTTTCGTTCTCTCGTGGTAAGTGCTTCCTGCGGCTGACGTACATACGCCTTGCACCTGGTCATACGTTCGTCGACCCAGCAGTGCCACTGCAATCCGCTCTTGGTACGGTCTCCGGAATCCCATGGACTCGCCGGACGTTTGAAAGTCGGGCATGGCGGAATGGTACAACGAACTGGGCACGAGCAAAACGATGTTGTCTCCGTTCAGTGCTTGATGAAAAGCAGATCCCTCACACCATCCGCGCGGTGCGCGGATGGGTTCGGGATGACATGGAGGAGGGCGGAGCGAGTTAGCCGAGAACAGGAACGGTTCGCGCACGGGATGACAGCGAACAGCAGACCAAAGGCAGCGGCAACGCCAACAGCAGGTCCCTGCCTGCGGCGGCCAGGCCTCACCGCCATTGCGCGAGACTCTCCAGACAGGCCGCTTGCCGCGGCCACGCGCGCTGGATTCGGGATGACAGCGGGGACGACGGAGCGAGTTGTGGCGCGGCAAGCAGCGAAGCCACAACACACGCCGCGAAGCACACAGGCTGAAGCCTGTGCCACTCAGGAGACAAGCCGCAGAGCCACGGCGAGGCGAGATTCTTCGTCGCAAAATACGCTCCTCAGAATGACAGCGTAAAGGCGACGCGATGCATTGCATCGCGCGGGCGCAGCAACGCTTCGCCCCTACGAAACGAAAGCAGGTCCCTGCCTGCGGCGGGCAGGCCTCACACCGGTCGCGCGCGTCGCGACCGGGTTCGGGATGACATGGTTGAGGGCGGAGCGGTGCGGGACGGGATGACAGTCGGGCGTGCGACGGCCAGTGCTCCGAATGACAGCGGCGTGCGGAGCGAGAGGCGGTAGCGTTGGGTCCTTCGCTTCGCTCAGGATGACAGCGTGAAACCAAACAACGAAAAGCAAAGACAACGGCAACAGCAGATCCCTCACACCATCGCACAAACGGCGCGCGCTGGGTTCGGGATGACAGCGGGGACGGCGGAGCGAGTTGCGGCGCGTTGGGTTCCCTTTCTAGGGCGGGACATAGGTAGGGCGGAGCGAACGTGGGTTGCTTGGAACGGCTTGCCTTTATCATGTCATTCCGAACCGGCCGCAGTTGGGACGTGTGAGGAATCTGCTGTTCGCTTTGGCCCTTCCCTCTTAGAATCGCGCCGTGAGCCGCACCTATTACGTGTACGTACTCGCAAGCCGTTCACGAAACCTGTATACGGGCGTGACAAACAACCTGGAACGCCGCATAGCGCAACACCGCTCGGGTTTTCTTCCTGGATTCACAAAGCGGTATCGCATTTTTCGGCTAGTGCACTATGAACTGTTCGGCGACATACGAATGGCGATTGCGCGCGAGAAGGAAATCAAGAAGTGGCGTCACGAAAAGAAGGTATGGCTAATCCAACGTGATAATCCTCGTTGGGAGGACCTCGGCGCGGAGTGGTTTCCAAAGGCCGAACAGAAACTGCACGGCGGGCCCAAAAGAAAACCGTAACAGCAGATTCCTCACTCGGCCAAAATCGGTCCGGTTCGGGATGACATGATCGGGGGCGGAGCGGGCTGGGAATACGAACGCACTTCCCACCCTTCGCACGAAACGCTCAGGATGGGGCACGCGACAAAACCAAACTGCAACAGCAGATTCCTCACACCGTTCGCAGACATCGCGACCGGGTTCGGAATGACAGCAGGGCGCGCGGAGCGTTAGGAGTTCGGGAGACGTGGTCGAGGGCAGAGCGATTGCGCGAAGGCCAGCGGGCGGCGACGATTGGGGGAGTCGCACGGGCGCAGCAAGCAGCGCCCCTACGAAAACTAAAGGCGTCGAGGCGAGATCCTCCGGCGAACTGCACCGGAGTCCAAACGGCGGACTTCGACTCCGCGAAATGCGCTTCGCTCAGGATGACAGCATAAAACCAAACGGCAAAACACGAAGACAACAGCAGAAGCAGGTCCCCTCCTGCGGCGGGCAAGCCTCACGCCATCGCGCGACATTTCCATGCTGGCCGCTTGCTGCGGCCCCGCGCGCCGGGTTCGGGATGACGGCGTAAAAGGCCGCGCGTGGGCGCGGCAAGCGGAAGTTCAGACGGCGGGAGTTTCGGAGGCGGGGTGAGTTTCGAGTGCGTCGCGGATGGCGGCGATGAGCGCGGTGGTGTTGTTTTTGTCAATCACGCCGAGAAAGCCCTGCTGCTTGGCCTCGTGTGCAAGGTAAGCGGCGGGCAAGAAGGTATAGAGCAGGATGGGGGTGTGAGGGAGGGATGCGAGAAGCTCGCGTCCGGCGCTCCATCCGTCGCGCTTGGGCATGGCGATGTCGAGGATGAGCAGGTCGGGCTTGAGTTCGACGGCTTTTTGGACGACCGCATCGCCGTCGGCGAGAGCGGCGCAGACTTCGCAGCCCAGGCCGCGAAGGAGGAAGGTGATGGCGGAGCGCATTTGATCGGAGTCGTCGGCGATGAGAATGCGAGCGGGCATCTGAGGGTGCTGGCGAACCGTGATGATTGTGGATGAACGGCTAGAACCGGGACATAGGTTTCATACCCTACAGGTGGATGGCGGCCCTTCGGGGGCGAAGTTTTAGCGGAAGGCTTGGTGGATGTCGGCGACGCCGGAGGAGGTGCGGACGTTGACTTTGGTGGGCGGCCAGGGCTCGAGGAGCTGTTCCTTGCGGTAAATCATGGCGTTGATGTCGTAAGGCGCGAGCTCGAAACCGTGACCGTGCGTGATGGCGTCGGTGGGGCAAGCCTCCACGCAGTAGCCGCAGAAAATGCACCGGGAATAATCGATGTTGTAAACCTTGGCGTAGCGGTCCGCGTCGGAGATACGGTTCTCCGCGGTGTTCTCCGCCGCCTCGATGTAAATGCACTGCGCGGGACACGCGGCGGCGCACAAAAAGCACGCCACACATTTCTCCAAGCCATTTTCGTCGCGTTGCAGAACGTGGATTCCGCGATAGCGCGCCTGAAAGTGAACCGGCTCGGCGGGATAATTTTCCGTGGTGGGCTTCTTGAACATAGTGATGAAGGTGACCTTGAAGCCCTTGTAGAAAATACGGAAGGTGCGGAAGAACTCTGTGATGACGTCGGCCATATGGAAACACTTTAGCAAAGAGCAGTGACGAGTGACAAGTGACGAGTGACGAGAAAGGCGTGAACCGTGATTCGTGACTCGTGGTTCGTGAAAGGCAAAGAGCGGTTTGCGCCCGCCTACGGCAGGCACAAGGCGGCGCAAAGAGGAAGTGGTCAGTAGTCAGTGAACAGTGAGCAGCAAAAGGAGAATACTTCGCGCGGATCATTTTGGAAGGCTAAATGCCGCGCGAAAGGAGCGTACCGAGTCAAAGATACTTGCTCGTCACTGGGCACTCGCCACTTGTCACTGTTTTATTCCCCGGGAGGGGCGGCATTTTTCATTCCCCTGGCGGGGAGACCGGCGCGGGCTCCTTTGGCCCTTCGTGACCGGTCATCGCGGCGATGATTTCGCGGCCATGGTAGCGTCCGTTTTCGATGAAGATTTCGCCGGTGTAAATTCCGCCGACCAGAACTCCCGCGACGTAAATGCCGGGCACGTTGCTTTCGAGCGTTCGCGGATTGACCTCCGGCTTGCGGCTTTTCGGGTCGAGACGGATGCCGACGCTTTCGAGGAACGAAAAATCGGGGTGATAGCCGGTCATGGCGAAGGCGTGGAACGCGGGCAACTCCTCGGGGCTGTTTCCGTTCTGCCCGTTTTGGACGATCACTTTGCCCGGCTCGAAGCGCACGACTTTGGTGTTGAAGCGCGCCTGAATTTCGCCGGCCTTGATGCGGTTCTCGATGTCCGGGCGGACCCAGTATTTCAAAGTGCGGCCGAGTTCGGTGCCACGATGAATCAGGGTGACACGCGCGTCGCCGCGAAAAAGATCGAGGGCGGCTTCGGCGGCAGAATTCTTTGCGCCGATGACGACCACGTCTTCGTTCCAGTAGGGATGCGGGTCGGTGAAATAGTGCGAGACGTGGGGCAGATCTTCGCCAGGGACGCTGAGAAAATTGGGCAGATCATAGTAGCCGGTGGCGAGAATGAGTTTGCGAGCGCGGTATTCGTGCGCAGCGCCGCTGTGGCTTTGCGCGGGATTTGCTTCTCGCGTGGCGACGATGAATGCGCCGTCGTGGCCGGAGACTTTCTCAACTCTTTGGTATTGGATCACTTCGATAGCGTAATGCTCGACGGCGCGGCGGTAGTATTTGAGGGCTTCGGAGCGAGTGGGCTTGCCGCCGACGGTGGTCATGGGGAGATCGCCGATTTCCATGCGTTCGGGAGTGGTGAAAAAGCTCATGTTGGTTGGATAGTGGTAGAGCGAGTTACAAAGGCAGCCCTTGTCGATCACGAGTGGACGCAGCCCAGCACGCTTCGCTTCGATGGCGCAGGCCAGGCCGGTTGGGCCGGCTCCGATGCAGATGACGTCATATGTTGAACTCATTGAGTTAGTGTGCGATGGACGGCGATGCGAATTCAACCCTGTTTAGTGGGTTGGACGAAGAAGCGGGAAAACGCAGCGGCAAAAAACGCGATTTCAGTCCCGATTAGAAAATCGTATTGCATGTGTTTTCAGTGAGTTGCGGTTACGGGGCTTGTGCTGATTGTACCGATTAGAATTTTTGTGCCGGGGATGCAAGCTAAGTTTTTTCCCGTTAGGATTCCGCGAGGTTGCTCTGCAAAAAGAATCCTTTTCGCTGCCAACACAATTCCTGATCCGCCAGCGAGAGGGGGCACCCGGCACAAGGGGCCAAGCTGAGAAATGCCAGACACTATCTCATACTGGCGTCCCGCAGGAGCTTGGTTCGCCGTTCTTCGTATTCCTCGCTGGTGATCTCCCCCGCAGCATATCTCCCTTGCAGGAGTTGCAGAGGCGATTGCATTTGCCGGTAGGTGGTCCGTCTCACCGGCATCATGAAGGAAAAAAACAATATCCAGAGGAAGACCCAGAAAACCCACCAATACACGTGCATTCCACCATAGTAATGCATAGCCGGAAACTCCTTAAGTGCAGCCGACGGTTTTCGCCGCTGCGGATGAAATTCTTCGCCGGGGCTGCATCTGTTTCGTCCTCAGATTGTCCGGGCTCCGAAACGACTCATTCTTGGCGAATGGTAATTCGTCAGGCGGCGGAAGCGGGACACAAGAACCGATCGTAGCCACGTCGCGCGAGCAAACAAAAACAAAGGATGGCCGTGGGTCAGTTTCCGAGTGGCCGACAAACTACCACTCGGAAACATCCTTCCACAATTATTAGACCATTTGCTTGGGCTGTTCTTAGTGTTTGCCGCCCGTTGTATGGCCGCGCCCATCACGCGTTTCATTCCCTTTGAAATGGGAAACCTTATCGAGACGCTTTGACGGCTCAGCTTTCTCGCCACGCTCTGGCTTGGGACCGCTATAGCCGTGGTTTGGATCGAAGCGGTTATTCACGCGGCCGTGGAAATCGCTGGAACCATGAAACCACGGGCCTGCACCAATGAAGACACCACTCGTAAACCATTCCGGGCCGTAGTAACCGTAAGGAGCACAATCGTAAGGAGCAACGTCATAGTAGCCGTACGGGCAGTCAGGAGCGACTCCGATGCTGACGCTGACCTGAGCCTCTGCCTTAGGGGCGGTTGCCGTGAAGCAGAGTCCAGCAACAGCAGCTATCACCAAAAATGCAAATCCACGCATAAATTCACCTCGTTGTCGTTAGTCGCTACTTTCTCGAACGATTTATCCTAGAGCGATCCACAATGCCGCGGCTGCCCAATATTGGACACTTTCAAAATTGATGCCAAGGCGAGAACCCGACTCGCGGAGCTGATCAATGCTGTCGAGGGCATGGTGCCTTAGCTTGAGAGCTGTCCTCTTTTGTACAGATTGTGGGTCCTCCTATTGGTCAAATGGCATTTGGAATCTCCGGGTGGCGAGTGGCCAGTTCCATCTCAGAATCCTTTGAGTTTCGCGCAATGAATGCAAGGCGCTTTGGCGCCGTTCAGGATTGACATGAGTGAGAAAAACTCTCGAGCCGTGCAGGCAGTCGAACGGACCAGCGCCGACGGAAAACCAGTAAGAAACAAATTACTGTTGGCAATGCCCGATAATGAATACAAGTTGATGCGTCCTGACTTAACGTATATCGACCTGCCGTCTCATCTGAGCCTTCATGAGCCCACACAAAAGATCAAGTTCGTCTATTTCCCGAGTCGAGGAATGGTTTCTCAAGTTGTAGTGACCAAAGACGGCCAAACCGTGGAAGTGGGCGTAGTGGGTAACGAGGGCTATGTTGGGGCGGGATTGGCGGTCGTCTTGGGCAGGAGTTCCGTGCGTGAAATCATCCAAATTGCCGGCGACGGCTTCCGGATGATGGGGAACGCGCTCGAACGCATTCTGCGATTGGCTCCGCAATTGCAGGCGATATTGAACAGGCATACGGGGCTTCAAGGAATGCAAGTCGCACAGACCGCGGCGTGCAATCGGCTGCACGATATAGAGCAGCGCCTGTCGAGGTGGCTGCTGATGACGCAGGACCGAGTGGATTCCGGAGTGCTTCCGATCACCCACGATTTCATTGCGACCATGATGGGTACCGACCGACCCACTGTGAGCTTGTCGGCGGCCGTCCTGCAGAAAAAAGGAATTATAGAATACGTGCGAGGCGCAGTGAAGATTGTGAACCGCAGGAAACTCGAAAAATCCGCTTGTGAGTGCTACAGCGTCATTCAACAATTCGAAGAGGCTCTCGGATTGAGATAGCAATTCTTGCCAGCGTTAGATACCACACAGACATAGTCCTTCGCTCTCGGTAATCTTCCCGACCTTAATTGTATTCGGTTCGGTTTTGCTGTGTGTTCAAAACGGCGATGGCGCGGAAGCTCGCCCACGGCAACGAGAAAAAAATGGATTCGTCGCACGAAAAAATCAATGTAGCACCTTATCGCGAGGTGTGCTAGGGAGGCCATGCGCCGCGAACTGGTATGGATCGAAAAACAGGGGTTTGGGGGATGGGCTTGCTCCGAATGCGCGTGGGTCTTCGTTCTTTCGGGATCGCCCACCGGCAAATCGCTCGATGAAATTCTTCGTCACTACGAGCAGCAGCGCGACAGGGATTTTTCAGCCCATGTTTGCGCGGAACACCCAAGAGACGAGAGCACAAAAGATTAAATAATTCGCGCCTGCTCCCCTGCGCGCAAGCCCCGTTGCCTGATCGCAGCCCGCCCTTTCGAAGGTCTGCGCTACACCGATGCCGGGCGGGGCAAGCCCCGCCCCTACGAGTCTCCGACGTGCCGGCTGACCGCTTGGGCTAACGACGGCTCGTGATTTCACAAGTGAAAGCATAGGCGATTGCCCTGCATGGACACTTCGTTTACAATGAAAGTATGAATGTCGAATCGGATCTCCATGATGATACGCACAGTGGAGTGTCGCGAGTGGCGGCGGCCATCGGCGAGCCGGCGCGGGCGCGTATGCTCTGCTGCCTGATGGATGGACACGCGCGCACGAGCACGGAGCTGGCCATCGTGGCGGAGGTGAGCCCGTCCACCGCCAGCGTGCATCTGCAGCGGTTAAAGATGCAACGGCTGGTGCGCGTGGCGGCGCAGGGGAAGCATCGCTATTACAGTCTGGAGGGGCCGAACGTCGCGCGGGCGCTGGAAGGCTTGAGTGTGGTGGCGGGCGCTGGCGGGCGGCGCGCGAAATTTACGCCGACGACGCCAAGCCGCCTGCGCGGCGCGCGGACTTGTTACGACCATATAGCAGGGACACTCGGCGTTGCGCTGCATGACCGAATGCAGGCGATGGGCTGGCTGGCGGCGCGTGGAGCGCGCCGGCGCGGGGCCTATGACGTGACGGCAGCAGGAGCAAAGGCGCTCGCGGCGTTGGGCGTTGATGTGGAGGCGATGCGGGCGATTCGGCGGCGCTTCGCGTTCGCGTGTTTGGACTGGAGCGAGCGGCGCCCGCACGTTGGCGGGGCGTTGGGAGCAGCGTTGCTCGGAGTTGCGCTGAAAAGAAAATGGGTGGTGCAGGATTTGGACAGCAGGGCGCTGGAAGTGACGGCGCACGGGCGGCAGGAGATGGCGGCGCGGTTTGGAGTGCGAATGTGAATTGAAGCAGAAGGCCGCAGAGGTTCGCAGATGGCGTGAACCTCTGCGCTACACAACTGATTGGCGCGCAAGGCGCACCCCCCAGAAAAACAACAGCAGGTCCCTCACCGCCATCCCGCAAGAGCAGCGGGCTGGGTTCGGGATGACAACGAAAATAAAGTTAGAGGAGGAGGAGGGGCTGCCATCGCCACTCAAACAGAGAGGGAAAGCCGCAGAACTGCGCGGAAGGCGCGAAGCTCTGCGCTACACAGCTTCGCGCTACGCGCGAACGGGCGGGGCAAGCCCCGCCCCTACGAAGACACCCACGCTCAAAAAAGCGAGCATGGGGCACCCGCAAAAGCAGATTCCTCACACCGTTCGCAAAAGGCGCGAACGGGTTCGGAATGACAACGTAAACAAACGGAGCCAGTGCGCGGGGCAATATCCTGGAGGTGTGACAGCGGCGGGCAAAGCGGCGTCGAGCCGCCGCACTCCAAAAGAACAAAAGCAGGTCGCCGCGCAGCCAACAGCGAGCGGCAAACCCTGATGTGCTGGCTGCGGCCGTGCGGCTGGGTTCTCTTCGCGAATACGCTCAGGGCAGGCGGGATGACAATGTAAAAGGCGAAAAGCCCCACGCTCAAAAGGCGAGCATGGGGCACCCGAAAAAGCCACGATGCACAGGCTGAGAGCCTGTGCCACAAACGCCACGCTAGGCCGAACCCCCACCCTTTGCGAAAACGGCAAAGGATGGGCCACCCGCACCCGAAAAGGCCACGACGCGCAGGCTGAGCAACAAGCCTCACGTCAGTTGCGGCCAGAATGCCGCAACGGGACGTGAGCTACACAATAAGAAGCTAGGCGGCGGAGGAGGCGGACATGGGGTTGCGCTGGAGTTCGGCGAGAACTTCGCGCAAGGCGCTGGCCAGCTCGTCGCGAGAGATTTGGCTGCGACGGAACTGGATGCGGAGATGGTAGGCCGAATCCGGTGAATGATAATCGAAGACGAAGGGGCGTGGACGCGAATCCTTTTCGTTTTCTTTCTGGCGGACACGGCGAGCTTCGTCGCGGGTGAGGCCGCTTTGAGCGATTTGCATGACCATGTCATGCATCTTTTTTTCGTTGGGCTGGCGAGCGACCTGGAGAAGAAGAGATTTGGAAACGACGCCCTTCTCGACGCAAGTCTTGCGGATGGACGTGGGAATGGCACGAATGGACAGAGTTTCGGTGACGGAAGAGCGCGCGCGGCCGATTTTCTTGGCGATATCGTCGTGGGTGTAATCGAATTGCTCGGCGAGGCGGTGAAGGCCGTCGGCTTCTTCGAAGGCGGTGAGGTCCTTGCGCTGGAGATTTTCGATGAGCGCGAGCTCGAGGGTCTCGGCGTCGTCGGCGATTTTTTCGATGCAGGGCAATTCAGAGAGCCCCGCGGCTTGCGAGGCGTGATAGCGGCGCTCGCCGGAGATAATGTAATAGGCGTCTTCGCGAGGCATGTAGCGAACGAGAAGAGGCTCGAGGACGCCCTTTTCCTTGATGGATTGGGTCAATTCGCTCAAATCGCCGAAAGTTTTGCGGGGCTGCTCGGGATTGGGATGAATCTTGGAGATAGGAATCATGCGGCCGACAGAGGCGCCGCTGAAACTGGTCAGAGTTTCGACATAATGCGCGTCATGCCGCATCTTGAGAGTGACGGGCAACCCGATCCGCTTCGACACGTTGAATGACCTCCATAGAAAGCTTCTTGTATTCCTCGGCGCCGGGGGACTTGGGCGCGAAAGTGAAAATCGTTTCTTTGTAGGCTGGGCTTTCCTCGAGACGGACGTTCTTGCTGATGCGCGTTTTGAAAAGTGCTTCGCCGAAGACGGCGCGAATTTGCTCGTGCGTATCGCGCGAGATATTCGTGCGGCGATCGAAAAGGGTGATGACCACGCCGAGAACTTTCAGAGCAGGATTCGGGCGCGAGCGAATGCGCGCGTAGGTTTCGAGCAAATCGTCGGTGCCTTCGATGGCGAAATAGGCGGCCTGAATGGGCACGAGCAAATGCGTGGCGGCGACGAGCGCGTTCACGGTGAGAATGCCGAGCGCGGGAGGCGTGTCCATGACGATGTAGTCGAAGTCCTTCAGGACCGGCGCGAGCGCGTCTTTCAATTTATAGGGCGCGTCGAATGCGCCGGCAAGCTGCTGCTCGAGGCGGGCTAAAGAAAGCTTTGCGGGGGCGAGAAAAAGATTCGGATCCTTAGTGGCGCGGATGACTTTGGCCATTTCCGGCGCGCGGTCGCTGAAAATATCAAACATGGAAAGCTGAATGTCAGCGGCATCGAGAAAAGCGATGGATGCGTTCGACTGCGGATCGAGATCAATGAGGAGGGTTCGTTTTTTTCGCAACGCGAGTGCGGCTGCGAGATTGATGGCAGTGGTAGTTTTCCCCACGCCGCCCTTCTGGTTGGCAATCGCCAGGATGCTCGTCAAACGGTCGCCACTCCTTTGGCAACGGGAAGCCAACATATAGGCTGGCTCGACCGCGGCCCACAATAAGTTGGCTAAATGTAGTGGAAGTCGCATGGCAAGCGCAAGGAAAAAATGGAAAATTATTGGCCGCGGGGCCTGGACAGGCGGCAATGGCCGAGTGCGACTCGGGAAGTCGTGACGGGCGCAGGAAACGGCACCCCTACGAAGAGAAAGCCGCAGAACTTCGAAAGGCACGAAGCTCTGCGCTACAACCGCAAAGCGAAAAAAGCGAAAGGCGCAGAATCTGAAAAGCGAGGCTTTGTCCTGCACGTGCAGAAATGAAGGCAAAGCGGCGTCGAGCCGCCGCACTCCAAAAAAGGCGGCGCGACTCGGGGAGTCGCGACGCGCGACCCAAGGGTCGCCCCTACGAAGAGGCAGCGACAATTGTGTTGACGTGGATTTGGACGGTGTCGGCAACGCGGCGGGCATAGCCGCCGGACGCCGCACTCCAAAAAGGCGGCGCGGCGAATGCCTCACGATGGGGCGTATTCCAAAGACGGTTGAGCGAAGTGCGCGCGGGCGTGGTAGTATGTGCACGAAAATGATGCGACGGATAAAAGCTGCGAGCCTGATTATTGCGCTGCTGGCGGTGCCGCTGGCGCTGGTGGCGCGGGCGTACGCGTGCGCGCCGCAGGAATGCGCGATGGCGTGCTGCCGCGGGCATCACGCGATGGCGAAGGATTGCCAGCACTCCGCTTCGGGCGCGATGAGTTGCACGATGGGATGCAATTCGCAGGCGACGCCGGATTATGGCTTGGCGGCACCGCTGCCTCCGTTTCAACTGAGCGCTGGCTTACAGTTGCCAGGACTCAACGCGGCGCGAGCGGCCTCGACAATCGTTGCTGTTTCGGATTTTGCAGGATTTTCCGTTCCTCTGTTCCAACCTCCCCGGCCTTAAATCCCAAGAAAAGCCGCGAAGTGTCTGTGCGCCACCGGAGCGCGGGGTAGACAAGCCTCTGCGCTGCGCGGCGAAGACGCTAAAAAACGCAGGCGAAAGCCCGCGCCACTCAAAGCGAGCAGCACGGGCAGATTCTCAGATTCTCCGGCCTCGGAAGTCCGGACAACGGGCCTCGTGCCGCAGAACCATCCGAGACGCCAAAGACAAGCTCAGAGCAGAGCAAAATGTCAGCTCCGCAGAAACGACCGGAGCGCAAAAACTGCGCCGGAAGGGCGGCGCTGCAAAGGAAAAGCCGCAGACCCTGACAAAAAATCGAGAACGAGGAGATTCGAAATGCGAGTGCTTCGCTGTATTTTATTCGCTCTTGTCGTCTTCCTATACGCAGGGTTTGCGTTCGGGACAATTTTTGGGACGGTACAAGGAATTGTCCATGATCCGGATCACCGGCCAATTGCGGGCGCGATTGTGGTGTTGAAATCAGCAAATTCGGATTGGTCGCGGACGACGACGACGAATGCAAATGGAGAATTCCGGATCGTGGCGGTGCCGGTGGGCGATTACGTGATCACAGCGAGCCAGAAGGGATTCAACACGCTGGAGCAGAAGATCACCGTGGTTTCCGACTCCGCACCGGTGCTGCACTTGCCCCTGGAGATTTCCACGCTGAATCAGAAAGTAGTGGTTTCCAGCTCGGCGCAACCGGCGAACACCGAAACGGTGACTCCGACAACGATGGTGAGCCGCGAAGACATCCAAGAAACTCCCGGAGCGGACCGTACTAACAGCTTGCAGATGATTACAGATTACGTGCCGGGCGCCTATGTGACGCACGACATGCTGCACATGCGAGGAGGCCATCAGGTCGATTGGCTGATTGACGGCGTCCCCATCCCCAACACGAACATCGCGACGAATCTGGGGCCGCAGATCGATCCGAAGGACATTGACTACCTTGAGGTGATGCGCGGAAGCTACGACGCGAATTATGGCGACCGGACGTACGGAGTTTTCAACATCGCACCGCGAACCGGCTTCGAATTTGATAACGATTGCGATCTGGTTGCGAGCTTCGGGGGCTTCGATCAAACGAACGACCAAATCGGCTGCGGAGGGCACACGGAGCGGTTCGCGTACTATGCGAGCTTGAACGGGAATCGAAGCGATTACGGGCTGGAGACGCCGATCCCGCAAGTTTTTCACGATGCGGAAAACGGCTACGGAGGATTCGCTTCCCTCATCTTCAATGTCGATCCGAAGAACCAATTTCGGCTGGTTGCTTCGTTGCGGCAGGATTATTACCAGATTCCGATTGATCCAGATCCAAATTCAAACGGAAATCAGATTCTGGAAACGGCGGGGGAATCTCCCAGTTATGGGCTGCGCGACGGCGAGCGGGAGCCGGACGGGTACGTTGTGTTTTCGTGGGTTCACACATTCAATGCCAATATGCTGCTTACGGTTTCGCCATTTTATCACTACAACAGCGCCGATTATCAGGGCGGGGCGAATGATTATCCGGTCATTTCGACTGTAGATCAGGCGGCAAATTATGGAGGGTTGCAGGCGACGTTGAATGCAAGCTTCGCGAGAAATGACCTGCAAGCGGGAGTGTACGGATTTGCGCAGCACCAGCACAACTACTTCGATAATCAATTCACGGATGGGAACGAAAACTTTCCGGCTTCATCGATTGGCGTGACAGGAGGGCTGGCGGCGGAATTTATCGACGACAAGATCAAAGTGAACCAGTGGTTCACATTCATCGCGGGGCTGAGGCAAACGAATTTCGATGCTTCGATCTCGGAGAGCGCAACGGATCCGCGGTTTGGAGCGACGCTGAAAGTACCGAAGCTCGATTGGGTGTTTCGAGGATTCTACGGTTACTACTATCAAGCGCCGCCGCTAGTGACGGCGACAGGCGCGCTGCTGGGTTTGGCAAGCAGCCAAGATTTTACATTCGCTCCACTGCACGGCGAGAGGGACAAGGAATTCCAGGTTGGAGTGACGATTCCCTATCGCGGCTGGACTTTGGATGCCGATAATTTCGAAACAAGGGCGACGAATTGGCTGGATCACAACAATATCGGAGAATCGAATCTCTTCTGGCCGATCACGTGGGATGCGGCGTTGATCCAAGGCTGGGAGCTGACGCTGCGGTCGCCCCGCCTGTGGAATCGCGGGCAGTTTCATCTTGCCTATTCGAATCAAATTGCGCAGGCAACCGCGCCGATCACGGGAGGCTTGATCTGTCCCAGCCCCGTGACGCCGGCATGCGGACTCGATATACCGCCGGGATACTCGCCGGTGGATCATGATCAGAGAAACACGTTGAACCTGGGGTTCAATGCAAGCCTTCCGTGGCAAACCTATGCCGCGACGAATGTGTACTACGGCTCAGGGTTCACGAACGGGTTGTATGGGATGCCCAACGCGCAATACCCTGGGCCCTATTTGCCCGGCCACACGACGTTTGACCTTTCTCTCGGGAAAGACTTCAAGGAAAAATACAGCGTTTCGGTGAACGCGCTGAATGTGGCGAACCGGCGCGTGCAACTGGATAACAGTCTGACGTTTGGCGGATTTCATTGGAATGATCCGCGGGAAATTTATGCGGAGTTTCGGTATCGGTTTCATTTTTAGGGTTTGACTCCGAAGAGCGGGAGAGAAAAGCCGCAGAACTTCGGATGGCACGAAGCTCTGCGCTACACGGCAAAAATCAAAGGCAAAACGGCGTCGAGCCGCCGCACTCCAAAAAAGCAGGTCCCTCACCGCCATCCGCGACATTTTCCGGACGGCCGCTTGCCGCGGCCAGACGGCTGGTCCCCTTCGTGTCTCAGGGCAGGCGGGATGACAGCGTAAGTCCAAAGACACGCGACTCGGAGAGTCGCTCGGGCGGGCCAAGCCCCGCCCCTACGAAGGCAAAGGCACCACGCTCAAAATGCGAGCATGGGGCAACCGAAAAGTCAAAAAAAACAGATCCTTCGTCGCGAGATGCGCTCCTCACTTCACGCAAAGCGTTCAGTGCAAGCAGGATGACAGCAAAAACAACAGCAGATCCCTCGCTACGCTCGGGATGACCGCAAAAGGCGCGGTCAGCTTTCGCGGTCGAGGATGAAATCGGGGACGGCGAGGAGGGCGCGGCGAAATTCGGAGTCAGGCAAAACGCTGAGGCTATCCTTCGCGCGGGTAGCGTATTCGACGGCGAGGCGGCGGGAATGTTCGAGCGCGCCGGAATCGCGAACGAGCGCGGTGATTTGGTCAGGACGGACGGAATCAAAACATTTTTCGCGAAGAACAGTTGCGACGAGTTCGCGGCCGGTGGCGTAGCTGCCATGACCATCGTGGCCATCCTGCGGCGAAGCGCTTTGTCCCGCGGCCGCTTGTAGAGCAGCATTTTGCGCGCTATTTTGCAGCGCGAAGATCAGCGGCAGAGTGACTTTTCCTTCTTTCAAGTCGCTGAGGACAGGCTTGCCTAATTTTTCCGATGAAGCGGTGAAATCCAGCAAATCGTCGACAAGCTGAAAGGCGAGGCCTGCCTGCAAGCCATAATCGGCAAGGGCGCGACGCGTGGAATCGCCAACATCAGCGAGGACCGCGCCGAGCTCGGCGCAGCCGCTGAAAAGGCAGGCGGTCTTGCGATAGGAAAGGTCAGCGGCTTCGGACTCGGTGAGATCGATGCGATTGAGGCAAGTGAGCTGGAGCAGTTCGCCTTCGACCATGTTTTGCGTGAGGCCGATGAGAATATCGAGGACAACGAAATTGCGTTCCTGAAGAGCGATTTTGAAGGATTGCATGTAGAGCCAGTCGCCGGCGAGAACGCTCATGTGATTGCCCCAGCGGGCGTTGGTTGAAGGGCGGCCGCGGCGGGTGTTGGCGCCGTCAATGACATCGTCGTGGACGAGCGTGGCACTGTGGATCATTTCGACCACGGCGCCGAGGGACACGGCTGCGGAACCCTGATAACCGCAGGCTCCCGCAGCGAGCAATAGCAAAGCTGGGCGGAGGCGCTTGCCGCCGCCTTCGCGCAAATAACCGCCAATCTCCGCGATGGGTTGAATGGCTTCGCCGGTCTGCACGGCGATTTCGCGCTCGACCAAGGCGAGGTCATCGCGAACCAGATCGAACATCTCGCGTACAGTCAGAACAGCGATGACAGCCTCCAGGCCGATTGCGGCACGATTCCGAATTAGACAAGCCGGAAAAAGCGGCGAAAATTTTCCGCAGTGGCCCGCGCAACCTCTTCCGGGGGTAAGTTTCTCACATTCGACAAGGCCCGCGCTACCTCAACGACGTTGGCGGGCTCGTTGCGTTTGCCGCGGATGGCCTGCGGGGGGAGAAAGGGCGAATCGGTTTCGAGCAAGAGACGGTCGAGCGGGAGAGCGGCGGCGACTTGGAGAAGATGCGACATTTTAGGATAAGTGACGTTGCAGGAGAACGAAACCAGGAAGCCCATGTCCAAGCCGCGTTGGGCGTCGGAGAGCGAGCCGGTGAAGCAGTGAAAAATGCCGCCGAGATTCGTTGCGCGCCAGTTCTCTTCGTCAAAGATGCGGAGGCAATCGGGCCAAGCGTCGCGGCAGTGAATGACGACAGGGAGGTTTGCTTCGCGGGCGAGCGAAAGCTGGCGGCGAAAAACATTTTGTTGCACGTCGCGCGGAGAGTGATCGTAGAAATAATCGAGGCCGATTTCACCCCAGGCGAGGACGCGGGGATGTTTCGCCAGGCGCGAGAGTTCGGTGAACCATTCCTCGGTGGCAAGTTTCGATTCGTGCGGATGGACGCCGACGGTGGCGTAGATCCAATCGTGTTTTTCAGCGAAGGGGATAGCGGCATCGAGACGATCGGAGGCGGTGCCACTGCCAATGGCCAAGATGTTCTGGATGCCGGCGTCGCGGGCGCGGGCGAGCATGGCGTCGCGGTCGGTGTCGAATTGCGGAAATTCGAGATGGGCGTGAGAGTCGATGATCTCCAAAATTACTATCCCTTTGCGTCAATGTGCCGTTGCAAACTCGAAGATGCCCTCAGCGGCTAAAGCCGCTCTCCCTTTGACGCACTAACGGCACGGCTGAAGCCGTGCCCTGACAAGAACGCGCGAAGCACTATCCTCGCACCTTTCGCGCGGATAGTACGCGAAAAAACGCACAGACTGAGAGCATGGCGTCGGGGTCGGAATCGAACTGAGGAAATTCGAGATGGGCGTGGGAGTCGATGATTTGCAAGAGCTTTCCTTATGCTCCAACCGGAAGCAGCAGAGTTCAAATGCAATGCTGACGGCCTGAAACAGCATTGTATTAACGCAGGCGAGTTTCTCAAAACAAAAGCAGATCCCTCACCGCCATCCCGCAACGGCAGCGGGCTGGGTTCGGGATGACAATCACTTTTTATTTGAGGCGGGCGCCGGGGGGAACGTCTTCGGTGAAGGTGCACAAAACGGGCTTGCCGTCCGGGCCGACAGACGCGGCGACAATCATGCCGTTGGACTCGACGCCGCGCAGTTTGCGAGGAGCGAGATTCGCGACCACGACGACTTTTTTGCCGATGACTTCCTCCGGCGTATAGGCCATGGCGATTCCTGCAACTACTTGGCGGACTTCCTCGCCGATATCGACGAGGAGCTTGAGCAATTTGTCCGCGCCAGCAACGCGTTCGGCGGATTTGATGACGCCGACGCGCATTTCGACTTTGGCGAAATCCTCGATGCCGATTTTGGACGATGTTGGCGGCGCGGGCGCAGCCGGTGACGTTGCCGATGAATTCGTACTGGCGCCCGCCGCAGCGGCTGCCTTTGCCGCCGCGGGATTGCGAATTTCATCTTCCATGGCTTCGATCCTTTCAAAAGCTTCTTTTTTGTCGACACGGGGAAACACGGCCTCGGGAGCACCCACTTGAGACGCGAGCCTTTGTTCTTTCCACCAGCCGGGCGCCAGAGATTGCGCTTCGAGCTGCGTGGCATACCCGAGCTGTTCCCAAATTTTCTGCGTCGCGTGAGGGAGAACGGGATGAGCGAGACGGGTGACGGTGCAAAGGACGTCGTAAGCCGTGTACAGAACCGTCTCGAGACGCCCCCACTTCGATCTTTCTTTGACGAGGACCCAAGGCTGGAATTCGACGAGGTATTTGTCGACTTCAGCGATGAGACCCCACGTGGAATCGAGGACGCGCGAAAACTCGTACGCGTCATAATAGCCGGAAACTTCCTCGCAGACTGTTTCCTTGAGAGCGGCGACTTCCCTGTCGCGATCGTTCTCTTCGTTTGCATTGCGCGCGGGGACGCGACCGCCGAGGTACGTCTGGATCATGGTGAGAGTGCGGCTGGTGAGATTGCCGAGACCATTGGCCAAATCCGCGTTGTAGCGCGTGAGGAGCGAGTCGCGACTGAAATTTCCGTCCTGGCCAAAGACCATTTCGCGCAGCAAGAAATAACGCAGGGCGTCAACGCCGAGTACGCGCGCAATGGGCTGCGGATATTGCATGTTGCCGCGCGACTTGGACATTTTTTCGTCGGCAAAAAGCCACCAACCATGCGCGAAGATCTGCTTCGGCAAAGGCTCTTCCGCGGCCATTAGAAACGCCGGCCAGTAAACGGCATGGAAACGCAGAATCTCCTTGCCGACAAGATGGAGATCGGCGGGCCAGTAACGCTCGAATTGCAATTCGTCGTCTGCGTAGCCGACGCCGGTCATGTAGCTGGTGAGAGCATCGTACCAAACGTAGAAAATATGCTTGTCGTCAGCCGGAAACGGAATACCCCACTTGAAGGACGTGCGACTGATGGAAAGGTCGCGAAGGCCTCCACGGACGAAAGCGAGGACTTCGTTGCGGCGCGTGTCGGGCTGAATGAAATGCGGCTGCTTTTCGTACAGCTCGAGCAGGCGATCCTGGAACGCGGAGAGCTTGAAAAAATAGTTTTCTTCGCGGACACGCTCGGTGGGACGCTTGCACTCGGGACAAAGATTCCCGGGGAGCGGCTCATCGACGTACATCTCGTCGAAGACGCAATACTGGCCCTCGTAGCTGCCTTTATAGATGTAGCCGCGGTCCTGGGCTTTGCGGCAGAGCATCTGCACGGCGCGTTCGTGGCGCGGCTCGGTGGTGCGAATAAAACGGTCGAAGGGCAGGCCGAGCTCGCGCCACAGCGCGCGGTATTCGGCGGAAATGCGATCGGCGAATTCGAGCGGCGACATGCTCGCGGCTTTGGCGGCGCGCTCGACCTTCTGGCCATGCTCGTCGGTGCCAGTGAGGAACACGACATCATAACCGCACATGCGCTTATAGCGCGCGATGGTGTCAGCCACAACGGTTGTGTAGGTGTGGCCGAGGTGCGGGCGCGCGTTCACGTAGTAGATAGGCGTGGTCAGGTAGAACTTCGGTTTGGGCGTCGTGGTCATATACGATCGCGAACTCCGGGATTGAGGCTATGGATCGCCTCGCTCACCTCAGCGGTTAAAACCGCTGACACAGCGGCTCGCTTCGGCACGGCTGAAGCCGTGCCCTGACAAAACTCGGCGATGGCGTGCCTTTGCATTGGCAAGTTATTTGGGCGATTCACCCAGTTTTTGAAAATGGAAATTCGCGGCAGACAGAACCTGCTTCAGCGGAACGCCTTTCTGTACGGCAATGCGCTGGCAATCTTCGTACTCGGGCGCGGCATTCAGAATCGCGCCATTCAAACGTGATACCTTCATGCGAACCGCGCCGAGCGGCGTTTCCACAGGCACGGTTTCACGATGCAAAGTCTGGCGATGCACCTCGTAAGTGCGGACCCCAATGGTCGTGGTCTCGTGAAAGATCAGATCGATCAAGCGGCTGCGATTGGAAACCTCGCACAACAAAGTGACGAGCTGGCCGGGGCGATTCTTTTTCATTTGCACGGGCGTGGAAAAAACATCCAAAGCGCCGGCGGCGAGCGCACGCTCGGCAAAATAGCCGTAGATCTGAGGGCTCATGTCGTCGAGATTGGTTTCAATCACCGAGACGACTGCATCTCCGTCTTCACCGATTTCCGCGATTATGGATTCACCGATCAGAAGGCGCAGGACGTTGGCTTGTTCGGCGAGGTCCGCAGAACCGGCGCCGTAACCCACGGAACTTAGCCGCATGGACGGCATTTTGCCATAGGACGACGAAAGCGTGGTGGCGATAGCCGCGCCGGTGGGAGTGACCAATTCTTTTTGGACGCCGCCCGAAAATGCGGGTGCGCCGCGGAGAAGCTCGGCGGTTGCTGGCGCCGGAACAGGGAGAAGGCCATGCTCGGTTTGCACGCGGCCAGCGCCGACGTCCATGGGAGAACAAGAAAATTCGCCGATGCCGAGCAGGTCAAAGCCGATGGCGGAGCCGACAATGTCGATGATGGAATCGACGGCGCCGACTTCATGGAAGTGAACTTTCTCGATGGGAATATTGTGAACTTTGGCTTCGGCTTCGCCGAGGCGCTGAAAAATGTGGCGAGCGTTTTCGGCGGCGCGCGGGCTGAGCGAGGCTTTATCGATCATTTTCAGAATGTCAGAAAGATGGCGATGGTGATGCTGCGGGCCAGCTTCGACGTTCACTTTCATCGCGGCGATGGCTTTGCGTTTGACGGGCTGCGCAGAAATCGTCCAGGAATCGAGCGGCAATTTGCGCAGTTCGGCCTCGAGTTGGCGCAGGTCGAGGCCGGCATCGACAAGGGCGCCGAGGACCATGTCGCCGCTGATTCCGGAGAAGCAGTCGAAGTAAGCGAGTTTCATTTGTTCGGGTGAAGCTGGCTGCGCGAATTCAGCGGAGCGTGTGACAGAGCGCTTCGCGAGAAATTTCGGAAAGTAGATAGTATGCTGCGCTCGAAATCGTGTCAAACACGGGCGCGCGCCGGTCAGATGCGGAGAGAGCAGCGAGCGCGGCAGCGATTTTTGACTGGGTGGGGCGAAGTTCCTATAATCGCTTACCTTTCTCGGGTATTTGAGTCTCGCACAACACAGTGACGCCCTACAAAGTGCGTTGTGCCGCGCGGAAAGCATAAGGCAACAGCAGATTCCTCGCCTTCATCCGCGGCAAATGCGGCCGCGGCTGGGCTCGGAATGACAGCGTAGACTGTTGGGCGCGTTACCATAAATTGCGAAATAACCAATTGCGCGGATTTCTGAGAGACTGCTGAACAAACAAAGGAGAAACGTGTACCAAGCCATTGATAAACGAGTGCGCGAGGCGCTGAAGGCGTTCATTCGCGCGAAGTATGGGCAGGACGTGAATGTGGTGACGGAGCGTCCGCCGAAGATCGAGATGGGCGAAGTGGCTTCGCCAGTGTGTTTCGAGCTGGCGAAAAGGCTGAAACGCGCGCCGCGGCAAATCGCGCAGGAGATTGCGGGCGGAATCGGGAAGATTGAAGGCGTCGAGCGAATTGAGGTTGCGGGCGGCGGCTATTTGAATGCGTTTCTCGATCGCGGGAGTTTTTTTGTATCGGCGCTTGCAGGTTCGCGAGGCGGGCCGGTCGATATTCGCAGTGACGCGCCGAAAGCGATTGTGGAACACACGGCGATCAACCCCAATAAGGCCGCACACATTGGACACCTGCGGAATGCGGTGATTGGCGACACGTTTGTGCGGCTGCTGCGGCGCGCGGGCCGGCGCGTTGAAGTGCAAAATTATATCGACAATACAGGCGTGCAAGTCGCGGATGTGATTTTGGGGTTCGTCCACCGCGAGAAGCTTTCTCTTACGGAGGTGCGCGTCCTCGCCGCGAAGACGGAGCCGCGATTCGATTATTACTGCTGGGATTTGTACGCGTGGGTTACGCAATTCCTCGCAGAGGACAAGACGCGGCTGGCGCTTCGCGGGCAGGTGATGAAGGAAATCGAAGCGGGGCATGGTGCGGTTGCGGAGATGGCGGAATTTGTTTCGACGGCGATTCTGCGCACGCATTTGAAGACGATGGACCGGCTGGGAATCGATTACGACTTGCTTTCGCGCGAGAGCGAAGTGTTGGGAATGAAGTTTTGGAATGCGGCGTTTCAAATGCTGCGCGAACGCGGAGCCATTCGCATGGCGGCGTCGGGGAAACAGGCGGGCTGCTGGATCATGCCCACGGGCGACGCCGCGGAAGCCGATGCGGAGGGTGCGGAAGACGCGGAGGCGGAAGCGAAAATCATCGTGCGGTCGAATGGCACGGTGACGTACGTCGGGAAGGACATTGCCTATCACCTGTGGAAATTCGGGCTGCTGGACCGCGATTTTCGTTATGAGCGATTCCATGAGCATCCGGACGGGCATGTCGCGTGGGCCACTTCGATGCAGGGACAAGAGTCGGGCGGCGCGGTGCCGGAGTTTGGAAAGGCGCACGAAGTGTTCAACGTGATCGATTCGCGGCAGAAATATCCCCAACAAGTGGTGAGGGAAGGGTTGCGCGCGCTTGGGTTCGAGAAACAGGCGGAGCATTTGGCGCACATTGCGTACGACGTGGTGGGACTGACGCCGCGATGCGCCGTGGAGCTTGGCTACACGGTGACGGAAGAAGACGCCAAGCGGCCATACATCGAGATGAGCGGACGCAAAGGCCAGGGCGTGAAGGCCGACGATTTGCTGGATCAGATGGAGAAGCGCGCGAAGGAAGAGGTGGATGCCAGGCACCGGGATTTTTCCGATGACGAGCGCACGAAAGTGGCGCACGCCATCGCCGTGGGCGCGCTGCGGTATTTTTTGTTGAAGTATACGCGCTCGGCGATCATCGCGTTTGATTTCAAGGATGCGCTGAGTTTCGAAGGGGAGACAGGGCCGTACGTGCAATATGCCGTGGTGCGCGCGCGGAATATTTTCCGCAAAATGAGTGAGCAGGAGGCGCGTTCCTCGGCCGATGTCCTTGGGAAAAATGAAGCGCGAGTATCGGAGGCAGAATTCTCGCTTGACGATTTCAAAATATTTCCTGACGCAATGGCCAACAAAAACTTGCTTGCGCCGCTCAAGAGCGACGATCTGTGGGAGTTGCTACTGCTCGCGGGATCGCTCGACGCAAGAGTGGAAGCGGCGGTGAATGCCCAAGAGCCGGCGTTTGTGGCGAAATATGCGTTCGAGCTGGCGCAGGCATTCAATGTTTTTTATCACAAGCACCACATTCTTTCGGAAGAGAACGCGGAGAAAAAGCGGCTTTTGTTGCTGCTGACAGCGCTCGTGGAAAGGCAGCTCGTTGCCGCGCTCGAGCTGCTCGGAATCGAAGCACCGGAAAAGATGTAACACTACGCACCTCGGCGGCTGAAGCCGCGTTCGCGGGGTGTCTTTACGGCACGGCTAAAGCCGTGCCCTGACGCAAACGCTCGTAACGGCCCAAGAGGGCGACATAAAGTCGCCCCTACACTAGAGAGGCGTAAAAGAGGCAGACGCGACGGAGAGTCGTAGGGGGCGACCCAAGGGTCGCCCCTACGAAGACAGAAGCGCCGCAGACCTTTGAAAGACGCGAAGGTCTGCGCTACCAAGTGTGCAAAACCAAATGCCAAGGCGAGATCCTTCGGCGCCGCACAAAATGCAGCGCCTCAGGATGACAAGCTAAAGACACCGATGCAAGCAAGCCGAGGGACACCCGCAAAAGAAATGGCATGGGAGCCGTTCGAGCCAGCAAGGTAAAGGGGCAAGAGGCCGCGGCAAAGCGGCGTCCAGACGCCGCACTCCAAAAAAGCAACGCATGTACCTCGCTTCGCGAAGGCTGAAGCCATATTGCGAGCGTCACATTTTTAGGGCGAAGTCGATGAGGGTGCGGATGGCGATGCCGGTGGGGCCGGACGCAGACCAGGGTTTCGCGTCGTCACGCCAGGCAGTTCCGGCGATGTCGAGATGGACCCACGGTGTGTCTTCCGCGAACTCCTTGAGGAACCAGGCGGCGGTGATGGAGCCGCCGCCTTTGCCGCTGCCGGTGTTGCGAATGTCGGCGATTTTACTCCTGATCATTTCCTCGTATTCGTCGTCGATGGGCATGGGCCACATCTTTTCGCCGGCGGCGTGGGCGCTTTCGAGCACGCGGTCGAGAAATTCGCGGGGCGTGCCGAAGGCGCCGACGTGGACGTTGGCGAGAGCAACGACGATGGCGCCGGTGAGCGTGGCAGCGTCGATGAGGTGAGTGGCGCCGAGTTTTTTGGCGTAGCAGATGGCGTCGGCGAGGATCAGGCGGCCCTCCGCGTCAGTGTTAATCACTTCGATGGATTTGCCGGACATGGCGATTTGGACGTCGCCGGGCTTTTGCGCGCGGCCGCCAGGCATATTTTCCGTGGCGGGCACGACGGCCATGACTTCGATAGAGGGTTTCAGTCGCGCGAGGGCGCGCAGCACAGCGAGCATGGTAGCGCCGCCGCTCATGTCGGTCTTCATTTCCTCCATGTTGGTGGCGGGCTTGATGGAGATTCCGCCCGTGTCGAAGGTGACCGCTTTGCCGACGAGCCCCAGCACCGGCGCGCCCTGTTTCTTCTGTGCGGGACGGTAACGCACGACAATGAGACGCGGCGGCTCTTCGCTGCCTTGCGCGACGCCGAGCAACGCGCCCATTTTGAGTTCGGCGATGCGCTTCTCGTCCAGAATGTCGACTTCGAGGCCCGCTTCCTTGACCATGGCCTCCGCGCGAGAGGCAAGCATTCGAGGGGTAAGGCGATTGGAGGGCTCATTGATGAGGTCGCGCGCGAAATTCTCCGATTCGCCGATGATTTTGGCGCGTTCGATGACCGCTTCGATGTCGGCGCGTGCATTTGCGGCGAAGCCCACCAACACAACGCGTTCGATGACTTTGCTGGGCTTCTTGTCAGTCTGATATTTGTCGGAGTCGTATTCCGCGTGAAGCAGGCCCTCGACGATGGCTTGCGCGGCGGCGGGAGTTCGTTCGTTTTCACCAGCAAGAAATGCGAATGATTTTACGCCGCGCGAACGCGCGTAACGGAGCGCCGCCCCAGCAATTTTGCGAAGCTCCGCGAGCGAAAACTTGTCGGGCTTTCCGGCACCGACGAGAAGGAGCCTCTTCGCCGCGAGTCCTTGCGGGTAATGAAGCAGAACCATTTCCAGAGGCTTGCCGGTAAGCTCACCGGAGTCCGCCAAGGGCTTGATTTTGCCGCCCACAGAGCGATCGAGCTCGGCGATGGATCCTTCGATGCGCGCTTCCTTGTCGCCAAAAACATAACCAACGATTGCGTCTACAGCAACGGATGAAAACGGCTGAGTTTCGAATTCTATGCGCATGTTCCCCTTTCAGTACCGCTTGTGGCGGTTTATAGCTTCTCTGGCTTCGCGTTTGTCTTCTTTTTCGCGCTCGGCGCGGCGGCGGTCCCAGAATTTCTTGCCGCGCGCCAATGCGAGTTCACACTTGGCCATACCATCGCGAAAATAAATTTTCAGCGGTATGAGGGTAAGGCCTTTTTGCTGAGTCTGGCCGCTCAATTTATTGATCTCACGGCGATTGAGTAAAAGCTTGCGTGGACGCAGAGGACCGTGATTCCACGGACCCCCGGGGCGATATTCGGGGATATGGCAATTCATGAGCCAGACTTCCCCGCCCTTGACCTCGGCGTAGGCATCACGCAGCGCGCCCTTCCCTTCCCGCAGAGTTTTCACTTCCGTGCCCACGAGGACCATACCGGCCTCGAAGTGATCCAGCAATTCGTAATTGTACGAGGCGGCGCGATTCTGGGCGGCGATTTTGACGGCGGGACTGTCTTTCTTTTTTGCCGAAGGCTTCGTTGTGGGCTTCACCGTTCGTATGATATCCGGCGAAGCAAAAGTGGGCAAGCAAGGCAGGTGCGTGGGTGTTTGGCGATAGGCCGTGGTGTCCGATTAGGCAGTCACACAATTGTAACGACAACGCGCGGTTTCCTTGTTGCATCCTAGTGTGAATGCTAGACTACGCCGTAAATTCAATTTTAGCGGAGGGGGAGTGCGCCGTATCTTAGTCACGTGTTTTGTGGCGTTTGCTGTCATTGCGATGGCGGGCTGTGCCCAAAGAAATCAACAATACAGTGCTGCCCGCAGAGCGGAAGCTGCCGGTGATTACGACTCTGCCGTGGTTGCCTACGATAGTGCGCTGAAACGCGACCCGCTGAATACGGAATACAAGCTGCGCGACATGCGCGTGCACTTCGAAGCTGGACAGTTCCACGTCGAGCAAGGCGAAAAAGCGCTAAACAAGGGCCAGTTGGAAATGGCGCTCGCGGAATTCCAAAAGGCCGAGGCCCTGGACCCGTCAAGCACCATCGCTTCGCAGGAAGCGCAGAAGACGCTGGAGCTCCTCGCCAAAGTAAAACAAGCGGAGCAGCCAAAGCCGGTGGGCGTCACGCCGCCGGAAGACACTGGCTTGATGTCCGCGCCGCCAGAACTGAAGCCGCTTTCGCGCGAGCCGATCAATTTGAAGATGCCGAACACGGACCCGCGCGTGATTTTCGAGACGATTGGGCAACTGGCGGGTTTGAGCGTAATTTTTGACCCGGGCTTTACGTCGCGGCCCGTGACCGCGGACTTGCCCAACGTGACACTGGAGCAGGCGCTGGATGCGGTGTCGCTGGAAAGCGGAGCGTTTTGGAAGCCGGTGACCAGCAATATCATCCTGGTGGCGCAAGACAATCCGGAAAAGCGCCGCGCTCTGGAAGATGAAGAGGTTCAGACGTTTTACCTGCGCAACACGACGACGCCGCAGGAACTCACGGAGGTGGTGAACTTAATCCGGCAACTGCTCGACACGCCTCGCATCCTTCAGGTGGCCGACGACAACGCCATCGTGCTGCGCGCTACACCGGATAAGCTGATGCTCGCGAGCAAGATAATCGATAGCATCGATAAGCTGAAACCGGAGGTGGTGATCCAGGTCGACGTGCTGGAAACGAACGTAGCCCATGAACAAACGTTGGGAATTCAGCCAGGGCAGAGCGCCTCGCTGACCTTTACAGGGCCGCCCACTTCCACTTCGACGAGCACCACTACGTCGACCACGACAACCACAACTCCCACGATTCCGCTCAACACGCACCTTTCAACCGCGGATTACAGCCTGACGCTGCCGGGAGCAACCTTGAATGCACTGCTGACCGATGGCACGACACATCTTCTTCAGGATCCTACGGTACGCATCGAGGATGGAGCAACAGCGAAGCTGAACATCGGCGACAAGGTGCCGATCGCGACAGGAAGCTTCCAGGCCGGCGTTGGCGTAACAGGAACCGCGGGCGTAAGTCCATTGGTGAACACGCAATTTCAATATCAGGACGTCGGCGTGAATCTCGAGGTCACTCCGCGAATCCATCCGGATGGCCAAGTCAGTCTGAAGCTTACGGTGGATGTATCTTCGGTGGCGAGCGAAACCAATATCGGCGGAATCGAGCAGCCGATTATCAGCCAGGACAAAAGTGAAGCCGAGTTGACGCTGAGGGATGGTGAAGTCAGCATTCTCGGTGGCCTCATCACGCGCACTCAGGCAAAGAATATAAGTGGCTGGCCCGGGTTAGCAAAGATACCGTTTTTCCGTTACTTTTTCTCGAGCCAAGACGTGACGACCGAGGACGACGACATCGTGATTGCGATTACGCCGCACGTGGTCAGGATGCCGAGCATTTCGGAAGACAACCTGAGGACGCTCGCATCGGGCACGGAGACAAACATCCGCGTGTATCCAACGGGCATGGATGGATTTTCCGCGCAGCCGCAGGATACAGCCGCTCCGGGAAACAGTCCGAATAAGCCCCAGGGCGACACGCAAGCCGCAGCGCCGCCGGCAACGCTGCAGTTCCAGCCGTCGACACTTTCGTTGAAGCCTGGCGACACGATGACGATCGGCCTGTCTGTAGATAACGCGCAGGATCTTTACTCGATACCCCTGCTGTTGCAATACAACCCCGCGGTCATCCAAGTAGAAGATATTCGCAATGGCGGTTTCCTTTCCGGCGGCACGCAGGAAATTGCCATTGTTCATCAAGAGGACCAGCAGAAAGGGCAAGTGGTTGTTTCCGCAACGCGGCGCCCCAATACGCCAGGGATCAGCGGCACGGGAACGCTCATCGGCATTGTGATCAAAGCTATAGCGCCCGGAACGTCGCAGCTTCAAGTGTTGCAGGTGAACGCACGCGATTCACAGCAAAAACCGATTGCGATGACCAGCGGAACCGCGAGCATTCAGGTGCAGTGATAGCGAAGAAGGCCATGAAAAGTACAACAGCGAAAACTCGCTGGGCTGCGCGCTCAATGGCTGGCATGACGCTGATCGAATTGATCGTGGCATGCGGCATTTTGGTGGTGCTTTCCGGCATGGCCGTGCCAATGGCGCGGGTGCAGATCAAACGCCAAAAGGAAACGGAACTGCGGCGCGACTTGCAGGAGATGCGCAATGCGATCGACCGCTACAAAGACGCGGCCGATCAAAATCTCATCAAGGTCGAGGTCGGAACGGAGGGGTATCCTCCCGATCTACAAACGCTGGTGGATCCAGTGCAACTGGCGGGATCTGCGGATCGCCGCATGCGCTTCCTCCGCAAGATTCCCGTCGACCCCATGACCGGCACAACTGATTGGGGCCTGCGCTCGGTGCAAGACGACGCGGACTCAGACAGCTGGGGCAGCCAAGATGTGTTCGACGTATATACGAAATCGCAGGGGACGGCGCTTGACGGCACGAAATACTCGGATTGGTAGAGAACGTGACTCTGTACAGCAAACACGGTAACCCAATACAGAGGCAGGCCGACAGTGCGGGCAAGCTACGGCGCTTCACCGTCGCGGGCTTCACGTTGATTGAGCTGATGGTCGTGGTAACCATCATGCTGATTCTCATGGGGCTCGCTGCAGTGCGTTACGACATGTCGATCAAAAGCGCGCACGAGGCGGCATTGCATCACGATCTTTCCGTGATGCGCGATGCCATCGAGCAATACACCCTGGACAAACAACAGGCACCGCAATCGCTCGACGACTTGGTGAGCGCTGGCTATCTCCGCGAAATCCCCAAGGATCCGGTCACTGGCGCAAAGGACTGGGTCACGGAGACTTCTGACGTTCTGCTTAGCCCGGACGAAGCCTCGGGCGGAGGCATCAGCGACGTTCATTCGCCGTCGGACCAGGTCTCGCCGTTTGAGAACACTCCGTATAGTTCTTGGTAAGCGACAACTGATTGCGCTTAACCCTCGCCTTTCTGATCCCTCTCCATGACTCGGAATTCCGCTATGCTATTAGGGCTTGCCGTATACGTCCTGATCGAAGTAAACAACACTAGTTGTGGAGCGGTTCATTTACGGAATGTCGACAAGGAAGGGACTGATGCCACTAACATTGACTTGGCACGAGATCGCGCTTCGATTAGCCCTCTCGGTTATGGCGGGAACGCTGATTGGCTTGGATCGTGGGAAGCACGGGCGCACGGCCGGGCTCCGCACGACTTTATTAGTGTGCTTAGCTGCAACGGTTGCCATGATACAGACAAACCTGTTGCTGGTGACGGTAGGAAAAACAGCGGATTCCTTCGTGACCCTGGACCTGATGCGTTTGCCGCTCGGCATCCTGACCGGGATGGGATTTATTGGCGGTGGCGCGGTCCTCCGGCGCGATGGTCTTGCCTTCGGCGTTACCACTGCCGCGACTTTGTGGTTTGTCACTGTCATCGGCCTTTGTTTCGGAGGAGGCCAGATTTCACTCGGAATAGCGGCTTTCGCGCTGGGCATGTTGGTGGTGTCGGCCTTGCGCTGGTTCGATTACCGCATGAAGCAAGAGCAACATGCGACCCTGAGTCTGACAACAGATCGTGATGAACCGGCCCAGGAACAAATCTATGCCACTGTACAGAACGCCGGATACAAGATCCAAGCCTCCTCCGTCGCCTACGTCAACCAAACCCAGCGTGAACTCGAATTTACATTGCGATGGCGGGAATCGCTGCAGAAGTTCAGCGCGCCTCCCTTCTTGCGAGAACTATCGAGCGATCCGCATGTGTCAACAGTTCAGTGGAAGGTCTCTTGAGTGTGAGGCATTCGAAAGATTCGGCGACTGGTATTTCGGGCTTGTATCGGGCGCCTGATGCGGGTGCGGTTGCAGGAGGGCGGCAAGTCGCGTAGTATCTATGACGCGGGGTGGAGCAGCCTGGTAGCTCGTCGGGCTCATAACCCGGAGGTCGTTGGTTCAAATCCAACCCCCGCAACCAATTCTGCCTCTTCCCTTCTTTTGCTGTCGCGATGAGCCCGTCGGGCTGACTTGTTTTCTTGCGCCACTTCGTGACGGGGGCCGGAGGCCGTTGGTTCCCTTCGCAGGCTCAGGGCAGGCAAATCCACCCCCCCGCAACCAAAATCTTTCTGAAACTAAAGGGCTTCCGATTTCAAGTCAGAAGTCTTTCTTATTTGAATTTGCCGGAAGTTGTCCTCGTGTGCGCTGGTAGCAAGCTGCCTGAGCCGCGCAAAATGCAGGAACCTGTCACCGCTTGGAAGTTGCTGAGGAAGTGGCGCGTGTGATCGAGGAAGTGAGCCGTCTCGGCCAGCGTTTCTTGCGATATTTTGAGAAGCGCCCCAAACGCGCCTCACAAAATTCCCGCTTCGGACTGTGCTAAAGATGATAGCCGAAGAGTCGGAAATCGTCGCACGCTGGTTTGGTAGCTGACCCTCTTGAAAAGGAGTACAACCGTGCGAACTAGCCTTCCCCGCTCTGAGAATCGAATCGATTGCACGAGGTGCCGCGAAATCCTCGAGTCACATCTTCCCGCAAGGTTGTTGGTGCGACCATTCCGTTACGAGAATTGTGAGCGTCGCTTTTTGCAGCGGTCTTTCGCCGGCAAAGCATCTTCGTGGTATCAAGCAATCTTGCGAATTCTAAACAGGATCGAACCCGTGCTTCTCCGAACAAAACACGCATTGGCATCTCTGTTCTCGCGGTCGCGAGCAATGGCGAGCAAGATCGCCAGAAAGATCGTGAGGGTTCAAATGCCAGACATCAACAGGGCGAGAATCATTTTGATCAAGGAGGATACACCGCTACCATCAACGGTTTCGATGGAGAGTGAAGCCTTTTTGCCTGGCTGGCGGATCGTCAAGAATCCAGATTGGCAAGCGCTGACCCGGGAAGTTGTGGCGGCGAATTTGAAGCTTTCTTATTTGGCGGGAGAGATCCGAGCAACCATCTTCTGGCGCACGGGTCTAAGATCTCTGCGCATGGCAGCGGAGTGTGTTTTGGCCAGGCAAGAGCAACAACACTTCAAGTTCAATTCTCTGGAATTCACGAAAGTCGTCTCGAAACGCTTTCTGGGCATTCCCGTTACGAGTGTTACGGTTCATTCCCGGTGTATTCAACAAGGGATGGGTCTGGCTGCCCCACGGATTTTGTCTTGAGAATGATTGTTCTCACATTCCATGCCAGTACTTCGCGAATAGATTGATAAAGCAAAGGGAGGGTGAAATGTTCAACGTAGATGCGCTCACCGAATCTCAGAAAGCACGATTGTTCGACCAACTCAAAGCCCATGACGTTCTTCGGTGGCGAGACGCGCCGCGTGAGGAACGCGGCAAGATGGTTAGGAGAATCTTCATCGAGCACGGCGCGACCAAAGACATGCTTATCGACGAAGACTAGGGCGTTTAATGCAACTATTTTCGGAGCCGCAAGGGTATGCTTCAAAGCCTACATGAACAGACTGGAACAGCTCTCTATTTTGCCAAGCCCGCAATCTCGACATTGAAATTACCGAGCAGTTCGCCGGTAGACAAATAGATGGAGGCGACCGCGAGTTGGTAGTCAACTTGGGCTTGAATTAGACTTTGCTCCCCTTGGGCCAGTTCCGACTGAGTCTCCAGGACGACAAAGAGCGTTTCCGCTCCGAGTTCATATTTTCGCTGTTCCGCTTGCATATTTTTTTGCGCCAGATTGAGCGCAATCTTCGCCGCCTCCATGGAAAGCTTCGATTGCTCCAATTGATGGACAGCGTTGGCAACGTCGAGCGTAATCTGCTGACGGACCTGGCGATCAGAATAGAGATCGTGACGCTTGGATACCTGGGCATTCGCAAAGGCAGCTTTCGCCGCATAGTTCTTGATGGGGAGAGTCAAATTGAGTCCGCCGCCGTACGTCGGCTGGCTGAACCCGAATGTCTGGTCGAGTGCTTCGAGAAATGGCCCGTTCGTGGTGGTGTTCAGTCCATATCCCGAATAGATTCCTGTAAGGGACAATTGCGGCTCCAGACCGTTGTGCGCAATTTTAATGTTCAGGTCGTCATTGGCGAGTTGGAGCCGCTGGACCTCAACCTCAGGGCGATCGGCCAGCGCTTTCTGGAGCTCCGTGCCAATATCCACGCTGAGCAGGTCGTCTGTTGGTTCTGGAGCCTGCGTCAAATTCAGATCGAGCGCCCGGATATTCGGATCGAGATCGGCGCCAATAATATTTCGGAAGGTATCTTCGGCTTGTTTGACGACGTACTCGGCCTGAATCTCCGCCACGCGGCGTGCGGCGACCTGCGACTCGGAACGATAAATGTCGAGAGGAGGCAGCGCGCCCTTCTCTAAAGCTTGTTTATCGTGGTCGTATGACTGCTGCGCCTGAGCCAGCAAATTCCTCTGGACCTCGAGATTCTCACGCGCCTCGACGACATTCCAATATTGCTGAATCGCGTTAAAGATCACCGTGGCGACTTGCGCCTGGAAGGTCGCGCGAGACTGCGCCAGATTGCGCTGCGCAATGATGATCGGCCCGCGATTGGGCAAGAGGCCGCGCCCACGAAGGAGCGGCTGCGTAATTTGAACAGACACGGTTCCGAAGACAGAGGGATTGACGAAACCAAAATTGATATTCGATGAAAACTTCGTAGCACTCACGAACGTCTTAAGGCGTCGGGTTCGGGTCTCGCAACGCGACTCGTTCACCCGCCTGCAACCCTTTTGCGATCAAGACTTGGTCTCCGCTGCGCCGCGCCACTTCAATGGGCTGCTCATCGAATCTCGACCCGCGAAGGATGTACGCAACGCTCTGGCCCGATTTTTGGAAGACAGCTTCGGATGGAATAACGATCCCTTGCGCCACGCGGTCAACGGCGATGCGAACGTTCGCGCTCATTCCGGGCCGCAGCCGCGCGTCCGTTTTCTGAAGGGAGAAATCCAGGCTGAAGTTCCTCGGAAAGGGCCAACCTCCCGAAAAATCCATGCTCGCGATCGTGCTGATCTGAGCCACTTTCGCGGTGAAGTCCTTGTCAGGAATTGCGTCGACTCGCACGGACCCCATCTGCCCCACCTGCACGCGACCACGCTGCGTCTCATCGATGCGACCAGTGATCTGCATGGTCGCCAAGTCCGGCAGCTCGGCGATTGCCGCTCCTGCCCACGCGCGGTCACCCTGGCGGAAAGGCAGGGGGGTTCCCATCGGGCCTGAAGCTCGCCAATTACTTTGCAGCGTCACCATTCCGTCGAGCGGCGCCCGCAGCGTCAGTGCAGCTAGGCTTCGCTCCGCCTGCCGCAGGGCGTAGGCTTGTTGTTCGCTCTTCTGTTGTTCGCTCTTCTGTCGTTTGCTCTCGACGTCCGCGGCGTCCGACTCTTGGTCGGTCTTGAGCTTCACTTCCACATCGTTCAACTTCTGTTTTGCGTCCGCCACTTTGAGGTTTGCTTCTGCGCCGTCGATCTTCGATAAAATTTCCTGCTTGCTGGCATCCAGCGTCGTCGATTGCACGTCGTAGCGAGCCTTCATCACGTCGGTGAGGTCTTGCTCCTCCTTAAGCCGCGCTTGTGCATGGTATTGTTTTATTTCTGCTTCCGCGGATTTCAGCGCAGATTGATCTTGAGCCAGGTCCTGCTTTATCGTCGTGGCATCGAACTGCACCACAATGTCACCTTTTTTCACCGATGCGCCATTTTTCGCCAACTTGATAATCTGCAAATCGCCCGCCTCATAAGGCGCGGCGATGGTAACCGATTTACGCGCGCTGACCTGCCCACGCACCTGTATGTAATCCACGAAGTCCGTGCGCTGCACGAGCGCGCTTGGAATGTCCAGCGAAGGCTTGGTGATCCGATACCCTCCGTAAGTGATCGAGCCACAAAGGATCGCAGCGACGCCGAGCACTCCACCCTTTCGCCTTCGCCACAGATCGCCGAGCTTGCTCATTTTGTTGGTTCTCTTAAGACGATCCCTGCCCCGACTGGGGACTCAGCCTCACCACGTCGTGCGGCTTCAATCCCGCGTCAATAACCGTCTCCACGTCGTCGCTTGGCCCTGCTGTCACGGCGCGCTGTTCAAAGGCGTTGCCCGTTTTTAGCCAAACATAGTCCCCTCCCGCTTCGTGCTCGACGCTCTCCGCCGGCACAACCAGGGCATTCTTCAAATTCGCTAATTGGAGGTCCACCGCTGCCGACAGATCGGGCATGAGCTTGGAGTTGGCCCCTTGAATACTGAATACCGCGGTGAAATTTCGAATGGTGTCCGACTGATCGCTCGCCTGCCCCAGCGGTGCGAGTTCTTCCAGTGTTCCTGGAAATGTCACTCCGGGATAAGCGTCCAGGCTGATCTGCGCGTGCTGGCCCAAATGCAGTTTGAGCAAATCCGCCTGGTTTACCCCGACACGGACCTGCATGGCCGAAGGATCGACCACTTTCATAAAAGGCACGCCCGGGCGGACTTCGTCACCCTCCTGCACCTCGCCAATGCGCGATCCGAGCCAAATACTGTTCAGCACAACCACGCCGCCCATCGGCGACACAATGGACATTCTATTGGCATTCGATTCCGCGTAGAGCATCGTCGCGCGCGCCCGGTCGCGCTGGATCTCCAGCGTGCGGATGTCCGCCGCCGCTGCTTGGCGTTTAAGGTCAAAGGTATGCTGCAATTGCCTGAGCGTCTCCTGGGCTTCGGTAAGCGCCTCCTGGTTTTTCTCCACATCAATCCGAGAAAGAATCTCATTCTTACCCATTTCGAGCTGAGCCTTCTGCAACGCGTCTTGCGCCTGCTGCAAATCGTCCTCGTCCTTGGCGCGGGCTGCATCTTCCGCCGCATGTTTCTCCACTACTTGGTCCACCAGGTCTTGATAGGCTGCCTTCTTGTCCAGCGCATCCTTGATCTGCGCTTGGCGGTCGAACTCGACAAGCAAGTCTCCTTTCCGGACCCGCGTTCCTGCCGGCACCAGCTTAGTGACGACCATCGACTCCAGTTGCGCTCCAGCCAGCTCCGGCGCCAGAACTGGCCGAGAGCGCAGCGCTTCGGTACTTCCCGCCAGGCGCAACACACTTACAAAAGTCTTCGTGACCGCGGTCGCCGTTTCGACGCCGGCATTAGCAGAAGCCCGGGTTTGTCCTTTGCGAAAAAAACGAAGAGAAGCGTTGCTGCGGCAATCACGACAATTGCAAGAATCGCGGCAAAAGACCTGTGCCGTTGGGGTGTTTGGTGAGGCTTTTCGCCGGTGGAAAAGATCGGAGGGAGCTTAGCCTCCGTTGGAGTTGCGGCTGGCTCAGTAGCGGTTCTGGCGCTGGCGTATATCGAAGGTTCCGTCATACGAGTCCGGGATCGCCTCGCTGACCTGTGCAGCAAGGGCTCAGTATACCTCTCTGCTATAACTGCTCTTTAACATACATTGCCTTGGACGTGAAAACTCGCTTGTTGGGGTAACACTATTTGTGACACCGCCACCCTCGACCGGCCACTTCTCTGTGCTTCGCGACTTGTGATTCGTTCAGAGGCAAAATTGGATGCTTGCGGGGATCCGTAACGTAATGCGGCCTCTTGCTCCGCCGGATACTGCCGCCGCTAACGCCACTCAAAGGAATCCCAGCAATAGAAATTAGCGGTCGGAGCCAGAACAAATGTTCATGCATCAAATCAAGAGCGCCATACGTCTCTTAGATACTGGAAAGCAGGGCGCCTGGCGACGGGTAACAATGGCGGCTCACGCAAGGAACGGGTGAGCGGCTTTCCAGGCGCGTTGAAACTGCCGCAGGGTGCGGGCAATATATCGCTTAGCGACGGTTGAAGGGAAAAGGTACAGGTAAGAACATGTGGATTGTTCGAATCGCGCTACAACGGCCCTACACGTTCGTCGTGCTTGCACTATTGATTTTGATTATCGGCCCCCTTTCGATCATCCGCAGCCCGAAGGACGTTTTTCCGAACATTGCAATCCCGGTTATCAGCGTGGTGTGGGACTATCAGGGCTTTACGCCGGAACAATTGAATTATCGAATTACTGCGCCATCGGAACGGTCACTGTCAACGCTGGTCAATGATATCGAACATATCGAATCGCAATCGATCAGCGGAAAAGCGGTGATCAAGATGTTTTTCCATCCGAACGTGAATATTTCGACGGCCATCGCGCAAACCACCGCGATTTCGCAGTCGGTTTTGCGCCAGCTTCCGCAAGGGGCCACGCCGCCGCTTGTCTTGCTCTACAACGCCTCGACAGTGCCGATTCTTCAACTGGCGCTCTCGGGCAATGGACTTTCCGAACAGCAGGTGACGGATCTGGGGATGAATTTCATCCGGAATCAGCTGGCCACCGTGGAGGGCGTATCGATTCCGTGGCCGGACGGCGGACGGGTACGGCAAGTACAGGTGGACCTGGAGCCCCAGGCGCTGCAGGAGCGCGGCCTGTCGCCGCTCGATGTGGTCAACGCCGTGAACAATCAGAACCTGATTCTTCCGTCCGGGACGGTGAAGATTGGCCCGTTTGAGTACGACGTGGACATGAACGGCAGCCCCACCGTTGTAGAGCAATTGAACAATCTGCCCATCAAGACGATGGGAAACACGACGATCTACATTCGCGACGTGGCGCACGTGCGAGACGGCTATCCTCCGCAAACAGAGATTGCGCGCGTGAATGGAGAGCGCGCTTCGATCTTGACGATTGAAAAGTCGGGCAGCGCATCGACGCTTTCGGTGATCGAGGGCGTGAAGAAAATGCTGCCGCAGCTAAAGGCGAGCCTTCCACCAGCGCTGGAAATCAAGCCGCAGGCGGACCAGTCGATCTTCGTACGGGCCGCCATCAATGAAGTGGTTCGCGAATCGATTATCGCGGCATGCCTGACGGCGGCGATGATCCTGTTGTTCCTGGGGAGCTGGCGCAGCACGGTGATCATCGCGGTGTCGATTCCACTGTCCATTCTCACCTCGTTGATTGTGCTGGGCGCGCTCGGAGAAACAATAAATATCATGACGCTCGGAGGCTTAGCGCTGGCGGTGGGCATCCTGGTCGACGACGCGACGGTGGCGATTGAAAATATCAATTATCACCTGGAACTGGGCAAGGAACTGGAGCCGGCGATTCTTGACGGCGCGCACCAAATCGCGGTGCCGGCGCTTGTTTCCACGCTGGCGATTTGCATCGTATTCGTCCCGATGTTTTTCCTGACGGGCGTGGCGCGGTATCTGTTTGTGCCGCTGGGGGAAGCGGTGGTCTTCGCGATGCTTGCGTCGTATCTCCTTTCGCGGACGCTGGTTCCGACGATGGCGAAATATCTTCTAAAAATCCATCACGGAAACGAAGCTAGCAAGCCGCGCAGCCGGAATCCGCTGGTACATCTGCAGCGAGGCTTCGAGAATATGTATCACCGCGCGCGGGTTCGCTACCGGCAAATGCTTGAAACGTGCATCGCCCATAGAGGCTTGTTTGCGTCTATTTTCCTTTGCCTGTGCGTGCTTTCTTTGGCGCTGATTCCTTTCATTGGCGAAGATTTCTTTCCAACCGTTGACAGCGGACAGTTCCGCCTGCATCTGCGCGCGCCGACGGGAACCCGAATTGAAGATACGGCTGCTTTGTGCGCGCGGGTCGAAGACACAATTCGGAATTCCATCGCCCCAGGCGAGTTCGACAGCATCATCGATATTATTGGAACGCCCTACAGCAGCATTAATCTGAGCTACAGCACGTCATCGCCGATCGGGCCCGGTGATGGCGACATTCTGGTCAGCCTGAAGCCAAAACACCATCCGACGACGCAATACGTTCACGATTTGCGGTTGAAACTGAACGAAGAATTTCCGGGAGTGACTTTCGCGTTTCTTCCCGCGGACATCGTCAGCCAGATTCTGAACTTCGGTCTGCCCTCGCCGATCGACATTCAATTGATCGGGCAAGACCGCGGGGCCAACCGCGAATTTGCCGACCGGATGCTGCAAAAGCTGAAGCACGTTCCGGGCTTAGCCGACCTGCGAGTGCAGCAGGCTTTCAACTACCCCGACATTCACGTGGATATTGACCGGACGGAGGCCAGCCAAATTGGGCTGACGCAGCACGATGTTGCCAGCGACGTGCTGATTTCTCTGAGCGGCAGCTTTCAGACCACGCCGACATTTTATCTGGACCCTCGGAACCTGGTGAGCTATCCGATCGCGACGCAGACTCCGCAGTATCGAATCGAATCGCTGCAGGATCTCGAAAACATTCCGCTGACACCGACGAACGGTTCCCCGCCGCAAATTTTGGGCAACCTGGCTTCGGTGAATCGCGGCGCGGAAATGGCCAACGTGTCGGATTATAACATCCAGCCGGTGATCGATATTTACGGGTCGGCGACGGGCCGCGATTTGGGCGGCGTCTCTCGCGACATCAACAAGATTGTCGACGCGAGCCGGCGCGATTTGCCGCGCGGGTCGCAGCTGACGGTGCGAGGCCAGATTGCGACGATGGCCAGTTCGTTTGCGGGCCTGCTCGGGGGCCTTGTTTTTGCGATCTTACTTGTCTACCTCCTGATCGTGGTGAATTTTCAATCGTGGCTGGACCCGTTTATCATTATCACCGCGCTTCCCGCGGCGCTCGCCGGCATCGTTTGGATTCTCTTTGTGACGCACACGACGATCAGCGTGCCGGCGCTGACGGGCGCGATTATGTGCATGGGAGTGGCGACCGCGAACAGCATCCTGGTGGTCAGCTTTGCGCGGGAGCAGTTGGCGGAGGGCAAGAGTCCGGCCGAAGCTGCGGCGGAAGCGGGTTTCACGCGCTTCCGGCCAGTATTGATGACGGCGCTGGCGATGATTATCGGCATGGTACCGATGGCGCTGGCCCTCGGCGAGGGCGGCGAACAGAATGCTCCGCTCGGGCGAGCGGTGATTGGTGGGCTTTTGTTCGCAACGGTTGCGACGCTGTTTTTCGTTCCCGTATGCTTCAGCCTGTTTCATGTGCATCGCCCGAAGGAGCCATCAAGGGAATTGGCCTAGCTGAAAGATTCGTTGGCGCATTTCAACTGTGAAGAGGTCTAACGTTATGGGAGTTGGCGTACACACCAGGCCCGGGACGGAAGAAGAAGGCGCTGCAGGACCAATGGGTCCATCCGCAGCCACGAGCAGGCGGATGGGCCCGATACATTGGCTCTTGATTCTTGTGACTGCGGCGATCGTCGCCGCGGTCGTAATTTTCGGGATCCTTTCGCGCTCGAGAGCGGAAAGCAAGCTCGAAAAAGATACGGATACGCTGGCCATCCCGACGGTTTCCGTGATCCACGCCGAACGGGCCGCGCCACAGCAGGAGATTGTTATTCCCGGCAATGTTCAAGCGTTTTCCGACGCGCCGATCTACGCGCGGACGAACGGCTACTTACAGCATTGGTACGTGGACATCGGAGCGCATGTGAAGAAGGGGCAATTGCTGGCGGACATCGATACGCCGGAAGTCGACCAACAACTGCAACAGGCGCGCTCCGACCTGCTAACGGCAGAGGCCAACCATCGCATCGCACAGATCACCGCGACTCGCTACCAAAACCTGCTGAGTACGGATTCGGTCGCCAAACAGGATGTGGATAACGCAGTGGCGAGCATGCAGGCGACACAAACGCAGGTGCAGGCGGCGCAAGATAACGTGAAGCGGCTGGAAGACCTGCAATCTTTCGAGAAGATCTACGCGCCGTTCGACGGCGTGATTACGGCTCGCAACATCGACATCGGCGACCTGATCAATGCAGGAAGCAGCGCTCCCGCCCAGGAGCTGTTCCATATCTCGGCGACAAACATATTGCGAGTGTATGTTAGCGTCCCGCAAATCTACTCGGCGGCGGCGCGGCCGGGAATCAAAGCGTATTTGACTTTGCCGGAGTTTGCCGGGCGGAAGTTCCCTGGCACGCTCGTGCGCACCGCCAACGCGATTACGCAAGCATCGCGCACGCTGCTCGTCGAGGTCGACGTGAACAACTCGGACGGGACGCTCCTGCCGGGCGCGTACGCGGAAGTGCACATCGCAATTCCGGGCAAGGCGTCGACTTATATTGTTCCGATTGCCACGCTCATCTTTCGCTCGCAAGGAATTCAGCTCGCCACGGTCGACGACGGCAAACATGCGAAGCTCGTCAGCGTCACGCTCGGACGCGATTTTGGCACGCGCGTTGAAGTGGTTGCGGGCATCACCGATCAAGACGCGATCATCGTGAACCCGCCCGATGCGCTGGTGAACGACGAACAAGTTCGCGTCGACACATCCGCTAATCCGTCGCAACCGAATCGTTCACCGGGGGCGCAGAAGTGAAGAGCGCGCTTCGCCGCAAGGCCTGCTCGGCCGGCGCGGAAAGAAAACCGGGACCCATTACCAGCATGGGCGGATTTTTGCTGGGCGCGTGCTTCTTCCTGAGCGGCTGCACTGTCGGACCCGCATACGTTCGTCCCACCGCGCCGGCTCCCGCACCCGATGCTTATAAGGAAGTCGGCAACTGGCAACCCGCTCAGCCTGGCGATGCAACGCCTCGTGGCAAGTGGTGGGAGGCTTTCCAAGACGCCAAACTGGATGAACTTGAAGATAAGGTCGATGTTTCCAATCAGAACCTGAAGGCTGCCGAGGCACAATACACTCAGGCGCGTGCGGCTGTGCGGTTTTACAGGTCGGGCTATTTCCCCGTTGTTTCGACTCAGCCTTCCGTTTCGCGGCAACGGCAATCGCAGAACAAAGCTCTGTACAGTGCAGGCGAAGCAATCACTTACAACGACTATCTTCTTCCCATCGATGTTTCCTACGAGCCAGACATTTGGGGACAAGTTCGCCGTCAGGTCGAATCGGCGCGGGCGCAAATGCAGGCAAGCGCCGCGGATTTGGCGACGGTCAACCTCAGCTTGCATGCTGAATTGGCGATGGATTACTTCCAGTTGCGCGGGCTCGACGCCGAAGAGCAATTGTTGAACAACACCGTGGAAGCATTTCAAAAAACTTTGCAGCTCACTCAGGACAGGTTCAAGGGCGGCCTCTCTTCCGCAGTCGACGTTGCTCAAGCGCAAACACAACTTCAGACGACCCGTGCGCAGGCCATTGACGTAGAAGTTCAACGGGCGGCATATGAACATGCAGTCGCAGTGCTGACCGGACAACCGCCCTCCAGCTTCGGCCTGGCATCTTCTCCGCTCAGCGTTCCTCCTCCAGCTATCCCACCCGGCCTGCCTTCGCAACTGCTCGAACGCCGGCCGGATATCGCGGCCGCGGAGCGGCAGATGGATTCAGCGAACGCACAAATCGGAGTCGCCAAGTCTGCCTATTATCCAGGGATGACCTTATCGGGCGGTGGTGGATTCGAAACGGCGGGCATCGGGACCTTGTTGTCGGGACCCAGTGCATTGTGGGCCATCGGCGCATCCGCATTCGGCACGATTTTCGAGGGCGGCCGCCGCCATGCGGTCACCGCACAAGCGCAGGCAGCATATCAGCAAACAGTGGCCAATTATCGCCAGACGGTACTTACCGCTTTTCAGGACGTCGAAGACAATCTAGCCGCGCAGCGCATTTTGCAACAGGAAGCAGTCACGCAAGACGGTGCTGTCGCAGCCGCGCAGCATTCACTGGACCTTTCACTCAATCGGTACAAAGGCGGCGTCACCTCCTACTTGGAAGTGACTACCGCCCAAAGCCTCGCGCTGAACGATGAGCGCACGGCAGCCGACATTCTGACACGACGCATGGTCGTCAGCGTTCTTCTCATCAAAGCACTGGGCGGCGGCTGGACCACGGCAAATCTGCCCGGCGACTAGGCCGCCCGATCCGATAAGTTATCGAATCTGCGTGGCCCAAACCCTTAACCGCTAGAAACGATTTAGCACCCATCTTTCCCGGCCAAATATGCGACCCATTGTGCCGCCGCGTAGTTACAGTTAGCCTGGGGGACTTCCGGGCTGTGTTACGGTGTCTTCGGCGTCGCTGCGGCAGCGGGCGTTGCTATGGGCTGTAGCAAGGCGAGATATGCGCGGCCAAACGCTGCCTGCTGGGTTCCCGCTCCTACGACCACCGCCTGCACGGAGTAGCGTCCCGTGGGCAGCTTGGATAGCGGCAAGCTGACTCGATACGATGCCGTGCGCGTGTTTGTATCCACTCCCGTGGGCATCAGCAACGGCGTCGCCTTGATTTCCGCTCCGCTCCGGAAGAAGATCAGTCCGGCGCGCAGCGCCCTCGGGTCTACGCCGTCCGGGTAGTACGCTTGGAAGAATACGTAAAGCGTTTGCTGCTGCGTGAAAAGGCGCGTCACGCTCGGGATAATTTTTTCGCCCGCCATCTCGAGTGGCGAGGCCCCGATTCTGGCCACACGTCCCTGCCCCTTGGTCTGAACTTCACCAGTCTTCGCTGCTGGAACTAGCTCGTTCGAGAGAAGCACGGAGCTTAGCGAGAGACGGCCGGCCGGGCGCGGCGGCAGAACAAGATCCGTTTCAAAACTTCCGATATGCCCCATTTCGTTCTCCCGCGCCAGGAACTTCAGGCGGTATTTACCCGGACCGAGAACGACACCGCCTTCATAGACAAGGTTGCTGCCGCTTACTTCTGCGTAGCGCTGCGCGCCGAGCTTCACATGGATGGTGTCTTGCAATTGCGCGACGACCTGACCGGCAGGATACGCGCGAACTTCGGCGGCGAAATCGAAACTCGCCTCTCTCTCGCCGCGCTTCTCCGCCCACTGCAGCGCGCTGGACGATATCTTCGCCGCGATCGGGACATAAATCTGGCGGTCGTTGAGCCGAAAGGCGGATGTCTCAACCGCTATGGGCAGGTCGACGTAAGGGCTTTCCGACTGCATCGCATCGGCCAGTTGTTCCTTGCGATCTTCGGATGCAAAGTGCTGAAAATCTTTCGGCGCGTAGTAGCCGCTCCGGTAGCGGACGTGTGCGCCGGGTGCGTTTACCTTCACTCGAATCGTGTGCCAACTGCCGTCGCGTTTGACATCCGCCGCAAGGTTGTAGCCGACCAGATAGTAGCCGCCGTTGTCCTCTTGAATTTTCGGAAACGCATCGCTCAAATCACCGAGGTCGAAAAATGCCCGGCCACCCGTATCAGTCGAGAGCGTTGCTAGCGTGTCACGTGAATCCTCACGCTGGTCGGTCTGGTGATAGACGGAAGCGCCGCTGAACATCGAAGTTCCAGTGGCTGCATCCGTGGTCGCGTCGCCGCCCGGCGGCAAAGCGAAAAGCCCGCGAGCATCGATCGAATAGATCGAAACGTCCGCGCGATTTGCGGCGTCCGTCGCCGCGCGCAGCTCCGCCCGGTTCTCTTCCCCGGTTTGCGTAACCCCGCCAGTGAACTCGACCATCGCCTTCCGACCAGGGATCGCGCCGAGGACGTCTGCCAGGCCCTCGACCGCCGCGAGTTTCTGGTCCGTGTTGAACACGTTGAACTCGGTTTCGTCCGGCGTGTACGCCGCGCCGGTATATTCCTGCACGGAAACCTCGCCATTCTGTGCCGCGGCGTCCAGTGGCGAGGAGAGGTCAGAGGAGACTCCGGGAACGATCTTGGCGATGGCTTTCTCGAGTACGGCGTGATCATTCGTAAAATTCGCGAGTACGGCGAGGCGAGACGAAAAAGTGACGACAGCAACAAGGTCCGCCGGCGTCATTTGCTTGCGAACGAATTTCAGCGCGGAGTCATGCGCGCGGATCAGATCGTCCGTTTCCATCGAAGTCAGGTCGAAAAACAACACGATCATGCGGCGGTCGCGCACCGCGTCGCCGACCGCCTCTGAAGCCGCAGGCTCGTCACTATCCACAGGAATAACGATCGGCTTGGCGTTCTCGGAGCCCGCCGTCTCGATTTTCTCGATGTCGGAGTACGAAAAATTGGTGATCTTTTGCCGCTTCCCATCGTCGGTCACGCTGAACTGATCCGCACGCAGGCCCGTCACCGGCTTGCCGGAGCGGTCCGTCACCTCCACGTCGATTCGCACAAAATTCGACGCCGCGCGCAGAAGCGAAGTGTTTCCCGATGGCGACTGCGGCGGCGGCGCGGGCTGTTGTTGTGCGCTGCCCGAGACGGACGTCAGCGAAAATCCGGCGACCACCAGAACGGCGACGGCTTGGCGCGCGCGCGCTTTCATCAGAAGTTGTACCGCAACATGACATCCATAGTCCGCATCGAACTCGCACTGGTGACGCGCCCAAATGTCGATGACCCTAACAATGTTGATACGCCGCTGAAATTAACGTGGTTCCCGACATTTTGAACTTCCCAGCGCACATCCACATGGTGCCGCTGCTCCGGACCATACCGGAAGGACTTCGCGAGCGACGCATTCCAGTTAAACGAGCAAGGCCCGCTGATCGCTCCGCGCGGCTCGTCGCCATATTGCCCCAGAGGCGGCGTCGTGAACGCGGCGGTATTAAAGAATGCCGACTGCGACCCACCGCAAACTCCGTAGCTCGGGTTGCCGATCTCTTGGGCGCGAAGCGAAAAATTCGCGCCTGTTCCGTTATCCGAAGCGATTCCGCCGAGCAGCGCCGTCTCCGGCAGGCCTGTCTGCCAAGTGATGATGTTCTGAAGCCGCCAGTTGCCGAGCACGTGCTCGGCCCAACCGCGATCCCCATAGCGATGGCGCTCTCCAAACGGAAGTTCCCAAACGGAGAAGAAGCGGACTTGGTGGCGGACATCGAATGACGACCGGCCATATTCTGCTGCGTAATTACCGTCCTGCTGCACAACCACGGGTGCGCTGCCGCCGATCGTGCTCGCGTTGTCCAGCGATTTCCCGAACGTGTAGACACCCTGCAGGGAAAGTCCGTGCGTAAAGCGATGCACAACGCGCGTCTGCAAGGCGTTATACAGGGAGTGCGCTCCCGATTGGTCGTAGTAAAAACTCGTCGCGTACGGAATCTCGAGGCTGCTTTGCGTCTCGAGCTGATTTGTGCCCAGTGGCGCGCGGTTCGGCGCTCGCAATAGATCCAAATCGCCTCCCGCTGTGCCCGTGTATGTCAAATCCAGCAGCCAGTCTCTGCTGAACGACGTTTCCGTGCCGAGCATCCAGATTTGCGCGTGTCCATCTCTGTAGAACGGATCGACACCGGCCGTATTCAGAATTGTTGTTCCATTCGTCTGCGCTGTTCCGGGAAACCCCTGCTCAATCGTCAGCACCTGAGAGGCGGAGGTAATCCAGTTCTCCGCCGCCGAGAACGGCGGCTCGTACGCTAGATAGCTCTGCGCCAGCGTGTTATAGGCAGATTCGTTGTAGAAAACGGAATAGCCGGCGCGAACGATGGTTCTCGGTTTCAGGCCCGGATCCCATGCGATGCCAATTCGGGGCGCCCAATTGTCGTAATCCCCATGCACCAAGGCGCTCGGATACGTTCCATTGTATAGCCCGATTCCGCCGGGGGTTACGACGTCGACCGCCGTCGCCGTGGCGTTCAAATCCAAGTTCGCGATCTGATTGTATAGCTCCACCGGCGGCGTCACAGCTTCATAGCGTAATCCGTATTGAAGCGTGAAGCGTTTCTCCATCCGCCAATCGTCTTGCGCGTAGCCAACGAAGCCCCAATTCCGAAAATAGGTGCTCGGATTTCCGAATTGCGCCTTGGTGTTATACGGCAACCCCAGCAGAAAATCTGCCAAGTCGCTGCCCGTCCCTGGCTCGGGTTGTCCGCTTGAATCCAGTTGGCTAGTCATCAGGCCGGTAAACGTAAAGGCTCCCCGCGGCGTGGGATCGGAATCTGTGTTCAATTGAATCCGGCGAATTTCTGCTCCGAACTTCAAAGTATGCTTGTCATGCACCCAGGTCGAGCCGTCGGTGAAGCGCAGCGTTTGATTCCTCACCCGTGAGGGAACAGGATCGTTCAGTCCCGAAAAACTCGTGAAGCCGATCTGCGGAATTCCATAGTCGATCGGCTGCGTCGAGACGCCCTGGATTCCCAGGTCGCCGACGACATTGTTGACGTAGGCGTTGTCGCTGAGAACCTGAATCCGATTGCGGCTCCAGTTCAACTGCGTATTTTCGATGAAATGCGTCGACCAGGTATGCGACAAGCCCAGAGTGACATTCTGGCTCCGCGTGGATTGACTCCCCGCGATATCCGCAAAATTCCCGAGCGTGTTCTCTCTCTGTGAATTGAAGTTGTACCCGGTGTTTAGGCTGAACTTCGAATTGATCGTATGCAATACATGAATGTTCAGCAAATCCGTGTTCTCCGGCGTCGTGGTCTCCAAGAGATAGTTCTGCACGGTTTGCCCGGGCACGTTCGGCATCGGAATGTAGTTGAGGAGACCCTGCGCTGCGGTGTCTATCATGCCCGAAGGGACTTGGCAGCCGTTCGTGCCGAGAGGCGTACGCGTCCCAGACAGATTGGAATAAGGGTTGTACAACGTGATCCCAAGGCCGCAAAAATCGCCGCCGCGCTCGGCGAGCGTTGGCACCGTCGAGAATGTGTCGATGGGACTCTTCTCGGTTTCGTGCTGGTAGTTCACGAAGAAATATGTCTTGTCGCTGCCGTTATAGATATGCGGAATCACCAGAGGGCCGCCGAGATTCCCGCCCAGGCGCTCGTCGTAGTGGCTAATCTTCGGGAACTGGTTCCCGGTGATGGAAAAAGGCTCGGCATCGGCCGCCGAGTTTTCATAACGGTCGTAAAAACTGAAGCGCACACGGTTCACCGCCTGGCGCGCGAGCCTACCGCCCCGTCCGCCAAACATTCCGCCACCACCCGGGGGACCGCCGCCGCGAAACCCTCCTCCGCCGCCTCCTGGTCCCATGCCACCGCCGCCCGGCGGGCCGCCCTGTCCGAATTGGCCGCCCATCCCTCGCTGGCCTCCCGGTCCACCCGGCACTCCCGGTGCCAGCGAGCCAAGCTCGAATTGGCCTGAACCTCCAAAACCGCCCGGGCCTTGCGCGCCACTCATTGCCTGTCCCTGTCCGACCGTTCCTTGGAGCAAAAATGAATTGGACGATGAACCCGCCCCTTCTGCGCTTGCCGCCAGCTCTTCAGCGTTGCCGGGATTCTCATCCGCCTGACCTCCGGCCTCACCCGTGAGGTCCGTCTGTGCAAATCCGCTCTGCGACATTCCTTGATTGAGCGCATTCACAACGCCGGGAGGCAACTGCGAGTTTCGCCCTTGCCGCCGCGCCCCACCGGACGCTTCGCCGGACTGATTTGTCGCTCCATTTTGCCTACCGCCTACATTCTGCGTCGGCGCCGCTTTCGCTTGAGTGCCGGGTTGCGTCTCCAGCTCTGCGAGCGTCGCCACGCGAAGCGCGATCTCCATTTTCACAGGGCCTGCGGTCGAAATCGCCGCCTCGGTCGTCGAGGTAAGGAAACCAAGTTGACTTGCTTCGATGGAATAGTGGCCAGCCGGAAGATCTGGAAATTCGAATTTGCCTGACTCGTCGGTCCAGCTCACCCAGACTTTATGCGTCTCGGTGTTTGTCAGCCTCAGAGTCGCGCCCGGAACTGCTACGCCCTCCGTCGATCGCACGTCTCCGGCGATTGTCCCCATTGCGGTGGGCGTCTGCTGCGCGAATGCGAGGGTCGCTGCCAGCGCGAAACAGCCGAAAGCCGCGGCAAACCATAGAAACGGGCGTGTAATCGGAAGCTTGTGTCTCACTGTGGCGGCCGTGTCCGCTCCTCAATCCGCAATTGTAAGCGATTCTTTAGTGATGCTTGAGGAGCGAACCCGGCCATCGAGATAGATCGGCGACGAAGCACACTCCGTTTTTCAATTGCTCTTTACCGGATCGTAGACAAGACGGTACGTCACGGGCTGACTGAAGCGCGGGTTTTCCATGCGCGTTGTCACGTAGAGCTGCTTGCCATCAGGAGAAAGCTCGTACGTACGCGTCGTTTTACCGCGCCGACTTTGCGTCTCGGCGATGAGTTGATTATCCTGCCAGTGCACTGTGGGAGCTGGCTGGGCGTATCGGCCGTTTGTATTTGAATCCTCACTTGAGTTGGCATCTGAATTGGAGCTGGTATCCGCTGGCAATACAGCGAGGGTACGTCCCGATGACCCGGTCACCTTAATGACCGAACCGGTTTGCACGACGGTGAGCTGGTTGAATTCATCCATCATGTTGCCGCGTTGTCCACCCTGTCCCCCACCACGCTGGCCGTAGCCTCCCCCTCCGCCCTGGCCGCCTTGCGAGTTCCCCATTGCTTCTTGCATTTTTTGCCGTGGGTTGTCGCTCTTGTCCTTGTTCAATTTCCATGTGCCGGCAAGATTCGGAGTTTGATCGGCGGCTGCGGCGACGGGGCTCGCAACCGGCCAGAGAAGTACTCCCATGAGTATGAATGCCGCGAAAAACGCTGCGGGACCGGAATACCGCTTACCAATTTCTTTGATGTTCATCTGCGCCACGCTCCTTCCGTGCAACGTGCGTTGCAGGTCCGTCTGACCTTAGCTTATATTCCCGCAAGCCTGCTCGAAAGTTCCAATAGATTTTCGCCGATAAGAACCACATGATCACACAATCTACCGGAAATGCGGTTTGCAATTCGGGCCAAGTCTGGATAGCCGGCGGCGAAGAGTCCGGGTAGACTACCAGATTGGCGCGCGAAGTAGGCGCATCGGAACGACACGAGGATGCTGTTCCACGCAGTACGCGTGCGGGCTGAAACGATTCCCGTGCGTCACCTTGAGGGCGAGTCCCACGGCTTCCTCGTGTTACGCACTGTCGAAGGACGCTCCGTCGCGATAGGTGTTGGGTCGAGATAGGGACCTGCACCCGCATGACGTTGCGCCTGATGTTCCACTTCAATGATGGCTCGATATATGATGAAACGACGGTGTTCTCGCAGCGCCGCGCATTCCGATTGCTGAGCGATCACCTCATTGAAAAAGGCCCGTCGTTCAAACAACCTGTGGAAACGTGGATCGACGGCGCTACCGGGCAATTCAAGGCTCGATACACTGACAAGGACGGCAAGCAGAAGTTCTTGTCCCAAAAACTTGAACTTCCGGCCGATGTTGCCAATGGACTCGTGCCTATTCTCCTGAAGGATATAGACCCCAAAGCGGCTCAAACCACTGTTTCCATGGTGGCCGCAACACCCAAGCCGCGCATCGTGCACCTCATCATCACTCCACACGGCGAGCAGTCTTTCTTCGTAGACACTTCGCAGCGTGCTGCGATTCATTACGTGATAAAAGTGGACATCGGTGGCGCTGCAGGTGTAGTTGCTCCTTTGGTGGGGAAACAGCCTGCTAACAGCGATGCTTGGATCATCGGCGGCCCTGCTCCGGCCCTGGTTCGGGAGCAAGGACCTCTCTACGAAGACGGTCCTATCTGGACAATTGTGCCGATGGCGCCTAAATGGCCTAAGTAATACTTCTGAAAAAATTCAGGCATTGTCGCGTACGAGCACCGGCTCCCGCGCAAATCACACGCAAGCGCGAGCCGATCCAGCAGAACAATGATAAGGACGATTAAGCGGACGAGTCCGTTGCCAACTCCCCTCTCGTAGCCATCGCGCTTACGAGCGACCCATCAGCCGGCAGGACGCTCCTTGGCGTTCACATGCTGCCGGGCGCGCCGCTCTGATGCATCTCATATTCATGCGGCGGCTCCGCCCCGAGCAAATAGCGAACAAAATAATCCCAGCGCCGGCGAGTCATGTACGACGTGTCATCTGCGTAGCCATGCCGCTCATTCGGTAGCATCAGAAGATCGAAATCCTTGTTGGCCTTAATGAGCGCGTCGACGACCAGAAGAGTGTTGTATGGTGGAACGTTGTTGTCGATTGTTCCGTGCGCGAGAAGCAGATGGCCTTTTAAATTTTTGGCGATGTTTTCATTGGCTTGGTCGTCGTAGTTCGTCGAGCCGTCTGCATTCCGCACAAGCAGGCCCTGCCATTTCTCTCCCCAATCGTCTTCGTATTCGCGATTATCGTGGTTACCTGATTCCGAGATCCCCACCTTGAAAAAATCGGGATAGCGGAACATGGCATCGGCAGTTGCGAAGCCTCCGCCGGAGTGTCCATAAATTCCAGCACGGTCAATGTCGATCCACGGATAGCGCTGGGCGAGCTGCTTCATTCCTCCTACCTGGTCTGGAAGCGTGTTGTCTCCCATGTCGCCGAAGTAGGCCTCGTGAAACTTTTTCGAGCGCCACGGCGTTCCCATGCCATCGATTTCTACGACGACGAATCCCAATTCCGCGAGCGACTGGCAATCGCCGCGCGCCGCCGAAAAGCTCCTGCTTCCGACGCTGCCGGTTTGCGGACCCGGATAAATGTGGTTGATGATGGGATATTTCTTGGTCTCGTCGAAATTCGTCGGCTTGAACATCAGGCCGTACAAGTCCGTCACGCCGTCGCGCGCTTTCACAGTAAAAGGAATAGGCGGCTTCCAACCAGTCGCCAGCAGCCGCGAAATGTCCGCTTTCTCCACGGCCGCCACCAGCTTGCCATCTGCGTCGCGCAACACCGTAACGGGAGGAACGCCCGGCGTCGAGTAGCTGTCGACAAAATAGTTCCCGGAAGGTGAGAGCGTCACTTCATGATTGGCGTTCTCGGGAGTCAATAGCCTCAAGCCCTCGCCATCAAAACCGATGCGATACAAATGAATGAAGTACGGGTCTCTTCCCTTTTCCTTTCCCACAGCGAGGAAGTAAATCATGCGATTCTTTTCATCAACCCTGAGTACTTCTGTGACGTTGCCATCGCCGGTCGTGATTTGATTCTTGAGCTTTCCGGTTTCCAGGTCGTAGAGGTAGAGTTGGCCCCAGTTGCTTCGCTCGGAAAACCAGATCACTTCTTTCGACGCCGGCAGGTAGCGCCAGTTCACTGCGCCATTTCCCGATTCGTAAAATGTAGAAACGCTTTCGCCCAATACATCTCGTATTTCGCCCGTCGCGGCATCAGCGACGCGAAGCTGCTCGTGCTTGTGGTCACGCGAAGTTGAAACAAACGCAACGTGCGTCGCATCGGGGCTCCACTGCACATCGGACCATTCTCCCGGTTTGCATGCTACATCGTCGCATAACGTTGAGCGGTGCTGATCTGGCGGCATCTGAAAGCGAACAACCTGCCCGCCGTCAAGATCGATCACCACGCGCTGAATCGTGGTCACCACACGATCTCCGGGCAGCGGGTACTTCCACTCCTCCAGCGTCGGATGCCCCACTTGCGTGTGCACCAGGTACATTTCGCCGACGCCGCGCTGATCTTGTTGATAGGTGGCAATCTTCTTCGAGTCCGGCGACCACAGAACAATCGGCCGGTCGCTATGCGTCCACCCAGCATTGTCCGTGGCATAGCCGAAATCCTTCACGCCGTCAGTGGTTAATTGCGTTTCTTTTCTGGTGGCAACGTCACGAACCCACAAATTGTAATCACGGATGAACACAGCTTCTTTTGCATCTGGAGAGAGCGACTCATTGTGCTCCGCGGCCATTCGCGCGCTGAGCGATTCATCCTGCCGCATGAAGCCGGTTTCACCCAACGCTTCCTTAGCACTGCATTCATTGCTCTGCAAATTGCATTCCCATCGCCTTCCTCGAATGGCGAAGGAAATCGTGCCTTCGTCTTCGGAGAAGTCGGCCACCCGGGACGGCAAATGCCGTGCGTCATAGTGCGTTCCGGTTGCCTTCGACAGGCCAGCCGCAAGCGCTGCATGATCGAACGCCGGCTTCTGTTCGCCCGTCGCCGCGCTAACCACTACGAATTCGTTGCCGTCAGGTGTTGTGGACCTGTACCAAAAGCGATCGCCGGATAACCAAGCGATGCGGTCAGCGCCATAGACGAGCGGAGTTGTGTTATAGGGCATGAATTTTTCCGCCTGCGCATATTCAGCCGTGGTGAGCGTGCGCTTCGCGTCACTCCCGCCCTGCTGCGCAGGCGCCGCCGCGCATATCAATAGGCTCGCTGCCAAAAATGCACAAGCCCCAACAGAACGCTGGTCCACATGTAGCTTCATCCGTCCCTCCGGTATCCCATTTCATTGCTACGAAACGCAAACGTAGCTCGAACAGTGATTCGCGCAAGGGACGAAGTATCGCACTGTTGTTAAGACAGAGCAATCCACGCAACGGTAGCGAACTGCGAAGAAGCTCAGGATCTAGTCCGCGGAATGTTCGGAGGGCCGATGCGCTTCGAAGCGAGGTACGCCTTGGGGTACACAGCGGGTACTCTCACGATTCAGCAGGGATGTAGCCGGTTTCCACCAAGGTGTTGCCGGCGAAACGAAAGCCAAGAATTTTCCCAGATACTTCCGCCATCCTCGTGCAATCCTGATTTCCCTGTTTCGCCGGTAGACAAATTCCACCTTTCCGCGAAACTCATCTGCGGAGACCGGGTCGTCCGAATCGGCGGTGGCGTCGCCTTTTGTAATCAACGCGACATCAATACCGCCTTCAGCCGCCGCGTTCCCTTCCACCGAGAGCACACGGTGCACGCACAACGTGCCGCTCTTCTCGAATACAACCACGTCGCCGCGAGCAATATCCTTAATCTTCGCACGCCGGAGAAAAACGATGTCTTCTTCGCGAATCCAAGGAAACATGCTCTTGCCGGTGACCTTCAGGAAGGCCCAGCCCTTTTCCTGAATAGTTTGCGCGAGTTCCCCTGTGCTCCGGCCCAAGGTCAGCGGGCGAAATGAACTAGCCTCGACCGGCAATTCCTCAAATAAATGTGCCTGCGAATGATTCCCTTCGATTTTGATTGTCACTTTATAAATTCCCTCGCCACTCACAAATGCTGCGAAATCTGCACCAGCGTGCCGGCGGAACGAACGGTGGGCGCTTTGTCCGGGCCCTGCGCATGCCAAGCGCTAACCGGATCCGTAACGCCGGCGATCCGCGCCTTCATTTCCGCGAGCTCACAAGCACGCTCATATGCTCCCAGCAAATCTCCGCCTTCCATATGCGCCAATCCGGGGCAACGCTCGCAATATTTTCGAATCGGGCAAGCCGCGCACACGGGCAACTGATTTTCGCGGATGGCCCGCACGCGCTCAAATTGCGGCGAGTGCCTCCAAATATCCTCGAAGCTTTCGTTGCGTAAGCTGCCAGCAGAGATGGGCATCTGAACACAGGGATAGACGTCGCCGTACGGAGAAATGTAACAAGTATTGTGTCCGGCACTGCACGGAATGCCTTCGTACGAATCCATTTCCATGCCGCTCGAAACGGCGCTCCCTACGGCAGATTCGGTCGCACCTTCAGAGGTTGCCTTGCCCCGCAGCGTGGCGTCCTGCATCACGCCCATCAAGTCCGCTGCGCTATTGCGCATGGCCAAGACGCTCGCGTCGCCGTCGAGCTTTGGCGTAATGGTCATGTCAATCACGTACGACACGCCAAGCTCATCCGCCAACGTCCGCAATTGCCGAAGCCCCGGCAGATTCTGCTTCATCAGCGGACATGCAATCTTCACGTACAAGCCCTGCGCCTTTAGGGATCGAATCGCTTCCACCGAGCGCGCAAAAGAGCCGCGAACCTTGGTGATCGCGTCGTGCACCTCTGGCTCGGCGCTGTAAATGCTTACTTGGATTTGCCGCACGCCAAGCTCCGCCAATCTCGCTGCGCGTGCTGCGGTAATCATCAGTGCGTTCGATTTCAAGGTGATGTCGAAATGCAGAGCCCGCGCGAATTCCAGCAACTCGAAGAAGTCTTTACGGAGAAAAATTTCGCCGCCGCTAAAGGTCAGCATCAGCGTTCCGGCGGCGGCCAGTTGCGTCAAAATGTTTTTGACTTCCTGCGTTTCCAGTTCGCCGTAATCCTCGTGATCCAGATAACAATGCACGCAGCGCTCATTGCACCGGTAGGTGATGTCGAAATGCACGCCCAGAGGCAGGGAGCTCATCATGCTCCGGCGTACCACTCGATCCATCACGGGAGTTGCGCTCATTCGTCCGCTCGCCCTAGTTGGCCAAAAGGCCCTTCTCCAGAAAAACAGCCAGCAATCCCTCCGTGTCGGCCTTTGCCTGCGCAGCATCGACGCTAAATTCGTCGCTGAGCAAATTGGCAATCTCCGTCACGTTACGGCCACGGTCTGCGTGCTTCCATATGAAGCTCGCCGTTTCGTTCAACTCGTGGACGATGCTGTCTTCCGGAGAGATCACCACGACATGCCCTTCAATCTCGCGCCAGGCCAATCGCGGATTCAAAACAATCGTTTCTCGATTCATGCGGTCACCACGCTCCAAAAATGGCTATCCTTGCGAAAAAGCAATCGGCGGCACGGAACCGAATATACAAACTCGGCAAGCACCCCCAAAAGATCTTCAGTCATATGCTGGTCATGAGAAAAGAAGAGAATGTTCGGCAGCATCGCGTGCAGCGCCTCTCGCGCTGAAATTGTTTCCACGCGGTCATCTGGAGCCTGCTTCAGAAAGTAAAGGCCCGCAATGGGCGCATGGACGTTCGCACCCTCCGCGCGGAACTCGCCCCAAAACGGCGTGCCGAACGCGTGCCAAGCTCCGTCTACAAACTTCAAGAGCGAGATTTCGTCCGTCAGCACGCTCCCCGCCGGCGACAGCGACGCTACGGTGCTTTTCCCCGCGCCCGACTTCCCGGTGAAGACATACGCGCGTCCTTCGCGCAGAACCGTTGCGGCGTGCAGCAGAAATCCGCGCTGCGGGGCCAGCAACACAGACAGCAGAATGCGTATCAGGGAATCCAGACCATACTCGTGTCGCACGCCATCGAATTGCGCGTTTCTGTCTTCCAATCGAAGCGATGACTTTTCCCAGGTATACGTAAATCGGTTTTGCTGACACCCGTTTTCCGTAACACAGCGCCGGTCGGCGTCCGCAGCGTTCAGGAAAATCGGCAGCGCCTCCGGAGCGTTGTCCAGGAACTGTGCATACCGCTCGCGCGCTCTATCATGCAGGCTCCGCTCGGAAATGTGCAGGCGCAGAGGGACGTTCCCTATGGAAATACTCAGTTGCTCCGGCAAAGCCAAATTGAACCCCACCCTTCCCCAAGCCCAGAGAGAAACTAGCATCCATCTTCAACTTTCCAGGCGCTCAATCAAACAGTAGCTTTTCAAATGTTTCTAAACGGGAAATATGAAGATAGTTGCGTGGGCTTGTGATCTTGGCCGTCTAATTCTTCTTGCCACTCACGTCCTCGGATACAGGTGCATGTCCATATTTTCGCCAAAGGCGAAGCGGCCGCAGAAGTGCGTAACTTGCGCGAAAGCCACGCTTGTTCTTTGTCATTGACCAGTCTTCTTCCGCAGGCGCCGTCGAAAGCCGAAGCCAATAACGAGTGCCTTTCCAGATTCGCGGCACCATCCTGATCCGGTAGAGAGAACGCCAAGTCACGCCCGCCGGTAGTTCCTTCCGGTCCAGCAATTGCTCGCGAATCTCGCCGCCGATTCGTGCCGCGGCACGATCCGCTTCGATATTTTGCAAGATGCCGGCAGGAAGCTCGAATTCGAAAATCGCGTTTGCCAACCATACGCCCAGCCTCACCATTCTTTCGGCATCATATTTCTTTGCTCCAATGAAAAGCCGTTCCCAATCAACATCGCCAACCTTTTCGGCCAGCGCCGCGATGTCCGCCACCCAAATCAGCCGCGACCAGAAATCTTTCGCGCCGTGAACGCAAAGCATCAGCAGCGCATCGGCCGGCGCAAATGTGGCGACTTCCCTTCCGCTCAATGAAACCGTCGTCGAGCGAAGCGCCATCTCCTCCAAATCCGGCGGTCGCGGAAAATGCCGCAATGTCGCCTCGGTATGGAACTCAACCATCGCGCCATTGAGTTTGTGCAAGAAAACATATTCGCCCGGAATATCTTTGCTTCCCGGCGTCAGGAATCGGCCGCGCGAGAATTTGGCTTCGTATCCGAGCGTTCCCATTTCTTCGTAAACCTGCGGCACGAATCTTTGCGGTACGACAATATCGAGATCGTCGAACTGGCGAAGCAGCGGATTCGCATATGCCAATTGGCCGAGTACAGGGCCTTTGTAAGAAAGCGCCGGGATTTGCCGTCGGCGCAGGGACTCGGTGATCCGCAGTAGTTCTGCGGTCAGAAAAAGCCCGCGAAGGGCGTTCCGGCGGTTCGCATCGCGGAATTGCACCATAGCTTCCGATGGAACAGCGCTGGAGTTCTGTAGAAGATGCTCGCACAGCAACGGCAGCAGGCCATTCTCAGTTGCTAGCTGGAAAAGAAGCGGCCAATCAATCTGGCCTTCTGAAATCTGTCTTAATCGTGCGGCCTCGATGGGGTTAAGCGCTCTCTGCGCACAGCAAAGGAGGATTTCCATCTCGGGTTTGATATCTCCCGCTGATTTTTGCACGCGCATGCCGCTCCTTGGCTTGAAAGGATGCGTAAACCATCCGCGAGTTTACTCTGAAAGGAAAGCAGCAGGCGTTATTTGCGTTTGTCGCGTCGTGTTGGCGAGCCCGGCATGGAGAGGAAATGCGAGAAGGGGCATTATGCCGCCAATTGCACCGGCCTTGGCGCAGTTTCTACACTGCGCAAGCGGCGCAGCCGTGAGCGAAAGCTACTTGGCTCGATTCCTGCTCCTGCGCACACGGTCTCGAAATCCTTGTGATCCTCGAACAGGAATTTCTCCGCTTCGCGCTTCGAGCGAATCCGATCACCCCGCCATTCTTCCAGGGCCTGCACCAACACGGCTGTCCATAGCCTTTGTTCGCCAATTGGCCCCTCGACTTCTTGTCCCCTGCAAATCAGCGCTTCACGTCCATTCACGATCTCCATGTCAATCCCCCGATCCGGTCCGCTCAGCTCTCTTGCACTACCGTTCACTTTGGCGCGACATCCTACAAGAAGCACGGAGGCAGCCAGACTAGTTCGAATCAGGAGCACCGGCTCTGCGGAATAAGACTATCGATTTCTGCATCTTACGGGGGCGCTTATACATTCATGCAAAGCAGGCCTGTCCGGCTCCCTGTTCCGTGACCGAACAATCAAGCGCCATTGTTCCACACGGGAACAGTTCGGAAAACCCTGAGAGCGCTGCACCATTTACAAACGGGCGAATGCCTGCGCCAGATCAGCCTTCAGGTCTTCCACATCCTCGACCCCAGCAGACAGGCGAATGAGGTTGTCTGTGATTCCTAAACGCTGCCGCTGCTTCGGCGAAAGATCCCGGTGCGACGAGATCGTTGGATACAGAACCAGGCTCTGCACGTCTCCCAGCGATGTGGCCTTCAAAAATAGCTCCAGTGAATCTACGAAGCGGAATATTTCATCGCGGCCTGCATTACGAACCTGAATCGAAAGCACTCCTCCGGCCCCTGCTCCGCCGAATAGCCGTTCGACGAGCGGATGATCCGGATGGGACGGAAGGCCGGGATAGAAGACTTTTTCGACGCGGGAATTGCCACTGAGCCATTCCGCCAGGGCCTGCGCATTTTTGCACTGGCGCGCGAATCGCAGCGGCAGCGTTTTCAACCCGCGTAGCGTAAGCCACGCCTCAAAAGGGCCCAGAATCGCGCCGATCAGTCGCGAGAAGTGGCGTACCTCGTCCGCATATTTTTGCTGAGCCACTAACACCCCGCCCGTCAAGTCGCCATGCCCGCCAAAATACTTCGTGGCGCTGTGGACCACAAAATCGGCGCCGTACTGCAATGGCCGCAATAGCAGCGGAGTGGCAAATGTGTTGTCCACAATCACGCGCGTCCCGCGCGCATGCGCTTCTTCTGCCAGCGCCGGCAAGTCGGGAATGCGCAGCAGCGGGTTGGTCAAGCTTTCGAGCAACAGCACGCTGGGCTCAGACGCCCATAATGCGTCCCGTCCCGCTCGGGAGAAAACGTCGGCAAATTCAATTTGCGCGCCCCACCGCGCCGTCACGTCCAGAAGGAATTTCGCCGTCACTCCATACAAATCTTGCGACGCCGCGATTCGACTACCCTGCTCGGCTCCCGCAGCCAGCAGCGCCAGCAAAATCGCGGACATTCCCGATGCCACGCTTACCGCGAATGCTCCGCCCTCAAGAAAGCCAACTGCTTCTTCTAACGCCGCGTTTGTTGGATTACCATGCCGCGAGTACGTGAAGCCCGGACGTTCGCCGCTGCTGATTGCATCAATATCCGCGAGGTGGTCGTAAAGAAACGTGGATGTGCTGTAGATGGGAGTTGCCATGGGCACAAAACCGTCTGGCCTTGCTCGTTCCCCAGCGTGCACAGCCTGCGTTGCCAGCCGTTTGTCCTGAAGATTTCGGATCACCATGGCTCTCCTTCATCGTGTGGGCAGAAACGAGCATGCTAGCGGGCCATGGGAAGGAAATCAAATCAGGGGCCGAACGAAGGATATACCCAGGCTTATCCAGCAGGAGAAAAACTACTGCTCGGCCGCTTGGTCGAGCGTCTCGCGGATCTTCAGCGCGAGCGAGTTCAGCGTGAAGGGTTTTTGCAGCAGAACCATGCCGCGCCCCAGAAGTCCGTGATGCACGATAGCCTCGTCGGTGTACCCGGACATGTACAGCACGCGAATGCCAGGCCGCAGTTTCTGCATCTCCTCCGCGAGCTGTCGGCCACTCATTCCCGCCATCACCACATCGGTAAACAACAATTGGATCCCGCCTGCATGCGTGCGCGCCAGTTTCAGCGCGTCCTCGGCGTTTTGCGCCTCCAGAACTTCGTACCCTTCTTGAGCCAGATACTCTCGGGCCAGGTCGCGGACACCCTTTTCGTCCTCGACCAGCAGGATCGTCTCGCAACCGCGTTTTGACACCTTGATGTCGGCCTTTTTCAAGGCCGCCTGCTCTTCCCCGCTTACGCGAGGCAGATAGACTTTGAACGTCGCGCCCTTGTCCACTTCGCTGTACACCCAGATGTATCCGCCGCTCTGTTTCACGATTCCGTACACGGTAGCAAGGCCGAGGCCAGTGCCCTTGCCTTTTTCTTTCGTCGTAAAAAAGGGCTCAAATACATGAGCCTGCGTGCTCGCATCCATTCCCGTTCCCGTGTCGCTCACGGCCAGCATCACGTATTCGCCCGGTTCCACAACCGCATGGCGCGAGTAAGAGCTGTCCAGCTCCACATTCGAGGTCTCGATAGTGAGTTTTCCGCCGTTCGGCATGGCGTCGCGTGAATTCACCGCCAAGTTCAAAATCACCTGCTCCACCTGGCTACGGTCTGCGCGCACGAACCACATCTCCCGCGCATTCATGGTCACCAGCTCGATGTCTTCGCCGATGAGCCGCCGCAGCATCTTTTCCATATCCGAAACCACGTCTTGAATATTCAGCACCTGCGGATCGAGCATTTGCTTGCGGCTAAAGGCCAGCAATTGCCGTGTAAGTCCGGCAGCGCGTTGCGAGGCATCGTGAATTTGTTCCGCGTTTCGTCGCAGCGGATGCTCTCCGCCGAGACGGTCCAACAAAAGTTCGGTGTAGCCTTGAATCACCATCAGCAGATTATTGAAGTCGTGCGCGATTCCGCCGGCCAACCGGCCAACTGCTTCCATCTTTTGCGCCTGCCGCAACTGTGCTTCAAGCTGTTTGCGATCCGTAATGTCCAGCGCCATGCTGATCACGCCAACCACAACGCCATTTCCATCCCGCAATGGCTCCGCGTGGCAGGCGTACGAGCCGCTGCCCCATTCCACATGGAACGTCACGGACTCGCCGTTCAGTGCCCGCCGGTGCGCGAAAATCGGCACAAAAGTTCGGTCATTCGTCTGAAAATATTCGTAAAGCGACTTCCCTACAGTTTCCTGCGGCTTAAGTCCCAGTCGCGACAACCCCGCTCCCACCGACGACGTGAATCGAAGCTCCGTATCCGTTGTCCACAGAACCGCCGGCAATTGCTCAACAAGCACTCGGAGCCGCGCTTCGCTTTCCCGCAGCGCTGTCTCCGCGCGTTTCCGCTCGATGGCCAGTGCAATTTGCCCTCCGACGGATGTCAGGAACTCGAGATCCCGGTGCGTATATGCATTCTCGTCTTCATAATGCTGCACCACCAGCACGCCAATCGTCGCGGAGGGCGTGCGCAAGGGCACACCGAGCCAGGAAGGCGATGGCGTACCAACCAGCTCGACTTCTCCCTGCTGCACCAGATCGTCAAAAACGGCCTGCGAAATCAGCGTGGCCTCGCCTTTGCGGAACACGTACGACGTGCAGCTGCGATCCATGCTTTGCGGCGGAAACGCAGCATCGTATTTATCGGCAAAGAAAGGAAAGCTAAATAGGTCCGCCGCCGGGTCGTATAGCGCAACGAAACAGTTTTCCGCATACAGCACGCGCGACAACGCTTGGTGAATGCGGTGCAGCAGTTCATCCAGATTGTCGGTCACGTTTGCCGCGTGAATAATCTCGAACGAGACATGCCGTTCCGCCTCCGCGCGCTTTCGCGAAGTCACATCCTCAATCGTCCCTTCGTAGTAGCAGACCCGCCCGATTACGTTTCTGACCGCGCGCGATGTCTCGGAGATCCATATCTTGCTGCCGTCCCTGCGGCGGACCTGCGTCTCGAGACCGGCCACAAAGTCGCCCTTTTCCATCGCCCGTTTGAACTCGTCACGATGTGCGGTGTCGAGGTAGAACTGGCTGCCGATGTCGCTGATCGTCCCGATCATTTCGTCTGGTGATGCGTACCCGAAGATCCGCGCCATCGCCGGATTCACGCTGATAAACCGCCCATCCGGAGTGGACTGATAGATTCCTTCGACGGCTTTCTCGAAGATGCTCCGAAATCTCTCCTCTGCTTGTTTCTGAGCTTTTTCCGCCCGCTGACGCGCGGTGATGTCGCGGAATGTAACCACAGCGCCGACGACCTCTTCGCCCTCGCGTATTGCTGTGCTGATGAACTCTACCGGGAAGCTCGAACCATCCTTTCGCCAGAACACATCCTCGGTTCCATGTCGCGTCGCTCCATCGCGTAGCACGGCAAAGACGGGGCAATCCGATTCCGCATAGCGCGTGCCGTCGGCCTGGGTGTGGTGCCAAAGCTCGTGTCCGTTGCGCCCAATGATTTCCTCGGGCTCGTAGCCGAGCATCCGCGCCGAAGCCCGGTTCACAAATGTCAGCCGTCCTTCTCGATCCAGCCCGAAGATCCCGTCGCCGGCCGAATTCAAAATCATGTTCGTCTGGCGGCTCAGCTTCAGCAGCGCGCTCTCTGCTTCTCGGCGCTCGGTGATATCCAGCATGAAACCGTGCATCAGCGTCCGGCCATCGCTCTCTTGCACCGCAATGGCGCGATCCCTGAACCACGTCAGGCGGCCGTCCCGGGTGAACATCCGGTATTCGACGTCATAATTCGTGCCGGACTTCACGCTATACTCTTCCGCTTCCATCGCCCGCGCACGATCCTGCGGATGGACCTGCTTCAGCCACAATCCTTTCGTTGCCAGCCATTCGGCCACCGAAAAGCCCAGTAACGTGCTGATCTGTGGGCTTACGTACTCCCACGTTCCTGCCGTGCCGAACTCGGCCACATACGTAATCGCGGGGAGTTGCTCGACGAGCTGGCGGTATCGCGCCTCGGCGTTCTCAAGTCGTGGAAAAGCCTTGCCATGTGGGGATGTTTTGCGAGCTTCGAGATTTCCAGCCGCCCGGGGGTGTGGCGGATTCTTAGGAGCAGACCCGTTTCCGCCGTTCGATGGCGACCCTTTGGTCTTCTTCGGGCGTGAATAGACGGAATCGGTTTTCGTGGGCATCAGCTTCGTTTCGGCTCACCTAAAACACATGGGTACCTGATCCAGAGACACGCCAAACTCCGGTTTGCGCACAAATTCATCAAATTCCAATGCGATTACTGTCTAACGGCTTTCAGAACTCCCTGCCCAACATGTATTTAGAGGCTTCTCGGAAGGAACAGCAATGGTACCCCAGTACCAGAAGTGTCTATTTGCCAACATCTTCCAAGCGTTCGCACTTAGGCTCGCATAAGCACGAACTCGCGCAAATAGATTCAACGATGCGGCAGCGGTTCGGGAATGGCTTCTCCATCTTTTCGCGGATCCGATCCGCCGAAATTCACGCCCGTCGCAAAATTCCTTTCCGTAACTTGTCCGCCGCCCATCCGCGACGAAAAATCTCCGTCTGTGCGAATCTGGTGACCTCGCGCGGTGAGCGCCGCGCGCACATCGGCGGGAATGCGATCCTCCATGTCAACGTCGCACCCTCCAAAACTCGCTTTCGTAAACCGCGCCGCCTCCATCGCGCCTTGGATATTCATGCCGAAATCCACAATATTCGACACAAATTGCGCGTGCGCTTGCGCCTGATTGAATCCTCCCATGATGCCAAACGCGATGCGCACATCGCCCTTGGACATGAACGCGGGAATAATCGTGTGCAAAGGCCGCTTGTGCCCGGCCAGCACGTCCGGCGAGCCATCTTCCAAATTGAAAAGCGCTCCGCGATCCTGCAGCGCGAATCCTGTCCCGTCCGCGACCAGCCGCGAGCCAAATTCCTCAAAATTACTCTGGATCAGCGAAACCATATTCCCTTGCTGGTCTACAGCCGTCAGATACGTGGTGTCTCCTGCCGGCGGAGTCCCTGGCGCAACGTCGCAGTTTGCCTTCGACATATCAATCAGCTTGGCGCGTTCGCGCGCGTAATCATCCGATAGCAGTCCCGCCACCGGAATCTTGCTGAATTTCGGATCGCCGATATATCTGCGCAAATCCGCGTAGGCGAGCTTCTTCGCTTCGATCATGACATGCAGCGCATCCGCCGAATTGTGCCCGTATTGCGCCAGCGGGAATTGCTGCATGAGATTCAGCATCTCCAGCGCGGCAATGCCCTGCCCGTTCGGTGGCAGCTCGTAGACCGTCCAGCCGTGATATTCCGTGGAAAGCGGCTCGACCCATTCGCTCGAATAATCCGCCAAGTCCTCTGCGGTCATCGCGCCGCCCCGGCGCTTCGAAAACTCCACGATCTTTTGTCCGATTTCGTCTTTGTAAAACGCGTCGCGCCCGCCCTTTGCAACCATTTCGAGCGATCGCGCCAGGTCCTCATTGCGGAAAATCTCTCCCACCGCCGGAGCGTGCCCTTGTATCAAATAAACACGCGCCGTCTCGGGGTCCTTCGCCAAAAAGGCCGCCGCGTCCGCCCAATAGGCCGCATCCCATTCAGCGACCGGAAATCCCTCCCTCGCATAGCGAATCGCCGGTTCGAGGTCTTGTTGAAAATTCAATTTTCCGAACCGGCTCAGCAGTTTCGACCAACCGTCCACCACGCCCGGCACAGTCACTGAATCGATGCCAAACGGCGGCATCTTTGTAATGCCTTTATTGCGCAGAAATTCTGGCGTCAACGCCTTCGGCGCCCATCCGCTCGCATTCAATCCGTAAAGCTTCCCGCTCTTCGCGTCGTAAACAATCACAAACAGGTCGCCGCCCATGCCATTCATCATCGGCTCGGTCACGCCCATCACGGCGTTCGCGGTGATAGCGGCATCGATCGCGTTGCCGCCGCGCGCCAGAATCTGAGCGCCAGCCTGCGCCGCCAAAGGGCTTTCCGCGGAGACGATGCCGTACCGCGTTGTCACCATTGACCGTCCCTGCGTCCGGTCCTGCGCGCGGCTAATCCCCGCCGCACCGGCGCCGGCAATCACCAACAAACACACGTACACGAGTCCGCGTTTCATTTCTGAAGCTCCTACGTTGCAGAAGGCTACTTCTTCGGCCGCGATTCCGGAGGCACGACGCCATTATTCCGATAGTACGTCACCAAGTTTCCGAAATGCTCGCCGGAATGCTCGATGATGCCCACCCAGCTTCCCAAGTGCGCCAGCGCTCCCGAATTTCCGCCAGTCTTCAGCGCGGCATCGCCATCCGCGAATGATTTCTGAACGAACGCCACGATCTGATCTTTCGTTTGGTATTCTTTCGGATCATCCTGAAGGCCTTTTGTGCTCTTCCCCGTCGCCGGATTGATCGCGTAGTAGTTCGACGCCGCAATATGCACCAGGATTTGCCCAAACGTCCGCACTTGATCGTTTGGCCGGTAACTGTACTTATCCGCGGGCCAATCTTTCGCCATAGCAATCACTTTGCTGCCAATTCCGTCCCAGTTCTGCAACAGCACTTGCTCCGGACCCGGAGCTTTCCTCGCGCCCGCTTGCGCCCATGCCGCACCTGTGCTGACCACCAGACCGAGGATCCCGAGAATAGCAATTTGAAACGCAGTCTTTTTCATCGTCGCATCCTCTCCGTGCTAGATGTTCACACACCCCACTGGAGGCATAGCCTACCCGCCCCTCCTTATTCTGTCCAGCACCAGCAATAGGATTATAGGATTACGGGATTATTTGCCTTCGCCATCCTAATCGCTCTGTGGCCATGACCCACCACCCCCACCCCTACTTCGGCAGCGACTCAGTTTCCGATAACCGCTTACTCAGGAATTTGCCGCGAAACTATGGCTCAGTTTCGCAGGGCTTTTGCGCTGACAGCGTGAGCCGCAGGAGAAGCCGAGGATACAGGGTGAAGGGTCTTGAGGATTCGATTTAGTTCTGGTTGGGTGAGGTTCTCGCCGTCCCTGGCAGTTCCGCAGTGGATCTCAAGGTCGTGGCCGTCCAAGTCGAAAACCTTCAGATCGATGCGTCGTGACTTTCGAGGGTCACCCATCTGGAATCCTCGTTTGTCCGGAAATTGAAACGCAAACGCGCCAGATTCGAGACTCGCGGGAAGAGCGATAGCCTTGATCGTCAGTAGTGTTGCGCCACGAATCGCCTCCCGTCGTGGTCCAAATGCCCGAATGGTTGAAGGCGACGTGTTCAGCAGCGCCGAGTACTGATCGTATGGTGAACGATATATAAGATTTCCAAAAATGAGTCTCAGATTCTCCATGTGCATCGATTGATCTTGCACAAGCTCGCTGAGGAGGCCACTCTGATCTGACGGTGCAATGAGAAGTAGAATCTGCCCTGAATCGAACTTTAGTTCCATCATGCCACCTTTAATGGATCCCTTATCAGAACCTCTCGTCTTGAAGCTCGACGTCCATGGGACCTCGAAAGAGTAACCCAAGTAGGACAACGTTCAACCCGGCGCATCAGATACAGAGTAGTCGGTCAGCGGCTGTGAGGTTACTTTCACGGCTGGTATCTTTTTCGTCTCCCACCTGGTCGTGAGGAGAATTCCAATCGGAGGCGCAAGGAGGTTGAACAAGACGGTAAGTAAGAGCAGGAGTGCTGCTACGCGCACCAACGCACATACCATGCGCCGCCATAGCGACACTCGCTCCCAGGCGGTGACGTGAATGAGCGCTCCCATTCCTCATATTCTTTCAGTCTGGCTGCAGCGTTACAATGAACCCAACGTGCCGTGTTGCTTGCGCCGTTATCTGTCCTCTGGTACGGGGCGGCTACAGGGTGGTCGGTGGGAGTGGACGTGTAGTCGGCTACGCCACCAAATCAACCTGAGTCACTACTCCTGCTTCATTTCTGTTGACGGTCTCATTACCTTATGGTATATATTCAACAGGCGTTTGGGGAAAGACAGGCCGCGGCGACGCGGCTTTTTGCTTTTATAGGCACGCGAGGCGAAAGGACGGCGAATCTAATCGAGTGAATATGGGGAATTAGAACTTCATGCAACTCGTTGAAAACAAACAGTCGAGTCGATTTCTAATCGAGTTTTTTGCCGTTTTTTTAAATTTACCGCGATTAGAAACGCCCTCCGGCCCCGTGCACCGCTGCCCACGATTGTGCTAACGTGTTGCATGGAGGCATTCGCATCCCGATGAGCACCAAACCGCCATTTGCCACCGTCGAAGAAGCTGTCGAGGACATCCGCCAGGGCCGCATGATCGTCCTGGTTGACGACGAGGACCGCGAAAACGAAGGCGACCTCACCATGGCCGCCGAGAAAATCACGCCCGAAACCGTCAACTTCATGGCCAAGGAAGGCCGCGGCCTGATTTGCCTGGCGCTAACCGAGCAGCGTTGCGACGCGCTAAGCCTCACGCCCATGTCCCAGCGCAACACCTCCGCCTTCGGTACGCCTTTCTGCGAATCCATCGACGCGCGCCGCGGCACCACCACCGGCATCAGCGCCTCCGACCGCGCCACCACGATTCTCACCGCCATTGACCCCAACGCGCACCCCGAGGATCTCGCGCGCCCCGGACACATTTTTCCGTTGCGCGCGCGGCGCGGCGGCGTGTTGGTACGCGCCGGCCAGACCGAAGCCTCCGTGGATTTGGCGCGCATCGCCGGACTCGAACCCGCCGGCGTCATCTGCGAAATCATGAATGACGACGGCACCATGGCGCGCGTGCCGCAGCTCACCGAATTCTGCAACCGGCACAGCCTGAAACTTCTCACCATCGCGGACTTGATTCGCTACCGCATGCAGCACGAGCGTTACGTGAAACGCATCGCCGAGACGACTCTCGCCACGCGCTTCGGCGAATTTCGCATGCTGGCCTATTCCAGCGAAACCGACGGCGAATTGCACGTTGCTCTTGTTCGAGGTGACCTTACTCCAGGTGAATCGACTCGCGGCGAACTCGCCGGCGAGCGGCCGCCGCTGGTCCGCGTGCATTCGCATTGCCTCACCGGAGATGTTTTCGGCTCTCTGGCCTGCGATTGCCGTGAAATTATCGACCGTTCCCTGGAAGCCATCGCGCGCGAAGACCGCGGCGTCTTCGTTTACTTGCACCACGCCGGCCGTGGCTTTCGCATCGACTCTCCCACGAGCGAAAATGATGCGCTGCGGCGCATACTTTTTCATTCGCGCGTGGAAATTGATCAGGATTTGAACCGCCAAAGGCTCGTGTGGCGCGAAAGCGGCATCGGCTCGCAAATTTTGATCGACCTGGGCTTGCGAAAAATCCGCGTGCTCACCAATCATCCGCGTAAGCTCGTCGCACTGGAAGGCTACGGCCTGGAAATCGCCGAGCAGGCCCCACTGCCGCTCACGCAGAAAAAGATTTCGCACCAGCAATTCTGATTTTGCAGCGCGTGGTTTGATTTTGGTTGTTGGCTTTGGGTTTTTCGAGTTTCGCGTTTTACGGTTTCGGTTTTGCCGCAGGAGGTTTGACGTAGACATACGGTTTGATTTTCGCGAATCGGTTTTTTGAAATTCGCGGAACCGCCAGCAAATCGTCGATGCTTTTGAATGGTCCGCTCTTCGCGCGAAAGTCGAGAATCTTCTGCGCGGTCACCGGCCCGACGCCCGGCAGCTCTTCGAGTTGTGCCAGCGTCGCCGTATTCAGATCGATGGGATGCGACGGTAATTTCTTTTTTGGTGCAGCAGCAAGAGGAAAGACTAACAGCAGCGCAGCGCAAGCGCACAAGGCGAACTGGAACGAGCGGTGACTGGGAATGAAAGACTCATGCGAGCTCATGGCCGTGAGTATCCCATACTTTTACGTTACCGAAAAGTACTGCTTGCGGTTCGATCTGGGCGCGGTCGCCGACGATGACGATGCGTGCGTTGGGCGAATCGAAGTGGCGGCGCGCCGCAGCCAAAACGTCTTCCGGTTTTAGCGCGCGGATTTTGTCGCGGAAAGTTTCCAAGTAATTTTCCGGCAGACGGTCCAGATACACGGTGGACATCTGGCCGAGCAATCCATCTTGCGTGGCAATGCCGAGAGAAAAAGTTCCGCACAAATAATTGATCGCGTCGCTGAGCTCGGCATCGCCGACGGGAAGCGAGCGCATGCGATCAAGCTCGTAAAACATTTCCGTGAGCGTGGCGGCAACAACGTCATTTCGTACCGCCGCGTGCACGCTGAAATATCCGGCGTGGCGCATCGCGTGAAAGCCGCTGCGCGGACTATACGTATAGCCTTTCTGCTCGCGGATGTTCGTGACCAGGCGCGAATTGAAAGCGCCGCCGAAGATGGTGTTGGCAAGCACGGCGCGATGCCAATCCGGACTCTGGCGATTGAGCGCGAGATTGCCGAGAAGAATTTCCGTTTGCACGGAGCCGGGCAAATGAACAAGGTCGACGGTGCGGCCACGCCCGCCGGACTTGAGATCCGGCGCGAATGCGGGAGCAGGAGCAGCTTTCCAGTCGCCGAAAGTCTTCTCGATCAGATCCATCATTGCCGCACTGGAAAGGTCGCCGACGGCGATGAGCAGCGCATTCGAAGGAACGTAGTTCTCGCGATAAAACGCGGAGAGATTTTCGTCGCTGTAGGATTCGAGCTGCGCTTCACTCGGAGCAATCGTCGCGTAAGGATGATCGGCGAACAAAACGCGGCGAAAATGCTCGTTGGCAAGAAAGCCAGGCGTGGTGCGCTCGATTTTCAATTCTTCGACACGCTGGCGGCGCTCACGCTCGAATTCGCTCGGAAGGAACGACGCGTGCTGAGCGAGATCGGCGACCATGGCGAGAATGCCTTCGGCAAATTCCGAGAGGCCGGAAATCGCAATGGCGCTGGAATCCGCGCCGGCCATCGTGCCGAGGCTCGCTCCCATGCGGCGCAAATCCTCTTCGATTTGGCGGCTCATGCGAGAAGCGGTGCCGGTGCGAACCAAGCGAGCGGTGAGTTCAGCAACATCGGGAGAGCGGCGAGACACGAGCGCGTTCCCGGAGCGGAAAAACAATTCGACACTGATCTTCGGAAATGTGCGCTGCTCGGCGAGGACAACTTGCATGCCGTTCGAAAGCGTGCGAACAGTGCGTTGCGGCCAGACAACGGAGCGCTCCGGGCCGAGCGCGGGCGGAGTTGCGGGAATTGCCGGATGCGAGGACGCAGCAGTCATTGGATTACTCCCTGAACGGTTTCCTGTTCTGTTTGCTGTTGAGCGACTGGCTTGCGAATCAGGATGGCGCGATTTTCGCGCGACAAATATTTTTGCGCTACGGCCTGCACTTCGGCGGCAGTGACGGCTGATAATTTTCCGAGAATTGTGTTGATGCGCTGCGGATCGTTGTCGAAAAGAGTGAAACACGCGAGAGCGTGCATCAGACCGAAGCGCGGCACGCCGTTGCCGCCCGATTCCAGCATGGAATAAAAATCAGCTCGAATTTTTACCTGCACTTGCTGGAGCTCGTCATCGCCGATGCGATTTTCGCGCACGTCGCGAATCACTTCGTCGAATGCCGTGATAGCCGCGCCGGCTGAATATTCGGATTTATGGAACATTGTGGTGATTAGAAGCGTGGGCCCGTTGTAGTCGATGGCGCCGCCTGAGGAATCGTTAATGCCGCCGCCGGTTTCGAGGGCGATCTGCTTTTCGAGAACGAGGCTGCGATAGACGCGGCCGGCGCGCCCCCCATGAAGAACGCGGTCGAGAACCACAACGGCATACAAGTCAGGATCGTGGCGCTCCGGAGCGTGATAGCCGATGGCAAGAGCGGGAATCTGAGCGAATTTTTCTTCGACTTCACCGCGGCGCTCCTCGCGCTGCGGTAATTCGCTGGTGTCCGCGACGGGAAGGGCAGGTTGACGCGGAATGTCGTCGAAATAACGGCGGGCCAAAGCGAATGCTTGCTTTGGATCGACGTCGCCGACCATGAGCAACACGGCATTATTCGGAGCGTAGTAGGTATGGAAAAATGCGCGAACGTCGGCGAGCGACGCGGCGTCGAGATCAGCGAAATCACCATAAAAATTATGCGCGTTGGGCCAGTTGCGAAAAGCAACGGGCGGCAGATCGAGCCAAGGAAAACCGCCGTAGGGCTGATTCAATACGTTTACACGAACTTCTTCTTTCACGACATCGCGCTGATTGCGAAGATTTTCGTCGTCGACCCTGAGAGCACGCATGCGATCCGCTTCGAGCCACAGAACGCGTTCGAGAGCGTTGGACGGAACAACCTCGTAATAATTGGTGAGATCGTAATTCGTGGAACCATTCAGGACGCCGCCGGAGGAGTTAATAAGGCGAATGTGCTCCATTTTGCCGGCGTGCTCGGAGCCCTGAAACATCATGTGTTCGAAAAGATGGGCGAAGCCGCTGCGGCCGTGCGGCTCGAGACGAAAGCCGATTTGATAATAGACACCGATGGTGGCGATGGGCGCGGAATGATCGGGCGAAACGACAACGCGCAAGCCGTTGGCGAGCGTCTCGGTTTCGACGGGAATGCGAAGTTGGGACAATGTTCCTCCTAAGGACCGCGAACAATTATGACGCAAAACGACGAGGGGTTGAAGCGCACAGGGGAGGCACGTGCTACCGAGGATGTAATCGAGCCGGGCGCTGGGAAATTCAAGCACGACTCGGAGAGTCGAGCCGGGCGCAGCAAGCAGCGCCCCTACGAAGGCGAAAGCCTCCCGCTCAAAAACCGAGCATGGGCACGCGGCTACAAAAGATAACAGCAGATTCCCTGCCTGCGGCAGGCAGGCTCGTCGCCCCGATAAAAGGCAATCGGGACTCGCCCGCCTAAGGCGGGCAAGCTCGGAATGACAACGTTGTTTCCGTGCCGGGCGTTAGAGGTCGCGACGCTGTAAAGGCGTGGCGGGATAAACCCGCCGCTACAAAAACTACACCTTGCTGGAAGGAGGCGGCAACAATGCGGCCGACCTCGGCGAGTGCCGCGTAAGGAATATCCCTCAGCGGCTAAAGCCGCACTGAACAAGCGAGCTTTGCGGCACGCCTGAAGGCGTGCCCTGACGAGTAACAGTAAGTCGCGGGCCGAAATGCTCAAAAGAATTGCAGCGGCGATGATGCGGCCGACTTCCTGCGAATGCCGCGTAAGGAACGTCCCTCAGCGGCTAAAGCCGCACTGAACAGGCGAGCTTTGCGGCACGTCTAAAGGCGTGCCCTGACGAGTAACATTCAGTCGCGGACCGAAATGCTCAAGAGAATGCAGCGGCGACGATGCGGCCGACTTGCGCGAGAGCAGCGGATCGATCGGCATCCGAGGCATTGGAGCCGGTAAAATAAGCTGTCACAAGAATAGGGGAACGACTGGGCGGCCAGCAAATCGCAATATCGTTCGTCGAACCATTGTCGCCCGACCCGGTCCTATCTCCGATGCGCCAAGACGAGGGAACTCCAGCGCGCAACCTCGCTGCGCCGGTCGTGTTAGCAACGAGCCAAGCTTCGAGCTGGCGGCGCGAATCCTCAGAGAGAGAGCGTTTGTCGAGTAGAAGCGTTTGCATATCATGGAGCATGGCAGAAGGACTGGTGGTGTCGCGGGGATCTCCTGCTATACAGGTGTTCGCCGAGGGTTCGTAGCGATCGAGACGCGTTACGGGGTCGCCAAGCGAGCGGACGTAGCGCGTCACAGCTGCGGGGCCGCCTGCTGCACCGAGAAGAAGATTGGCGGCAGTGTTGTCGCCATATTCGACAGCCGCGGCGCAGAGGGCGGCGATTGTCATGGCGCCTTCCTGCACGTGCGCTTTCGTGATGGGCGCATAGTCGAGCAAATCGGCTGTCGTGTAATGAATCAAGCGATCGAGCTTCTCTTTGTTTGCGTCGACGCGAGAGAGAATGGCAGCGACAAGCAAGAATTTGAACGTGCTGCACATGGGGAAACGTTCGCTGGCGCGATGATCGAAATGTTCTCCTGTTCGCGTGTCCAAGGCAGCGACTCCGAGGCGACCGCCCAGGGGGGCCTCGATTGCGGTGAGGCGCGCATCGGATGGCCGGACGCCGTTCGCTTTCTGCAATTCCCTTCCCGACACGCGCATCGCTGGAATTAACGAGGTTGCGCTGAGGAGAAATGAGCGGCGAGTCAGTTGAAAAGGCAAATCGATACCCCTCACTACCGAGAATCGTTTAAGTTTTTTCAGCGGGCAGTTCCGAGAGCACGCGGTCGAGCTGGAGCAACGTTTTCTCCGGATGCGCCGCGAGCAATCGCGCGGAGAGCCGAGCCAGCGCGGAATATGCTTGCTGAACTTCCTCGGGTTTGCCGACCAACGCGGCTCTGTGCCGCGCCACAGTGGAAAAATCTCCGCGCGCGACTGGGCCAGTCCAGGATTCCTTTGCGCCGAAGCGCTCGAAATTTGCCAGAGTCTGGCGGACGAGCGGCAGAAGAGCCATTTTCGCACGGCGGCGGGAAAAACCCACATCCATCAGAATGCGCATGGCGCATTCGATGATGGCAAGGAGGGAGGGCGACGCGAAGGTGCCGGCAGCGTGATAGGCAGCCTTGGCGTCGCCACGCACGCTGACAGGAATGCCGCCTACGGCGCGGGCCATGCGGCGCGCGACGCGCTGCGCCCGACGGTCGCCATGGATAGCGAAGACGACGCCTTCCAGAGGCGGCGAGATTCGCCCACTGAACGTCTGCAGCGGATGGATGGCGCCGGTAGCAGCGCCGCGACGCGCCAGAGGAGCGAGCACGGAGTCATCAAGCGCGCCGCTGGTGTGCAGGACGATTTTGCCGCGCCATTCGTCACCGCCGATGCGCGCGAGCTTGACGGCGACTCGATGGATTGCGTCATCGGGGGTTGCGATCAGGACAATGTTCGCCTGAAGCACGCGGCTCGAAACACCCGCGAGCGCGTAACCAGCGCCAATCGCGCGAACCGCGGCACGCGCCGAGGCTTCTGAGCGCGCAACAACCGCGGCGATTTTCCAATCGACGCGACGCAGACTGCGAGCCAGAACGCGTCCCAGGCGCCCGGCACCTACAATGGAAAGAGTGGCTGGCATGCCGCGTGATAGGATAGCGTTTTCGCCGTTTCCGTGCCTGGGAAAAATCAGCTTGCACATATTTGCGATTGTTTTTTTTGCCGCGCTGGCACTTTTGTGGATCGTTTCGACGGCGGTGACGTACCGCGGAATGGCGAGCATCCCTTCGCTCGCAACCATTGCGCCGTTTGAAGGACCCACTTTCCCGCGTATTTCTATTTTGCTGGCAGCACGCGATGAAGCCGAGAAGATGCCCGCGGCGCTCAGTTCCCTGCTAAAGCTGGACTATCCGAATTACGAAGTGGTCGCGGTGGATGACCGGTCGGCGGATGCGACGGGGAAAATTCTGGATGAGGCTGGGGTGCGGGATGCGAAGTTGAAAGTGATTCATGTGACGGAATTGTCGAAGGGTTGGCTGGGGAAGCCGCATGCGCTGGCAGCGGCGTACGAAAAAGCGAGTGGCGAGTGGCTGATTTTTACGGATGCGGATGTGCAATTCGCGCCGGATTTAGTGGGGCGAGCGCTGGCATTTGTCGAGCGGGAGCGTGCGGATCATTTGACGCTGCTGGTTAGGTTGGATTTGCGGGGATTCTGGGAGCCAGTCGCGCTGGGATACTTGGGCGTGGTTTTTGCGATGGGCGCGCGTCCGTGGAAAACGAGAGAGCCGAAATCGAAGGCGTATATGGGCGTGGGCGCGTTTCAACTGATACGGCGGCGGACGTACGAAGCGATCGGAACGCACCAGCGGCTGGCGATGGAAGTGGTGGACGACATGAAGCTGGGAAAGTTGGTGAAGATGGGGGGATATCGGTCGTCGGCGGCGCCGAGCGAGGATTTGGTGCACGTGCGATGGCAGGAGGGATTCGGGAATATTGTGAAAGGACTGACGAAGAATATGTTCGCGGGGTTGGGGTTCAGCGTGGCGCAGGCGATTGCGGCAGCGTGCGGAATTTTCGCGCTGAGCATCGCGCCAGTGCTGGGAGTGATTTTCGCGCGCGGGGCGACGCAGATTGCGGCGGCGGTGGCGGTGGTTGCGACGATGGTGTTTGAGGCGCTGCTGATGCCGCGCGCGAGGGCGTCGAGATGGTTTGGCGTGACGCATGCGCTGGGCGCGCTGGTGATTGTGTACATCATTTTGCGTTCGATGGCGGTGACGCTGGGGCGCGGAGGAGTAGTGTGGAGAGGGACGTTTTATCCGCTGGAGGAGCTGAGAAGAGGGCAGGTTTAGTTTTTGATGCCCCCGACAGAAAACAAAATGCGTAGCGGGCTTCTTTGAATGGACAACCAGTGGATCAGAACAGGGGACACATGACTGAATTTATTAGATACGGACTAGGGGTCGCGCTGATCGCGGCGGCCGTGTTGCTCCTGTGGTCTGTCGTTGAACGTCCGAAGCCGGAATCCAAATGGTACTGGCGCTACATTTCTGGCGCACTGGGGATCTTCTTGCTCTATCAGGGTATTCACACGCTATTCAAATTAGGATAAGCGGCTACGGCGAGATCCTTCCCTACACGGTCCGCGCGTCGTCGGCAGACTAGGCGCTGGGAAAAGCAGGTTCCTCACCGCCGTTCGCAGAAAACGCGACCGGGTTCGGGATGACACCGAATGGCAACAGCTTATTAGGATTTTGCGGGTGCGGGCGGCGGGGCTTCTGTGGCCGCAGGCGGCCCAACGGGGGCGGGGTCGAAGAGGGGGCCGAGGTCGCGCTGCTTGAGGAGGCGGATGCGGTCGCGAAAGGCGGCGGCGCGCTCGAATTCGAATTTCTTGGCGGCTTCGCGCATTTGGGATTCGAGCTGCGTAAGCGCGGCGCGGAGCTGCTCTTCATTCTGAATCTCACCGATGCCGGAATCCTCGGCAGGAATCGTGACGTAATCGGCTTCGACAATCGCGGCGAGCTGCATATCCACGGACTTGGTGATGGATTGCGGAGTGATGTTGTTCTCCTGGTTGTAGGCGAGCTGCTTGGCGCGACGGCGATTGGTTTCGCCGATGGCCTGACGCATGGAGTCGGTCATCACGTCGGCGTAAAGAATGGCGCGAGCGCCGAGATGGCGGGCGCAGCGGCCCATCGATTGAATCAGCGAGGTGGCGCTGCGGAGATAGCCTTCCTTGTCAGCGTCGAGAATGGCGACGAGCGAGACTTCGGGCAGATCGAGGCCTTCGCGAAGAAGATTGATGCCGATAAGGACGTCGAATTCGCCACGGCGGAGATCGCGCAAAATGCGGACGCGCTCGAGGGTTTCGATTTCCGAGTGCAGATAGCGGCAGCGGACGCCGACTTCAGTGAAATACTCGGCGAGATCTTCGGCCATGCGCTTGGTGAGCGTGGTGACGAGGACGCGCTCGTTGCGTTCGGCGCG
>JBAUEH010000087.1:0-73850 GCA_049678505.1 Candidatus Acidiferrales bacterium
GTGTACTTCCAGATGTACTCGCCGTCGAACACGAGGAATTTCCCGAACGCTTGCTGAAATCCGGCATGGAATTCATTGCGATAGCCTGGACTTATTGGGGTCAATGAGCTCGATGAGCAGAGCAGCAGGGGACTCAAGACATCCGAGGCGCATCCGATGCTGGAAAGAATCAGATTTTCGTTGAACGGTGTTTCCAGCGTCCGTGCATAGGAAATGCGGAGGACTGTGTTGGTCGGCTTGATGTTATAAGCGATGCCGAGGCGAGGCTCCGCCTGCCTGGCGCTGGTAATGCCATTGTATAAGTCGCCGCGGATCCCTACCTGAAAGTTCCAGTTTCCTGCCTTGATAGCGTCCTGGACGTAGAGCGCGAGCTCTTTCACGTCGGTGTGACCGTTGAACGCGAAGAGACTTCCTCCGCGTGTCAAGTCGTAGGGCAGCAGGACAGGATTGAATAGTGGGTACTGGGACGTGTTCGGCGCGTTCGGATTCGTGGCCACGTTCGGCTGATCTCCCGCCGGGCATAGCAAGGGGTTTGTAAATCCCTGCACAGGAACGCCGTTGGCATCAAGGCACGGCGCATTGAACGTTGGATCCACGATCCCCAAGTTGTCGTTTTCCGTGAGGAAGGTTTGTTCATATGTGGCGCCCGCCTTGATGTTGTTAATGCCCTTGTCATAGGCGATGTCCGAGCGAAGCCCGGCATTCGCCAGCGTCCGATCTTGCGAGACGCTTTCCCGGGAAAGACTGGGCGGCCCGAGATCCGCGAAGGGATCCGCGCTCGGATAGTAGTTATACCCATCGCGACGAACAAAAGCGCCGAGTGTAAATACGGTGTTTGGGTTCAGCAACCGAGTCCAGGATGGAGCAATGTTGAACGTCTGAATTTCCGAGCGTTCGTCGGTCGGGCCCACGGCCTGGCCGTTGGGACCGATGCCGCCATCGTTTACAACCACTCCCGACCACGCCGTTGCGTCTTGGGCGTCGAACGAATTCGGGTTTTGGAACCAGGAGCGCGTGTAGCCAAAATTCAACTCGAGGGAATCGGCGTTCGATACGTGAAGATCCACGCGGTCGAAGAGGTTTTCTTCATTCCCCTTATCGTGCATCACCGTGAATTCCGGAGGATCAAGAAAGCGCCCAGTGTTCAATCCGCTTGCAGAAATAAAGTTGCCCCAGTTTTGGCCGCCATAAGCGAGATCGAAGCCAGTATTGGCGGTTCCGAACGTGCCATAAGAAGCCGTTAGGCTGCCGTGAGGAGTTGTGACGCCCTGGCCGGAACGCGTGGTGACGTCGATCACGACGCTGGTCTTGTCTCCGTATTCGGCCGGCGGCGCGCCTTCCACGACTTCCATGGACTGGACGGAATTGAGCGGAATCTGGTTCGAGAACACTTTGCTTTGCTGGTCGGTAATGGGCTGACCGTCAACTGAAAATGAGTTGTCTGCGTGGTCGCCGAGTCCATGAAAAAGACCATTGGAATCCGCCGCGATTCCCGGGGTCGCCAGCGTTACGAGCGAGCTCACCGACGATGACGGATTCTCGAGAGGCATCTCTTGGATGAGCGAACGGTCTATGTCCGTATGCGTCGTAGAAGTGGTTTCCAGCAGGTCACCCGCTTCTGCCTGTACGGTCACTGTGGTGCTGGTTCCCGCCAGTTCCATATTGATTTTCAGGTTGAGGGGGACTGACGAACTTACATCCACATCCTGCACGTACGGAGAGAAGCCTTTCGCGGTAACCGTAAAGTGATACGGATTGAATGGCACGTTCGGGAAACTGAAATTGCCGAACTTGTCGGTTGTGGCCGACCTCTCGTAGCCGCTGACCGGGTCGTGGATGGTTACAGCGGCGTTGGCCACGACGGCGCCGGATGGGTCCAAGACCGTACCCGAGATCGTTGACGAATTGCCCGTCTGTGCCAAGACTGCTGATGGAAGAATAAAAACACCCAGCAGCAACATCAAAATCGACCGCCATTTGTACATAGCAGACGCCATTCCTTGAATCATTCGATCTTCTCCTTACGCGTGTCTTTACGCGTGCGCTTGAGCGCGAACCCAGCCGCAGATTGCGGCGGGTGGCGAATGAACATGGGATTCGCGCGCTCGCCAGGAGCGTGCGAAGGGGTTCATCGAATTGTATGGAGCGAGATCGCTATTCGAGAGGAGGAGCGCGCGGAGAGATTGAAAAAGCAGATGGCCCTGCGTAAGTCCAGTGAGTATCGGCGAGTGTGACGCGATGGAGAAGGCTAGGCTCGAGCAAGCGCGCTTGCGCCGGCGGCGTGATGCTCCGCAGATGCGCAAAGTGGCAAATCTGGCAGGTTTTCTCCGCTGCGGCACTGCTGTGCTGGTGCTCGATCGAAGCGCCGACCGTAGTGGCCGTGAAGACGAGGATGAGCGCGATGCAAAGCCCTCCGAAGAAACGGGAGCGGCGAATGCTTCGGCTTTGTCTAGCGACGGATTTCATGTCGTTTGGCCAGCGATTCCATCGGGAACATGAAGCCTAATTACACCTGTAAGACATCGCCATCGCGCGCGACAACCTCGTACAGCACGGGGTTAACGAAGAATCCGAGAAATAGCCGGGAGATCAAGCCGGCAACGATCACGATGGCGAATGGCCTCTGTGTGTCGGAACCAATACCATGCGACAGCGCAGCGGGAAGCAAGCCGAGACATGCGACGAGAGCAGTCATCATGATCGGACGCAAGCGAAGAAGGGAAGCTTCACGCGTCGCGGTGCGAATGTCCTTGCCTTCGAGCCGGAGTTTGTTGATGAACGATACGAGAATTACCGCGGTTTCCACCGAAACGCCCATCAATGCCAGCAAACCGAGCAGAGAGGAAACGCTGAAGGGCGTGCCGGTGAGCTTGAGGGCGATGAGAGCGCCGACGGGTTCGGTGATTAGCACGCCAAGAGCAATGCTGATCGGGAATTTGAAATTTCCGTACAAGGCGAACAGTATGAAAAAAATCAGGAGCACAGCGAGAGGTCCAATCAGTTCGAGCTGCTTCTGCGCCGCCACGAGCTCGCTGTACTCGCCGCCCCACGTCATGCGGTAGCCGGGCGGAAGTTGCACGGCCGCATTCACCGCTTTTTGTCCATCGAGGACCGCACTTTGCAAATCGCGTCCTTCAATGCTGTACTGCACACCGATGTAACGTGAATTATTTTCGCGGTAAATGAACGAAGCGCCCGTGCTTTCTTTTATTTCGGCGAGCTGGCTGAGCGGAATCAACTGGCCCGAAGGAGTGCCGACAAGCAGATTACCGATCTGGCTCGGGCTGGAACGGAATTGCGGTTCCATGCGCACGACCAAATCGAACAGTTTTTCGCCTTGGATGATCTGTGTGGCGGCCTGGCCGCCAACGGCCGTTTGGATTACCGTTTCTACGTCGGCAACGTTTATGCCGTAGCGAGCGATTTTGTCGCGGTCGACATTGATAATCAGGCTGGGCTGGCCAAGCTCGCGCACGACGGTCAATTCGGTGAAGCCACGGACGCCTTGCAGGATGCGCTTGATCTGAATTGCTTTATCCTGCAGCACGTTCAGATCGGACCCGTAAACCTTCACGGCGAGGGAGCTTTTTAGGCCAGTGAGCGCTTCGTCAACGGCATCTTCGGCCGGCTGGGTGAAGTTGAAGATGACGCCCGGGAATGCCGCGAGTTTTTTTTGCAATTCCTCAGTAAATTCCTGCTTGTTTCGTATGGAGGTTTGACGCCACACTTTGTCGCCGTACGGTTTCAAGCCAACATAAAATTCATCGTTGAAAAATCCAGTGGGATCGGTCCCGTCATCGGGGCGGGCCAATTCAGAGCCTACCTGAGTGACCATCGGATAGGACATCAGAATGTTGCGAACTTGCGGCGAGAACTTGCTGGCCTCCTCGAAAGAAATGGTATAGGGCATGGTGGCGCGAACCCACAGCGCGCCTTCGTCGAGATGCGGCATGAACTCGCCGCCGATGTAGGGAACGAGCAGGAGCGTGGCGCCAAAAATAAGAAGCGCGACCGCAATGGTCGACTTGGGATGATCGAGGCACCATTCCAGCTCACCCGTGTATTTCCGTTTGATCCATTCGTAAGGCTTGTTCACGCGCTCGCGCACGTTCTTTAGCCAGTACGAACAAAGAACGGGAACCAAGGTGAGCGTGAGAAGGAGCGCGCCGAGGAGGGCGAACGACATGGTGTCGGCCATGGGGTGAAACAATTTGCCGGAGGGCCCGCTCAGGGCATAAATCGGAATGTATCCGGCGATGATGACGGCAATGGAGTAGAAAACAGGACGGTCGACGTCAGCGGCAGCGGCGAGAAGGACTTCATCGAGCTTATAGTTCTGGCCCGCGCGCAATCCGAGCTCACGGTAAATATTTTCCACCATTACGAGCGTGCCATCGATGATGATGCCGAAGTCAATGGCGCCGATAGAGAGAAGGTTGGCGTCAACACCTTTGGCGTGCAAGCAAATGAAAGAAAAGAGCAGCGCGAGAGGAATGGTGAGCGCGACGATGATCGCTGCGCGCACGCTCACCAGAAAGAAAAGCAACACGATGAAAACCAGGGCCATTCCGCGAAGAAGATTGTTCTCGACCGTGTCGATGGTTAGCTTGACTAGGTCGCTGCGGTCGTAGAAGGGATGGATCTTCACGTCAGGAGGCAGGACGTGTTCGTTTAAGTCTTTTGTTTCCGCCTCGACGCCCTTCAGCACATTCTGGGTCTGCTCGCCAGTGCGCATGAGGATGACGCCTTCGACGGAGTCATCATTCTTCATGAAGCCAAACTCGCCAAGGCGGGGAGCGTGTCCCATCACCACTTGGCCGATATCGCGAATGCGAACCGGCACGCCGTTCTGGCTGCCGACGATGGTGTCGCCGATATCCTGCACATCGTGCATCAGGCCGAGGCCGCGAACGTAATAAAATTGGCCGCCCTGGGAATAAAAACCGCCGCCCGCATTCGCATTGTTATTGGCCAGTTGTTGAAGGACCGTAGGAACGGAAAGGTGATAGCCATAGAGCTTCGCGGGATCGAGCAGCACTTGGTATTGCATCACGGTGCCACCGAAACCGGAATCGTCGGCAACGCCCGGAACTCCTTTGTAACCGCGTTCGATCACCCAGTCTTCATAGGTTTTCAGTTCTTGAGGACTGCGATCAGGGCTGTCGATGACGTAGCGATAGACCAAATCGCTGGGGCTCGAGAGCGGCGCCATGGAGGGCGTGATGCCTGCGGGCAGGTTCACGTCTGCAATGCGTTCGAACACGACTTCCCGAGCGAAGTAATTGTCGGTACCTTCGTCGAAAGTCATGATGATGTCCGAAAGGTCGTAGAGCGAAATCGAACGCATCACGCGCATGTGCGGGACGCCATTCATCTCGACTTCGAGAGGAATGGTGATCAGGCGCTCGACTTCCTCGGGGGCGTGGCCAGGCCACTGGGTGATCAATTCGACCATGGGAGGTGAGAGATCGGGATACGCGTCGACGGGCATGTGCTGAAAGGAAATCGACCCGCCGATGATCAGAGCAACAACGAGGAGCAGGATCAGGAACCGTTGGCGGAGGGCGAATTCGACTATGCGATGGATCATTATTCTTGTACCCCCGGCGGTTACCGTTGCAAAGAATTCTGGAATTGCAAAAACAGGCTGCCGTCGGCGACGACTTTTTCGCCTGGCGACAATCCGCTGAGAATTTCCGTCTGGCCGTCCTGGGTCTCGCCAATATCGACCATGCGGCGGGCAAAGTCCGTTGGCCCCGTCTGGACATAGACAAATGGCTGGTTTTCGGTGTTCCGAAGAACGGACGCCACTGGGACAGTAATGGCATTGCGAATTGTGCCGGCGACAACAGTCGCCGTGACGTACATCTGGTTCTTCAATTTTTCTTCCGGATTTTCGGTGACGATGCGGGCCTGCAAGGTGCGCGTGTTGGGGTCAACGGCGGGTGCCAGGTAAGAGATTCTCCCGTGGAACACAGTGGGATAGGCATCCGTCTGCACGGAGACTTGGTCGCCGGAGTGAATGTATGACAATTGATTCTGGTAGACGTTGACAAGCACCCAGACAGTACGCATATCGGAAATGGTGAAGCATTGTGTGGCGCCTGCTTGCAACAATTGGCCGGCCGAGCATTCGCGGTCTACGACTTCTCCGGAGATCGGGGCCAGAACGGGAATTTCAGCGACCGGCGATGCGTCCGCGACTTGCTCGAGATGCGTGATTCCGAGAATTCGCAGCGACTGCTCAGAAGCGGTCAGATCGGCCTGTGCTTGGTTTTTCGCCGATTCCGCCGTTAGCAAATCCGCTTCGGCGATGGCGTGATGGGTGTACAGATCTTCGGCGCGCTGATAATTTTTGTCGGCCACGTCGTAAGTATCCTTCGCTTTCAAATAGCTTGCGCGGAGGAGAGAAAAATCGGGGCTGGCAACTTCCAACAAAGGTTCGCCTACGCTTACGTGCTGTCCTGGGAACGCAAGGACGCGCGACACAGGGCCGCCTACGGCGGAAATCACGGGGGTGGTTTTGAAACCGTTGTAAGAGACCTGGCCGCTCAGACGCAGCGTGCGGGTGAGTTGCCGCGGCTCGATGGCCACGATTTGGATGTGTGACATCTGATCTTGCGGCACGGTGAAGAGCTCCGCCTGGCTGGCAGCATTGGCGGAAGCGAAGGAGGTCATTTTCTCCGCTGACTCACGGCCGCTTGAGCCGCAGCCAGCCACGAGCAATGCAACGGCGCTGAGCACGAGCATCCGAGAAAGAATTTTGTTCATGGTAAGTTCCTTGTGCCTACGGCTTCCCGCAATTGCTCAAGAGCGAGCATGTATGAAGCAAGTTGCTGACGATAGGCCAATTGAGTGTCACGGTAGCTGCGCTCGGCGTCCAGAAAGTCGAGCAGGCTGGCAGCGCCGCGCTTGTAGGCGTACTCGCTGATATCGACCGATTCTTTCGATTGATCCAGATAACCTGATTGATAGATTTGCAGCGTCTGTTCGTTGGTGCGTAGCGACTCGAAGGCCGATTGCACGTCGCTCATCACTTGTTCGGAAGCTTCGTGCTGGCTTTCCTGCGCCTGCAAAATGGCGTCTTTAGCTTGCGCGATTTGACCCTGATTGCGATTGAAAATCGGCAAGGGCAAACTGACAAAAAATGAAGTGGTGTCCTGGTCGGATATGTGTGTGTAGTTTAGCGTGCCGGTGACGTCGACTTTCCCGATCGCCCGTTGCAGTTTGTAGGCGCTCTGGGCTTCAGTGACGCCTTGCTCAGCGGCGCGCAAGTCGGGACGATCTTTTAAAGCCATGGCCTGAAGGTCTTCGACGTTGTAAGGCAGTTTTTGATATTCGAGCCCGCCGGCAACGTCGTAATCCAGAGGCACGGACTCGAAACCGAGCAATTGCCGCAGGGCGACGAGAGCCTGCTGTTTGGCAAGCACCGCTGCCGTGACGTCGGTCTGGAACTGCAGCAACTGCAGCTTGATTTTTAGGAAATCGCCTTCGCTGATGGCGCCCGCCTTATACTGCGACTCGCTGATGTCGATTGTGTTCTGGAAGCTTTTTAGGTCTTGCTGCGCGAAATCGAGGGTTGATTCGGCCAAGAGGACATTGGTGAAGGCGCTGGCCACATTGAACGTCAGAGCGCGTTCATTATCCGCAACGGTCGAGGTGGTGACCGCCGTCTGATCCTGCGCATTCCGCAAGCGGTTCTGTCTCTTCTCCCCGCGCTCAAACAAATAGGAGACGCCAGCGTCGAACTCCGTCGTTTGACTGATGTTGTCCCAGTTGAACTGGCTGGGACGCAAAGGCAAGCCGATGTAATCGACGCCGAGAGTGGGATTCGGGCGGAGGTTCGCCGTGATTTCCGCATCTTTGGCCTGTGCGATGGTGGTGCGCTCAGCCAGCAAAGCGTGATTGTGGGCCAAGGCCAGTTCCACAGCCTGGTCCAGCGAAATTCGAATGGGCGATTGCAGCGTTTGGCCGAAAGCCAGTGCCGCTAAGCCCAGCAAAACGCCAAAAAGGGCCGAAAAACGCAGTGCGCAATAGAGCATTTTCTTCCTCGAAGGAAATGGCAATTTGGGCGCAGAACGCCCAAGAGGTAACCAGGATTTACAGGGAAGGAGGCGCGCGGGTTGCGAGTATCGAAAGGACTGGTCCTACGCGCAACACGGGGTCCGAAACAGGCGATTGCGACGCGAGGGCAAACAGTACCGGTGCTGACTGCATGACGATGGGTTGCTCAGCCGCCTGATGGCCGAGATGGCAGATGGGACAAGTCGATTCGGCGGTTGTCGAATCGTGATGATGCCAGACACTGCCGGCCGTGGTCGCCATCACTAGCAGGAGCGCCAGCGATATGGCGAAGATGGTCCGCCGAGCCTTCGTATTGAAAAGGACTTTCATGCCCCCCGTCCAGGTCTCAAACCCCGATTGTAGGTCAGACGTATCGCGGAAGCAATTGGTTGCAATTCCGTGCGGCCAGGAAGTAAAGGCCTATGATGACTCCAGCACCCTTTCCGTCAGGCGAACGCAGCGCTGCACGTGCTGGCGCAGCGGGCCTTCGATTTCTTCCTGGCGTTTCCGAAGAGCATAAAGTTCATCAGCAATGTTCAGGGCGGCGAGCACCGCAACGCGTGTGGAATCCACTTGGCGCGTAGATTCAGCGACGGCGCGCATTTTCTCATCGACGAAGGAGGCTACATTACGAAGGTGGCCCTCATCACCGTCCGCTTGAACATTGTAAGTCTGGTCAAAAATCTCGACTTTCATGAGCAGTCTCCCGGCTGGCTGCCGTCATTCTGCTGCATCGGAACGGGCAACGCAAGCGCGCGAACTCCTCACCAAAGCAGCTTTAAGCCGAATTGAACCTGCCGCGACGTGGTCGATGTACTCGTAATCACTCCAGCAGTTGGTGAAACACCGGAGGGAGTGAACACAATCGGATTGGGCGTGTTGAAATTAGCGCGATTCAAGAGCTCCGCCCGTGGCTCTTGCCGCACCTAAGGTCTTAGCCGCCCGGACTCTCATTCTCCCGCCGGCTTGAATCCGTACTTTTCGAAAATTTCCTGCGCTTTCGCACTCATCAGAAAATCCAGGAAGCGTTTCGCCTCGGCGGATTGTTTTGAAGCCTTCAAAGCTGCCACTGGGTAGATGGTCGGCGAATGCGAATCCTCCGGAGCGGTCGCGACCACGCTGACCGCCGCCGAAATCTTCGCGTCCGTTGCGTAAACGATGCCGGCATCCACGTTGCCTGTGATGACGTATGTGAGCACTTGGCGCACGTCCTTTGTGAGCACAAACTTGGGTTTCAATTGCTCGTATAGGTGGAAGTGAGTGAGCACTTCCTGAGCATATTTCCCGGCAGGGACTGTTTGCGGATCGCCGATCGCAATCTCTTTCACTTCTGGTCGCGCGAGATCCTGAAAACTCGAAATCCGGCTGTTTCCTTTCGGAACGATTAACACCACGGTGTTCTTGACCAGATCCCTCCGCGTCCCGGGCGACAGCAGCCCCTCCGACTCGAGAGCGTTCATCTGGTCTTCCGATGCGGAAATGAACACGTCGACAGGAGCGCCCTCTTCGATCTGGTGTTGCAGTGTCCCCGAACCTCCGAGATTGAAGTGGATCACGGTGCCGGGCGTCTCGGCATAATACAGTTGCGCAATTTCATTCAGCGCGTCTTTCAGGCTAATCGCCGCTGAAACTGTGAGCTCTTTCTTGGGCTGCGGCGTCGCACGAGGTGTGGCGTAGCCGGAGATGACCGCGAGTGAAGCCGCAAGAATCGCTGCAAGAGACGTTCGGAGGTAGTTCAATCGCATTGGCGAACTCCAGTTGTATAGCTGCATTTAGATGGTCATTGCGCCCAGGGCATTGCGCCGGGAGAATGGTTTGCGCGCTGGACGAGGGACTGGTTGCCGCCATGCGGTCCATAGCAACCGGGTTCTTTGACGCACTCGCAAATCTCGATCCCGCCGCGAAAAAGATCAGAAGATGAAACGAGTACCGACTACCGGAGCAAAGTTGCTGTTGTAGTTATAGGGGACGCCGGGGCCGTGAGGAATGGCGATGGCCAGACCACCGGTCACCCAGGAATACGCAATTCCCGCAAAGCCGTCGAAACGCTTGGTGAAGTGATGATCCGCGTAGAGCGACCCCTCGTTGAGGGTGCCTGCGCAGGAACTGCGGAAACCAGCTGCGGGCGAGCAGATCTGCGGAAAACGGAAGTCGTTCTGCCGCTGTTGATACCAGGAGAAAGTAACGTCGGTTTTCTTGTCGACAGCGTATTTCACGCCCGTCCACCAGATCTGCACCAACTTTTCAGAATCAAGATTGTTGTCTTCGACCCCGCTCATGAAATAACCGCCCTGGTCCGAGGCGCCAATGCCCAGCGGGTTCGACGGGTTATTCTGCCAGATGTATTCGTAGCCGCCGAAAAACTTGAACGGGTCCCACGTATACTTGAGAGCGACCATAACCCCGTAGTTGTCGGTCACGATTCCATATAGGGTGTTGGTTGTGTCGATCAGATTGGGCCCGGTGATGAAGTTTGCATTGATGCTGTCCTCGGTCGACTGAAATGACTGTGCCGGACTCTGACTCTCAGGCCCGAGCAACGGGTTCGATACGCTGATCGCCTGGTTGTAATGTTGGGCGACGAGGTCGGCGGAGAACTTGCGGTACTCTCCGCCGAGGTCGAATCCATAGGCGTTGTTATGCGCCTCTTCAGGCGCACAACTATTGGCACTCCAGATTGTGGCGGCAGTGTAGCAGCCGGCAGAGCCATCGGCGAATTTATACATCGCACCGAAATGAACCGGGCCAAACATGATGCGATACTTCAGGGCGTCGTCCCAACGGGCGTCCTCAGTGTCGCCGCCACCGGCCATGGTGCCGTTATATCCGATGTACGAGAAGGCATAGCTGCCCCCGGCCGGATCGTAAAGGAGCATCGCATCGGTGCCGAGGGCGCGCTGACGGCCGAAGGTCAGCGTGCCGAAATGCGCGGACGACACACCGCCATAAAATTCGTCGTTGAAGGGTTGGCCCGCGCGTGTGCCGTCGATGGCTTCTGAATAGCTGCCTCTGGGAAGCCCGTTGTTAATGATGTCGGTCTCTGACGCGTTGGCCAGCAGACCGGACTGCGGATTGATGCCGGTGGAAGCGTTGAACACAACGGACCAGCCAGGCAGAAACTGTTCCTTGCCCCTGATGCCCAGACCCGTCTGCTGCAGGTTGTTCGGTGCGATGAGGAATCGATGTTGAAAGCCGTTTCGGTTTACCAGAGATTCGCCTTCATAGTTATAGCCGTTTTCAGGTAAGCCGTGGCTCACCCAGCCGACGCCGACATCATACGCGCCATACACCGTGATGCCATGCCAGGTCAGCGCGCAATCGGTGGTGGCGAACTCGTGGCCACTCGTGCAGGGATCGGGCGAGGAGTCATGCGTAATCTGTTGCGTCTTAATGTCGACGGTGGCGTCCTCGCCAACGACCAGTCGAATGTCGGTCTGGATTTCTTTCTCGAAGCCCCGTTTTTCTGTCCGAACCTCATACACTCCCTCGGGAAGCGCAGAGACCTGGTACCTTCCTGCATCGTCACTCGCCGTCTTGCGAGTGAAACCAGTATTGACATCCCTCACCGTTACGGCAGCGGAAGTGACAGCAGCGCCGGAAGAGTCTGTAATCACGCCGGAAATTATGGCGGAAGTTTGGGCTTTGGCACAGGGAGCCCGAAACAAGAAGAGACTCAGAACAAGAAGGCTGAGGATTGCTAATGTCCGGGAGCGTGACGTTTTGTCGTTTCGGTACGATTCAGAATGAATGCTGCGCCCCGTTGAAAGATCCGCGTGTGCTGCGTGCAACTTCATGTCGAGATGCCTCCAATGTTTGAAATGAAACTGTGGGCTTACGATTTCCGCTGGTGTGAACCATGAGGCCCACTTCAGTTGCGCCTATATTTAGGAGGACGAATATATACGTTTATTATCGTTACATCAATGTGTTTATTGCCTGATTGTAGAAGGGGCGGATTTTAAGGACGGACGATCATCACTTCGGTTGATTTGATAAGCGCCGCGACCGTGTCGCCCTTCTGGAGGCGCATTTCCCGCGCAGCGTCTGCGGTGATAATGGAGGTTATGCGCTGTTCGCCTATCGAGAGCGTGACTTGGGTGAGCAGACCGATTGTCTTGATGGCAACCACGCGGCCCACGAGTTGATTGCGACCACTGATGCGGCGAAAACTCGCTCGCCGCTCGGCGACGTTGACTCGCCGGAGCGTGCGTGAAAGGAAGCGGTCGAGTTCAGATTCCGGAACACGATGGTGTCCGCCGGCGGTCTTCACCGTGCGCAGCTTGCCGTGATAAATCCATTGCTTCAGAGTCGGGTAGCTCACGCCCAGAATCTGAGCTGCTTCGCGCGGCTTTAGCAAGTTGGGAGATTTAGTCGGCATTGCAACAAGGATGCATTTTGATGCAGATAAGCGTGTCAATGCAAGACAAGCTGCGGAGGGCAGCTGTTTCTAGGTGGCCCGCAGGGTAGCGCCGAGTTTTTCGTTCAGTGCCGATGCGATGCGCGCAGAGAAATCGGTTAGCTGTGCCTCGGTCAGCGTGGACGTTTCGCTTTGGAAAGTCACGCGCAAGAGCAGGGAATATTTCCCCGCGGGGATTTGACCGCCGCGAAAAAAATCTACGGCTTCGATGCGGCGCAATTCAGGAATGGCGAGCGCGCGAACGACTTCCTCGACTTTCGCAAAACTTGTGCCGTTCGCGATGATCAGAGAAAAATCGCGCTCGACTCCCGGGAAGCGCGGCAATGGCTCGTATCGCAAAGTGGCGCTGTGCTTGGAGATGGCTTCGAGCAAGGGCTCCAGGTGCAACTCGGCGAGGTAAACGTCCTGGCGGAGCTTGAAGCGCTGCGCGACGGCGTGCGCGAGCTGCCCCGCGATGCCGACGGCATGGTTGCCGTTTGCAGGCAATGACAACTGCGCGGCGCGTCCATTGGCGAGCCAAGGCTTTCGCGTCAGCTCCCACTGCCCGCCGCCGGCGAGCGCCAGGATTTGGTCAATGTCGCCTTTCAGGTCGGCGAACGAAAATTCCCGGGCGGATTCGTGAATCGATTGTTCGCGCGCAAGGCCGGTAGCGCCGAGTGTCAACGTCCGAGTCTCGACGGGTTTGCCATTGCGCACTTCGTAGGCTTTGCCAAACTCGAAGAGGCGCACATTTTTCTGGGCGTGATTCAAATTCCATTCGATGGCGGCGGCCATACTGATTGCGCCGGAAGTGCGCATTACGGAAGCATCCTCCGAGAGAGGGTTGCCGATCTCGGCAGCGGTTCTATCCTCAGGACGAAAGATTGCGTCATACTCCGGATTAACCAGTGGGATTGCGACGATCTCTTCATAGCCAAGAGCAACGAGAATTTGTCGCAGGCGTTTTTCCTCCGCGGCATGAGGCAGTCGCGCCGCGGGCTGCTTCGCGGGAGGTAAATGCGGCGGGAATTTGTCGTAGCCGTGCAGCCGCGCAACTTCTTCGATGAGGTCGATTTCGCGGGTCACATCTCCCCGCCAAGATGGCGCTGTGCAGGCCCAAGCCGCAACAAGCGAACCGGCGCTGCCGCGATTTGCGTCAACGCGCACCGGCGCGAAGCCCAGTGCAGAAAGGATTTCTTCGATTTCACGGTCGGGCACATCCGCGCCCATCACGCGCAGCAATTCCTTGCGCGACAGCTCGATTTTTCGCGGTGACCGAGGATGTGGATAAATATCAACTAGGCCCGCGAGCGCTTCGCCTCCCGCGAGTTGCTGAATTAACTCCGCTGCACGCTTCGAAGCAAACACCGCCATTTCAATATCGGCGCCGCGCTCAAAACGCATCGACGCCTCGGTGCGCAGCCCGAGGGCTTTGGAGGTTCGGCGAATGGAAATGGGATCGAACCAGGCCGATTCGATGAGCAAGTTCTTGGTGCTGAAACTGATTTCGCTCTCGGCTCCGCCCATCACGCCGCCAATGGCCACCGGGGAGCGTGCGTCGCAAATCAAACACATGTCTTTGGCAAGTTTGCGTTCGATTCCGTCGAGAGTGCGCATGGTCTCGCCGGACTTGGCGCGCCGCACGATGATGCGCTGCTCTGCAAGTTTGTCTAGGTCGAAGGCATGCAGCGGCTGGCCAAGTTCGAGCATGACGTAATTGGCGACGTCTACCACATTGTTGATGGAAGACTGGCCCAATGCTTCAAGCCGCTGCCGCAGCCATTCCGGCGACGGCTGAACTTTCACTCCGCGAATGATTCGCGCGGTGTAGCGGCCGCACAGGTCAGGCACTTCAATTTCTATGCGGGTGGTTTTCGCAGCAGGCTCGGTCGATTCCTTTACCTTCGGCTGGATGGGCTTGAGATTGAGGCGGTACAGGGCGGCAACTTCGCGTGCAACTCCAACGTGAGCGAGCAAGTCCGGCCGATTGATGGTGATTTCCGCATCGAGAACCGGGCCTGCGGCAGTTTCTTCCACCGAGTCGATCGATACGCCGGCCATGGACAGACGTGAACGCAGCTCCGTAGCGGAGGCCGTCACCTCCGTGAATTCCTTCAGCCAGTTGTAGAGAAGCTTCATCGTTCGCTCGCGCCGCCGTAGTCTGTTACGGAAATTGCCTCAGGAAGCGGACGTCGTTCCTGAAAAACTGCTGCAAATCGTCGATGCCATACTTCAGCATGGCGAGCCGATCCACACCCAATCCGAAGGCGAAGCCGCTATAGCGCTTGGCGTCGTAGTTGACGAACCCATAGACCGCAGGATTCACCATGCCCGCGCCAAACATCTCGATCCAGCCAGAATGCTTGCAGGTGCGGCATCCCGCGCCGCCGCAGACGTGGCAGGACGCATCGAATTCCGCCGAGGGCTCGGTAAAGGGAAAATAACTCGGGCGCAGGCGCACGCGCGTCTGCGGCCCAAAGAATTCTTTCGCGAAATACTCAATCGTTCCTTTGAAGTCGCAAAAAGTGATGTCTGTGTCAACTGCCAAGCCCTCCAGCTGATGAAACATGAACGAGTGCGTAGCGTCAGGATTATCGCGACGATAAACTTTTCCCGGAACAACAATCCGCACAGGAGGCTGCTGCTGCTCCATGGTTCGCGCTTGCATGGGCGAAGTGTGCGTGCGCAGCAGGTAGCCGGGCGCGTTCGCGATATAAAACGTGTCCATGTTGTCGCGCGCGGGATGATGCTCGGGAATGTTGAGAGCCTCGAAGTTGTAGTAGGCGGTTTCGATCTCCGGCCCTTCCACGACGGAAAAGCCGATTGAACCGAAAATGCGGTACAGCTCCTCATAGGTTTGACGAACAAGGTGCTGGGTGCCAAGCGGCCGCGTCTCTCCTGGAAGAGAAAGATCGATTTGATTGTGCTTTGTGACGGCTTCGAGCGCAGCGGCTTCCGCCTCTTTCTTGGATTTGCTTACAGAGCCTTCGAGTTCGCGCCGGAGCGAATTCAGCTCTTGGCCGACCCATTTTTTTGCTTCGGGAGGAGCTTCCTTCAACCAATTCGTTGCAATGCGTGAGATGACGCTGTTCTGGCGCCCGAGCCACCTGACACGGAACTTTTCTACGGCCTCCAGCTTTTCTGCCGCTTCTATCGTGTCTATGTTACTGAGTTCATAAAGGGCATCGTGGAGGAGAACGTCGAATAAAGAGGCAAGCTGTTGCTCGGAGGGAGATCCGAGCTGGCTGAACCGCAAATAAGTTTTTTCGATTGCGTCAGGCACTTTTGACCTCGTGAGGGCGCGTGCCGATGAAAAGCGTCGCTACGTTGACGCGGGTATTTTCGCCGCCAGGGTGCTCAGGTGTTGTTTAGCCTGAGCGACCAGCGCCGTAAAACTTTCCGGCTCGCGCACCGCGAGGTCCGCCAGAATTTTGCGGTCGAGGTCGATGCCGCCAGTCTTTAGCCCGTGCATGAACTGGCTGTAGGAGATTCCATTGTTGCGCGCGGCCGCGCCGATGCGTTGAATCCAGAGCGTGCGGTAATCGCGCTTGCGGGTGCGGCGGTCACGATAAGAATACCGCAGCGAGCGGTTCATGGCTTCTTTTGCTGACCGGTAAAGCTTGCTCTTGGTCAGGAAGAAGCCCTTGGTGTGCTTCAGAATCTTTTTGCGCTTGGCGCGACGCTTGGTACCGCGTTTTACTCGTGGCATGAAAAAGCTCCTCGATTGATGTCAGCTTTCAAAAATCACCAGGAGACAAACGAGCGCGGAGGTACAACTCAAGTCCGACGCAACGGGTTTGTCTCGTAGGAACTGCTTGCTGCAATTTGCGCCGTCTTCGGCGCGACCCGGCCGACAGGCACCCGTGAAGCGCTGCCCAGCGCGAAATCAGTCAAAAGCGAGATGCGATTATCGCAGAGCTTCGCCGCCGTTCCAACTCATTTCATCAGCGGGACGAATTCAGGCGAAGCGGCTGCTGAACGTTGCTAAGGCAGCCCGTAAGGCAATTGGAGGCGAACTTTTGCGGCATCGCCGGGTGTGACTTGGATCTGTTTTCCCAGACGGCGCATGCGCTTGGGCTTCTTGGTGCCCAGCAGGTGGCGCCTTCCGGAATGGCTGCGCATCACTTTTCCGGTTGAAGTGATCTTAAAGCGCTTTGCCGCGCCGCGATGCGTCTTCAGTTTGATCTTTTTTCTTGGTTTTCTCGGCACAACGCTCCTCGCTTAATCAGAAATTCTATTCGCACCGCCCGAAGGTGCGAATGCTTCCAGAATCGTCCGTAACTTAGCTGCCCGCGGTCGCCGGAGCGGGACGTGTTGCAGCGCCCTTTTTCGGTGCAAGCAAGGCAAGCAGGATATTCGCTTCCATGCGCGGACCGAATTCGATCAGCGCATGCTCTTCGATTTCCTTCAGCAAGCGCGTCATCTTTGTGCGGCCAACATCCTGGTGAGCCATTTCACGGCCGCGATGGAAAATCATCGCTTTGACCTTATAGCCTTTGCCGAGGAATTCGATGATCTGATTCTTGCGTACCTGATAATCGTGTTCGGCGGTCGACGGCCGGAATTTCACTTCTTTAATCTGTGTGCCCTTTTGGTGCTTGCGCGTTTCATGCGCTTTCTTGTTCTGCTCGTAGAGAAATTTGCCAAAATCGGCGATCTTGCACACCGGAGGCACGGCGTTCGGGGAGATTTCGATCAGATCGAGCCCCGCATCGCGCGCCGCCTTCATGGCGTCGAAATAAGTGAGAACGCCAAGCTGGTTGCCTTGCTCATCAATCACACGCAATTCGCGCGCGCGGATGCGTTCGTTTACCCGCGGACCCAGACTACGCTCGGCGATAAAACCACCTCCAGGTAGAAGCTACCATCGTCCAGCCATACAGAAAGGCCCGTTAGGCGGACGGGCTATGAAGTATAGCACGAGTTCTAGACAGCCTCGCAAGCGCCGAAACGCGGTGAGGGCGCGCAAATTAGCCGCTTGTCTTGGCCTCAATCTCGGCGCCGAGCGCTGTGACGAATTGGTCGAGCGGCTGCGGCCCCAGATCGCCTTTTGAGCGATGCCGCACGGAAACCGAGCCCGATTCCGCTTCCTTGCCGCCCACAATCAGCATGTAAGGAATCTTTTCAAGCTGGGCGTCACGGATTTTCGCTTGCAGCTTCTCGTTGCGATCGTCCAGATGCACGCGAATACGCTCCTCCCGCAACCTCACTTCCACTGACTTTGCGTACCCTGAAAATTTCTCGCTCACGGGCAGGATGCTCACTTGCACAGGCGCGAGCCAAGTGGGAAACGCCCCGGCGTAGTGCTCGATCAATATGCCAAAAAAGCGTTCGACGGAGCCAAGCAACGCCCGGTGGACCATCAGCGGCTGATGGCGTGCACCGTCCTCGCCGACGTATTCGAGCGCGAATCGCGCGGGTAGATTGAAATCGAATTGCACAGTGGTGAGCTGCCAGGGGCGGCCAATTGCATCAATGAGCTTGACGTCAATCTTCGGCCCATAGAACGCGGCTTCGCCTTCGATGCGCTTGAAGGGAACTTGCATGCGATTGAGCGTGCCGGAAAGCGCCGCCGACGCGCGATTCCAATCCTCCGCCTTACCTGCGTAATTCTCCGGATGCGCGGCATTCCATTCGGAAAGCTCGACCTCGTAGCGGTCGAATCCGAAAGTCTTCATCACGGCAAAGGCGAAATCCAGGCAGCCTTGTACTTCCGATTCGATCTGGTCTGGGCGGCAGAAAATGTGCGAGTCGTCCTGGGTAAAACCCCGCACGCGCAACAGCCCGTGCAGCACGCCGGAGCGTTCGTAACGGTAGACGGTGCCGAGCTCGGCATAGCGCAGCGGCAGGTCGCGATAGCTGCGCAAGTGCGACTTGTAAATCAAAATATGGCCGGGACAATTCATCGGCTTGATTTGGTAATCGGCCTTTTCGATCTCGATGGGACTAAACATGCTGTCGCGGTAAAAACCGGTGTGCCCGCTGGTCTTCCAGAGGTCCAAACGCATCACGTGCGGGGTGAAAACCAGATCGTAGCCGCGGCGCAGCAATTCTTCGCGCAGCCAGTTTTCCACGATGGTGCGGACCAGCCCGCCCTTGGGGTGCCAGAAAATCAGCCCTGGACCGGCCTCTTCCTGAATGCTGAAAAGATCCAGCTCCGTGCCGAGCTTGCGATGATCGCGGCGCTTCGCTTCTTCGAGTTTGTGCAGGTATTCATCGAGCTCCGCCTGCGTGTAAAAGCACAGGGCGTAAATCCGCTGCATTTGCGGATTGCCCTCTTGGCCCTTCCAATACGCGCCAGCGACGTTCATCAATTTGAAAGCTCGGATGCGTCCGGTCGATGGAATATGCGGCCCGCGGCAGAAGTCGATGAATTTTCCAGTGGCGTAAAACGACACCATCGGATCGGTCGCTTTTTCCTCGACCAGCTCGCATTTGAATTCCTGCTTTGACTCGCGATAGAGCTTCAGCGCTTCTGGTTTGGGCAGCAGCTTGCGCTGGTTCGGAATATTCTGCGAGGCCAGCTCGTGCATTTTTTCCTCAATGCGCTCGAGGTCTTCCGGAGTGAACGGTTCGTCGCGGAGGAATTCGTAGAAAAAGCCATTGTCGATGGGCGGCCCGATGCCCAGCTTCACGTTGGGGAAAAGCTCGATCACCGCCGCGGCCAGCAGATGCGCGGCCGAGTGGCGCAGAACTTGAATCGCTTCCGGATCTTTCGGAGTGAGAATCGCGAGCGAGGTGCTTTCTTCGAGCGGGCGCGAAAGATCCCACAATTGGCCATCCGCGCGCGCCACCAGCGCTTCTTTTTCCAAGCGTGGCGAAATTTGCCGCGCGATTTCCGCGGGCGTGGTGCCGCTGGCTACTTCACGTTTTGCCCCATCCGGCAGTGTGATTTCTATAGTGCCCATCGTCATTTCGTTTGCCTAAGAAGCTACACTAAGCCCGCGTCCCGCAGCTCTCAGGGAACGTCTAGCTTACTGGCCGCGGGAAGCACGGTCAAGACAACGTGCAACCGCTAACTTCCGCCTTCTGCCGTACTCGTATCCTGCCAGTTGTCGCTTAGGTTGCGCAAAGCCGTTAGGCACGTTGTGGGGCGCGTCGAATCGCTCTAAGTTGGTTTCAGGGTAGATCTCCATTGAAGAACTTTCTGCGCGAAACAATCCTTGTTCTCCTCCCGGCGCACTGGCGCAAAAGCGTGCTCGACGGCGATTCGGTCTATTGGCGCGAAGCCGCAGTTGCTTCCGGCTTGGCGCAGATCATCATTTCGCTCTCCTCATACATCGTCTGGTTCGTGTACTCGGCGGGTCACTGGGCGCACACCGCGGTGATGGCTGCCGTCAAGGCACATCCGGACATGAGCGTCGGCGAGGGCACCATCGGATCGCTGGTCCTTGTCCTGATCCTGTTGCACCCTCTCACGTGGATCCTTCTGTATTTCGCGTATGAAGGTATTGTCCGGACGCTTAATGCTCGCGCCAGGATGCCGATTCGCGCAACGTTACCCCTGCGCCTGATTGACCGGACTATCCGTTACACGACATGCGGCGAGTGGAGAGAAACGCCGGGACTCGTGCAGGACGAGGTGACGCGCGGCGAGGGGAAATGGGATTTGCGCATTGCATCCTGCCGCTCAAAGCCGCACTGGAAGCATCCGCTCACGATCCGCTACCAAGAAGAATTCTTCCAGGTAATCGGCGAAGAGCGGGCCGGTGCATTCGGCGCGCGCCCGCATGTTTATCTCTTTCGGCGACTTCCCGCGAACGAAACTATCAAAGGACTCGAGCCCTACGATCCGAGTGGTGTGCTGCTTGAGGAAACGCCGGGATTTTTCGAGACGGTGTTCAGCGAAATGCGGCGGCGCTGGGCGAAATAGGTCCGCCGTCGCGCTTAGGGATCAGCCGAAATGCCGCAGCAGTGCGCCAAATTGCTCCGCGCTTCCGCAAGGGCGTCCGTCGTCTCTCCCAGGAATGCGTAGTGCGTGCTCCACGTTACGTCGTGCATCGCGAACGAAAATAGAAACTTTCTGCCCGAAATATCGTATTGATAGAGTGTGGGTTCCCAGATGCCGGGCGCAGCGGGAGCCTGCTCCATATGGAAGCGGCCGCCACGGTAAATCTTGCCCAGCATGCCGCCGCCAACGCTGATGTCGCGAATGATCGTTGCGTCGATGGAGACGACCTGCGCTGCCTGCGCGTCTATCCAGACGATGGCGCGCGCATGGGTCAGCCAATCGGTGGTATCGCCGCGAGGAGGGTAATCGGGGTTCGGCTCTAACTGGAGCTTTTCGAAGGCGCGCCCGTCACGAACTTCGCGTCCGAGCCAGGTAATTCGGTAAGCGCTGAATACCGTGTCGACAAAGCGGGCACGCTCTTTTCGTCTTTTCTGTTGTTTGGCGACTACGGCAATTTCTCGAGGGTCATCAGCGTGGACTGCAACCTCCAGGACGCTCTCCCAGTCATGCAACTGGCGCCGATAAAGAATTGGCGAAACAGGCGCGCCGTTTTGGCTTATCAGGAGTCTTAGCGTGCCGCTGCCGGTAGGGACCACGCGGTAGGTTTTTTCGTCCGTGACCGGCCCATTGACGCCTCCGGCATGAGTCACGTGGCGTTCGAGGCGCTCGAAGGAATCGAGGGCGGCATCATCGCGATGCTGGTTAGTAATCGTTTGCGACATGAGTCCACGGAGTTGCTCGGCGGTCAGCGGAGTTTGATCCGGCGTGGCCAATTGAGCTGACGAAGTGCACTCTTTGGCCGCACCAAGATACGCCGGCGTAAGGCACAATATCGCCAGCAGGGTTAGAATGGAGACGATTTGGATGCCCTTCTTCATGACCCGATTTTTATACATCTGGATTCTGGCGGGCGGCTCCCGGTTGCTACGTTTCGATAACAGTAGAATTGTAGCCGCTTTTTATCCGCATGTTTGGCCGATTGCGAATCGGGTGGCGAGAATGTCATCGTTGCACGAGTGGATTTTAACGAATCGCCAAACTTTTTCTGATGCGGGAATGATTATGAAAATAACATGCCAAGCGATCCAAAACTAAGGCTCGGTTTCCGGCAAACTCTGGTTAGCCTGCGCGAGGCGACATGGCTCGCGTTGGATACGTTGCGCACGCATAAATTGCGCACCTTCCTGACTCTGCTGGGCGTAATTCTGGCAGTCACAACCCTCGTTTCGGTGATGAGCGTGCTGAACGGGCTAAATCTTTATGTAGCGACGAAGATCGCGAACTTGGGCTCGAATGCTTTCATCCTCGACAAGTTCGGCATTATTACCAGCTATGAGGCATTTCTGAAGGCCCAGAAACGCCCTTCCTTGCAGATGGCGGACTATTACGCGTTGAAAGAGGATTTGCGCTATGCGCGACACGTAGCCGGGTGGGAGAGCACCACTGCGGATGTCCACAATGGGCGGATCATCGACGAAGACGTGAGCCTGGTAGGAGCGACTCCCGAATTCACACAGGTTGAGAATTTCGACATTGCGGTGGGACGCGCGTTTACGGAAGAGGACGAGTTGCACCGCGCCGCTGTTTGCTTTCTCGGTCATGACGTTGCGCAGCAGCTCTTTCCATCGACTGATCCCATCGGCCGAGAAATCCGCGTCGGTGAAGAGCAATATCAAATTGTGGGTGTCGCCAAGGCGCTCGGCACTGTACTGGGCCAATCGCGGGACAATTTCGTCATGATCCCTCTTTCCACCTACCGCGAGGTCTGGGCCGAGACAGGAGACACGGTAACAATTTTTATCCAGGCAACCGACACCGATGCGATACCGGCGGCCATCGATGAGGCACGGGTATTGCTGCGCGCCCGACATCACCGGCGCTATCAGGATCCCGACGACTTTGGAATCATTGAATCTTCCTCGATCACCGATCTGTGGAAGAAGCTAACGAGCAACATATTTGGCATTGCCGTGTGGCTCACCAGCGTGTTTCTGGTGGTGGGCGGGATCGTGATCATGAATATCATGCTCGCCAGCGTGACGGAGCGGACGCGGGAAATCGGTGTGCGCAAGTCGCTGGGAGCCCGCCGGCGGGACATTGTCCTGCAATTTCTGATGGAATCTTCAACGCTGGCCGCGGCCGGCGGAGCCATGGGCGTCCTCCTTGCGGAGGCAGTCACCCTCCTGGTGCGGGCCACAACGCCGATGCCCATGTCCATACCCTTTTACTCGATTTTGATTGCGCTGGTGCTTTCATCCGCGGTCGGGCTGTTCTTTGGGATATATCCCGCGGTGCGCGCGTCGCGCTTGGATCCGATTGAAGCGCTGCGAGCCGAGACCTAGGAGCGTGCCGTGAAGCAAGACATCCAAGAAAATTTGGCATTGGCGTTCGACACCCTGCGCTCGCACAAGGCTCGCAGCTTCCTTGCGGTTCTAGGCGTGGTGATCGGCGTGGGCGTGATTATTGTGGTGGCGTCGCTGATTACCGGGTTCAGATCCACGATCTCCGACGAAATTGCGGGATTCGGGGCCAACACAGTATGGGTTGCGCGTTACGACCAGGGCCCCCGCATGAGCAGCCTGCCGGCAAACGAGCGCATGCGCCCGCCGCTCACACTCGACCAGGGCCTCGGACTGCTTTCTCAATGCCCGGCCATTAAAGACGTTGCGATTTCGGTTTACCAGTGGCAGGACGACCACATAGCCACCTTTGGCAGGAATCAAGTCGACGCGCTTGATATGAGCGGAGAGACTCCTTCGTATATGGAGGTCTACGGCAACGCCAATCTGCAAGCGGGCCGCTTTTTCAGCGATGCGGAAAACTCGGAGCGGGCGAAAGTAGTGATTTTTGGCGAAGATGCTGCCAAAGCACTTTTTCCCAGTGTGCAAGACGCGGTCGGGAAAACTGTCAGCCTGGACGGCTCTGATTTTCGCGTCATCGGCGTGTTTGAAACGCCCAAGGGTGGATTTGGTTTTGACAGCGAAGATAAGCGCGCCATCGTTCCTTACAATACATTGCATGAAATGTATCCGCAGGCTCTCGATAACGGGTATCGGTTCGTCGCCTATCCAGGTCAACTCGACGAGGCCGTGGATGAAGCGCGCGGCGTGCTGAGACGTGAGCGCAAGGTGCCATACAATGCGCCCGACAGCTTTTCGATTACCACGCAAGTTCAGCAAGAGGAGCAGTTCAACCAAATCATCGGCGGCGTGGCGCTGGTCCTCATTGTTCTTAGCTCGATTGGCCTGCTCATCGGCGGCGTCGGCGTGATGAACATCATGCTGGTCAGCGTCACCGAGCGCACCCGCGAAATTGGCATACGAAAAGCCATTGGCGCGCGCAGCCGGGACATTACTTGGCAATTCCTATTCGAAGCGATGACCCTTACAGGCGCAGGCGGGATTTTCGGCGTTGCGCTTTTCAGCGGCCTCGCGATGCTCATCCCCCACGTCACATCGATGAAGGCGTCGGTTCCGATTTGGGCGATTATTGTCGGAATCGCAGTGTCAGTGGGGATTGGGCTTATCTTCGGAGTGTGGCCCGCGGTGAAGGCGGCGAAACTCGATCCCATCGATGCGCTGCGCTACGAGTAATTCCCGCCGCAAAGATCCGCAGGGACGGCACGGTTCGAATTTGTTGCAAACAAGCCGCCTACCACCACCCATAGACAAATTGGACACTCCAACCCAAATATTTTGTGGTCGAGTTGCGATTTTCTCTTGACACGTTTTCCACAACCCAGTAAAACTCTCGCCAGATTCCGGGGGAGCGAGGTCAGGCTCGCAAGCAACAGGCCGAAACGAATTACGGCGCCCGACCGGGTCATAATCGCCTACAGAAAGGGCTGAACGCCCGAGCGTCATCGCAATGTAAAGCGCGAAATGGCGGAGCTTTCCTTTTTGTCGGTTTTTTTCGCGGCCAACGAGATTCTGGCCGCTGACCCGATTGCATACTCTTTGCTGCGGAGCTAGACTTAAGGCCCCTTTGGATCGCGCGGTGCTTGCCTGCCCCCTTCTACGCCGCGAGCCGGACCGAGAGTTGCGGTATAATGGGTATATCGCGTCCCTCCCGCCGGCAAAAAATCTTGAGCGGCAGGACTGCCTGCGCGGAGGCGGATATGGCGGAAGCAAAAATGGCATTGAACGGCAAAGCGGAAGTCGACCAGCAAAATCAGCCGGCCCTTTCCGGCGGCTTGGAGTTTCAGCGGCGTTTCACAGACGGAAAGGTCGCTCCATTCGACGCCGTCGAGTGGGAGCGCCGCACCGCACAAATCGGGAACGAGAAGGGCCAGGTCATTTTCCGCCAGGAGAACGTCGAAGTTCCCAAATCCTGGTCGCAGACGGCGACCAATATCGTGGCCTCGAAGTACTTCCACGGCAAGCCCAACACCGCGGGCCGCGAGACCTCCGTCAGACATCTGATTGCACGCGTGGCGGACACGATTGTGCGTTGGGGCGAGCAGGGAGGTTACTTCGCGTCTCCCCATTCGCGGGATGCCTTTCGCGACGAGCTGACCCATTTGCTCGTCGAGCAGAAGATGGCCTTCAATTCGCCCGTATGGTTCAACGTCGGCGTGCAGCCCAAGCCGCAATGCTCCGCGTGCTTCATCAATTCCGTTCAGGACTCCATGGACTCGATCATGAACCTGGCAAAAACGGAAGGGATGCTTTTCAAGTGGGGATCCGGCACTGGCACGAATTTCTCGACGCTGCGCGGAAGCAAAGAGACGCTTTCCGGCGGCGGCATTGCATCCGGCCCGGTGAGTTTTATGAAGGGGTTCGACGCCTTCGCCGGTGTCATCAAGAGCGGCGGCAAGACGCGCCGCGCCGCAAAAATGGTGATCCTCAATGTGGATCATCCAGACATCGCCGAATTTATCGGCTGCAAAACCAAAGAAGAACGCAAAGCGCAAGTGTTGATCGAGCAAGGCTACAACCCGTCCATCGATGGCGAAGCCTACAGTTCCGTCTTTTTCCAGAACGCCAACCACTCCGTCCGCGTCACGGATGAATACATGCAAGCCGTTGAGGAGGATCGCGACTGGTGGACTCGCAACGTTACCGACGGCCAGCCCAATGAAAAATTCCGCGCGCGCGATCTGCTCCACGAAATGGCGGAATCCGCCTGGCAGTGCGGCGACCCCGGCATGCAGTACGACTCGACCGTAAATCGCTGGCACACCTGCAAAGGGACGGATCGCATTTACGCTTCGAATCCTTGTTCGGAGTATATGTTCCTCGACGACACGGCATGCAACCTGGCCTCACTCAACTTACTGAAGTTCTTGGGGCCGAATGGGCAGTTCGACGTTGAGGGCTTCCGGCACGCGGTCGACATCACCATCACCGCGCAAGAAATCCTGGTCGATAATGCCAGCTATCCCACACCAAAGATCACGCAAAACTCGCGCGATTTCCGGCCGCTGGGCCTGGGTTACGCAAATTTGGGCGCGCTGCTTCTTTCGCTTGCCGTGCCATATGATTCCGACCAAGGCCGCGACGTTTGCGGCGCCGTAACCGCGCTGATGACCGGCGAAGCCTATGCGCAATCAGCGCGCATTGCTGAGCGCCTCGGCACATTTCCGGGCTACGCGGAAAATCGCGAACCGATGCTCGACGTTATGCACATGCACCGCGACGCACTGCGTCCCATCAAAGAAGAAAACGTGCAGCCACAATTGCTCCGCACGGCGCGCGAGTCATGGGACAACGCCGTGGACCTCGGCGAGAAATTCGGATACCGCAATTCACAGGTCTCCGTGCTCGCGCCCACCGGAACCATCGGCTTCATGATGGATTGCGATACCACCGGCATCGAGCCGGACCTCGCGCTCGTCAAGCACAAGCGGCTTGTCGGCGGTGGCGTCATCAAGATTGTCAACAACACCGTCCCCATGGCGCTGATGCGTCTCGGCTATTCCGATGTGCAGGCTTCGCTGATCGTCGACTGGATCGATCAACACGGGACGATTGAGAGCGCGCCTGGGCTCCGGCCCGAGCATTTGCCGGTTTTTGATTGCTCGCTCGCGACCAACGGGGGGCGTTCCATTGCCTGGCGCGGCCACTTGCGGATGATGGCGGCGGCCCAGCCATTCCTGTCCGGCGCGATCTCGAAAACGATCAACATGCCGGAAGAGTCCTCCGTCGATGACGTGATGCAGGCTTATATTGAGTCCTGGAAACTAGGGCTGAAAGCCGTGGCCATCTATCGCGACAACTCGAAGCGTTCGCAACCTCTTTCTGCGGCAGGCGCAAAGAAAACCGAAACAGCCGAATCCCCGTCGCCAACGGCGCCAGTGGCGAGCACCGCCGTGAAAGCGGAAGTCGCTGCCCCTGGCCAACAGGAGCTTTTCCGCGCCGGCCGCAAAAAGCTGCCCAACGAACGCCGTTCCATTACCCACAAATTCAACGTTGGCGGCCATGAAGGCTATCTCACGGTCGGAATGTACGACGATGGTGAACCCGGCGAGATTTTCATCAAGATGGCCAAGGAAGGCTCAACGCTTTCCGGAATCATGGACGGCTTTGCGCTTTCCGTTTCCATCGCCCTGCAATACGGCGTGCCGCTCCGCGCGCTCATCGACAAATTCGTCAACGCGCGTTTCGAGCCCTCCGGCTACACCGGAAACAAGGAAATTCCGTACGCGAAGTCGATCATCGATTACATCGGCCGGTGGCTCGGCGGGAAGTTCATCTCGCGCGACTACGTGGTGCAAACCAGCGATTCGTTGGAAGTGCCCGCCCAGGCTGCCCCATCGTTCTCCCCGCCGGTCGTGACCGCAAGCGTCAGCATCGCCGAGGAGAAATCGCGTCCGCGCGCGGCCATTGATGACGCGCCATCCTGCTCCGAATGCGGCATGCTTATGACGCCCAACGGAAGCTGCTACAAGTGCGAGAATTGCGGCAGTACTTCCGGTTGCAGCTAAACGCGAAGCTTGCAGGCAACCAACTTCGCCCCACCAATAATCATACCCAGTATCCACTAAGAGACACTGGGTATCGGTTTTTTACCCCGACCCATCCCGGAGTGGTACAGTAAAGCTTCCAATACCATGCAAGAGGCCCTTAGACTCCGGTATCAGATCCCTGCACTTACCCTGCGCACCTCCGACGGGGGCAGCGTCTCCGCCTGGGATTTCAAGCAGAAGCGCAATCGCATGATTGCATTTTTGCGCGCGGATTCGCCGGCGGCGTGGAATTTCGTCAAGCAAGTCGTCGCTCACGCCGCGGACTGGAAGGAAAAAGAAGCAGTAGGACTCATTGTTTTCCAAGAAGTGCCACTGACGGGTTTACCGGGGGCGCTGCCACCCGAGGTCATCGCTGGAACGGATGCCACGGGTAATTCCATCGTGCGCTATCTGGGAGCGGAAGCGTTAGGCCCAGGCGGTCTCCAGCTTCAGGGCGTTTTCGTGGCCGACCGCTACGGCGAACTTTATGCGAAGTGGATTGTGGAGAAAGATGATGCACTACCCGCCATTTCTGAGATTCTGAAAGCCCTCGAGCAAATCGAAATCGCCTGCGAAGAATGCGAACCCTCCACCTGGGCCCTCGAAGGCTGAACTTCTCGTAATCTGCTCTGTGCCGCGCAAATCAGCAACACTACCCATGCCGCACCCATCCGCCGTAGTGCTTCGACAGACCGCCTGCGGGAATTCCTGGCGCGAAAGACGACTTGACACAAAGCAAGTTTCACCGCCCAGGTCCGTAACTGTACTGAAATGGATAGGTTGTCGCCTGTGCTTTGCCGTCAACCATGAGAGGCGTGAATCGCCATTTCTTTACTGCCTCAATCGTCGCTTCTACGTAGGGGCACGTGCCCTCGATGACGTGCAGATCACTCACGCTGCCGTCAATTCCGATCGTGCCCCAGAGCTTCACAAGCCCGCTGTTGTTGGGCCGGTTGAATCCGTTGGGATATGTGGGCGCGACTTCATGGATTAGCTTTGGCCATTGAATACTATCGCCATAGACGCGGTTGTCAGGCTGCTTGACTTGCAGATCGCCGAGATAGCGAAAACCGCCATCGACATAGGCGAAAGGAAACAACCACCGAAATGACGTGTCTTTGACGAAGCGAACTTCGTACAACTGCGTGGATTGCTGTTCGCGCGCCGCGAGCACGGGATATTCGAGTTCATTCGCATCTACCGTGCATGCGCTCCGAAAGCGTTGCACTTCCACCGACGTGAACTTCATGCCTGAATTCGACTGTAAAGTATTCGCGAACAGCATGGGCAAGCTTTGCTCCATGTTCTGATAGCTCTGTGTGAAGCTCGTTCCCTGGATGGCTCCGAATTGTGCCGAGAACCAAGACTCCGGATTAGGAAGCAGCAAAGCATGAAAGTACGGTTGCAAATCTTCTAGTTTCCCGTGCTGGGCCATGTCCAGCATTTGCTTCATCATTTTCGTCAACCCGCCCGGAGAGTCTGGATAGGAGGGAATTGGCGCGTATGCACCGGAAGCACCCGGCTGTCCGGCGGCGGCAGGCATTCCTTGTGGCAAATGAAATTCAACGGTGAGCGTGGTGTCCACGGTCACCGCCTCTCCATTAACCAGTACCGGGTTGAATCGCCACTGGCGCACCGCCGCTTCCGCTGCCTCGACCAGCACTGGATTGCCGCTTGTCGCGTCCACCGATTGCACCGTTCCATCCGGAGCGATAAGCGTGTGTAGCTCTACCGTGCCTTCCAATCGCTGCGTGAGCGCCTCTTGCGGATAAACCGGGGGAACGCGATTCGCGATGTGCGCCTCGACCACGCCTCCGGCGATGTGAATCCGTCTTGGCATCCCCAAAGAAGCTGTGGCTCCGGTTGACGTGGAAGCGGCGACCAACCGCAGATCCGCCAGTGGTCCCAGGTAACGGAACGCACCCGCGTCATACACAAAATATGCCCAGCGCATCGTCGATCCGTCTTCCGATTTGAAATTCACCACGTAAAACGTTTGCGGCTGTTTCACCAGCCCCAGAAAATAATCGTCTTTATCGGTTGTGCCTGGATCGCCTCCGCGCTCGAAGCTCAAGGCAGCGACATCAGTCATCTGCGACGCGATCGCGCGCGCAACGTCTCCCGCGATCTGAAAATTCCGCGCGCCCGCCCACGCATCGTAATAGACGGCGAGCTGCTGTCCATTACTTTCGCCAAATACGGCAGAGAACCATGCCGCGCTGTCCGAAAAAGTCAGCGATTGCAAATACGGCGCGAGCGCTTTCTCGCCGTTGCTTTTCTCCGCTGCCACCATGTCCCACACGAGTTTCTGCAATCCGTCGGTGGAATTGGCATAGGAAGACGGCGCTGCGGCCTGCGGCTTGGGCAGAGAACTCCCAACGATCGGTACGGCGATTGCCAACAAGCACGAAACGAATGTCAAAACCATTCTGGGCTTCATGGTTCTGCACCTCGCCTAGGTTCTTGAAGTTGCTTTGGTGCGCGGTACTTTATGACTGTGGTAATAAAAGGGCAATAGCTATTGAATGGAGAACGTGCTTCGGAGTTATCCAGCACCAACGGAAGATTGCAGCGCTTCGGCAATCGAAGCGCTGCAATGGTCTACGTCAGCTTGCTGCTCTGCTTCCACCATGACGCGGGCGAGCGGCTCAGTGCCCGAATAACGCACAACGATGCGGCCCGAATCGCCGAGTTTCTTTTCGGCCTCGCCGATGGCATGTGCGACGAGCGGAAGTGATTCAAGAGGAGGTTTCGCGCGGACGCGCACGTTCACGATTTTTTGCGGGAAAATCTTCAGATCATAGAGCAGCGTATCGAGTTTCCCGCCGATGGATACGAGCGAGGCCATCTTGACCGCGGTGAGCATTCCGTCGCCGGTGGTCGAGTCATCGAGAAAGATAATGTGCCCGGATTGCTCGCCGCCCAAGTTCGCGTCGATCTCGAACATTTTCTCGAGCACGTAGCGGTCACCGACCGGCATGCGCGCCAGCCGCAGCCCCTCGCGTTCCAGCGCCCGTTCCAGGCCGAGATTCGACATCGATGTGCCCACGATCGTGTTGCCTTTGAGTTTCTTCGTTTTCTTCATGTAACGTCCGATGGCGAAAAGCACGGCATCGCCGTCAACGTATCGGCCGCTTGATGTGGAAAAGACCGCGCGGTCCGCATCGCCATCGAACGCCACTCCCAAGTCCGCTCCGGAAACGACGGTCTTTTCCTGCATTTTCCCCGGATGCAAGGAGCCGCACTCCGCATTGATGTTCTTCCCGTCGGGATTGTCGAAGATGGCCATGACCTCGGCGCCGAGGGAGCGAAACAGCTCCGGCGCGAGTGTGCTCGCTGCGCCATTGGCGCAGTCCAAGACAATCTTCATGCCTGAAAAGTCCGTGCCGCGGAACGCCTTTTGCCGCAGCGCAGAGAGATAGTCGTTGTGTATCGCCGACGTAGGGGGAAGGCCGTCTGCACTTAGATGCGGAGCTGGCGACCCTTCCTTCTGCGCAGCGAGGATGCGCGCTTCGATTTGCGCTTCTGCTGTGTCGGGGAATTTCGTGCCGCGGGCCGAGACCAGCTTCACTCCATTGTCGTGGTAAGGATTGTGCGATGCGGAAATCACCACGCCGCCGGAAAAATCTTCCGTATGAACCAACCAAGCGACTCCTGGTGTGGTGATGATTCCTGCGGAAACAGGCTCAATCCCGGCGACGCGCAAACCCTGGGCGATGCAGCCGGCCAGCTCCGGCCCGGATTCGCGCGTATCCATGCCGATGAGCACGCGCAACGATTTCGCGGCGTCGCGATGCTCTGACAAATATTCGCCTAGCGCGACGCCGGTGCGAAATAGCGTCGCGTCATCTAGAGGATATTTCCCGGGGATTCCGCGAATTCCGTCAGTTCCGAAAAGTTCCTTGGGCATGACTCATATAGTTTGCTGGAATGAGGCTGAGAAATTCAGTTTAGCATGCATACGGGCAACGGTCGGGCGAGATTAGCGCACTGCCTTTAAAGAGACAAGGAGGCAGTTCTACGTGAGTGCGCGCAGGCGCGATACGCTTGCCGCCAGAGTGGCCGAATCCGCCGCTTGCTGAAACATGCGAATGCTTGCGATTCCTGAAGCCCCTGCGCGAATGCAGGCGGCCGCATTTGCTTCTGTCACGCCGCCAATCGCCAGCACAGGAATGTGGACGCTGCGGCACACTTCGGCGAGCGTCTCGACGCCCTGCGGCTTTCCGAAACTCAGCTTCGACGGTGTTTCGTAGACGGGGCCAAAGAAAATATAGCTCGCGCCGGCCTTTTCCGCGGCGAGTGTTTCACCGAGGCTATGGCAGGAGACGCCAACCGTAAAGGCACCTAGGGCATTGCTGCCTTGCAGCCAGTTGATCACGTCTGCTGCGGGTATCGACGCGGAGGACAAATGGACTCCTGCCGCGCCTGCGGCTAGCGCCACGTCGATCCGGTCGTTCACAAAAACTCGCGCTGGCCTAGTTTTGCTTCGAGCTGCCTCGCAATGAACGGCGGCCACTGCGCCCCGGGTGAAATCAACCAACTCGCGCGCGCTCAAGTCCTTTTCGCGAATCTGGATCCAATCGACTCCTGCCGCCGCGGCGCATTCGACGCATTGCGAGAGATCATCGAGCGATACAGCTTCATTGAGCAGGTGACGATCGGTCACATAACAGAGGACCATGCGCTAGCCTGGAGTCAACTGCGCGCTGCGGCAGGCCGCTTCCGGCGGAACGAATCCACAGCAAGTACCGCGTCCACCACGCCCAGGCCCGAAATTGCCCCACGCAGGTAGGGGTTAAGCAAAATCGGAATCAGCGTAGGGTAGCGATTGAGAAAGTAGTTTGCGTCCCAAAATGGCGACCAAGGAATCAGGATGATCAGCAATCCCAATTCAAGCCACAGGAGGAGCAGAAGCGCGCGAAGGAGACGATGTGCCAATTTTATTTCAGTGTTTTTGCAGCGCGGAAATGCGCTCAGAAACGTCGCGATAATCGATGTTCATGGCGTAGACCTGCCGGAAACTCTCAAGTGCGGCATCGAGATTGCCTGCTTGCTCCTCGGCCATCGCTAAATCATACCGCAAAGCGATGATGGTTTCCTGTTCGAGGCCGGGCAATTCCAGCGCGCGTTGATACCAGAGGGCCGCGATTTGGGGCTCCATCTTTTCCGTGAATGTCAGGCCCAGCAACGTGCAGCATTGCATGGCGTAGCGGAACGATTGCCCGTCCTGCACCGCCTTGGCCACTTTCTGGAATTCGCCGATGGCCTCGTCGAGCAAGCCCATCTCGCGATAGGCGATGCCGAGATTGTAATGTGTCTCCAGGTCTTCGCCCTGCTCTTGCTCCTCCATTTCGCCGAGCTCAGCGCGGAACTCCTGAAAAACCTCGCTCAATTGGTCGACATTGCCAGAAGCTTCGTGGACAGACCTAGTTGTCGGCGCATGCATTTGCGTGGCGGGAGCTTTTTCGCTGGTCTCGGCCGCCTCTTCGTTGCGAGCGTGACTTTGCCGCACAACGGGAGCCGAAGCCGCAGTTGGCCGCTCCGGAGCAGCGATTTCTAGACCTTCCACTTCCGCTACAAGCTGATCCAGCAAGCTCTCGGTATTTGCCGCCTCGTTATTGCCATGCCCGGGTTCTGCAACGAGCTCCAAATCGAACTCTGGCGTTTCTGTCTCTGGTTCGGCCGGTGGCGCTGCTGCCACCGGCGCAGCGGGTTCCGGCTCCGTTTGTGTAGCGAGGTTTTCCCATTCGTCGGAGAGGTCAATTTCCGGTTCTGCTGCAGGCGTAGTGCTCGCCACGATCTGTGGGGCTTTTGCATCAGGGATGGAGAATTCCGGAGGTGCAGCCGCGCCGGACGGTGCGGGAGGAACTGGCACAGGAGCAGGCTCGGCTGCAGCAGCAGGAGCAGCCAATTCCTCTTCGGTTGTGCCGGAAGCGCGTTGAAAGCGCCGGCGAAGCTCGGCAAACCGTTCGGCATTCTTCGTGTCGCCGCGCTGCGTATAGATCTGCTCGAGCTGTGACGCAAGCTCCGCTGTGCGCCGGTCATTTCCCGCGCCCAGGGTCAAATCCAGCAGACGCTCGAGCGTGGGCGCATGCTGAGGCACGCGTTGCCGAACGTTTTCGAGCAGCTGAATGGCTTTTTGCGACAGCCCGTAGCTCGAAAACAGGTCTACATCGGTGAGCGCTTGGTTGACGAATTGCTGCGTCTCATCGTCGAGACCCATTTCATTCGCCGGCGCGGGCACAGGTGTCCCAATCAGCGGATCGCGAGTGGGTTGCTGAAAGACGGTTTCGTCGAGATCGGCAGGGGCTGTGGAAGCGCGGCCGAGCTTTTTCTGAAGTTGCCCCAGGCGCTGCCGCGCCAGTTCATTATCAGGCTCGCGTTCCAGCAGCTCATTCAGGATAGTTTCCGCTCGCTGCAAATCTCCGGCATTAATCAGCGCTTCGGCAAGCTCCGACTGTGCTTCCGACAGATTGTTGTCCGCGGTTCGCCGGTACAAATCCACGAGCCATTCCTGTGGCTCCAGTCTGTCTTTAAGCTTTTCTCCAACGGCGATCAGCACCTTCGCCAGGTAATCCTGATTTCCGGAGGAGATCGCGGACTCTCGTATTCCGTCAATGAGCTCAATGGCCTGGTCCGGCTGCTCCGCATCGATCAGCGAATTGGCCACTTTCGAAACCAACGTGTATTTTTCCGGGCCTTTCAGGCCCGCATTTCGTACCAGGTCGACAGCGCGAGCGCTTTTTCCGCTCTTCAGGCACAGCTCGACTTGCAAACCGATTGTCTCGGAATTTGAATCTGCGTCCGGAAGGTTCGCCAGGGCATCGAGTGCGGCGTCGGTATTGCCGGTTGCACCCAGCATCTTGGCCTTGAAGAGGAGTGCCAAGGAGTCTCCGGGCTGCGCCGCAATCGCCGCATCGGCCATTTTTAGCGCTTCGGAAGCGTCACCGTGCTCCTGGAGATAACGCGCAAAGTGAAGGTATGTCTGTGCCGCTTCCTTTTTCTGGCCCATGGCCAGATAAAGCTCGGCGAGCCTTCGTTGCACGCGCGGATTATCCGGCTCGACTTCGAGGAGTCGCCGCAAAACATCGACCGCCTTTGCCGTTTGATTCGCTTTCAGGTGCGCTTCGGCGAGCTGCAGGAAAATAGGCCGCGCTTCGCTGAGGATGCCTTGCTGGACGTAAAGATTCGCAAGTTTTTCGAGCGGCTGGGTCTCATTCGGCGCCAGCTTGGAGATTTTCTTGTAAATGGCGATGGCTTTGCTGTTGAAGCCGTCGTTGAGATAGAGCTGCGCGAGGCGCTCGAAATACTCCACGGCCTGCGACATATTCGTCTGCCGAACAAACAGATCGCCGACAGTCATCAGCACGACCTGGTCGTTCGGGTCGCTTCGCAGGATAGTCTGGTATTCCTGAATCGCCTGCGCCACTTTGCCCTGGTTCAGCGACTTCAGCGCTGATTCCATGGCTTTTGCTTTATTCAACGCCATGCGTGTCTCTCGGTCCCTTGCTCGTGCTGCTTGGCGCGAGCATCCCCTTTAGGGTCCAGCGCGGATTTCTGTAGCGAACAGGTCCCAAGCGCGCCCCATCCAAATCCAAATGAATACCTTTCGCGCGGCTGGAACAGCTCGCTGGCTACGTTAGCACACGCGAAAAACAAGGGTCAACGAACTGCGCTGAGGTCGTATATGAAGTGGATAACCCCCCGTCACACGCAAGCGAGAGCGACGGCAGCCCCCGCGAGTTTCAGTCGCGATAGAGGAATTCCAGTTGAATCCCCGCCACTTCAATAATGTCGCCCGGCGACAGCTTTGCCGGATGGATCACCGGCTGCCCATTGACCGTAGGCACTCGGTCTGCACCGCCAATGTAGTAGGAATTGTCTTCGCGTCGATTAATCTGCGCTGCGGCCTTGGGCGCGAACCAGCCCTTCAGCTTCACCGTAGCCATCGACGATTTTCCCACCACCGTGAGCTTGTCGCTCAAGGTGTACTCCTGCTTGTCCGTCTTGCCTTTGCGCACGACGAGCGTGGCTACCTTCACGCGCGCCGGCGCCACTTGCGCACTCTCGCCGACCGCGGCGACTTTTTGGAGAAACTCGCGCCGTTCTTTCGTATCCAGCATCACCGTTTCATTGATTTTCGGGGCCGCTGGTTTGGGGATTCCGCCTTTCCAGAACGGATCGGTTCCTTCGCGCGAATCCGTCACCACGATCGTATGTTTTCCGATGGCTACGGAGTCGCCGGGCTTGAGCGTCACCATCTTCACGCGCTGCCCATTCACAAACGTGCCGTTCAAACTGCCAAAATCCTCCAGCATCAACCGGCCTTCCTCGTTGAACACCCGCGCATGGTAGTGCGACACAGCTGGATTATCGATGACTAGCCCGTTATCCGGTGAGCGGCCAATGCTCACCTCTTTGGCTCCCACGGGCGTCTCGGTCAGAACCGAGTCCTCGAATTTCAGCACTAGTTTCGGCATTTCTATCCTCCCCCAACGAATCTCAGGAGCCCTTGAACCAACGTCCTAGTCGTCCAAATGTCCCCACCAACTTTGGCGCGTGTCGCAGCACCATCACGGTGATGTTGTCGCTGCCCCCGGCGTCATTGGCGAGCTTCACCAGCCGGTCGGCTGCTGCCTGCGGATCGTCGGTCTCAGCCAGCACTTTTGCAATCTCTGCGTCAGAAAGTTCCTTGGTCAACCCGTCTGAGCACAGCACCAGCGTGTCCTCTTCGGCGAGCAATTCTTCGTTCACTTCCACTTCGACTTCCGCGTCAACCCCGACGGCCCGCAGCAGCACGTTCTGCAAGTTGCTGTTGTTGGCTTCTTGTTCGGTCATCAGTCCTTGCCGAACTTGCTCCGCAATGAACGAATGATCCCGCGTCAATGGCTCGAATTCGCCGTTTCGAAGGCGATAGACGCGGCTGTCTCCTACGTGCGCGATATTCACGCGCTCTTCGGTGAGCATCACCGCGACCAATGTGGCGCCCATTCCCGCGTGTGCGGCGCTCTCTTGACCTGCCTGGTGCACCACGCGGTTCGCCAGCCGGATAGCGCTTTCGAGGCGATTCCCAACCTCGGAAATTCCTTCCGCGCGCTTTCCCACGAGCGGCAGCGATGGATTCTTCGACGCTTCGCGGCAATGTGCAACGACTGTCTCCGACGCCAGCCGGCTCGCCACCTCTCCTGATGACTGGCCGCCCATGCCGTCCGACAGAACAAACAGGCATATTTCTGGCGCGGCGCGGAAGGCATCCTCGTTGTTTTGGCGCATCCGGCCCATGTCGGTGCGCGCGCCGAATTCGATTTCCATTCCGCCCTCAGGATTCATGCCCATTTTGATCGTCAGTTTGGCGAGTTGCCTTGCTTCCCGGCTTGATTTTGATTCTCCCCTTGCTGCACTTGGCGAGCCTTCGGAAAGCCCACGCTCTTCAGCCATTCCAGCACCTTCTGGGCCTCGCTCTGTTGATAGGGACCCGTGAACACCACAAAAAACTCTTGGCCCTGCGGGCCTCGCCTTGGCTTGATCGCCACGGGAAGGTTCTGATCCTCGATTCGCTTGGAAACATTCTGGGCGCGCTCGTTTCGCTCAAAGCGGCCTACCCAAAGATAAATATTCGGACTTGCCGGTGCTGAATGACTCTGCGGTGTGCGATCCCCCCACTCCATGCGAGGAAAAACTTCCGGCACTGTAGGCTTTGGCTTAGCTGGATTGGGTGCGTTCTTCGCAGGCAGCGCTTTTGTTGCCGCCTCGACTGGCGCAGGCGGCGGAATTACAAATGCTTCCGGCGGCGGGGTCGGCGCCGGTGACCCTGCGGGCGGCTGGATCTGCGCCGCCATTTTCCTCAGTTGCATGGCCCTCAATCCCCAGAGAGCCAGGAGAACTGCCGCAATCACAACGGTCGCCCGTGCCACGCGCGACGTGCCCTTCGGCTTCACCGTGAGCGGAGCGTGGCCGTGTACGATCTCTGCGGCGCGGCTCGCCTGCATCGGGCCTGCCCCGGCCACCGCCAGCGCAGCGGAAGCCACCGGCGCTCCCGTCACTCGCAAGGCAAGTTCCAGTTCCCCAATCGACTGGAACCTTTTCGCTGGATCCTTTTCTAGGCATTTCAGAATGGCGCGCTCGATGTACACAGGAATATTCGGGTCCATATCGTGCGGCGGTGCGGGCGCCTCCTGCATTTGCTTGAGCGCAATCGCTACAGGCGTATCGGCGCGAAATGTTTCCGATCCTGTGAACATTTCATACAGCACCAGCCCCAGCGCATAAATATCGGTGCGGTAGTCCACTGGCTTCCCGGATACCTGCTCGGGAGCCATGTACGCCGGCGTACCAATCATCGCGCCGGTCAACCGCGTGCCATTTTCCATTGACCGCGCAATGCCAAAATCCATGATCTTCACGTTTCCGTGCGCGTCGATCATCACATTTTCTGGTTTCAGGTCGCGGTGCACGATTCCCTGTGCGTGCGCCTCTTTTAGTCCGGAGCAAATTTGCAGCGCCAAATCGACTGCTTTGCGCACCGGCAATCCGCCGAAGCGGCTCAGCACCGAGCGCAGACTCTCGCCCTCGACGAACTCCATCGAGGTGTACGCAATTCCGCCGATGCGATTGAATTCGTATACGCGACAAACGTTCTTGTGAGTGATCTTGCGGGCAAAGAGCAGCTCGTTCTTGAACCGCTCCGTCATTGCCTGGTCCGACGCAATCTCTGGTTTGATCAGCTTTAACGCGACGGTTTCGCCGGTCTCCCGGTCGCGCGCCTTATACACATTGCCCATGTTGCCGTGGCCGGCTTCGCTCAAAATGTCGTAGCGCTGAGAAAGAGCGGAGAGGCTGCTCGAAGTCAGATTGAGATTCGGCGCCGCAGAGCTTTCCGCCGGGGATGTGCACGTGTCGGCTATCTCGCCCAGCAGAAGCGTCTTTTGTTGCGCGGCGCTTGAACTGCGCCGGGTTGGCGTGCCGCTGCCCGAGCTTCGGCGTTCATCCGCCGCTTCACTCGCAGGCACAGGAGTAGCCCGAGTTTTGGTCGTTTGGTCCATAGGGGTCCTATCTACAATAAACACCAAAACAGCACGCAGCGGTGCCCCTTGCAGCGCAGCTGTAGAGAAAAAGTATCTAGTACTTAAGTACCGGCGATATTCGGGATGTTGAGGTTAGCCCTTGCTTGGCTAGCGTCAGGACGGCTCGCCGGTCGGTGGGATAACGCTTGGAGTCGAAGAGAGCATTTCCGCAGCTAAGGGCAGGAGTTCCTGAGTAGCGTGCGCGGCCCAGCATGTGGATTCCCGCACCGGGGCATACGAAAAACGGTGCAGCGGAGTCGGTCCGTAACGCCGCAGCGCTTCCAAATGATCCGGTGTGCCGTAGCCGCGGTTCGTGCAAAGCCCATACTGCGGATAGAGTTGGTCGAAGTCGTCCATCAAATGGTCGCGTTCGACCTTGGCTAAAATCGACGCGGCCGCAATCGACACCGAGCGCGCGTCGCCGTGAATCAGCGGTTTTTGCTCGATCGGCAGAGGCAATTCCATCGCATCAATCAGCAGATAATCGGGCGTCGGTCGGATGTTTTCCACCGCCGCGAGCATTGCCTGCTTGCTGGCCTGATAAATATTCCACGCATCGATGCGGCTGGCGTCGATTTCCGCCACGGCCCACGCCAGCGCATGCTCGCGTATGCGCGGAGCCAGTTCCGCGCGCCGTTCGGGAGTGAGTTTTTTGGAATCGTCAAGCCCTACGATGCGCCTTCGAGGGTTGAGCACCACCGCTGCCGCGACCACCGGACCAAATAACGACCCGCGCCCCGCTTCGTCGATTCCGCAGATGCGCATCCATCCTTGCTTCCGCGCCAGCAGTTCGTAGCGTGTGCAGCAGAGCCGCCCCATCGCGCCGGATTCTATCACAGCCATGCCGGCCACTGTGGCCTCTCGTCTGTCGAAAGTTTGTTCTTAGACAACGGGTGTAACGGTGTGAAGCTGCCACTAAGACGGAAAACTCAGCGCTTCGTCGCCGGAGGGTCCGTAAATCGATGGCACTTTGCCTCCCGCTTGGCGCAGGTAAATCGTCAACTGGCCGCGATGGTGCACCTGATCGAGCAGGTTTCCCCAAAGCGTTTCCGCCTGCTCCAGTTGAATCGAACCCCCGCGCATCGTCACGCTCACCGTCTTGCTGAACTCCGTCTTTGGGAGGCGCATTTTCTCGGATGCCTCGCGATGCGCAGTTTCATAAGCCGCCGCAATTTCCTCCATCGATTCCGGCGCCTGCGGGCTCGGTGGAACATTGCGAAGATCACTGGCCCCGTCGATGATTTGTTCAATCACGCGCTCGTCGATCACGCATTGCCATGCCAGATCGCGGATGGAACGGGAACGCTCGTGCGGCTTCACATCGAGGCTCTCTCGGGGAAACGCTCTGAACACTTTGACCGTGGTTTTCGCTTCGCGGCCCAGATTCGTAGAAAAACTTCTTTCGCGTCCATTGTGTTCTCCGGGCGCAGATTTTACGCCGAATTTTCGACGGGAAGAAATACAGGCTGCCACGCGCGCAGCCCTTGGCGGAAGCTAAGAGAAAATGCTGGAGGCGGAACTACTCGGCGGATTCCTTAACAGTGGCGGCCTGGTCGGTTCTCGCAGCGCGCTTGATTCGCGCCGATTTGCCCTTCAGCCCGCGCAAATAATAGAGCTTCGCGCGCCGCACATTTCCTTCTTGCACGACTTGAATCGAAGAGATCATCGGCGAATGCAGCGGGAAAATCCTCTCCACGCCAATCCCAAAGCTCACACGCCGCACTGTGAAGCTCGCGCCCGCGGTGTGCCCGCGCCGTTTGATCACCACGCCTTCAAACGGCTGGATGCGCTCTTTTTCCTTTCCCTTTTCGCCTTCTTCTCGCAACTTCACGTTTACCCGCACGGTATCTCCCGGGCGGAACGCCGGCAAGTCCGTGCGTACTTGAGACTCTTGCACCTTATCAATCACGCGGTTCATGTCTTATTCCCGTGCAGACCCGCTCAGGTGGGGCCAGCTCACTCTGCGCAATTGCCTAATATACTCGAAAACGCGCGTTCTTGGCCATAAATTTGGCGTTCGGTCGCCCGCTGCTCGCATTCCGCCCGGCGTCGTGCTATTTTTATTCGGAGCGAATCTGAGGATGCATTTCGAGGAGCACACAGACTTCCCCGCAAGCCCGTCGGCGCGCGCCTGGCATATTTCTCGATCCAGCGCACCCTGCCAGTCAGAGTGCACCCACACAGGAAAGTCTAATCGGTACACGGAATTATTAGAATCGCCTGTAAGTTACACAAAACAAACGACAGGTGCCCGTTCTAATCGGTACAAAATCGCACTTTTTGCATTTCTTGGCCGCACCCCAATCACCCATGTTTGAAAATCTCACCGACAAACTTCAGCGCGCCTTCAAAAACCTGCGCGGCCAGGGAAAGTTAACCGAGGAGCATCTCGATACTGGGCTGGCGCAAATTCGCGAAGCGCTTCTCGATGCCGACGTCAATCTCGGCGTCGTCGACGAAATCATCGCGCACATCCGCGAGAAGGCGCTTGGCTCCGAAGTATTGCTGCAATTGGCCCCGGACCAGCAGGTCGTAAAAATTGTCCGCGACGAGCTTTCCGAACTTCTTGGCAAAGAAGTTCGTATGCAATTCGCGTCGCGTCCGCCCTCGGTATGGCTCATTGTCGGATTGCAAGGCTCGGGCAAAACCACCACCACCGGCAAACTCGGCAAATGGCTCGGCGAGCATGGCCATCGTCCCGTAGTTGTTTCGACGGACGTGTATCGTCCCGCGGCGCGCGAACAGCTTGCACAAGTGGCCAAGGCGACGCACACGCCGAACTGGCCGGGCAAAGAAGCTGACAAACCACTCGAACTGGTCCGCGGCGCGATGCGTGAGGCAAAGCTTTCTGCCTATGACGTGGTGCTTGTCGACACGGCTGGCCGCTTGCACATCGACGACGACCTGATCAACGAGCTGTCCATCCTGAAAAAAGAGCTCTCGCCTGCGGAAATTCTGTTTGTCGCGGACGCCATGATCGGCCAAGACGCGGTTCATTCCGCCGGTGAATTTCACAAGCGCCTGGGCATTACCGGCGTGGTGCTGACCAAGCTTGATGGCGACGCGCGCGGCGGCGCGGCGCTTTCCATCCGCAAAGTCACTGGCGCTCCCGTGAAGTTTGCCGGCATCGGCGAAAAATACGACGCGATCGAGCCATTTCATCCTGACCGCATCATTTCCCGGATTCTCGGCATGGGCGACGTCCTCACGCTCATCGAAAAAGCCGAAAAGACTATTGACGAAAAGCAGGCGCGCGAGCTGCAGCACAAGTTGACTCACGACGAGTTCACCCTCGAGGATTTTCGCGACCAATTGAAGCAGATTCGCAAGATGGGTTCGATCGAGCAGTTGATGGGAATGCTCCCCAAAATAGGGCCATTTGCGAAATTGCCCAAAAACACGGAGCTCGACGAAAGCCGCCTGAAAGTCGCCGAGGCCGTGATCAATTCCATGACCGCCGCGGAGCGCGGGGATCACCACCTCATTGATGGCAAGCGCCGCAAGCGCATCGCCCGCGGCAGCGGCACCAGCGTTCAAGAAGTCAACGAAGTCCTCAAGCAGTACGCGGAAATGCGCCGCATGATCAAGATGTACGGCAACACCATGCGCGGCAAGATGCGCGGCCTTGGCAAGCTCCGCTCCGGCCTAAACCAATGACAACAAGACGATACGGGTGCTCTCCGCGTAAGTTTTGTAAGGTCGATTCGTGCTTTTGAAATTTTGCACGTTAAGCTATACTTGCAATTGGTTTTTGGAGGAATATACCGAGTGTTGATGATTCGCTTGTCCCGCATTGGCAAAAAGAAGCAGCCCGCCTACCGCGTTGTAGTGATCGAGAAGACCCGCCCTCGCGACGGCCGCTTCGTTGAAATTGTGGGGACTTACGATCCGTTGAAGAAACCTGCTGTTGTAAAACTAGACGCCGAGCGGATCAAGTACTGGCTCGGATGCGGCGCCCAGCCCAGCGATACCGTCCGCAGTTTTTTGCGCCATCAGAAGATAGCCTGAAGCGCCGTACCGTTTAGCCCGCAGGATTCCCAACGCCCGGACTCAAGCTCCAGCGCAAATTCCCGCTCCCGGAGGTTTCTCATGAAGGAGCTCGTCGAGGAAATCGCGAAAGCTCTTGTCGATCATCCCGAACAAGTTTCTGTGAAGGCGATTGAAGGCGAACAGGTTACCGTGCTTGAATTGCGGGTTGCGCCCGACGATCTTGGCAAGGTGATCGGACGGCAGGGACGCACCGCAAAGTCCATCCGCACCCTATTGGGCGCGGCTGGAATGAAGCTGAAAAAGCGATTCACTTTGGAAATACTCGAATAGCGTGGGCGATTCCCCAGCCAATCGCGTCACTCTTGCACGAATCCTGCGCCCGCACGGGCGGCGCGGTGAAGTTGCGGCTGAAATTCTCACGGATTTTCCGGAGCGGCTCACTCGGTTGAACTCCGTGCTGCTCTGGGACGGCAAGAATCCGCCACGAGAGGCCGTGATTCGCAAATGCTGGCTCAGTCATAGCCGCGGCGGCCAGGCCATTTTTCATTTCGAAAACTCCGATTCCATCGCGGACGCGGAAAAGCTTGTGGGGTTTGAAATTCAACTGCCGCTTGCCGATCGCGTGGTTTTGCCTGCGGGTAGCTATTACGTAACCGATTTGATTGGCTGCGAAGTTTTCGCAGGCGGCGGCGCTGTGAACCCGCAGAAGATCGGCATCGTCCGCGATGTGCAATTCAGCGGTGAAAATATTCGCGGCACACCGAACCTGGTGGTCGACGCGCAGACCGGCGAATTGTTAATTCCACTGGCTGCGGAAATCTGCAAGCGCATCGATACCACCGCCCGACGCATTGAAGTTGTATTGCCCGAAGGCCTCCTCGATTTGAATTCGACAAAATAGTAACCTCTGCAAACTGTGGCATCGATTGGGGTAAGATTCCACCGATGCGCTTCGATCTGATCACGATTTTCCCTGAGTTTTTTCGTGGGCCGCTCGATCATGGCATCGTCCGGCGCGCGCGCGAGGCGAAGCTCATCGATATTGCCGTGCACGACCTCCGCGATTTTACGCATGACCGCCACCGCACCGTCGACGATCGGCCGTTTGGCGGCGGCGAAGGCATGGTGCTGAAACCGGAGCCTCTTTTCGAAGCGGTCGAATCTCTGATTGGCCCGATGAATGATGCGCAAAGGGCGAATATGCCGGGCAAAACGGCGATTGCCCTTCTTTCCGCTTCCGGCAAGCTGTTTCGGCAGGAGATGGCTCGGCAGTTTTCGCAACGGGAGCGCATCATTTTGATTTGCGGCCGCTATGAAGGCGTGGACGAGCGCGTGGCACAGCATCTGGCCACGGATGAGATCTCGATCGGGGACTTTGTGCTCTCCGGCGGTGAACTCGCGGCAGCAATAGTGCTGGATTCGGTGACGCGGCTGATTCCTGGGGCGCTGGGCAACGAAGATTCCGTTGAGAATGAGTCCTTTTCTGCTTTGCCGCCATCCCATCTGCCGGATTTTTCATCGTCGATGCAGCAGAGCGCCGATTTATTCGCGGCGGCGGATCGAGGGATTCTGGATTATCCGCATTACACGCGCCCGCAGAATTTCCGCGACTGGGAAGTTCCGGAAATTCTAGTTAGCGGCCACCATGAGGAAGTGCGCCGCTGGCGCGAGCGCATGGCGATGGAGAAAACGCAGCGCAACCGCCCGGATTTGCTTGGCGGCAGGAGCTTGCGCACAGGGAAGAAAGCTTCGGGAGAGATCGACTGATGGCCGTCATCGATTTTCACAATCACTATTATCCGCCGGCGTATATCGATGCGTTGCGAAGCGGACAGAGCGTGGTGAAGGTTGATTTGGACGCGGAGGGCAATCCCCGGCTGCATTATCCCGGCGATTACAACGTGGCTGTGCGCGGGCATCGCGATATCGATTTCCGCGAAGTTGAAATGGCGAAATACGGCGTGGATTTGCACGTGATTTCGCTGACCACGCCAGGAACGCACGTTGAATCGCCAGCGAACGCGGCGAAGCTGGCGGCGCAAGTCAACGATGCATTCGCCGAAGTCGTGGCGCGCAAGAAAGGAAAATTCGCGGCGCTTGCAACTTTGCCGTTGAACGATCCAGCCGCCTCCCTGAAAGAATTCAGGCGAGCTTGCGGACAGCTTGGATTTCGCGGCGCGATGCTCTTCAGCAACATCAATGGAGTAGCGCTGGCGGATGAGCGTTTCTGGCCGCTGTACGAAGCCGCCGATGACCTCGGCGCGATTCTGCACATTCATCCCACAGCCCCTGTCGGCGTGGAAGCCATGACGGAATACTGGCTGATGCCGCTCGTGGGATTTCTCTTCGACACGACGCTGGCGGCGGAGAAAATCGTGTTCAGCGGCGTTGCAGAACGCTTTCCGCGGATTCGTTGGGTGCTGAGCCACTTGGGCGGCGCGATTCCGTATGTTGCGGAGCGCGCGGATCGCGGCTTCCATGCGTTCAAGGAGTGCCGCGCGAAGATTCAGAAGCCGCCGAGCGTATACCTGAAGCAGTTTTATTACGACACGGTGAATTTCGATCCGCTGGCGCTGAAACTGGCGATCGATTTCGCGGGCGTCGAGCACATTTTGGCAGGCAGCGACTACCCGCATCAGATTGGAAGCATTCCGTCGATGCTCGAATCGCTGCGCAGCTTGCAGATTTCGGACGCCGACCGCGCTAAAATCCTCGGCGGGAACGCGGCGAAGCTGCTTGGGCTTTACACTCATCTCGGGTGATTCCGTAATGCGGCCTCTATCCCAGAAACTAATCGTAACTCGAGTACGTGTAGAGGCCAGCCAGTTGATGGATGGCGTCGTCTGTCAAGACATCCCGGTTCTCGGTAACGGGTCAGTTTGAATTTTGGCTCCTTGTGTCACGATCAAGAAAATTCAAACTGACCCACCACCGAATCCGCCCGTTCCTTGATTAGTTCTGTAACGTCGAATACACTAGTTGTTTCGCTTGGACAAATTTGTGGAGCCTGAGGCGCTGTAGCATTTCAAGTCCCAGCGTTGCGCCCGTCTAAGGAGAAGATTCGTTGCCGAAGCGTACCTTTCAACCGCATGTTCGCCGGCGCCATAAGAAGCATGGTTTCCGCGCGCGAATGAAGACCAAGAACGGCCGCAAAGTGCTGGCGCGGCGCCGCGCCAAAGGGCGGCACGCGCTGACGCGCGTTTAAGCGATTTCGCGTGGACGAAGAAAAGCCCCTCGCTGAGCCTCCGACGAAGCGAAATTTGCCCCGCGAATGGCGGCTGGTGAGGCGCGCGGAATACGACGCGGTGTATCGCGAAGGGCGGCGGCGTTCGAGTGCGACCTTCGTGATTTTCACGCGGCGCAACCACTTGCCAAAAGACCGCTTTGGAATGAGCGTCAAGAAGGCGCTGGGCAACGCGGTGGTGCGGAACCGAATCCGAAGGCGCGTGCGCGAGATATTGCGATTGCATCGTGAGGAGATTGCCCAGGGATGGGACGTGGTGATACATCCGAGCCGCGCGGTCGCGACGCTGAAGTTTGCGAAGCTCGAGGCGGAACTGCTTTCCTTACTTCCGCGACAAAAGCGAGAGACGGAATGAATCTGCGTGGCATATCACGGTGGCTGGCGCTCGCGAGTGTGCGCGTGTACCAGATTTTTCTGGGTCCGTTTTTCGGCGGCGGCTGCAAGTTTCAGCCTTCGTGTTCGGCGTATGCCTACGAAGCGATCGAACGGTTCGGCGCACGCCAAGGCGCGCGGCTGGCCATTGGACGTCTGATGCGTTGCCGGCCATTTTCAAAAGGCGGATACGATCCTGTGCCGGAAGAATCGTCCGAGCCGGAACACGCAAAACAGGGTTCGCGCAGCGTGACAGCTCCGAATGACGGCAGGGCCGTGGAGGTCTTGCGTTGAGCGACGAGCAGCGCGCTGGGCTGGCCTTGGTGCTGATGGTTTTGGTGTTGATGTTATGGTCGCATTTTTACAAGCCCGCAATTCCTCAGAAACCTCCGGAAACAAATCCTCCCACAGCGAACGTGCAGTCACAGCAGCCGCAACAGGCGGCCTCTGTGGCCGCTTCGCCGGCGAAAAAAAACAAAGCTACGCGCGCGACGGAGACGGGACAACCGGCTGCGCCTACTAAAGAAGCGGCGAGCGAAGAGACTATTACAGTAGAAAGCTCGCTCTATCGCGTCGAGCTCTCCAATCGCGGCGGCGTGGTGCGCAGTTGGAAGCTCGAAAAATACCGCAACAACGACAGTCCGCCCAAACCGCTGGAACTGGTGAACGCTGCGGCAGCGCAGCAATTGAATGCCTGGCCGCTTTCGATCCGGCTTGACGATCCGAAGCTCGACGCGGCGGCAAACAATGGTTTGTACGTCGTGAAATCTCCGTCGACAGACATGCACGCGCCCGCCGAAGTCGATTTCGAGTGGAGCGACGGGCATTTGGACGTCGTGAAGCAACTCAAATTCGAGACCGGGTATGAGGAACAGCTGAGTGTTTCGGCGACGCTCGATGGAAATCCACTGCCCGTGGGTGTCGCTTGGCGCGGCGGGTTCGGCGATCAATCGGTTCCCAGCGCTGCCGCGCTTACCGAGGTTTTTTACAGCGAGAATAGCAAGATTCAGTTACTCACCTACAAAAAGCTCGGCGTGAAGGCGCATCCGGACGAGCCCGCGCAAGTCACGGGCTACCTGGACGCAGCGGGCATTGAGGACACTTTTTTCACCGCCGCATTTCTGTCGAACCGGCCGGGAATCACGCTTTGGGATTGGGTGCAGCAACAAAGCGTGACGGCGGATGGAAAGACATCGCAGCTGCCTGTCTCGGAAATGGCCGCCGGGCCGCAGGCGCCGGGTCCGTGGGATGTGCAGCTTTACGTGGGCCCCAAGGAACTATCGGAACTCGGCAAGCTCCAGCCGAACCTTACCCAGCTCGTCCAATTCGGCTACATGAGTATCATCGCCAAGCCGCTGCTGCGGATTCTGAAATGGACCTACAAGTACGTGCCCAATTATGGCTGGGACATTATTTTGCTCACCTTGGCCATCAATATGGCGCTTTTCCCGCTCAAGGCCAAGAGCTGGCGCTCGATGAAGAAAATGCAGCACGTCGCGCCAAAGCAGAAAGCCATTCAAGAGAAATACAAGAAGTATTCGATGCGCGATCCGCGCCGAAAGCAGATGCAGGAGGAGATCGGCGCGCTTTACAAAGAGCATGGCGTAAACCCGGTGGGCGGATGCTTGCCGCAACTGATTCAGTTTCCGATTTGGTGGGCGCTGTACCGAATGCTCGAATACTCCATTGAGCTGCGTCATGCTCCGTGGATTGGATGGATCCACGATTTGTCGGCGCGCGATCCTTATTACATTTTGCCGATTCTCATGACCGTCGCGATGTATTACATGACGAAAATGACTCCGCAGACCATGACCGACCCCGCGCAGCAGAAAATGATGACGCTCATGCCCCTCGCCTTTGGCCTTTTCCTCTTCCTGTATTCCAGCGGCCTGGTGCTTTATATTTTTACGAGCAGCCTGGTGGGAATTGCACAGCAGTGGTATTTGAACCGCACCGATCCGCTGCCCTCGCGCAGTCCGTTCAAGAACAAGCCGCTGAAATCCTGACGAACAATCTAAGGAAGGTCGAGCAGGTAGCCGCGTTTGCCGACGTTGAAGCAGCGCGTGCGTCCGATTTGATCGCTTTTTCCGCCGCATTCGTGGATGTGGCCGCAGAAAAGCATTTCGGGCTGCTCGCGCTCCACCCATTCGCGCACCGCGTGGCTGCCGGCATGTTTGCCCGGCGCGAATTCGTCGAGTTTGCTCCCGTACGGCGGCGCGTGCACGACAAGATAGAGCGGCGAGTGATTGCGAAACGAATCGAGCGCCTCGGCAATTTGCTCCTCTGTGTATTCGCCTGGCGTGTCGAATGGAGTGGGATTGCTGTAGCCAAGTCCGGCCCAGTAAGTCGACCCAAGCTGGCGGACTTGCCGGTGAAAATCGACGAAGCCGGCGCTTTTGCAAAACTCCTGATTTTGCTGCATGGTTTCGTGATTGCCGGGAATCACCCACACGCGGCTGGCCTGCTTCGCGAGGATCGGCCCGCAACTCTCCAGGCCCTTGCCGAAATTCGTGAGGTCACCGCCTGAGATGTACACGTCTGCCGGGACACTGAGGAGCTTCTCGAGCGCCTTCAGGTCGCCGTGAATGTCAGTAAAGATCTGGATTTTCATGGCTCGTTGTCCGATGGCACGCCGCTCCGTGGAAACTGCGGGCCGCGTTCAATCCATCCATATTTCAGCATTTTACCTTCGGAATTAAAAGAAACATAAAAAGTAAACGGCATCGCGTGTCCGGCGCCACTGAAGAAACGCAGGTCCGCGTACCGAACAAGATATTTCCCATCGGCTGCGATGAAATTTGTCACCGGAAAGCGCGCGTACCAGAGATACGTGCGCACCGGTTCCAATTGTGTTGCTTCTTGCGTATAGCGATTTCGCGGCGAATTGTCCCAAAACTCAAATTTAGGAGCGCCGAAATCGCTCAGCGAAAAACTGGACTGATAAACGCCGCCGCGCGTGAGGATCAGGCCATTCCAGTCGAGCACCGAAGGAGGCAGAGGAACCGCGCCGATTTTTTCGGCCGCGATGTGATGGCTCGACGCAAATGCACGCACGCGCGACATGGCTGCATGGTGCGCAAAGCCGCATGCGGCAATGTACGCGCATGAAACGGCGAACCCGGCGCGGCACCATTGGGCGCGAGAGATGCGCGCGCCGACGCTTCGCCAAATCGGCAGGAAAAATAGCGCGGCGAAGATCGCTGAGGCGATGATTACGGCGCGCAAAGAAAACGGAAAGTCCGCGGCGCGGGCGAGCGCCCATGCAGCGAGCGTGAGCACAGTCAAAAATCCCCACATCGTCGCGGCGCGCGCCTTTGCTGCTTCATGGCGTTGGTGCACCCACGCGGCAAGCTGTGGCACGAGAATCAGCGCCGTGAAAACGAAGTCGATAATGAAAAGCAGATCCCAGGCGACGCGGTCCTTCGAAAACGGATTGAGCATGCGCGTGCCGAAGGACGTAAAGCCGTCCAGAATGATGTGGCTGGCGATGCCCACCGCGTAAATTGCGAAAAGAAACGCGAAAGACGGCGGCGCCCATTCCTTGCGGCTAGGGCGTTTTGCGTACCTACTGAAGAAGGCGCGCGTCAGACAGGCAAGCGCGACGGCAAAAATCGGCAGGCCGATAAACGAATGCGTGAAGCCACGATGATACCGCGCAATCGCGAGCGGATCGCGAGTGAACGCGTCCACGAATACATCCACATCAGGAAAAACAGCGCCAAGCGTCGTGGCGAATATTGCCACGCGTGCCGTTGTTGAAAAACCCTTTGTTAACGAGGGTTGGCTCGCGGACGAAGGCCGATTTGCGAAGAATGCTTTGCCAATCAGAGCGCCCGCAATGCCGTGTGTGACAGGGTCCATGAGAATAAGAAGTGAACAGTTTACATGAAGGTCAGTCGATGCGGATTAACGGCGAGCGCTTCGCGGTGACTTCACCGATTTGCGCAGCGGCGATGTTGAGCCGCTCGAATTGGGCGCGGACCGCGGCGGCGTGATTTTTGGCAAGTGCAATCAGCAGGCCGCCAGAGGTTTGCGGGTCGAAGAGCAGCGCGCGAATTTCCTCGGGAACGCCGGGCGCGAATCCGACGCAGGATTCAACGAAGTCACGATTGTTCTTGAGTCCACCGGCAAAAAAGCCGCCGCGAGCCGCTTCGCGCGCGCCGGGTAGGAGTGGAACATTCGCGTGGTCGATCTGGAATGAAACATTGCTGCTCGCGGCCATTTCGCGCGCATGGCCGAGCAGGCCGAAGCCGGTAATGTCGGTGACGGCGTGAACCGCCGGATCGCCATGTATCGATTCTTGGAATGCATGCAGGACTTCAGCCGCTTCGCGATTGAGCTGCGTCATCGAAGCGATAGCTGCTTCCATTGCCCCGGCAGGAGCTTTTCCGGCTTTTAGCGCCGTGGCAATCACGCCGGTGCCGATGGGTTTGGTCAAAATCAGAACGTCGCCCGGAAGCGCACCGACGTTGCGCCAAATTTTTCTCGGGTCGATGACGCCGGTCACTGCATACCCAAACTTCAAATCGTCGTCGCGGATCGAATGTCCGCCGAGAACCGTGCAGCGCGCCTCGTCCAATTTGGAAAGGCCGCCGCGAAGGATTTGCTCCAGCACGGCCGGGTCGCCATTCGGCGGAAATCCCACAATCGAGAGCGCGGAGACCGGTTTGCCACCCATGGCGTAAATGTCGCTCAGCGAATTAGCGGCCGCGATTTGGCCGAAAGCAAACGGCTCGTCAGCGATGGGCGTCAGGAAGTCGACGGTTTGCACCAGAGCGAGCTCTTCTGTGAGTCGATACACCCCAGCGTCGTCGTTGGTTTCGAAGCCAACGAGCAGATTGGGATCAGACGGCCGTGGTAAGCGGCGAAGCACGGAGTCCAAAAGACCTGGACTCAGCTTGGCCGCTCAACCGGCGGCTTTGGCCGCGGCTGTCAATCGCACCGGATCTGCCAAAGAAGCTTCTCTCCTCGAATATCGAACATCTCGAACCGCACGATTATACGCTGGCGGCGTGTATAAATCCGACACGCTCAAACCGAGAAGAAATTTGCCACGGACCCATGTGAAGTAAAATCAAGTTTCCATGGCACCTAAGGCCAAACTAAAGATCGCCGTCGCCGCAACTTTACTCTTGCTTGCGGTTTTGCTGCCGCAGGTGGTTTCGGCGGGATGGCACCTCGCGCACGGACGCACCGTGAACTATCGATCCTGGAAAGTTGCGGTGCCGTTCGGTTGGTACGCCATAAGTCAGGGCGAAGGAATGTCCGTTGAGCGGATGTCCGAGCTGCCGTGGCAAACAAACCCCGTAGCTACTTTTCTGCCCGTGCACTTCACGCGGACTTATCCCTTCCAGTATGACCTCTTTGGCCAGGAACAGGCGCGCACACTGCGGGCCAGGGGATATTTGCTGGTAGAACAGCGGAATGTCCAGGTCGCTGGCAAAGATGGCCGCTGCTGGACGTTTGACAATTGGAAAAATCACGACTCGCTTTGGATCGCCTGCATTGTGCCGAAGGATTTGACTTCAGCGGACTATATCGGAAACAAAGCCGACGCGAATGCGTTTTTCTCTCTGCTTACCGAGAGCCAACACAACCCTGCAGCGGCGAACTGAGTAAGTTCTCGAACATCTCATCGGCCCGCGGCACAAACTTCCTGCGCTCTGCCTGTGTCAGGCATGTACACCCGGGCGAATTGGAATGGCGATGGGTTGCTCCCCTTCCGACGTGGAAGAAAGCATGTGGCATTGTCCGTCGAGGATCCCGCCAGGCTGAATGATCAAGCACGGAGAATGGATTTCGCCGGTTACGACGCCCTTCGGCTGGATCTCCACGCGGTCCTTGGCAAAGATCTGCCCGTCAAACCGCCCGGCAATGGTGACCTCGCCTGCGTCAATTTGTCCTTCTACCTTGGCGTTCTCGCCGAGCAGAAGGCCGTTCTCGGCGACGATGTTTCCCCTTACCTCGCCGTCAATCCGAAACATGCCGGAAACAGTGATTTTTCCTTCGAACGACACACCGCTGTCGATAAAGCCGGCCCACTCCGAAGAACTACCGGATTTTCCGCCTAGCCACCGGGAAGCCATGCCGTGCCTCCTGCCAACCAAAGAAGCTGAGCTGGAATTATCTCTCAACGATCAGCCGGTAGAGGCGGTCAAGATCACCTTCGGTGTAGTATTCGACAATAATTTGGCCCGGGCGCCCGTGAGCGTACGGATTGATGGTGACACGCGTGCCAAGGACGCGTTGCAGTTCGTCAATTGCCGCGCGGGTGTTTGCGTCGATTGCGGGCGTGGGCGCTTGCGTTTGTGAGCGATGGCGGCGTGTTCGCGTGGCGAGGCGTTCAATTTGCCGGACCGTCACGCTGCCACGAGCTGCTCGCCGCGCGGTCTCCATGCGCAGCGGTTCGCTCTCGATGGCGAGCAGGGCACGAGCATGACCGCCAGTCAGCCGGCCGTCCTCGACCATTTCACGAATTGGCTTGTCGAGTCGCAGTAATCGCAGCGCGTTGGCAACGGTCACGCGCTCTTTTCCGGTGCGCAATGCGGCGTCCTCTTGGGTGAGGTGAAATTCCTGCATGAGCCGGTCGAATGCCTGCGCCTGTTCGATGGGGTTCAGGTCCTCGCGCTGAAGGTTCTCAACGAGCGTGATTTCAATCGCTTTTTCATCGGAAACATCCTGGATAATCGCCGGCACGCGGTGCAGGGACGCGAGTTGCGCGGCGCGCCATCTTCGTTCCCCGGCGAGGAGTTGATAGCGTTGCGGGCCGTTTCGGCGAACAACAATGGGCTGCACAATGCCCGTCTGTCGAATCGACTGAGCGAGTTCGTCTAGGGCTCCTTGAGCGAAGCGCGTTCGCGGCTGAAAAGGGCTTGGATCGATCAGGTCGATGTCGAGCTGCAGTACCGATCCGGGCGCGTCCGCGACGCGCGCAGGCGCAGCGCCCGTGGCGGCGCCGCTCGATGGAGCAGACTGGCCCCCCGGAGTTACCGTGCTATTGGCCGGCTGAAGAGCTTCGGGCTCTCGTATCAGCGCACTCAGGCCCTTCCCCAGCGCGTTTCTGGTCATTGACGATAACCTCCTTGGCAAGTTGGATATAGCTTTCGGCACCTTTACTATGTATGTCGTAGATAATGATTGGCTTTCCGTAACTTGGTGCTTCGGCGAGCCGGACATTTCTGGGGATGACCGTATCGAAGACCTGTGCGCCGAAGAAACTGCGGAGGTCGGCTGCAACTTGTTTAGAGAGCGTGGTGCGGTCGTCGAACATTGTGAGCAAAATTCCTTCAATGGCCAAGGACGGGTTGATAGCACGCCGAAGGCGCATGAGCGTATCGTAAAGCTCGGCGACCCCTTCCATGGCGTAATACTCGCACTGAATCGGGATGAGGACCGAATCGCTGGCAGCCAGCGCGTTGATGGTCAGCAAATCGAGAGCTGGCGGACAATCGATCAATATGAAGTCGTAGTTGGCGCGAATGCCCTCTGTGAAGGCCTTGAGCCTGTACTCGCGGTTTTCCATGCTGACCAGCTCGACTGCAGCTCCGACTAGATTCTTGTCGGCAGGTAGCACATCAAGGCCAGCCACCTGGGTTTGAATGATGACGCGATCCGATGGTTCGTCCAGCACAATGGCGTTATAAATCGTGCGCCGCGAAGGGTCCTTCGGAAATCCGAGGCCGCCGGTGGTGTTGCCCTGCGGGTCGCTGTCAATGATGAGGGTTCGTTTCTGCTCCGCAGCGAGAGAGGCGCCAAGGTTAATGGCCGTCGTGGTCTTGCCGACGCCACCTTTTTGGTTGGCGACCGAAATTATCCTTCCCAAATCATCTTCCCCATTAGATTGGGGCGAAATTTAACAAACGCCTGGGAGAAGTGCAAGATGTTTCACGTTAAGAGGACAGTCGGAGCGAGAAATGTTCCACGTGGAACATTCTTCGCATAGATGCCGCAAGAAAAGCACAATTGTTCCACGTGGAACAATATCGTCAAGGAATTGGCGATCCTCGCAAGACGAAACGCTCTCGTGTTTCTGGAATCAGTTCTGGCGCGTGCCATTGCCAGCCATCTATAGTCGCAAGCGCTTTGCAGTCTCGTTCCGCCAGCCATAGAAGAATTGATCCTCCGGGCTCTAGCTTCTCTCTTGCCCAATCCACAATGCTGGAGTGCTGCCCGAGAGCCCTGGAAGTTACAAACGATGATGATTTGGTTGTCAGTTGGGGGGATTCAAATGCGCTGGAGATAATTTCCGTACCCTTCAGATCCAGAGAGCGAACGGCTTCGTGTAGAAAAGCACATTTCTTCTTGTTGGGCTCGATTAGGGTCAGCGAGATGCTTGATTCGACCAACTTCAAGGCCAATCCTGGAAATCCCGCACCGCTGCCAACGTCGGCGAGTCGACCATTCATCATTTGAACTAAGGAAAGGGCAAAAATACTCTCGCCGAAGTGAAAACGTACGATTTCCTCATGGTCGCGAATGGAGGTCAAAGGCATTTTGCGTCCCCACGTATCCAGCAAACCAATATATTTCTGTACTTTATACTCAATGCCGTCCGGAAGAGGCGCGAAATAGCTCTCGAGCATGGCTCGTATCTCTTTAGGGTTCATCGTTTTCACAGTGCGCTTTCTTCCTTCCGCGCGGATTTCGCGCATCTATTGTGGCCATGCAGGAGTCAGCAGTCGGGAAGACGCCACTCCTGCGGCGAAGTCAACCGCAAAATGGATAAGCATTGACGGCCAGAGGCTCCCGGTCCAGATTCTCACTCCGGAAAAGAGCAATCCAACAACGAGTGTGGTTAGGATTCCCCTTCGTCCCTGGTACAGGTGCGCTACGGCGAAGAAGACAGCTGAGACCAAGGCTCCCGCCAAAGGGGACGACAGCACCTGCTGGAATAAGGTTTGAATGAAACCGCGATAAATGAACTCCTCGCATGCGGCGACGGTCAAAACCAGGGCTATGGCGACGAATCTCTCTTTTCTCGTTCGGGGCAGAAGCTTTTCGGCTAACTGCGCGACCAGCCCGCGCTTCTCGGTGGGCAGGCTGGCCAGTCTCCTGATGCCGAACACCTGATTCAGTACGAGCAGGCCGGACAGCAGCACGGTCGCAATGATCGCGCGCGGCATGTCAGGGAGGGCGATGCCGAGCTCCTCAAAAGTCACGCCATGAGCAAAACATCGCCAGGCGATGACGGCTGAGGCTCCCCACTGAAAGACAATCGTAGATAAGTAAAGGCTAATCCGGTCGGAGGAGTGGGGTTGTCGCAAAAGCAGCTTAACACGGGAACTGCTTCGCCACGGCACAAAGAACGCCAGTACGAGTAGAATGATGACGTAATCCCAATGCATATTTGCAGTCGCATTATGCCCCATATGTCGAATGACTTAAGTGGAAAAGATGAAGCTGAGGATTGACATGAGCCGACAGCGGCCTTATCGTGCATCCTTTCGCATATGAAGATACTGGTCATCGGCGGCGGTGCCCGTGAGCATGCTCTGGTATGGAAGCTTCGCCAGAGTCCGCACGTCGAACACATCTGGTGCCTTCCTGGAAACGCTGGAATCGCGGACTCGACGGAATGCCTCGGCGGGAGTATGGCCGAAGTCGATAAACTCGCCGAGTTGGCACAAGGTCTGAAGCCTGATCTGACGATTGTAGGGCCGGAGCAGCCCCTTGTGCTGGGAATCGTGGAGGAATTTGAAAAACGAGGGCTCGCCGTACTGGGACCGTCGCGCGCCGCAGCGCATCTTGAGGGAAGCAAGGTTTTCGCCAAGGAGTTCATGGTCCGGCACGGCATTCCAACAGCTCCGGCTTATGGAGTCTTTGATAACGCTGTTGATGCGTACACGTCACTGTGCGAAGTGGATTGGCCTGTGGTCGTGAAGGCCGACGGCCTATGCGGAGGAAAGGGCGTCTTGGTAACCTCATCGCCAGACGAGGCGACAGCATTCATCGAGCGCCTGATGGAGAAAGGAGAGTTCGGCGAAGCAGGAAGGCACGTCATTGTGGAAGAGGGTCTGGTGGGCCGAGAAATTTCATACATCGTCCTGACAGACGGGGAGAATTTCGTTCCACTTGCTCCAGCACGCGATTACAAGCGCGCCTTTGACGGCGATATGGGACCTAATACAGGAGGGATGGGCGCGATCTCGAATGACGATTTGCTGCCCGATGGCCTTGAGAAGGAAATACAAGATCGAATTGTCCGTACAACAATCAGCGGCATGGCAGGAGAAGGCCACAATTACAAGGGATTTCTTTACTTTGGACTGATGATCACCGAAAGCGGGCCGAAAGTCTTGGAATTCAACTGCAGGCTCGGCGATCCCGAGACCGAAGCGCTGGTCATGCGGATGAATTTTGATCTGGCTGCTGCGGCCAGTGCCGCGCTGTCGGGGAAACTCGCTACGTTTCGCATGAACTGGGCTCCCGCCGCGAGCGCTTGCGTCGTGCTCGCATCCGAGGGATACCCTGGCAATCCAAAGACAGGTCAGCAGATACGAGGAATTCCCAAGGATCTCAAAAGGCAAGACATAGCCGTATTTCATGGGGCCACAAAACGGGAAAGAGATACTTACTATGTAAGTAGTGGAAGGACTCTGACCGTTGCGGCTGCTGCTGGGACAGTAGCTGAGGCACGTCTGATGGCGTATGAAATGGCCAATCAGATTTTCTTTGAGGGCATGCACTATCGAAAAGACATCGGTGGCGACGTCGGAAGCGCAGCGCACACATAGGCGAAGCGGATTAGATAGAGATGAGGAGGCGAATTGTCCAAGGAAGGAAAGCAAGAAAATGCAGTAGTAGGTGTCATCATGGGGTCGGACTCTGATTATCCGGTGATGGCAGAGGCGTGTCGGATGCTAGAGAAGTTTGGCATAAACTACGAAGTGGAAGTTGTATCAGCGCATCGATCTCCGGCGCGAGCTGCTGAGTACGCGGAAACGGCGCTGAAGCGCGGATTGAAAGCAATTATCGTCGGTGCAGGCGGCGCGGCCCATTTGGCTGGTGTGGTCGCAGCGCTCACGACTCTGCCCGTGATTGGAGTGCCGATGGCGGCAACCTCGCTGAACGGCATGGATTCGCTGCTTGCCACGGTTCAAATGCCTGGCGGCGTTTCGGTGGCTACGATGGCGATTGGCAAACCGGGCGCGATGAACGCGGGAATCTACGCTGCGCAAATCCTAGGAACATCGGACGCAGCGATGGAACGTAGGCTCGCCGACTACAAGAAAGAGCTCGACGCGTCGGTCGCAGAAAAAAGCGCGCGGTTGAAGCGGGAATTGGCCTCCAAGCAATAGCGCCGCTCCATTAATCGTCCAGATAAGGCATTCAAAAACGCCCGGGTCCATCTGGTTTTGTCGGGCGCCGCAAGCTGGGCGCACCCGCAGGACGAGCCTGCTCAGCGCCCGGCCGCTCTTCTTCGGCAGGCGGCTGAACAAACCAGCCTACACCAAGCTTTTCGTTGACTTCGGCTTCAACCATGCGCGCCTTGGGAACGGTCAGCGCCCCGAGGCACGTACGGAGGAACGCCGCCACATCGACGGCAGTGAGTTTCTGCACGTCGCCAGCGAGAATCTCCTCAGAGGTTTGCTGCGCGCCGGGCGCGGTGGAAATGGATTGCGCTAAATGCGCGTCGCCGCTCCGAATCAGGCTCGCGAGCGCCGGCGCTGCCGGATAACTGATTTCTACCAGGCCGCGCGGCTGGCCTTTCTCGGGCGGCCAAAGCTGCGTGTACTGCGGCTGCAGAACGCGAGTTTGCCAGTAGTCGCCCTGTTCGGGGTCCTGTTCCACAGAATACTGAATGAGCCAGACTTCCGGGCCATAATTGGGCGCGTAATCCGCGAGAACCATCTGTAGCAAGGGTTCGCCGTCGCCGAGCTTCAAATTGCCGTGAATATGTTCCGCGATGGAACTGAGGCGAGCACGCAAGCGGTCAGCGATTTGCTCGATATCCGTCGCTTCCGAGCCGGGACCCTCCTGGGATCCAGCTTGCAAATGCGGGGCATCGCGAAGGCCTTCTTCGGGCGGAAGGTCGGGAAGCTCTTTGTCGAGGCGCGCAAGCTCGCGATTCTGATCGGGCAGCCACCAGTCGGCGGCGCCGAGGAGAACGGCTACGCGATCGTCGGAGATCGGCACGATCATCGGCGGGCGCGTTTCCGGCTCGACGGGATTTTCGAGCGTCGCGACCACAATGCCGTCCTTGGCTACGCCGATGACCACGCGGCCCGTGCAAAGGTTGGCGATGATTTCCTCGGCGTTTTCTTGCCCCGGATCCTGTTGCGCCACGGAGTAGCGTGGAAACAAAGCCAGGGCTGACAGCAGCGCAGAGAGCCAAGCAAGGATCAAGACAAAGCCCCTTCTACAGTCCTCTTCGTGTGGAGACATTGGCGCGGTGAAACACCGAAATGCGCGGCGGACCTGCATGGCTAACCTGGCTTTCAGGTTACCATAAAACGATAGGTTGGAATGGCATTCCGAATCGAAATACCAATAAGGAATGAGCCAATGGCAACGGTATCGAGTAAAATTGTGACCGGCAATCGATTTTCTACGGAGTACGGAGAGAAAGGAGCGGCTGCAGCCGTCGTCATACTATGCGATACGGAGCAAAGCAACTGGCCGAAATCTTAGAAGCGCACGCAAAGTTTACGAAGGGAGACTCCAGCGGGAAGCGCGCCGATCTTTCTGGCGCGAATCTCGCTGGAGTGAATCTGCACGGAGCGAATCTGGCTTACGCGCTACTGCGCGGAGCGAACTTGCAGAAGGCCGACCTTGGCGCGGCGAGGCTGGGCGGCGCCGACTTTAGCGCCGCGAAGATGAAGCGCGCCGATTTGCGCGGAGCGGATTTGACGGAAACGAATCTTGCCGGCGCGGATTTGACGGAAGCGCAATTAGGAGGCGTGGAATGTTTCCGCGCCGATTTGAGCGATGCCATTCTGCGCGGCGCGAATTTGCGCGCAGCGAACTTCCGTTATACCAACATTCGTGGCGCGGATTTGCGCGGCGCGGATATGACCACAGCCGTTCTGCGAGAGACGGATTTGGATGGAGTGAATCTTGCCGGCCTTGATTTGAGCACGACGCTGATGCCACGCGGCTGGAAGGCTCCTGTCGAAGCGAAGAAGTAGCCGCCTGATTTGGCCGGGAAGAACTTAAATATCCTTATTGGCGCTGAAGCTGCCAGACAAAAGGAATGAGCTTACGCCGGACGAGCCGCGCACCGTGACGTTGCGGCGGCGTGTCTCGATTCCGAGGCGCTTAATCTTCTGATTGAGCGTCGACAGCGGGACCTGAAACCGTTCGGCGGCTTCCGTTTGATTCCAATTGGAATGCTCCAGCATGTCGAGGATGATGCGGCGCTCGACTTCCTCGAGGATCTCGAAAAGCGAGCGTGATGCTCCCGCATGTGCGCCCGCCTCGCCCGGCATTGGCGGCAGAAATTCGGCGAGATGCAGCCGCACTCCCTTGGCTACTTCGCGGCTGCGAACGCTCTCCGGAAGCAGGTCAACATCCATCGTTTCTTGCACCGAGAGCACAATGGCGCGCTCGACTACATTTTCGAGTTCGCGCACGTTGCCCGGCCAGTCGTAGTCCATCAAGGTGCGCATTGCCGTGAGCGAGAAGCGGCGCAGCGATTTGCCGTTGTCCTTGGCAAAGTGCTCGACGAAACGCTCCACCAGCAGCGGAATATCTTCTTTGCGCTCGCGCAGCGGCGGCAGAGAGAATGCAATCACATTCAGGCGATGGAATAAATCTTCACGGAAGCGGCCCTCACGGACCAGCGTGGTAAGGTTCTCGTTCGATGCCGCGATGATGCGGACGTCCACCTTGATTGTTTCTGTGCCGCCCAGGCGCATGAATTCGCGCTCCTGAATCACGCGCAGCAGCTTGGCCTGTGTTTCGGGGCTGATCGTGCTGATTTCGTCAAAGAAAATCGTGCCTTGATCGGCGACCTCGAACAGGCCCTTCTTTGAAGCTATAGCACTCGTGAAAGCTCCCTTCACATGGCCGAAAAGCTGCGATTCCAGAAGGTCGACGGGAATCGAGCCAGTGTTCACGGGAATGAAAGGTTTGTCGGAGCGCGACGACGCCGCGTGAATGGCCTTCGCGATGACTTCTTTGCCCGTTCCGCTTTCCCCGTGAATCAGCACGGTTGAGCGCGACGGGCCGATCTGCGTGACCAAGTCCAGCAACGCAAGCATTTTTTCGCTCTTGCCAATGATGTTCGGGAAGTTATAACGCTGCTTGAGTGCGCGCTTGAGTTGGCGATTTTCCTCGCGCAGGCGCGTGCCCTCAATGGCCAGAGAAACCTGCGCCAGGAGCTCGTCATTGGACCACGGTTTAGTGATGTAGTCCTGCGCGCCATTCTTGAATGCCGCGCGCGCCATGTCGATGGAGCCGAAAGCAGTAATCAAAATCGTGGAGAGATGCGGATCGCGCCCGTGGATCTCGCGGAGCAGGTCAATGCCGTTGCGATCCGGCAAACTGACATCCAGCAGCAGCAGATCAAAGGGAAGTTCCTCGAGCCGCGCGAGGCCTTCTGCGCCTGTTCCTGCTTCCGTGACGGAATAGCCTTCCGAAGAAAGCAACGCTGCAAGCCCTTCGCGAATTTCGGTCTCGTCGTCGACGACAAGAATCGATCCTTTAGACATGGACCGCCTTTCTCGCTGCCGGAAACTCGAGCCGAAAGGAAGTTCCCTTTTCCGGTGTTGAGCGCACTTCCACTTTGCCGCCATGCTCCTTGACGATCCCGTAGCTGACCGACAACCCCAAGCCCGTGCCGCGCCCGGAGGCCTTCGTGGTGAAGAAAGGATCGAAAATGCGGTGCAGGTTTTCCGGCCGAATGCCGATTCCCGTGTCGGTGATTTCCACCTCAACCGAGCCATTCTGGGCGTAGGTGCGAACTTCCAGCATGCCCCCTGCGGGCATCGCGTCGCGCGCATTCATCAAGAGGTTCAGAAAAACCTGCTGTAAGCGAGTTGTTGAACCCAGCATAACCGGCAGCCCGCCTGAAAAATTACGGATCACATTCACTCGCGCCGTCCTGAACGGATGCTGAACCAGGCTCAAAGTTTCGTCGAGTATGGAATTCAGATCGACTTCACTAAACTCCGCGGCTGCGGTACGCGAGAAATTCAGCAGGTTATTGACGATTTCGCTGGCGCGGAAGGTTTGCTTGACGATCTTGTCGATCGTTTTCTGGCGCGGATCTTCTCCCGGGATTTGCTTGGAAAGCATTTGAATGTAATTCGAGATGACTGCCAGCGGCGTATTCACCTCATGCGCCACGCCGGCAGCAAGCAATCCAAGCGAGGTCAGTTTCTCGTTTTGAACCATCTGCTCTTCCATACGAATCCGTTGTGTTATGTCGTCGAGCAGAATCAAACGCCCGGCGTGCTCGCCGCTTTTCCCTACGAGAGGAGCGAACGACGCGTTGACCACGAATTCTTCCCCGCTGCGTCCGTGAAGCCTGAACTTATAGATGCTGGTTACGTGCTCATCGTGTGTCCGGGAAGTGATTTCGGCAGAGAGATCCGGCGCAAGCATATCGCCCAGAAAGCGGCCGAGAGCCTCATCGCGGGGGATTCCCAGCAGCCGCTCCATTTGCGGGTTCCAGGACTCGATGCGGTCGTCAAGGTCGACGGTGAGGACGCCGATGCTCAGCGAGTCAATGATATTCTCGTGGAATTCCTTGAGGCGCTCGATCTGCGAGGCCTTTTGCTCGAGCGAATTGTACAGGCGTGCGTTTTCGATGGCGATGGCAAAATAACCGGCAATTGTGCCGAGAAGTTCGATGTCCTCCGTCGTCAGATAATCGCCATCTACGGTTTTACCCAGCCCGAGGACAGCAACAATGCGGTCGCGGAAGCGGCAAGAGATGAAATAGTTCAATCCCAATTGTTCCAGGGTGCGGCGGACCGATTTGTTTTCCGATGAGCCGCGCGCCGATTCAAAGAACAAACACGCCTGCGAGAGTTCGGGGCGCTTCGCCATGTCGAGAAAACTCAGATCGAGGGGCGGCTCCGCGTGCACTCCCAGCGAGCGAGACAGCAGGAATGTCCCAGGGTGTTCCGGGTCTTCGAGGAAAACGGCGAGCCGGTCGACCAGCAAGGTTTGTGAGATACGGTCAAGCACTGAACCGAAAAGCGGCTCGAGCCGGACTTCATTGGTGAGCGTGCGCCCAAATTCAATCAGCGTGCGGCGATAATTGAGGCGGTCGCGATAAAAGAAACGGTCCAGACGCGCTTGCATCCAGTCACGAAGCGGCTGGAATAGGAATGCGGCGATGACAAACGCAATGACGGTTCCGAGAGAGCCTGCAGAGCCCGTCGAATGGAACAGCAGCCCAATCACTGCCACGATGGCGAAGTAAACCGCCACGACTGAAGCAGTGGCCAGCGTGTACGCCACGCCGCGCTTGAAAATGATGTCCACGTCCATCAGGCGATAGCGAATGATGGCGTAGCCGAAACATAGCGGGATCAGCACCAGCGAGAAGACCGAAGCGGTCATCCATTCCGAGGGCAGGATTCCGGCCGAAAACGGAATGATGTAACAACAGAGAAAGGGAACAATGCCCGCGAATGTGCCGAACGTGACCCATTTGAGTTGCTGGCGCAGCAGGCCGCTTGGCGCCCGCAGGCAACTGAACAGGAAGATGAAAGCGGCGATTAGAAAATACACACCCGAATAAGCGAGCTCCATCTGGTCCAGGCGGAAGCGGCTCTCAATCGAGGGCATCAGGTCGAGCGCCGCCGTAGCCACGCTGATGTGCAGCAACAGCAAACCAACAGGTACGGCATAAACCAAGCTGAGCCAAAGCTTCAAATTGCGAACTTGCCGCGTCGGGAACACCAGCGCGAAATGGACAAGCAAAGCCGCCTGCAACAGCAAAGCGACAACGTTCGACCAGTAAATCGTCCAGTCGAACGAGTTTAGTTTTCCACTGTAGTGGAACGCGTAAAAAATGATCGACACGAGACAGAAGAGATAAAAATGAATGGCGCGCGGCGCCGTCCATCGCCGAGCGAAAATGAACGCGCCAATGAAAAGATACAGTAAGGAAACGATGCCGAAACAATTCCAGATCAGGTTGGGCCTGACTGCCGGCGCGCTCACGATGTTTGCTTGGAACGAAACGCCGCCGCGTACCAATTGATACGGCAAACGCGACCACACTCCGGCTCGCCACAGTTGCTGCGTGACTTGCGTAGCCCGCGAAACGGAAACGCCGGCGACCGCCGTCACGATGTCGCCCTTCTTCACTCCGGCATTCGCCGCTGGCGAACCCGCCTGGATGTGCCAAGCTTGCACTCCACTGGCAGTGTCGAGCCATGTGACGCCGTCGTCCGGCAGCTCAAATTGAGACCGTTGCCGGAAGTTAAGCACTCCAAAGACGACCGCAACCAGCGTTAAAAGCGCCAGCAGAACGGCCGTCAGCCGAGTTCGGAGGCTATCGTTCATTTATGCAGCCAGGTAAGCTCCGGCAATTGGTCCACACTACGCCTCGATAAGTCAGTGCACGTTGCTTTCCAGAAGATGGAGGCTGGCTTCTGCATAAGCTGTTCAGTATCTTCTGGTTAAATGATGCTGGTCACCATAAGAAGTGCAAGTTCCGCATTTTGGAATATGGATTCCAATTTCAGTATAGTTGAAAATGCCAAATACCATCAGAACTGGACGCTTATGCCGCCTCGGAAGGTCCGATACGCCGAGACTAAAACGACGTGTCCGTCCCGTGTGGTTATAGGAACATACCCCTGCGCTAGCAGGTTGCCGAAATCTGCCACTGCCTGCATATGCCGCAGGCACGGAATGGGCTGATGAATCACCAGATTGAAGTAAGGATCGAGGCCGAAAAATGCCTCGCCGAATTCATCCTGGCGCGAAACTGCCGTCCCGCTGAGCCACTTGTATCCCGCTGTTACTTGCGTTTTGAGAAGAGGCAGCTGGGACGAAACCGAACCGGCAAGGCTATGCCGCTGGCGGATGGCCAGCACTTCGCGCAGATCGGCATCAGGAACGTCCTGAGCAAGCGGCGCAAGCGCGCCGGCCCAGGCATAAACCACCGTTGTCGAGAGATCGTCCGAGATCTTCTGCTGATAGGCAGCGCGCATTCCGAAGGAATCCGAATTTCCAGAATCGTATGCGAACCCATTCGAAAAAAAGTCCTGTAGGAAATCGGAGTTGTTGGTTACTGCGCTCCCCTGTCCATAAACCGCCATGTCGCTGGAGCGATCGTGGAAAGCCGCAACCATGACGCGGCCGTTGTTTTGGAGCAGCCGTTCTACGGCAAGTTCCTCATGCCAGCCGCTTTCAAGAACTGGCCGACCGTCGCGGAAAAGCATGGTGGGGAACGCATCCAGCGAATCCACCGCTGATTCGAGTGGTGCAGTTGCTTCCGGACTTGCTTCCGGCCAAGGTCGCGACGCAAGAAGCAACGAGGCCTGCCAATCGGGCCCCAGCCGGATCGCCAATTCTGCGCGTGGACGAACGCCATTCGTCGTTGCCGTATTGAGGCCAGTCAGAAGATATTCTGAACCATAACGGATGGTAACGTTGTCACTGAGTGGCAGGACGCCTTCCTGATCCAAACGCACGCCGCGAAAAAGTGGTCCATCAGGGCCAAGGCGTGATTGACGAACCACCGCGCTCGTTACGGGTCCGTTTTTACTGTCGCCCGCGGGCAGCCAAATCGCAGCGAAGCCGCCGTTGGGGGTTTCGCTCTCATAACTGAATTGTCCTGCAAGCAGGAGTTGACCAGTTGCGCCGACACTTTCTTCATAAGCAATCGCGGTTGCAGGCGAATCGGAAAAACTAGTGGCTGCGCCGGGACGCACTCCGGAACTAACATCGATGCGGCTATGCGATCTGCCGTCAGGGAGCGCCTCTTTGGTGATAGCATCGGCGCTGGATTGAGACGGAGAACTGGTGCTGTCCTGCCAGCGCAAAATCGGTCGTGTAGCTGCCGCCGCGCGAAGCACCCAACTCCACTCTCCGTCGTCGGGCCGTTGGTTCGCCCCGCGGTGCAGGTCAGCCAGGCCGGTAAAAATCGAGCCCATCTCAATTTGAACGTCGGTGGTTTGATGGCTGTTTACCTGAACGTCCGGCCGAAGAGTGGGTAGAAATCCGGCAAGAGTTACGCGCACCGTGTACGTTCCCGCAGGCAGCGTGGCTGAAACAAAACGGCCGCGACCGTTCGTGAGTAGCTGCACTGCGGCAGAAGCCATCAGCGAACGGCTGGCAATCACAACCGTGGCGCCCATTTGAGGCACGCCACTCTCGTCCGATACCACACCGGAAATACGGCCCACTCGCGATTCCGCCGCCAGCGGCGAAACGGCAATCACCGACAGTCCCAGCAGGGAAACGAGTATGCGAATCGCTCGAGAGTTCACCTGGCTGTCACCTCCCGCGTCATTTCGAAAGAGCCTGAACGGCCGGGGGAGCCTGAACCGTAAAGCTGGCCGTGGGAGTAATCACTTGTTTGTCGCCGTTATCGGTAATTTGGATTTGGAGTTTGTAGTGTCCCGGAGCCATCGACCTAAGATCCAGCGCTTTTTCGATCCAGATTTCTTCGCCGTGCTGGTTGTATTGCCGCGAATTTTCCGTAAAGTTCACGACGGGGGTCGGATCATCCGTGCGTAGCACCTGGTATTGAATCGTAGCGTTGCCCTCGTGGGTCTTGGGATCAACCGTCAAGTTGTAAACTTGCAGGAAAATCCCCATTTGCGTTCCTTGGTTGAAAGTCGCATCCATCTTGGGGCGGACTTTCAGGTCTCCAAGAACAAACTCGCCCTGCCCAATATCCGTGGATGACACCTTCGAAATTTGGTCGGCCAGAATCAGCGTGCTGGTACCCAGCTGATTATCCTCGAAGCGCGGAACGGCCAAGCGCGTGTTGATGACGCCTAGGTTGCTGCTGTTGATGTCCTTCACGACCACATCCAAACGATAAAGGCCCGGACGCAGCGGAACCGCCTTTTGATAGATGCTGTATCCCGTTAGATACTGTTGTAGCAGAGAATCAGGAGTGTCGGCGGCGATGGAATCCTCAAACGTCTGCACCACGTGCCCGCTCAGGCTCGTGATGCGCGCGAACACGTGCAGCGTCGCCGTTTGCACGCCGTTCTTTTCTTGAAAACTCATCTGGCGGTTTGGAATCTGCACTGTGATCGGCACAAGGTCCGTGTCTGCCGTAATGCGCAGAAAATCAGATTGGCAATCGAAGTGGATCTGATTGGCGGTCATGCGCGAATCGACCACCGCTTCGAGATCCTTGAATTTCACGGGCGGCGCTTGCTGAATCTTGGCATACAGATCCAACCGGCTGAATTCATTCATGCTCTCCGGCTGCATTCCCATAGCCTGGGGATCATGGGTACCATCGGTATTCTCGAAGCGCTGCGTCTTCGATGACAACCCCATAGCTTCCAGGTCAGTAAGGCCCGCTCCCGGAACATATGTCAGCGCGTCCTTCTCGCTGGGATCCATGGTCAGGTGGTACTCGCCGCTCCCCGTTGGATCCACGAATTCGATTACAACGTTTTCGCCCAGTCCTGGAAGATACCTATAAGTCCAATCCTCGAAGGGATAAGTCGAGGTTTCGCCGCCGCCCTCATCTGCGGGCCTTTCGTAAGGGCCGCCGGAAGGATGCGACTCCACGTCATCCGGCTTACCCCACATCAGGGAAATGCGGCCGCGGTCGGTCTTCCAGCCCGGTATTCCAGAAGAATAGTGCTCGTTGGCGTAGGCGATGCGCTCGTAATAATCTTCTTTGTAAGTGTTGTCAGCAGATCCGGGATCCGGATTGCGCCGCTCCCAGAAATTCTCAATGAAGTTCTCGCGTTCTTCGTTTGTTTCCAGGTGAAGGAAGGCGGAACGCTCCTCCGGAGTGATGATGTAAGAAACCGGTCCATTCAGCCATTCGCGGTAAACGGGCAGCAACTCCTTCTCGTAGTCTTTTTGCTTTTTCTGTTTGGCTTTTGCCTGCGCCTGGGCGTCCTGCTGCTGCTGGTCAGCATCCGTGTCCTGGGAATGCGCTAATGGTGATAGTAAAAAAGCCAGACTCAAAACGGCAAGAATAGGCATTACCGAGCGGCGCTTCATCGCTGGATTCCCCCGGACAGTGAGATTCTATTCCCCATCTAGACACTCGTCAAGCTAACCTGCTCACCTGCTAAGCCTTACCGAATCGGATTCGCATACGAAGCTAGAGGTTGCCCCGTCCAATTTGAGGTCAACGACCAATTATTTCCACGACGAATCTTCAGTCCGGACGAAACCTGCGGTTCACCCGCTCTTGTGTTTAGCGATAGGAGTCAGCTGCGGGGGATGCCTTTAACTTTTTTCAAAGGTCGATTATCATGGAAGTGAAGAAATAAGCCTACAACCACGGAGCTGCCGTGGAAACTTTTCCCCCCTCCTTAGCGTATTAACTGAAGGGTAGGGAATTGCATCTGAATGAGTGTTAGGTCGCCGGGACATAAACGTCAATGAAAACGTGGAAGAAGCCAGTCCTCATCTTAGGCGTTATCGTAGCGCTTACAGCCATTATCGTTATCAGTGTGCGCTCGAATAAGGACACCGTCACCGTACAGACGAGTTACGCGGTGAAAGGCGACATCACGGCCCTTGTGACCGCCTCGGGCGAAATCCGCCCGGAAAACTATACAAACGTGCTGGGCCAAGGAATCGGCAAGATCACCGACATCGATGTAAATGAAGGAGACGTGGTCAAAAAAGGCGCCGTGCTGCTGCGTGTGGAAAGCATTCAACCTGCGGCGGATGTTAAAGCCCAGCAGGCCACGATCAATTCCATGCAAGCCGGTGTGCAATCGGCGGAGGAGGCCGATACAGCTGCGCAGGCCGACGTGCAGCAGTCCGAAGCAAACCTAGAAAAGGCTTTGAACGACTGGAAGCGCGGGCAGGGACTCTACAAAGAGGGGCTAATTGCCAAATCTGACTACGACACTTACAAATCCGCTTACGGCGCCGCCGCCGCCACTCTCGCGGGAAACCAAGCTCGTGCCAAGCAGGCACACGATCAATTAGCAGCCGCGCAGTTCAACCAGGCGCAGGCCTCGGCGACCGAAGTGCATCTGCGCGACGTGCTGGACAAGACCGTTTATAACGCGCCCATCGATGGAGTCGTTACCTACATTCCTGTGAAGGTAGGTGAGTATGTCGTTCCCGGCATTCAAAATGCCGAAGGCAGCTACCTGCTCACGATTGCTGACATGTCCAAGGTCAATGCGGAAGTCATGGTCGATGAGGCGGACATACCGACGGTAAGGACCGGCCAAGAAGCGACGGTCGTCATAGATGCTTACCCTGGCCAGGTATTCAAGGGGCACGTCGCGGACGTCGGCGAAGAAGCCATTCTGCGCACATCAGGATTGGCAACGACTCAGCAAACCTCCGCGAACAGCCAGGAAGCGCGTGACTTTAGGGTTCACGTTCGGCTAGATCAGCCGCCCAAGGGCATTCGGCCGGGCCTGTCGTCTACCGCGAAGATACAGACCGCCCACCGCGCTGATGTTGTGACTATTCCGATTCAGTCCATTGCCATTCGCACTAAGCAGGAACTCCAGGCCGATCAGGACAGAGAAAAGGGCGGCGGCTCGGGGGTTACTCTCGCAGCGGCAAAACCAGCGCTGAACTCGGACGGGACCGTGGCCACCGACGACGTTCAAGGCGTATTCGTAGTTCGCAACGGCAAAGCGATTTTTGTTCCCGTACAAACCGGAATCAGCGGCGTGACGGACATCGAAGTAACCAGCGGTCTCCAGCAGGGCGATATCGTCATCACAGGAAGCTATGAAGCGCTTCGTTCCTTGCATTCCGGCGCTTCCGTGAAAATTGATAACTCCGTTCCGGCTATCACCAACCAGACCACCTCTCAGTAGCTCCACTCATCTGAGACCAGTGAATTTCAAGGAGTCGAGGACCTGATGGCGGTTGAAGAAGTTACATCCCAAACGTTCCGGCAGGACCTGCTCGACTCCGGCGTTGTCATCTGCGCGGAAGACTTGTGGAAGACGTACGAGATGGGATCTGAGCACGTGCACGCCTTGCGGGGCGTCTCGCTTGAGATTCGCAAGGGCGAATACGCCGCCATCATGGGTCCTTCCGGCTCTGGCAAATCGACGTTGATGAATCTGATCGGCTGTCTCGATTCGCCGACCAAAGGATCTTACTGGCTGGCCGGCCGCCTCGTCAGCGATCTCGACGACGACGAACTGGCCTACATTCGCAATAAGGAAATAGGCTTCGTCTTTCAGACCTTCAATCTGCTACCCCGCGCGACGGCGCTCCACAATGTGGAATTGCCCATGATCTATAACGGTACTCCTTCCGAAGAGCGCCAAGAACGCGCGCGCAAGGCGCTTCAGCAAGTCGAGTTGGGCGAACGAATGATGCACCGGCCCAACGAACTGTCTGGAGGACAGCGCCAGCGCGTGGCCGTCGCCCGCGCCCTCGTCAACAATCCGTCGATTCTGCTCGCCGATGAGCCGACCGGAAACCTTGATTCGCAGACCGGCGAGGAAATCATGGCTCTTTTCGTGCGCCTCCACCAGCAGGGCAACACCATCATCCTCGTTACACACGAGCCGGACATCGCCCAGCGCGCCCATCGCATCATCCGTCTCCGTGACGGCAAAATCGAAAAGGACGAGCGGCTGCAAACGAAATAGCAACTGCGCCTGGTTCTGCCTTTACAATCAGCTTTGACGGAGCAACCTCAGCGCGCAATTCCGACTCCAGTTTATTCTCGGATGCTCACGAATTGAGCTGCCGAAGAGGAACCCCATGAAATCGATAGCTAGATTGCTCGGAACCTGGGCAATTTTCGTTTTGTTTGCGGGAATCGCATTGGCGCAAGGACAAACGTCGCAGAATCCGCCATCGTCGTCCGATGCTCAGGATGAGGCCCTCCAGGCGCTTGCCGAAGCTGCGACTCCCGGGCCTATTCACGCCGAATTGATGAAGCGCGCGGGAGATTACACCACCACGGCGACGTTCTCCGCTCCTGGCGCCGAGCCTCAACAATCCGCCGGCACCGCGAAGCTCAAGAGCATTCTCGGAGGCCGATTTTTGGAAGAGGAGAATTCCGGCGACTCTTTCGGCCAGCCCTATTCCGGTTTGCGCCTCTATGGCTACAACAACGGCTCCAAGCAATATGAAGCGATCTGGATTTACAACGGCTCGACGGCTTTTCTGGTTCTCGATGGCGCAAGCGACGACAACGGGAAGACAGTTCGATACTCGGGCGCTTTTCTCGGACCGGGTGGCGCTCGGCAAAACTTACGGGTCACCATCGCGCAACAGGACGCCGATCATTTCGTCGTTCGGCTTCTGGGCGAAGGCCCCGGTGACGCGACTTCGACTCTCGAGACTACCTATACGCGAGTGAAGAAAGCCGCCGCCGCGCCGATCCATCGCTAAATTGGATCTGTTGCTTCTAGTTTCCCGACGATAGCGCCTTGATGAAACTGTAAAAAAAATCCACACCCTCGTAGAACGAACTCTGCAAAATGCGTTCGTCGCGGCCGTGCGCGCGAACGTCGTTCATGTCGATGAAAACTCCTGATATGCCGTACGTGGGAATTCCGGCGTCGCGCAGGCGATAACCGTCAGTAGCGCCCGTTTCCATCGTCGGGATCACCGGCGTGCCGGGCCACATTTCCCCCACAACTTTCTCGTCGGCTTCCAGCACGTCCTTTCGAAGAGGCGATGCGGGACTGGTGTGGGGCGGAGCAACCGCTGAAACTTTGATTTGCGGATCATTCAGCACTTTCACCAATGTCTTTTCGGTAGCTTCTTGCGTGCCACCAGGGAAAATGCGGCAATTGACGATGGCTGAAGCGTCCTGCGGCAGGGCATTGTTCGCGTGACCGCCGCTCAGTCGCGTGGCAACGCACGTGGTTCGCAGCAACGCGTTGTAATAGGGCGACGCCGAAAGCCTTTCGATGCTCGCGCGGTCCGGTGGGTTCTTCGCTGCGCCCGCCAAATCCGCCGCAAGCGCTCCGTGGTTCATCTTCGACATGCGCTGGAAAAATGCGCGAGTGGTCTCGTTGAACTGCACCGGAAATTGATAATGCGACAGTCGCATCAACCCGTCGGCGAGATGATATATGGCGTTGTCGGGCGTGGGCAGTGAGCTATGCCCGCCCTTGTTGAATACCTGCAGTTGGAAATCGGCGTAGAGCTTTTCGCCGGTCTGAATCGAGGTCAGCAACGGCTTTCCGTCCTTCAATTGAAAATCACCGCCATCCGTGTTGATGCAGTATTCCGCGTCGATCAGCTCGCGGTGCTTCGCGAGCAGCCAGGAAATGCCATTGAAGTCGCCGCCCTCTTCGTCGGAAGTAAGCGCCAGAATCAAATCGCGATCGGGCTTGTAGTTTTCTTGTTTCAGTCGGATGAAATTCGCTGCCAGGATCGCGTCGCCGTCCTTCACGTCGCTGGTCCCGCGTCCGTAGAAGAATCCATCCTTTTCGGTAAGCTTGAACGGATCGAGCGACCAATCGGCGCGGTTCGCCTCCACCACGTCGAGGTGCGCGATAAAGAGAATTGGCTTATGCGCGCCACTCCCGTGAATACGCGCGACGATGTTGCCGTGCCGCGCGTCGGGCCCCAGAACCACCACGTCGCTCGCCGGGAATCCTGCCGCGCGCAGCCGTGCAGCCACATCGTTTGCGGCCGTGGTCATGTTGCCGACCGATTCCGTCGTGTTGGTTTCGATGAGCTGCTTGTAAATGTCATATGCCAGCTTGTGCGCATCCTGCGTCTGCTGAGCAAACAGCGTGGCTGCAGTCGAGCCGGCAATAAGCAAGAAACCGAAGAAAATCATGGCCAAACCGCGAAGTTTCATGGCGTCTCCTGGATTATCTAAAATCGCGCGACGTGCGAGGCTAACAGAAGTTTGCCCATGCGCCAATCCCGGAACTGCTTCGCGCATTCGGGAAACTTGCTTTTGGGCTTCGTGAAGCCTATAGTCCCACGCCAATCGGAGGGTTGCCACTCATGACTATGCGAATTCTCTTGGGTGCTTTAGTCGGAGGCATCGTCGTATTTATCGTTGGAGCGTTTTTGCACACCGTGTCCGGATTAGCGGAGGTCGGCGTCAAAGCCGTGCCGCAGGAAGATACCGTCCTTTCCGCAATGCGCGCAGCGATTCACGAGCCGGGCTTTTATGTTTTCCCCGCGCCGAATATGACGCCGGGCCGCAGCAAAGAACAAAAGCAGAGCGACGCGGCTGCGTACTTGGCGAAATATCAGCAAGGTCCTTCTGGAATTCTGGTATACACCACCGGCGGCGCCACGTTGAGTTACGGCAAGCTGCTCGGCGGCGAGTTCATCATCGACGTTGTCAGCGCGTTTTTCCTTGCCTGCATTCTCGCCATGGGCGCCGGCGGCGTTAGTTCCTACTGGAAACGCGTCTTCGCCGTGACGCTCGCCGGACTTTTCGCGGGCATTTTTCTCGGCTTCGAGTATTGGAACTGGTACAACTTCCCGACGAATTACACCGTGGCTTATATAGCGGTGGTCGTGATCGACTGGTTTTTCGCCGGTCTGGCTATGGCCGCTATCATCAAGCAGCCAGCGACGGCTTAGCGCGGCTTCTTCGCGCCTGCGCCCGCGCGATCAGAATTGGAATTGCCCTCTTGATGCGGCTCGCGCGAGTCGCAGGCCGTTTCGCGTTCAGGACCCAGCGAAGAAATTCACGGCGAAGTCCAGGTGTAGTGTTTTTGAACGCGGCTTGTGCTCCGGGAGTTTTTCGTAGAGCCGCGGCGACATCTGCAGGCACTGTGACTTCGTTCGGTTTTTTATCGCGTCGCAGGACGATGCCTACCAAGCCGCCCGCATCGATGCCCAGCCTCTTGCGAATTTTCCCGTCGATGAAGAGCCGGTATTGGCTATTGCCCGCCGGTACCAGCGTTGTGCGGATCACTAGCCCGTGCGCGTTTGCAATGACAGGAATGTAGCCTTTCCCGCCGAGCGCCCGGCTGACTTCCTCCGGCACATCCACGCAGCGATTGATCCCCAGTTTATATAGTGTGGCGACAAAGCGGTGTTGGCCATTCCAGTCTGTCATTTCTTGTGACCGTTCCAGAAAATTTCAAGTATCGGAGAAGATCGCGAATTCGGTACAGTCTGACGGCTAGTGAGCAGCGGGTCGAGCGGGAGCCAGGATCATGGGCAGAGGCCGCAGTTCGCGGCGCAACGGGTCGAGCATCATGCCTAAAGCTTCGAGCGAGACGATGCCCAGGAGCGTGCTGTCGCCTTCCTCACCAAAGATAACCGGAGCGGCTCCCTGGCGTCCGTCCGAGCGGAACGTAACATCTCCGATCTGACGCGTGATTTCAGTTCCGTCCGCAAGCGTGAACACTCGCTTCGAATGTGGCTTGACGCCCAGTTTGCGCAAGAGAGTGGCAGGTACGACGGAGTATACGGCTCCTGAGTCCACCAGGAACTTCAATTCAGCGCTGCGATTTGGCCGGGCAGGATTCGCGATACGCAGCCGCACGTGCGTCAGGCCCATGGCGCTACCACTCCTTCCCGCACAAAGCTTCATTCTTTCGTTAATAGAAGTGTATCACGCAGCATGACGCAAAGATGAAAGTGTGACGTGATGACAGAAGCAAAAAAGGGCTCCGAGTTTGCATTTCCTCGGAGCCCTTGCGTCAAAAAATAAATCCTGGCGGCGACCTACGTTCCCGCACAGTTACCCGTGCAGTATCATCGGCCCTGCGGAGCTTAACTTCCGTGTTCGGGATGGGAACGGGTGTGACCCCCGCGGTTAGACCACCAGGAAACTT
>JBAUEH010000088.1:0-8956 GCA_049678505.1 Candidatus Acidiferrales bacterium
GGGACCGGCCTGGGGCTGGCGATTGTGTATCAAGTGGTGCAGGCACACGGGGGGCGGATCCGCGTGGAATCGGAACAGGGACAGGGATCGGAATTTGTAATCGAGCTGCCGCGTCAAGGCAGCATGGAATTCAAGACGGCGCATCTCAACACGGGGCACATCGAGAAAACGCAGCCAGCCTTGATGGAATGGGAATGAGGGGAAAATGGCACACATGCTGGTCGTAGATGACGAAAAATCCATCTGCGAACTGATGGAAATCACGTTCCGGAAGGAAGGGCATCGCGTTGAGGTTGCGAACAACGGAGAGGCGGCGAAACGCCGGCTAGAATCACAAATCTATGACATCGTGATCTCAGATATCCGGATGCCGGACATGAGCGGCGTGGAACTGCTGCGGTATTCGAAGGAAGTATCCGCGTCGACCGTGTTCATTCTGGTTACGGGCGTGCCGACGCTGGGAACGGCGATCGAAGCGGTGAACTTCGGAGCAGATCGCTACGTGATCAAAGGAGACAAGCTGCTTGACGAATTGCTGCCGGCAGTGCAGCAAGTGGCGGAGGGCCTGAAGTTAAAGAAAGAGGCGAGGATTCTGCGGCGCGAGCTGCGGCGGCTGACCGGCCTTGACAATATCGTCGGATCGAGTCCGAAGATGCGCGCGATCTTCGAGCTGATCCAAACGATCGCGCCGCAATCGAGCCGCGTGCTGATTACCGGCGAGAGTGGAACCGGTAAGGAACTGGTTGCACGGGCCATTCATGAGAATAGCCTGCGCGCGAAAACGCCGTTCATCACGATCAATTGCGGCGCGTTCCCTGAAACTCTGTTGGAGTCAGAGCTGTTTGGGTACATGAAAGGCGCGTTCACGGGCGCGAATGAGAATCGCGCCGGACTGTTCCAGGGGGCCGACGGCGGAACGCTATTCATGGATGAAATCGGGAACATGAGCCCGACCATGCAGGTGAAATTGTACCGGGTTCTGCAGGAAGGCAAGGTGCGGCCGATCGGAAGCACGGAAGAAACGGACGTGGATGTCCGGGTGATCACGGCGACGAACAAGGACCTGGAAAAGGAGATCGCGGCAGGACGTTTCCGCGAGGATTTGTATTACCGGCTGAGCGTGATTCCGGTGCACCTGCCGGCGCTGCGAGAACGGCGGGAAGACATTCCGCTGCTGGCGCGGCACTTTCTGGAGCGTTTCCGCAATGCCACGGGGAAGAGCATTGAAGGCATCGAACCGAAGGCCATGGAGCGGCTGGAGGCGTATGACTGGCCGGGAAACGTGCGCGAACTGGAGAATACGATTGAGCGGGCAGTGGCGCTGGAAACAGAGAAGAGGATCTCGTTGGAAGGCTTGCCGGAAAGAATCATCATGTATTACCAGAACCATTTCGCGGAGCGGCAAATCCCAGATCAGCCTACGCGATTAATTCCCGATGGCGGGATGGACCTGGAGAAGCATATCGCCGATCTGGAGCGGGCATATTTGCTGGGAGCCTTGGAATGCTCGGGAGGCGTGCGGGTCAGAGCCGCGGAGTTGCTACATATGACGTACAGATCGTTTCGGCATTATGCAAAGAAATATGAGATTTAATGCGAAGAGAAGACGGGTTGTGGCGTGCGGCAGTGACATTTTGCGTCACTTTTTGTGCGGAATGGGTGACTGAGCGGGTAGCGCTAGCCAGGGGATAGGGCCATTATTGCAGTATGTCCATTTATATCAGTAGCATACGGTATAGAAGAACTGGATCGGGGATGGCAATGGAAGTTGGCACGCAGGATGCAGTTTGTAGCCATGCCGCCAAGCGAGTTTAGGAACACGGCTTAGAAAGACTTTCAAGGAGAGAACATGAGAAAGAATCAGAAGGGTTTTTCGTTGATTGAGTTACTGATCGTCGTGGCGATCATCTTGATTATCGCTGCGATCGCAATTCCGAACCTGCTGCGCTCGAAGATGGCCGCGAACGAGGCCTCGGCAGTCGGCTCGATCCGTACAATTGTAACGGCATCAATTACTTTCAACTCGACGTACTCGGACGGATTTCCTCCGTCCCTGGCGTATCTTGGGCCAACAGTAGGTGGAGGAGCAGCGACCTGCGCAAGCGCTGGCTTGCTCGACCCCCTGCTTTCGGGTGTTCTTCCGGCCGCACCCAACCCAGTTAAGAGCGGGTATTCCTTCACGTACACGTCGGTCGCGGGAGTCCCTCCGATCACTGCACCGGCCGGCTGCGCGCTTGCTGGTGGCGGAGGCTTTGTGATTGCTGCGGTTCCGCAAACCGTCGGGACGACCGGACAGCGTTCATTCTGTTCGGACGAATCCGGCTCGATCTACTACGATCCAACCGGCGCAGCCAAGCCTGCGACCGAAGCGGCGTGCGAAGCACTGTCCCCGCTGCAGTAACTGTTTAGGACAGTCAGAACGTAGGAAGAGGGAGGGTTTATACCCTCCCTTTTCTATCCAACGAGAGGGAAAGAAAGAAGGGTTGGGCGCGGCCATGAGTAAGGCAAGAAACGGACAATCCGATAGGGCGACAGGGATAAAAAGGAGCAGTGGTTTTTCCCTGATCGAACTGCTTATCGTCGTGGCCATCATTCTGATTATCGCCGGGATTGCGATTCCGAGCCTGCTGCGGTCAAAAATGGCAGCGAATGAAGCGTCCGCAGCAGAAAGCATGCACGCGATCCTGACGGCTTCGAGTCTCTACTACGAAGATTATTCGAATGGCTATCCACCAACCATGGCGTCCATGGGCGGGCCTGGTGGAGTTCTGCCGACGTGCGATCAGGCAAGCGAACTTGATCCTTTGCTTGCCAGTGCGCCAAACCAGAAGAGTGGATATACGTTTAATTACACGGGCGAAGACGGAACGGTGAATGTCACGCCCGGTTGCTCAGCGCAGGGCTTCCTGGGCTTTCTTGCAACAGCAATCCCCCTTACCGTTGGTGTGACAGGCGCGAGAAGCTTCTGTGTCACGGAAGACGGCGTGATTCACTTCGATTCTTCCGGAGCGGCAATCGCAAGTGAGACTGCGTGCGATGCACTGCCTGCATTGCAATAGGGACACAACCTCGCCGTATTCGCGCTTCCTGCTAAACCCCGATTCATAGAGTTTCCATTCAACCGTTCACGGCGAAGCGACGCCACAGTGCATTTCCGGTTACACTGGTAAACATGAGTTTTCTGCTAGCGGTTCTGATGGCCTTATCTGCGGCAGTCGCTCCGGTGACTGCGAAAGATGTGGCGCAGGCGTTTGAAGCGCACTATCGCCGGACAAGGACCATCGCAGGTGTTTTCCTGGAGAAGTACACGTCGGGAGGCTCGAGCATGGTGGCCGAAAGCGGCACGGTATATTTCGAGAATCCGGGGCGAATGAGGTGGGACTACGATTCGCCGGAGACGAAGATGTTTCTCGTGGATGGAAAGAACGTCTGGTATTACGTGCCGGCAGATCACACCGCGAGCCGGACGTCGATCAAAGAGAGCTCGGACTGGCGAACGCCGCTGGCGCTGCTGGCAGGGAAAGTGAATCTAGAGCGGTTGTGCGGGGGCCTGATGCTCGGAGGCTCCGCTGGGCAAAGCAACGCTGACGAAAAGACTAGCGAGGCGGGGAGCTCGGTGCTGGTTTGCAAGCCACGTAAGCCGGATGAAGATATGTTTCGTGAAGTGCTGCTGGAAGTGAATTCCAAAGATCAGCTTGTGCGGCTCGACATCAAGCAGCCCGGCGATATTGAGACTGAGTTTCGCTTTGGAGATTGGCACGAGAATGTGCCGATCGAAGAGTCAAAATTTCATTTCGAGCCGCCCGTGGGAGTGGCCATCGTGGACGACGCGGCGCTGGCGGACAGGGTACAGTAAAGTCAGCCAACCCTCAGGGCATTCGCGGATTCCTACATGGAGTGCCCAGTGCGGAATTGTGGTCCTTCCGTAGAACGCTAAAATGCGCTGTTTCCGGCTACGCACAATGGAATGCGCCGGCGGTCTGAGCCAAATCCGATATGCTAAAATTTGGGAAGGCCTTAAGGCGCGCGGGACGTAAGTTATAACCATGGCTGAATTTGTCTGCAAAGTGGGGGATGCGACAGGGAACGTCTTCCAGCAACTGGAGACGGCCCCGAGCGAGGCGGAAGCGCGCCAAAAGCTTGCAGACCGCGGGCTTTACGTTTACGGGGTGCGGCCGAACCTAAGCGTGGGCCGCTTGATGAGAGGATCAGGCGGAAACCGCAAATTGCCCGCAGGGGATTTCCTGATTTTCAATCAGCAGTTCAATACACTGATCAAAGCGGGGCTGCCAATCTTGAAAGTGCTGGACTTGCTGGCGGACCGCGCGGCGCTGCCGAAAATGCGGCCGATTTTGAACGACGTGCGAGGGAGGGTTCGCGAGGGGGCGATGCTGTCGGACGCGGCGGAAGCGTCAGGGGTGTTTCCTCCGGTATATGTGACGTCGCTGCGCGCAGGAGAAAAGAGCGGAGATTTGGCCGGGGTCCTTGACGACTACATTGCATATCAACGCACGACGACAGGGCTGAAGAAAAAACTCATTGGCGTGCTGATCTATCCGACGATTTTGATTGTCGTGGCATCCTGCATCGTTTCGTACTTGGTGACATACGTGATACCGGAGTTCGCGAAGCTATATTCGGATCTAGGAACAACGCTGCCGGCCCCGACGCAGCTTCTGATTACGGTGGTTGTGGGATATCGAGCGTTGTTACTGACGGTGGCAGGCATCGTAGTATTCGGCGCGATTTTCCTGTTCGTGTGGTCAAAAACGAGGAGCGGGGGCATCGCGGTCGACCGCTTGACGCTGAAGGTGCCTGTTTTTGGCGACATATGGATCAAGTTTCAGATGGCGCAGTTTACAAGGACGCTCGGCACTCTGCTGCGCGGCGGAACACCGCTGGTGACGGCGCTGTCGACGGCAGCGAATGCGATGAGAAGCCGGCTGGTGGCGGGGTCAGTGGAGCGAGCATCGGAGCGGGTGCGCGAAGGGGCGTCGCTGCACGCGTCCCTGGCGGAGACGAAAATGATTCCCGATCTTGCGCTGGATATGATTGAAGTGGGGGAAGCGTCCGGCGCGCTCGCACCGATGCTCACGAGCGTGGCTGTGTTTTACGAGGAGGAATCGAATCTGAAGGCCAGCGCGCTGATCGCGGTGATCGAGCCGGCGGTATTGATTATCATGGCGTCGCTGATCTTTTTCATCCTGGTAGCGCTGTACCTGCCGCTATTTTCCATCCAGGCAGGAGGGTAGGAAATTATGACCGCGACGAACAAGGAATTGCATCTGGAACCAGTGCACGACGAAGGCGCGGAGCGCGAGCGCACGCAAAAGCTGGCGGAGCGGTATCGCGTGCCGTTCATCGATCTGGCCGAACAGCGGATCGACCCGGAACTCTTCCGGTCGATTCCGGCGGAGCTGATGTTCCGCTACAACTTCGTGCCATTGGAATCGCGCGATCATTCGCTGGTGGTAGTGGTGGCGGATCCGAGCCAGCTGCTATTGAACGATGAACTGGCTTTGCTGCTGGGGAAGAAGCTGACGATCCAAGTGGCGACGTCGACGCAGATCAGCGATTTGCTGAAGCGCACGGAACAATCGCAGCGCGTGCTGGATCAGGCAACGGAAGGCTTCACGCTGCAGGTGGTGAGCGACGAGGACAGCGAAGAAAATATCTCGATGGACAAGCTCACGCGGGACAACGGCGTGAGTCCGGTAGTGCGGCTGGTGGATACGGTGATCTTCACGGCGCTGGAGCGCCGGGCGAGCGACATCCACATTGAAACGCGCAACGCGGAAGTAGCGGTGAAGTACCGGATCGACGGCGTGCTGCAATACGCCATGCAGCCGCTCGCGAAGGAATGGCATTCGACGATATTGTCGCGCATCAAGGTGATGAGCGAGCTGGACATCGCCGAGCGGAGGGTACCGCAGGACGGGCGGTTCCGCGTGCGGTACAAGGGGCGGTTCATCGATTTCCGGGTATCGGTGATGCCGTCGGTGCACGGCGAAGACGCCGTCTTGCGCGTTCTGGACAAGGAAACGCTGAGCGAGAAGTTCCGGAATTTGACGCTGGACGTGGTGGGATTCGCGGAAGATGATTTGAGGAAATTCCGACGGTACATCCACGAGCCGTATGGGATGGTGCTGGTGACCGGGCCGACCGGCTCGGGGAAAACGACGACGCTCTATGCGGCCATCAATGAAATCAAGACGGATGAAGACAAGATCATCACGATTGAAGACCCGGTGGAATATCAAGTAAACGGAATCACGCAGATTCCCGTGAACGAGAAAAAAGGGCTGACGTTCGCGCGCGGGTTGCGGTCGATTCTGCGGCACGATCCGGACAAGATCATGGTGGGCGAAATTCGCGACCATGAGACGGCGCAGATTGCGATTCAATCGGCGCTGACAGGGCATCTGGTGTTCACGACGGTGCATGCGAACAACGTGACGGACGTGATTGGCCGCTTTGTGAACATGGACGTGGAACCGTATAACTTTGTGTCGGCGCTGAATTGCATCCTGGCGCAGCGGCTGGTTCGCGTGATTTGTCCAAGCTGCAAGAAAGAAGTGAAGTTGCCGCCGGAAACGTTGCGCGAATCGGGTATCAATCCCGAAGAGTGGGGGAAAACGCCATTCTATGAAGGAGTGGGATGCCTGGAATGTTCGGGAAGCGGATTCCGCGGTAGGACGGCGATCTGCGAGTTGCTGGACTTGTCGGACCGGATTCGCGAGATGATTATCGACCGGCGGCCGACGTCGGAAATCAAGCGGGCCGCGAAGGAAGAAGGAATGCAGTTCCTGAGGGAGTCGGGCATGGGGCGAGTGCGCGCAGGAATCACCACACTGCGCGAAATCAACAAGGTGACATTCATTGACTAGCCTTACGACAACGGCGAGGCCGGAGCAAACGGCGACGCGCGGGTTCGGGTGGCTGGATGCGATGCCGCATCCGAACATGGTGCTGGAAGTGGCGTCGACTCACGTGGCGGCGGCGCGATGGGGCAGGGACCTGGCGCATCTCACGGCTTTTGCGGTCGAGCAATTGCCTGCTGGAGCGGTGACGCCTTCGGCGACGCAGACGAACATAGCGGATCGGGAGGCGGTGCGGGCGGCGATTCACAGCGTTCTGTCGCGAGTGCCAAAACAAGGGCCGGACGTTGCGCTGCTTTTGCCGGATCCGAGTATCCGCGTTTTTATTTTGCCCTTCGACACTTTTCCGCGGCGCGCCGATGACGCATTGCCGCTGCTGCGGTGGCGGCTGAAAAAGAGTCTGCCATTTGACGCAGAAGAGGCGGTGCTGTCGTGGATGCGCCAGCCGAGCCGGGATGGAAAAGTGGAGATTGTGGCGGCAGTGGCGCGGCAGAAAATTGTGAGGGAATACGAGTCGGCGGTAGAAGGGGAAGGGCTTTTGGCGGGAGTGGTTCAAAGCGCCACGCTGGCGACGCTGCCGATTCTGAACCCGAGCAGCGCCACACTGCTGGCAAGACTCAGCGCGCGGAATCTGACCACGGTGATTGTGCGCGGCGAAACGATGTGCGTTTACCGGTCCACGGAATTAGGGCTGGACGCGCAAGGGCTGAAGCCCCAGGCGATTTTCGACGAGGTTTTTCCGGCGGTGGCGTTTTATCAGGATACGTGGGGCGGCAAAGTGGAACAACTGTGCATAGCGGGATTCGGTGTGGGCGAAGAAGAATTGCGCGAGGCGCTGTCGCGGGAACTCGGCTGTCCTGCAGAGCCGCTGGCGACAGGCCGGGAATTCACGGCGGAAGCGAGGTTGCTTGTGGCGCAAGGGCTCGAGCCGCTGGTCGGATGGCAAATGAATCGCAAGGCGTAACGGCTAAGGCGCCGGATCATCATGAAAACGCATTTCAACCTGGCAACGGCACCGCTCGAAAATAACCGGCGATTCATCGCCGGCTCGAGCGCTGTGGGAATTATTGCGATCGCGGCAATGGTGTTTCTTTCCATCCATGCGATTCATGCGAGGCAGACAAACCGCGAAATGCGCGTGAACATCGACCAGTTACGGGAGCAAATTCGCATATCGCTGCGCCAGCAGGAGAGTTTGCGCAATGCGTTCAAGTCTCCGCAGGCGGTCGAAGCCCTCAAGCGATCGCAGTTCCTGAATGGGCTAATCGAAGCGCGAACGTTTCCGTGGACGAAGATGTTCGCCGACCTGGAGCAAATCCTGCCGCCCGGAGTGCGGGTGATCAGCATTTCGCCGCAAATGGACGGCGAAGGAAACGTAAGAGTTGTGTTCTCTGTGGGTGCGATGAACGATGAGCAGGAACATAAGTTCTTGGATTTGCTCGATTCGTCGCCGGTATTTTCGGACGTGCACATCACGCAAGAGAGCCATCCGGAAAAAGCGCAAGACGGAGGGGCGGATAAGGTGCTCGTGAATCTTGAGGCGCATTATTCCATCTCGTGAGCGGACGAACTAATTCGCGGAAGTGGAAGCTCGCGGTGAAAATCGCGCTGGCGTGCATGCTGGCGATCGATGGCGCGCTGATCGTGGTGAATTGGCGCGCGGCCAGCGAGGCGCCGCAGTCACAGGCGCAAGAAAGAACGCGGCTGACACAAAGAATGAAACTGCTGGCCGCAGATGTTCAGAAGGGCCGCGAGATCGAAAAGCGCTTGCCAAACATGACGCAGGAATGCGACCAGTTTTATGCAAAGGACTTGCTGCCGGCGTCGTCGGGGGATACCTCGGTGATTGCGGATATCGGGCAGATCGCGAAGAATGCGGGCGTTCAAACAGGTGGATTGGAGCTTCACGAGAAGGACGTGAAAGAGCGCGGATTGGAGGAAGTGGAAATATCAGGGTCGGTGCAGGGAAACTATCAGAGTTTGATCCAGTTCATTGGTGGCATCGAGCGCTCGCCGCATTTTTATCTTTTGGAAGGGCTGACGCTGAGTTCGGAGAATTCGGGCGTGGTCAAGTTGCA
>JBAUEH010000089.1:0-7827 GCA_049678505.1 Candidatus Acidiferrales bacterium
TCGAGAATCGGTTTCGATTCCGAGATGTCGTCGCCGAGGCGCCGCGCGATATTCTTCACGGCGACCATAAGGGATCTTTCGCCCAGCGCTACGCCCGGCACTTGCTGCAGGAAACCCTGCTTTTCGATAAATACATGGTCGGCCCCATTGACCATGACCTCGCTGATTGAATCGTCGAGAATTAGGTGCTCGATGGGCTTTAAGAACGGCAGAATCATTTCAAATCCGTTCATCACAAGGCTCCTTCCGTGAGTTGCTTGAAATACGAGTGGTTCGGGTCGTTGTAGTAGGGCTTGAGGTAACAGAACATCGGCGGCATCGGGTTGAGGCCATCGTAGGCAACGATGATCGATTGCGCGTTGCGCAGTTCCGTGAAGGTCTTCATGTCGAATCGGAAGTCGTTTTGGGTGTTGTAGGTCTTCGATGTGACGATGTTTGCCTTGTGGGAAAGCGCCTTGCCCGTCAGCCAGCTGACCTTCGTGTCGTGCCCGCTTTCGGACAGGCTGTAGTTGACCTTGAGCTGGTCTTCCCGACCGCAAAGCTCGCTTGCGGTGCGGGCGGAGAAATCATCCGACAACGTAAGGAAGATTTTCGTGCGGAACGTCTGTAAGAGGGTGCGCCAGCTGTCGCCTGGCAGCGCGGATTTGAGGGAGCTGATGCTCTGAGTGGCGATGATCGGGATGCACTTGGGCTGGCGCGACAAACTGAAGAACTTCTCGTCGCCGGTCGGGTCGCTCTCACCAACTGTGGCAAAATGCTGATACTCGTCGCAGAGAAACAGCACCTGCCGGAAATACCGCTTGGGATGCGCTTCCATCTCGGGAACGCGATTGAGCACGGCGCGCTCGAAATCGAGCTTCAGCATCACTCCCAGCGCCTTCGCGAGACCTGCATTCATACCGATCGGGAAATTCAGAGCGCAAACGGCCCCATTGTCTATGAGCCAACGGAACGAGGGCAGAGGCTTGCCGTATCGGAAGTTGGCGTTCTTTTCGGGGTCGTAACACTCCTTCTTCGGGCAGAAGACTCTCTTCACTTTCGGGTTGTCGTCGAACAAGGAAAGAAAGACGGAAACACCCTCGACAATCGAGGTGCGAAGCTTCGGCTCGATGCGCTTCCAGTCGTCATTGAACCAGCGCTTCACGGCCTCCAGTTGTTCGAGCTTGTCGGGGTCGGCCTGCGATGGGTCGAGGACGGCCCGAGCCTCGGAGGAAACTCCGCGCTTCTTGAGTAGTTCTCTCAACTCCGCGGTTGCCAGCGCGAGATAGCGATCTTCCTTTTCATCGTGCACGAAACCGAGGCCGGCCAGATCTGCGGCGCGCTCGCCATAAATCTTTGGCGTGATGGCTACATAATGGCGCCCGAGAAGAATCTCTTCCGCTTCCTGTATTCGCTCCTCCAGAAGCGGTGGTGAGATCGCACATTGATAGACATCGAAGAACGTCACGTAGTCATAAGCAACCTTGTGGAGAAGGATGATGAATTTGACGAGGTTCGTATATGCCTGCTGCCAGAACGGCTCCTTCCCTCGTCCGAAAAGATTGTTCAAAAGCGAAGCGATGTTGTACGCGAGGGCGTAAGCATCCAGATCATTGTGGAGCGGGTTGTAGCGGTAGTCGGAATCGAGACTGATTTCGATGTAATCTTCGGCACGGCCATGACGGGTGAGAATCTCGTTTACCTTCTGGCAGAAGTCGCCTTTCACTTCGAGCGTTAGCCCGCCGATTCGCTTCTCTTTGTCATCTGCCTTGTAAGCAAGAATCTGCTCGGCGAAGGGATACATTGCGCCGGAGCTTTTGCCGCTGCCGATTGCACCCAAAATGGCGATTCCGGTGAACAGTCCGCGTTCGGGGATGGTGAGCCAATATGGATCTCTGGCCGGCAGCGGTTTGCGTGGATTGTGGACCTCGCCGACGACCAGAAACAGGTCATCCCTCTTACTCGGATCGGGATAGAGCGGGAGCCGGCCGGGCGAGATTTTCTGGTGACCTTTTAGTGTGAAGATGTAGAGCCCCGAGAGCGCGGTCGAGCAGATCATGTAGGGCGTGGTGAACAGGAGGGCGTAGTAGATGTACTTGAAACTGACGAAAGCTTGGGGCGCGCGGATCGCGATGACATGCAGGAAAATCTGCTGGTCGGGAAACGGATGGGTGTAAAAAAGGACGGTTCCCGCTGACATCGCGAGAAGAGCGGACAGGAAAGCGCGGGATTCGAGAGTTCTCTGCATCATGACCGTGCTCCCGGCTCGGTGGCCTGGTTTTTGCTTTCGACAGCCGGTTGCGAGCTGCGGCGGTCGTCACGCCACTTGCGGTAGTCCGGGTCTCGCCAAAGTTTCTTTAGGACACTGTTGATGACGTGATCCGCGCTGCTCTCGATGAACCGAGCATAATCTTCGAGGAGTTGATTGACTGGCTCTTCGAGTTTCACTTCCCGAGTCATAAGGCCTGGTGCTTTCTTAACGATTGGCATAGTCTTTCTCCTTTTCCGAATTCCTGTCACCGTGGTAGAAAGGCCGGCACGAGAACTCGTGCCGCAGGGCGGGAGCGACCCCACGGAACTTTTGGGCGGCTTCGCCGCAAAAAGGTGGGGTCGCTCCCGCCCGATTTTGCCTTTTTGCCACGGTGACTTTTTGTTCTTCGCATTTCGTATTTCTCCGGTTTCCAAAGACTTCGAAACTTTTCGGGGTGAAGAAGTTGGCAGTGCCGAAGGTGCAGAGCGTAAGTCTTACCTTCTTCACCCGTTTTCCACGGAATCCGCACATGGCGCCGACATCCGGCCCAGCACATACGTTTCAAAATGGACGATCCGCTTCCGGTCGTTTGTTTGAAACTCTTGTTCGATGGCACTCTTGTTGACGCGTCCGCTTTTCCAGCCACGATACAGTCGTTCGAATCTCTCGCTACTAAAGCGCGTTCTCGCATGATTGCGGAAAACTAGGTCCGCATCGCTCAGGTCTGCATACTGTTTGTCGTCCCATGCCTTCCGCACTTGGAAGTACCTCAGCAGATCGCCGGCAATGTCGGATTCGAGTGGAACCTTCACGAGAGAATCGAAGATTTCGGTGGCCTTAGCGAAGTGCGAATCAGTGCGGGATACATAGACCAGCAGGAACTCGGCGAGCTGCCGGAACAGAGGCAGATAGCTCTCCAAGTGCCGGATGAAATCAGTGAACGCAGCCGCACCCTCATGGATATAGGTGAAGCTCACCACAGGAGAGGGGGAACCCAGGAACATTGGACATTTATCCACGAAATGCCGGACGGTGGCTGGAGAGGCCTTCTTTGCGAGATAGAGTTTGGACGGAAGGAACTGCTTCGGGATGCTCAAGTCGCTGCAAAAGAACCGAACCTTTTCGGGCTCGGTTTCAAGGTATTGATGGCGTTGGTTCAGCAGGACGAAATCGAGAATGGCGATGCGGCGTTTGATGAAGTCAATTTCGTGCACGCGGCGATTGCGGATGTTCTCGCGTTCGATCAGCCGATAGAGGCGACGGGAGAACAAGTGGTATACGACACCACTCTTCGGAAAGCACTCTGTGCGCGCGTGCTTGAGGCTTTCGAGCTTGCTCCAGAATAGGGTTGTGCGCTTGCCCCAATGGGCTCCCGTGAAGCCGAGAAACTGACGCGCGAGAAAGTAGCCCGAATGCGTCGCTACGACATACAGAAAGCGGGCTTCTTCCTCGGTGTAGCCGAGAGCTTGGAGAGCATCGAGATGGGCCGGTGCAATGTTCATAGCGTCAAAATGTGCGAGGTGAGTTCACGCTCATCTAGGATTCGTCGGAGCCGCGAAGCATCCTCCGGGCGGCTATACAGGGAGAAGCCCGCAGCGGCTTTTTCTGCTACGGCTCTGGGTCGATATTCCCGTGTCGCAAGCTCCAGGTCTTCGTGCCGAATTTCCAGTTCGGCTGTCTCATACTCAATTCGCAAATCGGGAACTGGAATCTTGCCGTTCATCAGCTGGAGGCCGTGCTTTTCTGCAATCTCGCTCTTGCTTGCCTCGTTGTCTCGATCCGGGCCAAGGAGAGCAAGGTCGCGATTCAGATTCTTTTTGAGTTCGTAGTCGAGAATGACGCGCAGCGGGCGTCCTCCCGTCCGCTCGATATTGGAGGCCTCCTTCTGGTAGAGGCGGTAAAGATCGGAGTCGTGCTCTACTTCGCGGGGCTTTCGCAATCCGTGGTAGATCGCCTGGTCGTCGGGTACTCGATGTGCCTTCTTAAGAAGGCGGTGGCCCGCCTTGGTGAGCGTCACCACTCTCAACGATTTCTTCTGCGAGATTTCGACGGTCTTGTCGGATACCAATCCTTGCTTGCGGAGGTGGCGGATATCTTTCTCCATTCTCTCGTCGTCTCCCTGGTATTCATGCTTCGCAAGATCGTGTGCGGCGATGACGCGAAAACTGCCGATTGCCGTGAGCGAATGAATTTCCGAGTTACGCAGCAGATAGGCGCGATCACGGACGTAGTACGCGCGCGGAGTATCGCTGCGTTCGACGCCGGCCGAGTGCTGTTCGCGGGCCTCGGGCGCTTCAGAGCGTCCAGCGATTTCCGGGGCGTCATCGCCACTGTCCCGGGCTTCCGCGCGCGGCGCGCGGTGTTGCTGAGTTGAGCGGTGGGGCGTGGTCTCACGGGTGTCTTGCGGGTCATAGGAAAAAGCGTCGCGTGACATTACTTTCCTCCGTCTTCACCGCCAGGAAGCGGCATGTCCACATCGCCGACGTTGAACTGCTTGTCGAGGTGGGAGAGTTTGCGTCCGGTATTCTTCAGAAAGAAGCGGCGTCCCAAGGCCAGCGCCAAGCCAAACAGATTGACCGAGAGCACAGCGACGAAGAGGAGAATCGTGCTGCCGTAGGCATGGAACAGAACGGTTTTATAGGCGGCCATGAATTTCAACTGATCGAGGAGCCAAAATCCATAGCCCAGTAGGACGATGATTGTGAAAAGCATGGCGTTGGGGATCAATTGAACGCCTCGTCTTCTCGGAAGTACGTGATGGTCATTCCGAGCGGGTTGATGGGGATGAGTTCGTTCGGAACCTGCGTCTTGAACACGAAAACAAAGTTCGCGGTGTACAGGTCGCGCTTGAGCTCGCTGTGATCGGAGGGAGAGTAATAGACCATGTAGAAGTCCACGCGAGCGCGGAAGGGCGGGTTCTGTAACTCTTCGAGGGCAACTTTCTTTACGTCCACATCTATCTCTGGCGCCGCGGTGTTCGTGATGAATTTCTTGATTACGTCGTCCTTGCGATAAGCGTCGAGAATGCCGTCAGCGAGTTTGCCGTCGAGGAAGTAGAGCGATTTCGAGAAGTCGTCCTGAATCGTGTAGCGATTGCGGCGGTAATAGAGCGAGCAAAACTGCGACAGAAAATACTTCGCTTCCGCATCCTGAGGCTTGTATTCGAGATTGTGGTAGTTGATGGCTTCGGCGCGGCCCAGGTCGTCAATGCGGATGACGAGGGGGCGAAAGTTCTGGAAGGTGCGAATCGTCTTGAGATCCACAAGCGCCAGGCCTACGGCCACGAGGCAAACAAGGGCGAGTGCGATCTTCAGATAGGTGTTCGTCACCATGGGATCACCGTATTGTTCGAGGTAGAGTCGCTTGGCATCGTAGAAACTCGCGTCGTTGTTCATTCGAAGACCCTCTCAACGATTGCAACCGAGGAGCCGCCAGCAGTACCGCTGAAGATATGGTTCGTAAGAGCCGGGATTTTCAGCAGTGCGTAGATCGATGCTAGAAACGTGATGAAGAGGACCGGAAACCAGGCAATGACCTGCACGGTCGAAAGCGTGCCAGCGGGCGGGAGACGGAGAGCTCCGGTGATGAGGTTTCCAATAACAAAAACGACCGCTGAGGCTACGACCTGGTAGAAGGCGTACTGGATGAAGCAACGAAACCAGCCCCAGAAGAGCCATTCCATCTTGGGAACGATGAAAAACGGCACAAAGATTGGACCGACGAGCACGCACACGGCCGTAGCGATGAAACCGTAGGCGATGACCACAAATGCGACGGCCTGGGCTGCGGAAAGCAGGACGATCACTACGACGTAGATCGCGGTGCCAAGAAAATCTCCCCACCCTGGGGAATCCATTCGGGATTCGAAATCGGCGACGGTTGCAACGACCGTCTGAAGTTGCGCTTGATCGATCTTGCTCGACAAGAACTGGGCTTCATTCGTGACAAGATTGTGGAAGCTCGTACCCACGCCGGGGATGGGGGTGCTGTAATAATTGACCATCGCGAAGCCGAAGCTAATGGTTAGAAGCAGACTTGCAAAATTATCGAAATGAAAGGGACTTCTGCCGCCCGCCGCGGCTAGGGCTGATTTCACGCCGTACCAGACGATGAGAATGGTTGCGAACGAGCGAAAGAGATTCTGGCCCATTACGTCGAAGAAACCGAGGTTCTGAGTGAGCAAGGTGTTGATAGCTTGGAAGATGTACTGCAGATAGTCGGTTTGCACTGCCGTCAGCTCCTTCGACGCCGGGCATCGTCCTCCGCACAGTTAGGGCATGCGGAAGTTTTGAAGTGAATCGGTGAGGGTGCCGGACACCTGCGTCATATTTGCGGTCATGCTGGCTTGGCGCTGAATGTCGGCGTTGATCGTGTTCGCCGTTGCCTCGCGCTGCTGCTTGGCAAGGACGGTTTGTTCTTCGAGCATCGAGGCGAGGAGCTTGTTCGAGTCTTGGAGGGTGCGAAGAGTTAGCACGCCAGCCGCGTTGATTTTGTTGAGAACGGAAACTTCCGTGTTGAGATCGGGATCGCTGGACAGTGAGTCCTGTTCGAGGTTACCGATCTGCGTTTGAATGTCCTGGGCGTTGCCACGGATCGAACCTATGGTCGCCATCGCCGTGGTGTTCGCACCGTCCGCGAGCTGGACCGTCGCGTACTGAGAGTGGACGCGGGAAAGTTCGTCGGCGTTCATTCCCGACAGTTGGTTCGGGTTGTACGGCAGCAGCTGCGTCGTCGCCTGCTGATAGCCGGGATTCACAGATGCGAGTTGGCCGGAGTTGATGCCCGTGATCCATGTCCCTGTGTTGCCAAAAGTGTTTAATGCCGATCCGTTGCGCCATTGCGAGAATTGGGCCTCGTAACGGGCGGGCATGTTTTGGAGATTGCGGGACATCTGCAAGGCCAAGTTGTACTGAGTAACGAGTTGGGTGTAGCTGTTCTTCAATTGAACGAGTTGTTGCTCCAATTCTGCGTAACGAAGCAGCGCGTTCGCGTAATTCGTGGGGTCGTAAACGATCCCGAATCCAAATTGCGCCGACGCCGTTCCGACGCATAACCCCAAAATGAGCAGCAGTGCCAGAGCCTTTCTTTTCATTGCGTATTCTCCTTCTGAGTTTCAACGATGATTTGGTTGTTCCCGCCCTTCAAAAATCGGGCGGCATTTTGTGATTGTTGTAGTCGGGCACCGCGAGATCGCCCGAGAGATAGACTTTGACCCGGTGGCCTTCGCGGATGGTCACCGTGGGCATGACGTTGAGGAATTTGTCGAGGATCTGTGCGGAGGATTGCGCCGTGCTTTGGGCGAATCCCTGCCGCATCAAGTCGCTGCTGGATTCGGTGAGCGAGCCTGCCGTTCCCGCTTCGGCAACGGCACCAAGAGCGCCGATCGCAACAGATACGCCGAAGATGCGGAGGTAGTGGTTGTTGACCTGATCGCGCAGGCCGGTGTCGCCGATCTGGTCTAACCCTTTGAATTGATCGAGGCTGACGGAATACCCGTCCGGCATGAGGATACGGTGAAAAACTACGGCTAGTCGGCTCTGGCCGAAGGTGTCCACCTTTTTGGTCTCGCCGAGCAGCTTCGAGCCAGCCGGGACGAG
>JBAUEH010000090.1:0-3805 GCA_049678505.1 Candidatus Acidiferrales bacterium
TTCCGATGCCGATTCCGAGCAATGCCAGCTTTGCACCGTGGCCTACGACCAAACGAAGGACGTCACCGGGCTGCGCGCCAAGCGCCATGCGAATCCCAATCTCGTTCGTTCGTCGGCTGACCATGTAGCTCATCACGCCATAAATTCCAACAGCGGCAAGCAATAGCGCCAAGGACGCGAATATGCTGGTGAGGACGGCGGAGAAGCGGCGGGGCGATACCGAGTCCGACAAGAGGTCATCCATGGTTATGACGTTGGCAACCGGCAATGCCGGATCAACTTTGTGGATGATGTCCGCTGCCGCTGCGGCGATTCGGTGTGGATCGGATGCGGTGCGAACAACCAGATAGGGCGTCCATCCGCCGGAGAAGTACACGTCGTACGTCGGAGCAGCTTCCAGGCCGAATTGATGCACGTTTCCTACAATTCCAACGATCGAAAGCCAGCATGGCTTCGGATCGAAGGAGCAGAAGTTAATCCGTTTGCCGATCGCATTTCCCTGCGGCCAGAATCGGCGAGACATTGCTTCGTTGATTTCGATATTCACCCCATTCCAGTCCTCCTGGCTCAACATTCGTCCACTGAGCAAAGGAATACCCACCGTGGAAAAATATTCGGGGGTCACAGTGCGGAATTCAGCGATTGGGCGGGCGCCTGCGTCCGGAATGGGTTCTCCGTCGAGGACAAATCGTGACGCTTGTCTCAGTTGGGAAGCGAGCGGCAACAAGTCGATCCCCGCAGCGGATTTCACGCCTGGCAATCCATCGACCTGTCGAATGATCTGCTCGAATTGGAGCGACTGCTTCTGGGTTAGTTGCGCCTGTTGTGCGGCCGTCAACTTGTTCAGCTCGGCCGATGGTGTTGCTGCTTGCGGGATGTACATGGTCAGAACCTGGCCGGCATGGAATCCGGGGCTTACATTGAGCAGCTCACGTAGACTGCGTAACAGGAGCCCGGCGGCGATGAGCGGTATGAGCGCTAACGCGATTTCCGAAACGACCAGCAAATTGTGCAGTCTGCGGCTGGACAATGCTCCCGATCCCTTGCTTCCTTGCTTGAGAGCGGCATTCACGTTAGCCGTGCGAGCTTGCAGCGCGGGCAAAAAACCACAGGCGATTCCTACAATCACACACACCACGATTGTAAAGAGCAGCACCGAACCATTGATGCGGGTCTGCTGTACCGCACCCAGGCTTGCTGGTACTGCGCTTCCGAGCACTCTGACGCCTACGGCGGCGAGCAACAGGCCGACCGCGCCACCCAACAAAGCCAGCAGCGTGCTCTCTGTCAGTAGTTGCCGCGTCAGCCTCCATGGATTCGCTCCGAGCGCGGTTCGCAGGGCCATCTCCTTTTCGCGCACCGCGTTGCGCGCCAGCAGCAGGTTCACAATATTCGCGCACGCAATCAGTAGTACAAGACCAACCGCTCCAAACAATACCCACAAACTGCCCTGCAGTTGAGCCGCAGAAGCATCCTGCATGGGCCGCACCTCCACTCCGAAGTTTTTGTGTTCCCGCGGATAGGCAATCGCCGACTGCCGGTTTAGCGCTTCAAACTCCGCTCGCGCCTGCGCGATCTTCACGCCGGGCTTGACGCGCGCAATCCCCACGAATTCGTGATGAATGTGCTCGCTCAAATCGTCGGCAAACTGCCCCAGCGGCATCCAGAGGTCCGGCCAGTCGAGCAGCTGAGAATCCTCCCCAAGCACCCCAACGATTCGGTAATGAAGGCCGTCCAACGTAACCGTGCGTCCTACCGTCCCTGGATCTCCCCCAAACCGGCTTCGCCAGAAGCGGCGCGTCAAGACGACGATGGGCCCGCTACCCGGGCGGTCTTCGTCGGAGACGAACAGTCGGCCGGCGACTGGCCGCACACCTAGCATCGGGAAAAAATTTGAGGTTGCGTAGCTCACTTGCACTCGCTCCGAGTCACCATCGCCCGTCAGATTGAAGCCCTGTTGAATCCACGAATATCCGGCCATTTCAGTTACCGTCGTTGCTGCCTTTTGCCAATCCCGAAAATCCCCGGGCGACAATCCGCCTTCGGGAACGGCCGGCGGATATGTGTTCCAGATTTCAATGAGGTTTTCCGGGTGGTCATACGGCAACGGTCGCAGCAGAACACTCTCGATCACGCTGAAAATCGCGGTATTCGCGCCGATGCCGAGAGCAAGCGTGAGCACTGCAACAATCGTGAATCCCGGGCTGCGGCGCAACTGGCGCGCGCCATAACGAATGTCTTGCCACAGCGTTTCGAAAAAATGCCCGGCGCGTATCTCGCGAACGCCCTCTTTCACCTGCTCCACGCCACCCAATTCCATCTTCGCCTCCCGCGCCGCTTCGTGCGCTTCAACTCCGTTGCGCACCTTCTCTTCCGTGAGCATATCGGCATATCCGCGCACTTCTTCGTCGAGCTCCGCGTCCACCCGCCGTTTCCACCACAAATTCCGAACCGCACGTCTCAGCCACATGACATTGCCCTTGCTTCTCCGCTGCTGGCTCACCAGTTGCCTACGAGCGGTGCTACTCAGGCCTCCAGCGCCCGTTCAATTGCCAGCGAAATTCGCCCCCATCGCTGCGTTTCGGTTTCCAGCTGGCGCCGGCCCTTCTTGGTGAGCTGATAATATTTCGCACGCCGATTATTCTCCGATTCGCCCCAGGAAGCACCGAGCCAGCCTTCTTCTTCCATGCGATGCAGCGCAGGGAAAAGCGAACCGGGCTTCACCTGAAAAGTTCCTCGTGTGACCTGCTCAATGCGCCGCGAAATTCCGAGCCCGTGCATTTCGCCGAGCGCCAGCGACTTCAAGATGAGCATATCCAGCGTTCCTTGCAGCAGGTCTGTTTGTGATTGCGCCATCCCGCCTCCTATAGAGATTCTGTAGCGCGCGACATTAGCTTGCCTCCTATCGAATGTCAATACGTAAACCCACTCAGGAATGTTCCCGGAAGGGATTATCTGGACTCGATGAGGGAAGGGACCTCGCCTGAAAGACAAAGCCGTGCTGCAGCCCCGCGCTAGGCGAACTGCCTCACGAAGAAGTATGCGGACATGCCGAATCCGATCGCGATCACCAGCCTGCGAATCACCGTTGGATTCACCCTCTGCGCATAATAGGCGCCGCCATATCCTCCGGCCACTGCGCCGACGAGCATCACCAAGGCCTCTGGCCAGACAATCACTCGCGCTCGTATAAACAGCGCCAGCGCCACCAGGTTTACCGCGCTCACCAGTAGCGACTTCAGCCCATTCATCGCATGGATATTTCCGATGTCCAGCAGGGCGAGCATCGCCAGCACTAGGATCCCCGCTCCCGCCCCGAAGTATCCGATGTATACGGCGATCAGCAGTTCCAGCGTCAGCCCTGCGACAAACAGCAGCCGCCGTCTGTTCCCATGTTCTCCCTGCGTTCGCACCCATGCCGTGATTTTTCCGCTTGCCACGAACAGCAGTGTCGCCCCGAGCAGCAGCCACGGGACCATCTTCATAAATGTCGCTTGGGGAGTTTTCAGTAGGATGCTAGCGCCGATGATGCCCCCGACGAATCCTGTCAGGAGCAACGGCGGCAGCACCTTGCGCACGCGCGGCTGGCTCATTTCCCGCCAATACGCCACTGTGCTCGCCATGGTGCCTGGCCACATCGCAGCAGTATTTGTGGCATTGGCGGAAATCGGCGCGATTCGCGTGAAGAGCAGCGCGGGAAAGGAAATGAAACTGCCTCCTCCCGCGACGGAATTAATCGCTCCAGCGACCACCGCTGCTAGGAAGAGGAAGCCCGCCTCGTGCAGGGACACGCCAGAGCATAACG
>JBAUEH010000091.1:0-24871 GCA_049678505.1 Candidatus Acidiferrales bacterium
TTCCGATGCCGATTCCGAGCAATGCCAGCTTTGCACCGTGGCCTACGACCAAACGAAGGACGTCACCGGGCTGCGCGCCAAGCGCCATGCGAATCCCAATCTCGTTCGTTCGTCGGCTGACCATGTAACTCATCACCCCATAAATTCCCACAGCGGCAAGCAGCAAGGCCAAGGCCGCGAATATGCTGGTGAGAACTGCGGAAAAACGGCGGGGCGAGACCGAGTCCGACAGGAGGTCATCCATGGTCATGACGTCGGCAACCGGCAATGCCGGATCAACTTTGTGGATGATGTCCGCTGCTGATGTAGCTATTCGGTGTGGATCGGATGCCGTGCGAACAACTAAATAAGGCGTCCATCCGCCGGAGAAGTACACGTCGTATGTCGGAGCAGCCTCCAAACCGAATTGATGCACATTTCCTACAATTCCAACGATCGAAAGCCAGCATGGCTTCGAATCGAAGGAGCAGAAGTTAATGCGTTTACCAATCGCATTCCCCTGCGGCCAGAATCGGCGAGACATTGCTTCGTTGATATCGATATTTATTCCATTCCAGTCTTCCTGGCGCAACGCTCTTCCGCTAAGCAAGGGAATACCGACCGTGGAGAAATATTCGGGGGTCACCGTCCGGAATTCAGCGATTGGGCGGGCGCCCGCGTCCGGAATAGGTTCTCCGTCGATGACGAATCGTGACGCTTGTCTCAGTTGCGAAGCGAGCGGCAGCAAGTCGACGCCCGCAGCGGATTTCACGCCTGGCAATCCATCGACCTGTCGAATGATCTGCTCAAATTGAAGCGACTGCTTCTGGGTTAGTTGCGCCTGTTGTGCGGCCGTCAACTTGTTTAGCTCGTCCGGCGGCGTTGCTGCCTGCGGGATGTACATGGTTAGAACCTGACCGGCATGGAATCCGGGGCTTACATTGAGCAGCTCACGTAGGCTACGTAGCAGCAGCCCGGCAGCGATGAGCGGTATGAGCGCTAGCGCAATTTCCGCAACGACCAGCAGATTGTGCAGTCTGCGGCTGGACAATGCTCCCGATCCCTTGCGTCCTTGATTGAGAGCGGCATTCACGTTGGCCGTGCGAGCTTGCAGCGCGGGCAAGAAGCCGCAGACAATTCCTACAATCAGGCACACCACAATCGTAAAGACCAGCACAGAACCATTGATGCGAGTCTGCTGTACCACACCCAGGCTCGCTGGTACCGCGCTTCCGAGCACTCTGACGCCCACGGCGGCGAGCAACAGGCCGACCGCGCCACCCAACAAAGCCAGCAGCGTGCTCTCGGTCAGTAATTGCCGCGTTAGCCTCCACGGATTCGCGCCGAGCGCGGTGCGTAGCGCCATCTCCTTTTCGCGCACCGCATTGCGCGCCAACAACAGATTCACGATATTCGCACACGCAATCAGCAGTACAAGACCAACGGCCCCCAGCAACACCCACAAACCGCCCCGTAATTGAGTCGCAGAAGCATCCTGCATGGGCCGCACTTCCACCCCGAAGTTCTTGTGTTCCCGCGGATAGGCAATCGCCGACTGCCGGTTTAGCGCTTCAAATTCCGCTCGCGCCTGCGCAATTTTCACGCCGGGCTTGACGCGCGCGATTCCCACGAATTCGTGATGAATGTGCTCGCTCAAATCGTCGGCAAACTGCCCCAGCGGCATCCAGAGATCGGGTGCATCCAGCAGCGGGGAACTTTTCGAAAGCACGCCAACGATCGTGTAGTGCAATCCATCCAGCGTAACCGAACGCCCTATGGCTCCGGGATCCGCTCCAAATCGGCTCTGCCAGAAACGATGCGATAAGACCACAATCGGCGCGCTCCCGGGCCGGTCCTCATCGGATACGAATAAACGTCCGACAGCCGGCTTGACGCCCAGCATCGGAAATAAATCCGACGTTGCGTAACTCAACTCCACGCGCTGCGGGTCACCGTCTCCAGTCAGATTTGCGCCCGGGTGAACCCAGGCATACGCAGCCATTTCCGAAACTGTGGTGGCTTTCCTTTGCCAATCCCGAAAATCCCCGGGCGACAATCCGCCCTCGGGAACGGCTGGCGGATATGTATTCCAGATTTCAATGAGGTTTTCTGGGTGGTCATACGGCAACGGTCGCAGCAGAACACTCTCGATCACACTAAAAATCGCCGTATTCGCGCCGATGCCGAGAGCGAGCGTGAGTACTGCAACAATCGTGAATCCCGGGTTTTTCCTCAGCATGCGCACGCCATAACGAATGTCTTGCCACAGCATTTCAAAGAAATGCCCGGCGCGTATCTCGCGAACGCCCTCTTTCACTTGCTCCACGCCACCCAATTCCATTTTCGCCTCCCGCGCCGCCTCATGCGCTTCAACTCCATTGCGCATTTTTTCTTCAGCGACCATCGCGGCATATCCGCGTACTTCTTCATCGAGCTCCGCATCCGCTCGCCGTTTCCACCACAAATTCCGAACCGCCCGTCTCAGCCACATAATCTTGCCTTTGCTTCTCCGCTGCTCGCTCACCGGCTACCCATCAACGGCGCTACTCAGGCCTCCAGCGCCCGCTCAATTGCCAGCGAAATTCGCCCCCATCTCTCCGTTTCGGTCTCGAGTTGTCGCCGGCCCTTCTTCGTGAGCTGGTAATATTTCGCACGGCGGTTGTTCTCGGATTCACCCCACGAAGCGCCGAGCCAGCCTTCTTCTTCCATGCGGTGCAGCGCAGGGAAAAGCGAACCGGGCTTCACCTGAAAAGTTCCTCGCGTGACCTGCTCGATGCGCCGCGAAATTCCGAGCCCGTGCATTTCGCCGAGCGCCAGCGACTTCAAGATAAGCATATCCAGCGTTCCTTGCAGCAGATCTGTTTGTGATTGCGCCATCCCGCCTCCTATAGACATTCTGTAGCTGGCAACGTTAGCGCGCCTCCTATCGAATGTCAATACGTACAACCGGTCCGGAATGTTCCGAGAATTGGCGATCTAATTCTAAGGAAGGACTTTGCGCGAGAGGCCAAAACTGCGGCTCTGCAGTGGCGCCTAGGCAAACTGCCTCACGAAGAAGTATGCGGACATGCCGAATCCGATCGCGATCACCAGCCTGCGAATCACCGCTGGATTCACCTTCTGCGCATAATAGGCGCCGCCATATCCTCCGGCCACTGCGCCGACGAGCATCACCAAAGCCTCTGGCCAGACAATCACTCGCGCACGTATAAACAGCGCCAGCGCCACCAGGTTCACCGCGCTCACCAGCAGCGACTTCAGACCATTCATCGCGTGGATATTTCCGATGTCCAGCAGCGCGAGCATCGCCAGCACTAGGATCCCCGCTCCCGCCCCGAAGTATCCGATGTATACGGCGATCAGCAGCTCCAGCGCCAGCCCTGCGACAAACAGCAGTCGCCGCCTGTTCCCATGTTCTCCCTGGGCTCGCACCCATGCCGTGATTTTTCCGCTCGCCACGAACAGCAGTGTCGCCCCGAGCAGCAGCCACGGGACCATCTTCATGAATGTCGCTTGAGGAGTTTTCAGCAGGATGCTGGCGCCGATGATGCCCCCGACGAATCCTGTCAGGAGCAGCGGCGGCAACACCTTGCGCACGCGCGGCTGGCTCATTTCCCGCCAATACGCCACTGCGCTGGCTATGGTGCCCGGCCACATCGCAGCAGTATTCGTGGCATTGGCGGAAATCGGCGGGATTCGCGTGAACAGTAGCGCGGGAAAGGAAATGAAACTGCCTCCTCCCGCGACGGAATTAATCGCTCCAGCGACCACCGCTGCTAGGAAGAGGAAGCCCGCCTCGTGCAGGGACACGCCAGAGCATAACGTGTCTTTTTTTTTCTGTCACTTCTGATTTGCGCCGGCGCGGGCAGATTTGCAGTTTCAACCCGCGCCGGTTTGCGGATGGGTGGAGTTTCCGTTAGAAGCTGAATTTTGCCTCAAATTGCAATTCGCGCGCGGGGAGTTGATTGGTTACGCCCGCGAGCGGCTGGCCGAAACCGGGCCCAGGCGTCGCGCCGTCGCCCCACGTGCCGCTGTAGCCCACGAAGTTCGCGTGGTTGAAAACGTTGAACGCTTCGGCGCGCAAATTCAGCTCATAGCGTTCGGCAAAGGTAAACGGACGCTCGATGAACGGATCGACGCTGTAGATCGGCCGGCCATGCCCGGCATTGCGGCCAATGACAGAGCCATTGACCACTGGACGATCCGTCGTTGCGCCGGTATCGCCGCTGTTCGTGACGCCGGTAGTGATGTTATAGGGCAAGCCGGAGCCGAACGTTCCCACGCCGCCGATGCGAATTTTCAAAGGCGCGGTATAGACTCCGCTTAAGACGAAGCGGTTGCGCTGATCGTAAATCGCGTTCCCTTTTTCCTGATCTCCGGTGAAATTGGGATCGTTCGGATTTTGGCTCGGGATGTCGGGGTCGACGTTGTCAATGGCATGTGACAACGTATAGCTCGCCAGCACTTGGAAACCGTTCGAGAAGCGGCGGCTCACGTCAACGTCAAGTGCATCATAAAAAGCGAACCCGTCGTTCACGTCGGATTGAATTACGGAATAGGCTGGTTCCGGATTACCGGGCGTAGTCGGACAGGCAGTTCCCTGCTGGTCGTAGAACTCAATCCACAGCGGTCTGGTGCAATTGGCTGCCTGCGCCGATTGCACTTCATCTGGAGCCGTTCGAATGAACGGTGCAGGCGGATCCACGTCGAGTGGCCGGTTGATCCGCAGCGTATGCGAGCCAACGTAGTCCGCGCTTAGCACCCAGTTGGAGATGAGCTGCCGTTGAACTCCGAGCGTCCACTGCTCGGTGTACGGATTCAGCAGCGCGTTCGGATAGCCGATCAGCGCGGAGGTATCGAAGAACTGGTTGAGGTAAGCGCTTTCGCCGGGACGAATGTACAAGCTGCGCAGCGGCGCTTGCGCTCCAGCGGGAAACGCGGGCAATGGCGCCGCCGACACGCTGGTTGGAAAACCGATCTGCCCTGGCGCCGCCGTATAATTGAATACGCCGGTCGGGCCTGTGAGAGCGTAGTTTGCCTCGGAATTATCGACGATTTGCGAGTAGTAGATTCCGAAGCCGCCGCGAATTACGGTCTTGCCCGCTCCGTGAAGGTCATACGCAAAACCTACGCGTGGAGCGAAGTCTTTCGTCGAATCCGTGAACGTTTGCAGCTCATATCGCAGGCCGAGGTTGACGACTAGATTGCGTCGCACCTTGTAATCGTCCTGCACGAACATTGACGCGAGCGTGTCATCCACCGTGTACGACGCATTTCCGTAGCTTTGCGTGTAGCTCGCCACATTGGCAATGTTGTCCAGATAAGCCGAGCTTTCGCACACCGAAAGAGCCTGTGTACACGCGCTGTACACGAACTCTCCGTCAAAAATCGGCCCGCCAAATTCTTTGCTGTCACCGCCATTGTGCGCGTGAATCATGTCGCCGCCGAATGTAATCGTGTTATTCGCGTGCACCGATGAAACGGTATCATTCACTTCGTACTGGCGATTTTGCAGGTGGGCGGATTGTGATGTTCCGGTCGTAAATGTGCCGCCCGTTGAGATCGGGACTGAAAACTCCGTTCCGAAAACCGTCGGATCGAATTCCGTGATTGGTGATGCAAGCTGGAATTGCACACGGGCGTTGTTCAGAAACGACGGACTCAAAGTCCAAGTGTCCCCCAGCTCTTCCGAGTAGGTGCGGCGCTTGAAAATGCGGTCCACGGTGGGCAGCGTATTTCCGCCCACGATGCCATTGGGGTTGGTGTCATAGAAATCATCTGCGTCGCTGCGGAAGAAAATATCATTATCATTTGTGATCTGATGATCCAGGCGCAAGAAGCCCAGCCATCCTTGATAATGTCCGACGAAATTGCCGGGTGCGATGGGCGAGATAACCGGCGAAGCGCGATCCTGCGAGCTGTATTGCAAGTCCGTTGAAAAGAAGGTCCGGTTATCCGATCCGATAGGTCCAGACAGTCCCAGCGCGACCTGCGTCAGGCTATCGCTGGCGACGTCGTTGCCACTGGTCGCGGTTTTGGACGAGAAACCCGACAACTCCGCTTCAGGGCCGGACGGACGGCCAAGAACGAGTGCATCGCCATGAAACTTGCTGCTTCCGCTGTTTGTGACCATGTTGATCACGCTGCCGGCCGTCAGACCGTATTGCGCTGAGAACGCATTTGTGAGAACGGTCATTTCTTGAACCGCGTCGAGCGGAATATTACTGAAAATGGTTTGCCGGCCCCAGGCGTCTACCGCGTTGCTGCCGTCGACTTCAAACCACGTCTGGCGGCGGCCCGTTCCATTCGTGGTAAAGAGATCTTCGTTCATGAAAATATCGCCCTGGCTGATCGCGGGACGATTGGCGGCTTCGAGCAGCGGCAAATAAGTGATGCGCCGATTGTAGAGCGGAATTTCCTGCGCCTGCGCGGCGCTGATGTGAATGCCGAGTTGTGGCTCGTCGGTACTCACTTCGCCGACAGCGCCCGTGACTGTGACTTGTGTCTGTGCGCCGGCCACATTGAGCTGAAACGCAAGCGTTGCCGTTCTGCCGCCGATGAGTGTGATGGCATTTGCTTGGCCCTCCGCGAAACCGTCCTTATGCACGGTGACGTCATAGTTCCCTGCAATGGGAAGGCCCGCGATAGAGAAATTACCGGAAGCGTCCGTCTCCGTAGTGTGCCGCTCGCCGGTCGCGGAATTTGTCACGGTAATCTCCGCGCCAGAAACAGCGGCAGAGCTTTGGTCGGTGATCCGCCCTTGGATCGTTGCCGTATCGGGTGTCTGCGCGAAGAGGCGCAGCGAGAAAATCGTCGTCAAGAAAATTGCTAGCAAAAAGAAAGAGGACAATTTTTGTGCACGAGGCATTCTGTCTCCTGGATGTTCTTATTGTTTCAAAAAGCTCATTAGGGTAAAGCAGGCATGCAATTACTACCATGAGTCGTAATTCACGGCGGTGTTTGGCAGGATTTGTAAAGTGAACGCGGAGGCCCAGCTAACGAAGCAGTTGTTCGAGCAGATGATGCACTGACAAGAACGTGGAAGGCCGAATCATCGCAGCGATGGCGAGCATCATAACGAGCGCCGCCGCGATGCCCAGCCCGGCGCGCGCCCGGCGTGGCAGATTTTCATGAATCGGCGCCAACCCAAGCAGCCGGTCCACGCGAATGGAAAGATCTTGATCGTTCCCGGTGAAAGAACTAGCGAGCGGCGACACCGTAGGCGCAGCGCCCATCCGCGCCATGTGTACCAGCGCGGCGGCAAGTGAAAGCGAACGCCGCGAATCTCCCACAGTGGCCTCGTCATCCGCGGCCCACTCGATCAATCTAGCCCAGCAACGATTCAAGCGCGTGAACCCCCGCGAAAAGGGCAAGATCTCCGGCGCGAGAAAAAGAACCAATCGTTTCAAATTGTCCCGCGACTTGCGGTGCGCCTGCTCGTGTTCCAGCGCGGCTTTCAGCTCCTCGCGCGACAGCGTTTGCAGCACTCCGCGCGAAACGATCACGCGCGGCCGGATCAAGCCGGCAAGTGCCAGCACCGGTGTGTTGCTGTCCATAATTGTCACGGGCAGGGAATCGCCCTTGGGGTCCGACCATCCCTCGCGCTTGTATAGCCTAGCCTGTCGCACGGAAAGCAGTAGCGCTTGTGCTGACCGCGCCAGCGAACTCGCGCATATAAACGAACCCAGCAGCGCCATCACGCAGCACGCGAGTCCGACTCGTTCGGTCGCTTCGTTCGTTTCGAGCCACAGGTAGCTCGGAATACAAAGTCCAGCCACGACGAATGCGGCCAGCGTCACGGGCAGAAGCCGCAGCGCCAGCAGAAATCGCGCGCCGCTTCGGGGCCGCATGGATTCCCCGATGCGTATCGCGCCCGGCGTGGCAGTCCACACCGCCAATCCCAAAGCCGCATGAATCAAAAAAAAGCACGCGAAACACAAACACCGCAGCCGCAGCGTATAGGAGAGAATCATCTGCAGCTCCTGTGAAGCAGTTCTTTGCGCTTCGCGCGTATTTTCTTTTCCAGTTCATCGAGCAGCGCTTTGTCATACTGCCCGACCGCCTCGACCAGGCACGATATCAACAAATCACGCGAGGGCTGTGATCCCCCCAGGAATCCTGCAAGTAGGTTGTCCGCACGTTTGCGTTCCCAATCATCGCGCGAAAATCGCGGTGAATAACGAAACGCCCGCTCCGCTTTACGCCGGTCCAGCAGATTTTTCTTGTACAGCCGGTCCAGCGTCGTCATCACCGTCGTGTACGCAAGCGGTCGCGTCAGATGCGCAACGACGTCGCGCACACTCGATTCGCCGCGCGACCACACAATCTCCATCACGTTCAGTTCGAGCCGCCCCAGCCCGGCAGCGCCAGGGTCCGCCGCAGTCCGCGATTTGACGAAAGGTACCATGAGATAAATGAGCCAGCGTTTCCGGAGCACCCTACTCCGGCGCCCCGATTGTATCGCGCTCCCGCGCCGAGGGGAATACCCCTGCAAAGTTAAACGGCACTTGAATCCATTCTTAGTCTTCGTGTATCTAAGAACCGTCGCAGGGTGTATTGGTGCGTTTGTTTTCACGAGTCGACGGCGTGGCTTCGCTTGCCCAGGGAATGCGCTAAATATAGGGATATTCCGATGAAACATTTGATGACATTCAGGATCGCAGCGGTTTTGAGCGTGGCCTTATTGGCATCTGCAAACGTCCGCAGCCAGGACGCGGCAATGAGTTCACAGCAATTCGCTCCCCTCGAAACTTGGAAAGCGGCGGTCCTTTCGGGAAACGCCGCCGTGCTTCGCGCGCTCTACAGCGTCGAACCGCCCGCGACCACGAAAACGCCTAAAGCGGCAATGAGCAGCGATCCTGCTGCGGAGCCAGATTTTTGGGCTGGCGTCAAATCCTCCGGGCTCTCGAATCTGACCATGCGCGTCGTTCGCGTTGATACGCCGCAGGCCGGTCTCCAGCGCGTGATTTTTACGCTCGAAGCAACTATGCAAGGAGCTTCCGGCCCAACAAAGTCATTTGCATCGATCGCTCAGAATTGGATTCAAGAAGACGGCAAATCGGTGATCGTCGCCACGCAGCGCACTAATCTTTCGCGCCTGCCTCAGCCCGTCGATGCGAAGCCCGATCTTTATCCCGACGCATCGGAAGCCCGGACGGACATCGGTCTCGCCTTATCCGTAGCCGCCCGCGAACACCGCCGCGTGCTCCTCGATTTCGGCGGCAACTGGTGCTATGACTGCCACGTGCTCGACGAAACGTTTCATTATCCCGAAGTCGCTAAGATTCTCGATCCGAACTACGTCGTCGTGCACATCAATATCGGCCAATACGACGCGAATCTCGATCTGGCCCAAAAATATCAAATTCCACTGAAAAGGGGCGTTCCCAGCCTCGCTGTTCTCGATAGCAAGGGCAATCTGCTCGTCTCGCAAAAAAATGGGGACTTCGAAAACACCACGCGAATCGGCCTGAAAGACGTTGAGCAGTTCTTGGAAACTTGGAAGCCCTAATCTCTCTGTTCCCGCGCCGCTATTTCGCTTCGGTGAGTAATCGCTGAAGTTTCCTTCGGGAAGGCCATGTCGCGTCCCTTTCCGCCCTTCGCAAACATCTAACTTCCGACGTGCGCTTGAACCCCAGTACGAATGTCGCGCACCGGAGATGAACCAGATGGATCCGACTCGCCAAGCGATCGCTTTCGAGGCATCGGCAACCGGATTTCTGCTGATTCTGGCGCTTTTCTTCTTTGCTCCGAACCGCCCCGCGCAATCGGATGCCCCCAAACAATCGTCGGAGCCTTCCGCCCACCTAAGCGCGCAGGAACTGGTCAAGAAGATGGTTCAGAACGAGGTAAAGGCCGATGCAGATGACACCACGCATTGGCGGTTTCGCAAAGTCGACGTGAAGCCCAGCGAGAGCGAAACTTGGGACGTCGTCGAAACCAAGAATGGCGAAGTGCAGCGCCTCATTGCGATTGATGGGCGCCCGCTGACGAAAGCGCAGCAAGAAGCCGAACAGGCGCGAATCCGCAAATTCGTGGACAGTTCCAGGGAACAGGCAGAAAAGCGGAAGGCTTCCTCAAGTGATTTTAAGAAAGAGCAGGATCTCATGGAGATGCTGCCCAACGCGTTGCTCTACGAATACGCGGGGAAGCAGGATGGACTGATTCGTCTGACGTTCAAGCCCAATCCCCATTTCCATGCATCGACGCACGAGGCGGAAGTTTTCCATCACATGACCGGCGAGCTTTGGATCAGTGAAGGCAGTACGCGCCTTGCTGAGTTGCGTGGTCAGCTCGCCAGCCGTGTGAACTTTGGCTATGGTTTGCTCGGCCACTTGGACAAAGGCGGCACCTTCGACGCGAAACAACAGGATGTAGGAGACGGCCACTGGGATTCCATTCTTCTGGACACCCATCTCACCGGCAAAGCGCTCTTCTTCAAGACCATCACCGTCCGCGAAAAAGTAATCGAGTTTGACTATCATCGTGTGTCTGACGATCTGACCGTACAGCAGGCTGCCGAACTTCTGAGAAGAGACAGTAGCCAGTCTGCTTCTACGCCTTCTGCGGCACGAAAAACTTCCTGATGCCATTCCGCGAAGAGCGCGCCGGCCGTTGAATGCTCTCGAAGAGCTTCCTGCGCATTCTGTGTGCTCTCCACGCTTGGTTGTGCTGCTTTTCGAGCTTCTGACGAGTCACGGAGCAACCACGCTCAGGCCCGATTGAATTACGTGGATGGAGGAACTGGCTGAATGTGTCAAGCAGTTCAACCCGCCAGATTGCCACTCAGAATCCCAATCTCGCCATTTGGTGCGGGCGCATCTAAGTCAAGTGCGACCAGCGGAGTCCGGCTTTAACTCTTTGACATGATGGCATTTGCCTCTATTCTTCCACTTGACAAGTCATAGTGGACAGGACTAGACTGCATATGCGACTGGGGGAGTCGTATATGGTTGCAAGGGCATCATGCTGAAGCTATCCAAAAAATCCGATTACGCGCTCATCGCTCTGAAGCACCTTGCCGTGCATGTGGATGAAGGTTCCTTTAGTGCCTCGGACATCGCCGAAATCTACGGCATTTCCGCGCCTCTGATGGCGAAGGTTCTTCAGCGGCTCGCTCGTGTCGGGATTGTCGCAGCGCGCCACGGTTCAAGCGGCGGCTACACGCTGGCTCGTGACGCGCGCCTCATCACCGCGCTCGAAGCCATTGACGCCATCGATGGACCCCTTTCGCTGACGTCGTGCGTCACGCATCATGGTGACTGCGACCAGACCAAGACTTGCACGATTAAAGAGCCGCTTCGCAAGGTGAACAACAGCATCCTCGCGATGCTGAACAAAGTCACAATTTCGCAGATAGCAGACGACGCCCCGGCTTCCGAGGTCGTCGAACTAAGAATTTAGGAGAGCAGGAATGGCCATCAAGCTGCCGATTTATTTTGATAATCACGCGACCACGCAGGTGGATCCGCGCGTCATTGACGCGATGCTGCCCTATTTCAATGAGAAATTCGGCAACGCCGCGAGCCGCAACCATGCCTTTGGCTGGGTTGCTGAAGAGGGAGTCGAAGAAGGCCGCGCGCAGGTCGCGCAGCTCATCAACGCAACGCCAAAGGAAATCGTCATCACCAGCGGCGCCACCGAATCCGACAATCTCGCCATCAAGGGCGTCGCCGCCATGTACCGCGAGAAGGGCAATCACATCATCACGCAGGTCACCGAGCACAAAGCCGTGCTCGACACTTGCAAGCGCCTGGAAAAAGAAGGCTACGAAGTCACCTATTTGCCTGTCGAGAAGGACGGTCGCATCAATTTAGATGATTTGCGCCGCGCCATTACACCCAAGACCATTTTGATAACCATCATGTACGCCAACAACGAAATCGGCGTCGTTCAGCCCATCGCCGAAATCGGCAAGATCGCCAAGGAGAAGGGAATTTTCTTCCACGTGGACGGCGTGCAGGCCATCGGCAAAATCCCCGTCGACGTTCAGAAAGACGGCATCGACCTGCTCTCGATTTCCGCGCACAAACTCTACGGCCCCAAGGGCGTCGGCGCGCTGTATGTCCGCCGCAAGAATCCTCGCGTCCAGTTGACCGCCATCATCGACGGCGGCGGCCATGAGCGCGGCATGCGTTCCGGCACGCTGAACGTTCCCGGCATCGTCGGCATGGGCAAGGCCTGCGACCTCTGCCGCCAGGAAATGGTTGAAGAGAGCGCCCGCCTCAGTGGCCTGCGCGATCGCCTGAAAAACGGCATCATGGGCAAGCTCGATGAAACCTACATCAATGGCTCCATGGAGCACCGCCTGCCACACAACATCAACATCAGTTTCGCGTACGTGGAAGGCGAATCGCTCCTCATGGGTATCAACGACATCGCTGTTTCGAGCGGTTCGGCCTGCACTTCGGCGACTCTCGAGCCCAGCTACGTGCTTAAGGCTCTTGGCGTCGGCGAAGATCTCGCGCACACCTCGATTCGCTTCGGCGTCGGCCGCTTCAACACCGTCGAAGAAGTCGACTACGTCACCAGTCGCGTGGTCGAAACCGTCGAGCGCCTTCGCGAGCTTTCACCGCTGTACGAAATGGCCAAAGAGGGTACCGACGTCAGCAAAATGAACTGGAAGACGGCATAAAGATGACAATTACGCATTTGAGGCATGAAGCCTTGCATATCGTGACGGACGGAGTGAAACATGCCGCCGCAGAGAGGCTGGTCAAGGCTGGATTGGAGAAAATAGGTGACTTTGTTTCTGCAAGAGTATTGGCTTTGTTGATGTTGCCGGTCGATACTCTGATGGAAGAGTTCGTGGTGCCCGTTATCCGTGCAGTCAAGGCCTTCTGCCTGGTCAGTGCAGTGGGAATTGGCATTTGTTGGGTTCTGGCGCGGAGCGGCAAAGCCTAATCGGTGATGCAGGTCTAAATTTTGGGAGGGCATGATGGCTTATTCAGATAAAGTGATCGATCATTACAACAATCCGCGCAACGTCGGCTCGCTCGACAAGAAGGACCAGAACGTCGGCACCGGTCTTGTCGGCGCGCCGGAATGCGGCGACGTGATGAAGCTGCAGATGAAAATCAATCCTGAGACGCGCGTCATCGAAGAAGCCAAGTTCAAGACCTTCGGCTGCGGCTCGGCGATTGCCAGTTCATCGCTCGCCACCGAATGGGTCCGCGGCAAGACCGTGGAAGAGGCCTTGGCGATCAAGAACACGGACATTGTCCGCGAGCTCTCGCTGCCGCCGGTGAAAATCCACTGCTCCGTGCTCGCAGAGGACGCCATCAAAGCGGCCATCTCGGACTGGAAGCAGAAGGCTGGCGAAGCGAAACCCGCCGAGGCCAGCGCGACGCAAGCGCACAGCTGACAGTTGTTTTGTCATTCTGAGGAGCGCCTTGCTCTTCGCAGAGCGAAGAGCAGCGACGAAGAATCTGCTTTTTGATTTTTGTAGCGGCGGCTTTATGCCGCCACGTTTGAATTTTATGATCCACGTCACCGAAAAAGCGGCTGAGAAGATTCGCGAATTGCTCGCCAAGGAAGGCGTGCCCGCGGACTCCGGTGGACTGCGCGTAGGCGTCCAGGGAGGCGGCTGCTCCGGGCTTTCGTACGCCATGCGCCTCGAAACTCAAGCGCGCGATCGCGACAACGTGATCGAGGAAAATGGCGCCCGCGTATTTGTTGATCCCAAGAGTTTTCTTTATCTCACGGACACGACTCTCGATTTTGAAGAGACGTTGGTGCGCCAAGGCTTCATTTTCCAGAATCCCCAGGCGACGAGAAGCTGCGGCTGCGGCAGTTCCTTCACCGCGTGAGAATTGCATGAGAAGTGTCCCCGGCCTTCCGTTTCCACGCGCGGAGCCAGCCTGCTTGTCCTGACGAAGGAAGGGCGGCAGGCGAAGAAAGTCCTGAGAATTCGATGAGCGCCACGAAAACACAAACTGGGGTTATGCCCGAGTCCTTATCTCAATCTCAATTGGTGTGCTGGAGCTGCAAAGCTCCGTCTGGCGGAGGCCATTTTTGCGCCGCTTGCGGGAAAATTCAGCCGCTTACGCGCGATGCGGATTACTTCGCGTTTTTCGCAATGCCGCAAAAATTGCAAATCGAGGAAGCCGGCCTCGAGCAGCGCTTCCACCAATTGAGCTGGAAGCTGCATCCCGACAATTTCATCAAAGCCTCTGAGTACGAACGCAATCTCGCCCTTGAGCGCTCTTCGGAGTTGAACGACGCCTATCGCACGCTGCGCGACCCGATCTCTCGCGTCGAGTATTTGCTTCTCCGCGCCGGTGTCCGCAAGGAAGGCGCCAGCAAGCAGCAAGCTCCTCCGGAACTGCTTGAGGAAGTTTTTGAATTGAATGAATCGCTCGACGAATTGCGCGAAGCCAAATCCGAAGGCCTGCCCGCCGGGGCAGGCGGCGATTTGACCGAACTGCGCGCAAAACTCACCGAAGCACGGAAAATTTTTCAGGAAAAATTGGCCGAAGTCGACGCCGAACTGAATGCAGTCTTCGAAGAATGGGACAAGGCCCCCTCGAACTCCGAAGGCGACGCCGCCCGCAAGTCTGTAATGGCGAAATTGAATGAATTATTGAATCGCCGCTCCTACATTCGCAATCTGGTGCGGAATGTAGGCGAGGAACTGGGGCAAGATTGACCGTGTTTCTAAAAACGCCGCGAATTATTAGAAATCGAACTAAGCTACGGCAAGCAAAGCACATCAATTTTTATAATCGATAAGTTTGAGACGCTTTTCAGGGTCGCTAAAGTAGAAAAAGGAACTACTGGATGGGCAAAACAGTCGGCATTGACCTCGGAACCACTTTCAGTCTGATCGCGTTCATGGATTCCGCGACCGGCCAGCCGCGGTGCATCCCGGGCCCCTGGGGCGAGACGCTGTGCCCCTCGGTGGTAAGCCTCGACGCCGAAGGCAAGATCGTCGTCGGCGAAGCCGCCCGCCAGCTCCTTCTCACGCGCCCCGAGCGCACCATCTATTCCGTCAAGCGCCTGATGGGCCGCGGCGTTGAAGACATTCGCGACGAGCTCAAGATTTTTCCGTTTCGCATCGACGAACAGTCCCGCAACGTGATCCGTGTTCGCCTCGGCGAAAAATACTTCACGCCATCGGAAATTTCCGCCTTCATTTTGCGCGAGCTGAAATCCTGGGCTGAGAGATTTTTCAAAGACACCGTCGACCGCGCCGTCATCACCGTGCCCGCGTACTTCAATGACGCGCAGCGCCAAGCTACAAAAGATGCGGGCCGTCTCGCCGGCCTCGAAGTCCTGCGACTGGTCAACGAGCCCACCGCAGCCGCGCTCGCTTATGGATTGCACAAGCAGCGCCGCGGCCGCGTTGCCGTTTACGATTTTGGTGGCGGCACGTTCGACATTTCCATTCTGAAGCTCATCTCCAGCGCCGAAGGCGACATTTACCAGGTCCTCTCCACGAACGGCGACACGCACCTCGGCGGCGACGACATCGACAACGCGCTCTTCGATGTGGTCAGCGCGGAAATCCGTGCGAAGTATGCCTTCGATTTTTCGGGAAACCCGGAAGCCGTGCAGCAACTGCGAAAAGTGCTCGTTCACGCCAAGCACGGGCTTTCCAGCGCCGAGCACGCCACCATCGGCTTCGAAGTGCCCGGCGGACGCGCGTATCTTCGCGAGCTTCCCCGCGTCGATTTCGACAAAATCATCGCGCCCATCGTCGCGCGAACCATGGGCCCGGTGAAAATGGCTCTCGCCGACGCGAAATTGCAGCCATCGGAAATCGACGAAGTCGTGCTCGTCGGTGGCTCCACGCGCATTCCTCTTGTTCGCAAAACCGTTGCCGACTATTTCGGCCGCCCTCCGCACGTCGAATTGAATCCCGATGAAGTGGTCGCGCTCGGCGCTGCCGTGCAAGCCGACATTCTCGAAAGCGGCGTGAAGAACATGCTCCTGCTCGACGTTACGCCGCTCTCCCTCGGCATCGAGACCATGGGCGGCGTGGTCGCCAAACTGATTCCGCGAAACTCCACCATTCCCGCGAGCGCGCAGGAGCTTTTCACCACTGGCGTCGAAAATCAGACCGGCATCGACATTCACATTTTGCAGGGCGAGCGCGAACTGGCGAAAGACTGCCGCTCCTTGGCGCGTTTTCAATTGAAGGTTCCTCCCGGGCCTGCGGGCCTCGCGCGCGTGGAGGTCAAATTCCTCATCGACGCGAATGGAATCTTGCAGGTCGCCGCGCGCGATTTGCGCACCAGCGAGCAAAGTTCCATCGAAGTGCAGCCCAGCTATGGCCTCACGGACGTGGAGATGGAAAAAATGCTCGAAGATTCCATCGAATTTGCCGAGCAGGATTTCGCGCAGCGCCAGTTGATCGAAGCGCGCATCGAGACGGACACCATCCTGCGTGCCACAGAAAAAGCTTTCGCGCGCGACGAAGCGCAATCGCTTCCTGCTGCGGAGCGTGCGAAGATCGACGCTTCCGTCTCGGCATTGCGCAATGCCGCGGCGGGCGCGGATTACAAGCTGATCCGCCAGAAGATCGACGAATTGAATCATGCAACCGAGCATCTCGCGGAAATCAGCATGAACAAAGCGCTGCAAGCGGCTGTCGGAGGCAAGCGCATCGACGAAGTCTGACGCGCGGCTGGCCGCATCCGTGGCTGGCGTTTTGCGTGTTAAGCTCGCGGCAAGTTTCGAGGAGCGGCAAATGGGCGGCAAGAATCCTTACATCGAAGAAACAAAATACACTCCGGCGACGCAGAAGTTCAAAGTCACCTTCGCCAAGGAAGGCAAGACCGTCGAAGTTGACCCTGCGAGACTCCCTTACGGCCACGACGGTTTGCCCGGCAGCATTCTCGACATCGCCACGGGTTTCCAAATGGGACTCGATCACGCCTGCGGCGGCGTCTGCGCCTGCTCCACGTGTCACGTCATCGTCCACGAAGGTCTGGAGTCGTGCAACGAGGCCACCGACGCGGAACTCGATCAACTCGACGAAGCACCCGGCGTCACGCCCAAATCGCGCCTCGGCTGCCAGTGCGTTCCCGACGGCACGAAGGATATTGTTATCGAAATTCCGTCGTGGAATAAAAATTACGCCAAAGAAGCGGAACACTGATCCTGCGACGCGAATTCACGAGGAGCGAACATGCCTTCCACGTTTGATTGGGACAACACCGAAGAAATCGGCCTCCGCCTCGCGGAAAAATTTCCGGACGTCGACCCGTTGACCGTGCGTTTCACCGATCTGCACAAATGGGTCACCGAGCTCGACGGTTTCACCGGCGATGCTTCGCAGTCCAATGAAGGCAAGCTCGAAGCCATTCAGATGGCCTGGCACGAGGAATATCAAGACAATCAGCAATAGTTTTCGGCTGAGCAGAATGCAAAGAGGAGAAACGAACCGATGAGCGACGCAGAGTTGCGGTATCCGGTGGGGAAATATCAGCCGGCGGAGAAACTGACCGAAGAGAATCGCAAACAACTCTTGGCGCAAATCGAAGAGACGCCAAAGAAATTGCGCGCTGCCGTCGCTGGATTATCGCATGAGCAGCTTAATACGCCCTATCGTGACGGCGGCTGGACGGTGCAACAGGTGGTTCATCACCTCGTCGACAGCCACATGAATGCGTACACGCGCTTCAAGCTCGCGCTCACCGAAGACGAGCCGACGATCAAGCCTTACAACGAGACGCGTTGGGCGGAGCTGAGTGATTCGAAGACCACGCCGGTCGAAACATCGCTCGGCTTGATGGATGCGCTGCATGAGCGCTGGTTGAACTTGCTTCGCGGCATGAGTCCCGCCGATTTTTCACGCAAGATGAAGCATCCCGAGCGCGGCGCAATGTCCCTCGACGACACGCTTGACCTTTACGCCTGGCACGGCCGCCATCACGTTGCCCACATCACCGGCCTCCGCCAGCGCAAAGGCTGGAAATAGTAACCAGCTATGCCTTTCTGCAGACGGTCACGCCGTCGCGCAGCGGAATCATTACAGGGAACATTTCCTTCATTCCATAGACGAGGCGATTGAACTCCTGCACGCCGCGCGTTTCCGCACTGTCCGCTTTGCGCGTCACGCGTCCCGACCAGAGAGTATTGTCCGTCACCAAGATGCCGCCGCGCTTCAATCGCCGTACCGCTTTTTGCAGCGCCGCCGGGTATTGATGCTTGTCCACATCGATAAAAATCAAATCGAAATTCCCGCGCACGCGATCGATCATCACCAGCGCGTCTCCGGTCATCACGTGAATCCGCTTCTCCACGCCCGCGCGTTTGAAAAACGCCGTTGCCCGCTTCGCGTTCTTCGGATCGCCGTCCGTGTAATAAATTTCCGCCTTCGGCCCTGCCGCGCGCGCCAGCCAGATCGTTGAATATCCGATGGCCGAGCCCATCTCGAAAATCCTCTTCGCCCCGGAAATCTGCGCCAGCAAATACATCATGCGTCCCACGGCCGGCCCGATGATGGGAATGTCCTCCTTCGTTGCGGCCTTTTCCATGTCTGCGAGCACGGAGTCCCGCGCCGGCAAAATCTCATAGATATACTTCTCGACTGCCTTGCCCGTTATCTCTCCAGCCATCGCTCTTCACCTCTACCTTTGTGTGATATCACGCGGTTGTCTTTTTTTGGTTCTCGTTTTTTATGAGTCACGGACCACACGTCACGCCTTTTTCTACTCGATGCTTTCGCCCGGCTTGATGGTGTGAATCTCGAGCCTGGCGATGTCCTGCGTCTGCTTTTTCAACTCTTCGGGTGTTCCGGTCAGCGCTGGAAAAGTCCCATAGTGCATGGGAATGACGTGCTTCACATTCAGCAGCCGAATGGCCATGGCCGCTTCGCGCGGCCCCATGGTGTAAAAGTCGCCGATCGGCAGCATGGCCACTTCCGGCGCGTATAATTCCGCGATCAATTTCATGTCGCTGAACACCGCGGTGTCGCCTGCATGATAAATCGTCAGGCCACCCGGCAACCGCACGATGTATCCGGCCGGCTCACCGCCATAAATCATTTTGTCGCCGTCCTGAATTCCATTCGAATGAATCGCGTGCACCATGGTCGCTTCAATTTCTCCCACCTTGACCGTTCCACCTTTGCTCATCCCGATCACGTTCTTCACGCCTTTTGACTCCAGCCACGCCGCCGTTTCGTAAATCGCGACCACTTGCGGCTTGAACTTCTTTGCAATCGCCACGGCGTCGCCGATGTGATCACCGTGCCCGTGTGTGATGAGCATGGTGTCCACACGCTTCAATTTTTTCGCATCCTTGGGACACACCGGATTTCCGTCCACCCATGCGTCCAGCAAAACCACTTTGCCGTTTGCCAGCGTGATTTGAAATGTCGCATGTCCGAGCCACGTGATCCTGTTTCCCCGAGTCTTCAACATGATTGCCTCCCCAAATTGCGCCGAATGAATTTCTGTTACGCGCCGAATCGTTCAGCGAAAATCACCCGCCAATTATCTTACTGTCATTCAAATTCCTCCGCCACGAATTTGCCGCACGGCGGGACGGCGCCGCTGCCCGGAATCAGCATGGAAATGCCGTCGCGCACGAGGGAATACAAATCTCATCGGGTGTGCTGGAAGAAACTGAGGAAGATGATGCTGAGTTACCTGCCGGTTTTCGTAGGCTCTCTTGCGCTAAAGGGATCGGCCAGCAAGCTCTGAATTGCTTTTTCGAATTCGGCGCGCGGGCGCCTTCCATAGAACTGCATCAGCAGCATCCCATTGCGCCGGTAGAAAATCGTCGAGGGGAGTTCGCCATTCCACAAACGATCCACGCCGCGATTGAATGCCGCCGCATCGATTCCCGGCTTCTGCCGGTAATTCGGAAAAACCGGGCGGTACATCGCCAGAAAATCCTCCTCCGCAGTCAGGTCCTGCTGCTGATCGTAGCTGACTCCGAGAAAGACCACGCCCTTCGATTGGTATTCTTTTGCCAGACCGACGAGCATCGGATATTCCGTCCGGCACGGCACGCATCAGGTCGCCCAAAAATTCACCAGCACCGGCTTCCCTTTGTATTTCGCCACGAGCCTCTGGTAGCCTGCCAAATCGATCAGCGGCAAGCCTTCCGTTTTTTGCGCACTCGCTGCGCGCCCCGCCGCGCCTTGGTTCCTTCCGCCGCTTATCACTGCCGCCGCGCTCGCTCCGTTCCCGCGGGTGCGGGCCACTGTGGCGCTGGCGGCCGCAATTCCTGCGCACAAAATCCCCGCCGCAAGAATCGCATCCGCTAATTTCACTCGCGTTCTCATTGTGCCCTTCATCAATCTTTCATTTTATCCGCTCAGCGCTCCTTCGCTTCGAACTGGTTCGCTCTCTTGTGTTTACTTTCGCACGCCGGACCTCCTCGCCGGCGCAAGCCCACGAATTGCACTCGTGGATTTACTTCCGGCCAATTATTTGGCAGCATTTACCTTCGCTATGGATGGCTGTTATAATCAGAGTGTCTTTTGGAGAGAAGATTAAATGGCGTATGTGATTGCGGAGCCTTGCATCGGAACCAAAGATTCAGCTTGCGTGGACGTCTGCCCCGTCGATTGCATTCATCCGCGCAAAGACGAAGCGGATTTTGAGCCGGAGAAGCAGTTGTACATCAATCCCGACGAATGCATCGATTGCGGCGCGTGCGTGCCGGTGTGTCCGGTGACGGCGATTTTCGCGTTGGAGGATTTGCCGGAGAAATGGTCGGGCTACACCGCAATAAACGCGGATTGGTATAAAGCGAAAAAAGCGAAAGTATAGTTTGTTTCGCGGCGGAATTGTTGGCGGCGAACGGCGGATTTTTCATCCGCCGTTTTTTTTGTGAGTTGGCAATGGCAACGCAGGACAAGAAATCGCCAGAGTGAAGTTGACGGGGAAAGCTATCGCTCTCCGCGCGAAGCGGCGCCGCGCAGATTCCTCAGAACAGCAAGCGTTTCGCCGGGCTCGGGACGAATGGTGTAATCGACATTCACGTCGGCGGCGCGAAGGATGTTTTCGCGGTCGATCACGTAGCGCGCGGGCAAGGGCAATTCCCAGGAAGGATCGCCATTGAATTTCGCGAGGTCCATGTTGAACTTCTTGTAGATTTCCGCCAGATCATCCGGCAAACGGAAAACAATTCCAAAGCGCCGCGCAACTTCGTTGTGAGTGTCGCTCAGAACGTCGAAAGAAAGATGAGCCTTTTCCCGTGTGGCAGCGCAGTGTTCCGGAAGTTGCGGCGAGAGCGCGAGAAGCGTGGCTCCTAAGGATTGGAATTCAGCGAAGGATTCTTCCAGAGCTGCCAGCTCCAGTTTGCAGTACGCTCACCAAACGCCGCGAAAAAAAGTGAGAACCAGCGGGCCTTTCGCAAGAAGTTCGCGCGAGCGGAGAGTGGCGCCGCGAGAATTGGGCAGCTCCCATGCGGGCGCGGTGTCGCCGATTTTCAGGGCGCGTTGCAGTACACCGGAGTTGCGCAGATCTTCGGTAGCGCAATGCATCACCGCGAGATCCTCGGGCGAGAAGCGAGCCTTCGCTCCCGCACGCCGCGCATCCAGATTGTCTCGCAGAGCCATAAAGTCCTCGCGTGCGGCGCCTTTTGACTGCGGAATTCATTCTAACTGAATCTTCGCATCCCGTTCCACAGGCCCTGTCCATTTGCATGTTCGCGCGCCGGACTCCCGGCGCAATTTGCGAAGGGCGCTCGGGAAACCTGGTGGCAAGGTGGAGTTTGACCGACTACGCTAGGCTCAAATACTTACCAGGCACCCCCAGGGTCCACCCGATTGACGCTCTCATACCTTTAGACTATTCGGTACTGGAAGCTCTGCCCTTACCCCCCAAAGGACAGCATATCCTGCTTCTTGTTATTGAAGAGGTGGCATGACCCCTCAGATGCCGCGCATGGAGGCACGCACGCCCGCCAAGGCAGCGATCCGGGTTTCTTTGCTCGACCGGCCCGAATCGTCGGAAACCTTGGCGATAGAGGATGTTAGCCGCCACGGCGCTCGCGCTTTCGCTGCCGTCCCCTGGAGACAGGGTGATCGCGTGCTGGTGCAAGCCCTGAAGGGCACATTTCGCGCACATGGCCGCATCGTGTACTGCAAACCTATCGAGGGCGCTCGTGGACGGTTCGTTGTGGGGCTTGAGTTTTTTTCGCCAACGGGCAAATGGGAAGACTGATCTATGCAGTTCTATCGGCGTGCGCGAATGGGCGATAGGCGGGTGGTGCAGGGCAGAGTTACGCGGAAGCACCGGTGAGCGCGCGAACGAATTGCGCGGCGATAGCGTCCCACGAAAAATGCTTTATGGTGGCGACGATATCCCGCTGACAGAGATCCTGATACAACTGGCCATCGGTGAGCACGCGGGTGAGAGCCTCGGCCAGCGCGTTGCGATCATTGTTTTCGACGAGCAGCACGCCGGCTTCCGTGATGGGCGGAGCCGTGTCTCCGCCGCGATAGCCGACCACCGGAAGGCCGCACACGATTCCAGCAATCGCGCTGCCCCGCCTGCTGGAGATAGGGCCGCGAACGAAAAGCAGAACGTCCGCTTGCGCCAGGCGCGCGCGAACTTCTTCGGCGGGGAGTACTCCGGAAACCGAAAGCGCAATGTCCGTGCCGGCGAGTTCTTTGCGCAAAGCTAATTCTGCTTCGAGGGCGCCTCGGCCGAGAACCATGAGGCGCAAGTGCGGGACTTTGCCTGCGGCGTGTTTCATCGCGTAGGCGATGTCGCCTGCTTCCGGAGCGATGTGAGGACCCTCAGTGACGCCAAACACAGCAACGGTCGGAGCCGATGGTAGATTCGCTTGCATATCTACGGTGCCATCCGCCGGAAAATTCGCGCCTACGGGAATGAAGACGGCGCGCCGCGAATCGCGAGGAAGCCAGGATATTTTCGTCGCAGGCACGGTCAGCACTGGGAATTCGGCGCGGCGAAACGCGGCGCGCATGGTGAAAATCTGGCAAGCGACGCGGATGCGGCGAATCCAGCCGCGCGCGGGCGCATATCCGGCGTCGTGGAAAACTACGCCGAGGCGCACGCGGCGCCATTTCAAAATTGCCAGCACGGCGAGCGCGCGGACGGGAAAACCGCGGCGCGACCACATCAGCGCCGTATATTGAAGGAGAACGCGGCGATGCTTCCAGGCGCGGCTTTGCTTCCAGAGGCTGCGAAGCGTTTTTAGCCAACCGTTATTTTCCCAGCGCAATTCGATGACGTCCATGCGATCGCCGCGCCGCGCGAAGGCTTGGGATAAGTGTTTGCAATAATCGCGTACCCCGTCGGTCGGCAAATCGAGGCGGCCGAGCAAAGCCGTGATTTCGAGGGAAGCGCCGGATTGCGGCGAGGAACTTTGTTGGCTTATGCCAGGGAAGGCGTCAGGCGAATGCGCTGAAGTCATTTGGCGGGCAACGGCTTTCGAATGCAGTCCAAATTAAGCGTCGCTGAATTATAGTACCCATTCCGGAGGCGGGAGGCTAGATGCGAGATGCAGGGGACGGGCAAAGGAAATGGAGATCGGATGCGACGGAAGGGCGGTTGCTGCGTCCAATACTTGAGACGGGGGTGAATTACCAGACTGCGCGGCAGTAGCGGGAAATTCCTTGCATGGACGAGAGTGATAGGGCATCGTACGCAGAGCCTGCAAATGAGAAAAATGAAGGGGAGGCGGCCGTTGAAAATATTCTTGCGCGCGTTTTTGCTCCTGATAACTGCAGGATGGATGGCCAGTGGTTCGTTTTCGAGCGTCAATCCGGCCCGGCAACAGGCGTCGGGCCAGAACGTGCAAGTGATCGACATGACCGCGAAGAAATACAACTTTACGCCGACGCCAGTGCACGTGAAAAAGGGAACGAAAGTGCAGTTGCGCATCACCGCCTTGGATCACCAGCACGGATTCAAGATCAATGTCTATCCCGATGGCGGAGACACGAAGAGTTCGCCGGGGCTGGAATTTACGGCGCCGCAGGATTGCTGGACGATACCGAAAGGGCAAACCGTGACGATTGAGTTTGTGGCGAAGACGCCAGGAAGTTATCCCTTCAAGTGCTGCAAGTTTTGTGGGTTTGGGCACATGGGAATGAAGGGCGAGCTGATTGTGGATGAATAAAGCTTGCAGGCGAAGCGGGCGGGAAAATCCAGCTAGCAAGTTTCAAGGGGATTGGATTGTGGGGGCGGGAACGGGAACACAGGCCGGATGGTTGAGCGGGGCGGCGAGCCATTCGCGAACGGCCACGCACAGAGCGGCGAGGTTGATGCCGGAATAGTTGCCGGGGAATTTCTCCAGTTTTTCGAGCGCGGCGGTGACGAGCGATTGCGCGCCGGCGCGATTGCCGCGCGAATAATGATGGAACGCGGCGGCGAGTTGAATCAGGCACTGCAGGAAAGTTTTTTCGGGTTCAGGCGCGGCCAGCCAGATTTCTTCCCAGACTTCGTGCGCTTTGAAAAACTCCCCGGAATTGAAGAGCACGATCCCGTTTTGAAATTTGTCGTGATGCAACTCGCCCGACCTTAAGATAAGAATGCTCCGATTGAGCCTGAGAAACTGTCGCGGGCTATGATAGCAGGGGATTTTGCGGAGAAGAGGAATTGGATATTGCGATTGAAATTCCGGGAGTGCGGCTAGGAATCGTCGAAGCAGATGAAGTAACGGTTGCACTGGCGAACGCGGACCTCGTGCGCGAAATTGACGAAGAGTGCGCGCGGCTGCGGCGGAAGTTCACGGTGGAATCGCTCGCGGAAGCCGAGGTCATTGTCGCCGTGCGCGGGATGTTTCGCCGTTGGGGAATGGATCCGTCGAAGTACAGGCCATCGTCCGAGGCGTTGCTGCGGCGCGTAGTGCAGGGCAAGGGGCTGTACAACGTGTCGAATGTGGTGGACTTGAGCAACCTGGGTTCGATTGAAACGGGCTGGCCCTACGGCGTGTATAACCGCGCTGCGATTTCAGG